>JABLXC010000025.1 GCA_013178185.1 Anaerolineae bacterium | reverse complement strand
GGCCCTCAAAGCTGCCCTGAAGCTGTTCATGTATTGCTTCAATCGACGTCAGCTTCACAAGCGAGCCTTCCCCAATTACCCGGCTCATGTCTACCAATTCATCTGACCCCAATGTTTATCCACTCCTTTTAAATTTGTTACCAAGAATTTAGCATAATATTTAACGCGATACAATCCATCCCGCTTTGCACCATGCTTACAAATTTTTGCATCCCGTCGTTACGCAAAACAGCGCGTGACCGTTCCAAGGGCGATAAAAGCTCACTTAAATGGCGGGGGGCTAGGATTTCTTAGCCATTGCGCGCAGCGCGGGTGTCATTTCGAGACACAGACAGGCAGCAAAAGATCTTTCGCGCCAAACGGACAAGGCCGGTAGATTCACCCCCCTCAGGGACGGCGCCGGCGCACCCACAGGGTAGCCAGCGCCGCCAACAGCACAGCGCCCCCTGCCAGCAGGAGCAGCTTGAAGGTTCGAGGCTCTTGCGGTGGGGCGGGTTGTAGCGGGACGGCGGATCGCTCCGGCGCGAGGGGCCCGGCGGCGATCTCTTCAGGCGTTCGGGCAAGCGCAAGGGGCCCACCGAGGGAGATGCGGGCGGCCTGGGCGGCGTTCAGCTCCGGGCCGGGGTCTATGCCATTGAGCGCCAGCACATGGGCGGTAACCGCCCAGATGTCTTTTTCCGGCAGGCTGTTCGGGTCGTGCCAGGGCATGTACCGCAGGATATAGTCGTACAGATCCAACACCGTGCCATAGTGGGTCAGGACATTATCCCCCACGACGGTCGGGCTATACGGCAGCAGGAACCCATCGGGAGGATGATTGTAACCGTGACATTTGGACTGCCAGCAGTTCTGATCCTGGTGCCCCCAGGTGGAGCGCCATTCGGCGGTCAACCCCTGGCCCCGGTCACCATGGCAGGCGCTGCAAACTAAGCGCCATATCTCGGCGCCGTACTGGGCCTGGCTGGCATCCGGCGGCAGATCAATGATCACCCAACTCTTTTCAGGGGGCGGTTTCAGCGTTGGGGTGGCGGTGAGGCCGCCTTCTTGAAGCGGCGATTTCACCGCGTCGGGCGTCGTCCAGGCAGCCAGGCTGAGGAAGATTAAACTCCCCAGCAGGAAACCGAACGGGGAAAAACGCCGGAAGGCCATGTTCGCAGAGGTTACTTTCGATGTCTGCGATGTTGGGAGCGCTTTTTGTTTTTCGCTTCTGTACCAATCCAGACGCCCATAGCCGGCAGGATGCGGCGGTGCACCAGCAGGATCAACAGGGTCGCCAGAAAAGCAGCGCCAAAGATGAGCAGCGAGTTGGTGATATCGTTCATCAGGGCCGGGTTGATCAGCATCACGACCGCCAGCGTCAGCATCAGCACACCGCCGATCAACTTCAGGATGCGGCCGTGTTTTTCTTCCAGCTTGCTGGCTCTGAGCGTGAAAACGACCGAGAAGAAGATCACCAGTTCATCGAGCTGGTAAATCAGCATATACAACAGGATAAGCAGGATAAAAGTCAGTGTGTCAACGCCCTGGGCAGTGAGAATGTTGGTCCACAAGACCGGAAAACCGGCCGTGCAGGAGAATTCGACCAGCGATACGCCTGCCGCCAGGACAACAGTGGCGCTCACCATCCCGACCAGCGAATCGCTGGAGGTGACGATACGGCGGATCTTTTGATAAATGCCAGCTTTCTGCTTTTCCGAAATAGTGAAAGAGACGCCTTCTTTATACCAAAAATAATCCTTGATATTGATCGCCCCAAACACCAGGGCGATCACGGCAATCAGCGCCTGGACCCAGCCCAGGTAACTGACGAAACTCAAAACGCTGAACAGCCCCGCGATGAAAAGCGCATAAATCAGGGCGGTGACTGTCAGGAAGACCAGGCCGATGATGACAATCTTGCGGCGCGAGCCGGTGTGCAACGTCAGCGCCAACAGCATCGAAAGCACCCACAGCGAACAGGGGTTGAACCCATCCACAAAGGAGATCAGCAGGGTGCTCAGTACCAACGATTGTTTGTCCAGGTCAATCGTCCCGATGAGGGGCACCTTTAGGAGGTGCTCCTGCAAGCTCGTCTTCGCCTGGGGAGCGGGTTCCTGCGCCGGTTGTTCCTCGGTTGCGGGCGGCTTCGTTGGCGCCAGGGTCTCCGGAGCAGCGCTCTCCCCGGCTGTTGCCGGAACAACGCCCTCCCCGGCATCCGGGCAGGTCTCATTGGAGCATTTTGATACAGTCGCGGCAATTTGGGCAGCGATGGTATCGTTGTAGCCGACCCAATACTGGTCGCCGATAAAAATGGTCGGAACGCCGCTGGGCTTAAAGCCAAACTTATCCGCCATGTCAAAGAGAAGCTGCTGGTTTTCAGGCACGTTCCAGACTTCAAAGGAGCGCAACTCAACGCCAGGGTGTTTGTTGACCAGTTCTTCCAGAAAAGGCTTGGCCGCAGCGCAGTGAGGGCAGCCATCTCCCCAGAAGAAATAGATGATCACCTGGTTTTGGGCAGACGACTCTGCCAACACGGGGGCGGTTTGCAAAACAAGCAAAAGAAGCAGCGCCAGGATCAGGAGAGGGATCGTTCGAGAGATTCGCATAGGTAGAAACACCTTCATAGAGACCATGAAGCATGGATATTCCCACAAACGCCGGTCGAAGCTAGGCCGGCGCGGGTAGCCTAATTTTACATCAAATTAGACCTTCTGGCAGAACCCGCCTGGCAACAAACCGGGCAACGCGTCTTTTGAAACTGCTTGAAAAACGATGCTATAATCCAGGGCGCGAAGAACTTTTGGAACCCCGACCCTTGTGGTCTTCTCGAAGGAAGAAAGAATGTTAAGACATTTTCTCACTGCAAAAATTCACCGCGCCGTCGTCACCGCGACCGACCTGCATTACGTTGGCTCCATCACCATTGATACAACCCTGATGGACGCCGTGGGCATCCAGCCCTGGGAACGCGTCCAGGTGGTGGATGTGGACAACGGGGCGCGGCTGGAAACCTATGCCATCCCCGGCGAAGCCGGGCAGGGAGAGATCCAGTTGAACGGCGCGGCGGCTCACCTGGTGAACAAAGGCGATCGGGTGATCATCATGGCGTACGGCCTGTTGAGCGAGGAAGAAATCAAGACCCACCGCCCGAAAATCGCCATCCTGAACGAGAGAAACCAGATCGTCGAATTAAGATAACGCCGCGCGGTATCTGAACTGCTCAATCTTTCAAGGCGAATTCGACGGCCGCTTCGGCGTGGATCCTGGTTGTGTCAAAAAGCGGAATCTGGCAATCCTGAGGGCGAACCAACAGCCCGATTTCAGTGCAACCCAGGATGATCCCTTCTGCACCCTGCCCAACCAGTTGCGCCATCACGGCCAGGTACTTTTCTCTGGAAGAGCGGCGGATTTTCCCAAAAACCAGCTCATCGAAAATGACGCGATGCACGAGCTCTCGCCCCTGAGGATCCGGAACGAGGATTTGCAAACCGTGCTTCTGAGAAAGCCGGTTGATGTAAAAATCCTCTTCCATCGTGAAGCGCGTGCCTAACAGCCCTGCTTTGCGGATGCCCGCATCCTTCACCCGTTGCGCCGTGGCATCCACAACATGCAAAATCGGAATGCGAATTCTGGCCTGGATATCATCCGCCACCTTGTGCATGGTGTTCGCGCAAATCACGATAAAATCTGCGCCGCCCTTTTCCAGGCTTTTAGCCGCTTCCGCCAGCATCTGCCCAGCCTCTTCCCACCTGTCCTGGCGTTGGAATCTCTCGATCTCTGCAAAATCCACCGAGTACAGGATGCTTTTTGCCGAATGGAACCCGCCCAGCTTTGCACCGACTGTTTCATTGATAATCTGGTAGTACTTCAGAGAAGATTCCCAGCTCATGCCGCCGATCAGACCAATTGTCTTCATAAATACCAGCTCCCTGAAACAAAAAACGATACGTTATTTTACCGCCGAACTGCGGCGCGCTCCGTTCAGCTTCTCGATCATCGCCCAGCCAGGCAAAACCTGCTTCGCATCCGGGGAGATAAACCTCTGTAGAAAGTTTCTTGAACATCCCCTCTCCAGCAAAGCCGCTTATCAGGTAGAATCAACAACGTGAAAATTTTTTACTCTGATCACTACACCGTCACTCTACCGTCGAATCACCGTTTTCCCATGGAGAAATACGCCCGCTTGCGACAGGCGCTGTTAGCGCAGCGCGTCCTTACCCCCGAAGAACTCTTCCCTTCTCCCCCTGCCACCCGTCAACAAATTCTGCGGGCGCACACAGCCGAATATTTCGACGCCGTCGCTTCGGGCAGCCTGGAAGCGCGCATCATCCGCCAGATCGGACTGCCCTGGAGCCCAGAGCTGTTTGCGCGTTCGCTGGCCAGCGTAGGGGGGACGTTAGCCGCCTCTCAACAGGCGCTGATAGATGGCATTTCAGGCAACCTGGCGGGCGGCACACACCATGCCCTGGCCGGGGAGGGGATGGGCTATTGCATGTTCAATGACCTGGCCGTGGCCGCGCTAGCGCTGCTGGAAGAAGGCAAAGCAGCGCGTATCACGATCGTGGATCTGGATGTGCACCAGGGCAACGGCACAGCCGCCATCCTGGGGAACAGAAAGGAAGTCTTCCTGCTCAGCCTGCATGGCGCAAAGAACTATCCCTATCGTCGCACGCCCTCGACCCTGGATATTGATTTGCCAGACTGCAGCGGGGATAAAGAGTACCTGGAAGCGCTTGAAGAGGGACTGACGGCTGCGCTGGCCTTTGGGCCGCAGATCGTCTTTTACCAGGCCGGCGTAGACCCGCTGAACGAAGACCGTCTGGGACGCCTGAGCCTCAGCATGCAGGGACTGGAACAGCGCGACCGCAGAGTTTTAGAGGAATGCCGGGCGCGGGGCATCCCGGTTGTGCTGGTGATGGGGGGCGGCTACGCCAACCCGATCGAACTCACCGTTCAGGCGCACGTCCAAACCTACCGCGTCGCCAAAGAGATTTACTGCCGAAATTAGTATCTATGCACAACAGGTTTCTCGATAGAGAGAAATCTGCCCTGGCTGTCATTGCATGCTCGCGTTTTTCAAGCGTTTTTAGTTGACAAACTTCTGCCAATATCCCTATAATAAGATACACATCGTAGCGCATCCTTGCATTATTCCGATTCAACGCACAATCACATAAACCTCGGTTACATTGAATTGCTCAAAGCCAGGTCATGAGGATGGGGGGTGTTTTCCATCTCAACAGCGCGAGCAGCAGATGTTATTACCAGCCGCTATTAGCCTGGGGGATGGTTTTTATCTCTGTTTTATTGGTCAATTAAATAATTGTCAGAAGAAGGAGGTTGTTTCTAAAATTCAGCCTTTTCTCAAGACGTCCCAAACAATCCATTTTCTATAATTTCAAGGAGGGAACCATGTTTTTTGTGCGTGTTAACATGAACGACCGTACTTACCAGGTGACGGAAACCCCACCGGAATATAGACATTTGGCCGGCAGGGGACTGACCTCCACGCTGGTCGCGAATGAGGTCCCGCCGCTTTGCCATCCCTTGGGGCCCAACAACAAACTGGTATTTGCGGCAGGCTTTTTGAGCGGCACAAGCGCCCCAACCTCTGCCCGTATTTCCGTTGGAGCAAAATCGCCGCTTACAGGAGGAATCAAGGAAGCCAATGCAGGAACATCCTGGGCGGCGGATCTGGCTGCCATGAACATCCAGGCGCTCATCATCGAAGGCCAGCCCAAAGAGAAAGGCGCCTACTGGGGCATTACGATCACTTGGGAGGGAAAGCCCAAAGTAGAATTTTTCGAGTCTACTCAATATACGGGTAAGGTATTACCAGATGTGTATCCGGCAATGTATGAAAAATACGGTGACAAGATTTCGGTGTGCGGCGTCGGCATGGCGGCAGAGCATGGGTATGGCAACTCAGGTGTTGTATTCAACGACATGCACAAACGTCCCACCCGATACGCCGGGCGCGGCGGCATGGGCGCGGTGATGGCTTCCAAAGGTTTAAAGTTCATCGTACTCAACCGGATGGGCGCGCCGGGCATGCCAATCGTGGATAAGGCACTTTTTGAGGAAGGGCGCAAGAAAATGATCGATGCGCTGCGCACCCATGCGATCACGAAGCCCAAGGGAGCGTTGAATACCTACGGGACGGCGGTATTAATCAATATTATGAACGAAGCCGGAGGTCTGCCAACGCGCAACTTCTCCAGTGGGCGTTTCGAAGGGGCGCCGCGCATCGCCGGAGAAGCCATCTTTGAGACCAACAAAAAACGCAAGGGGGAAGAAATTTATAACCACGCCTGTAGTCCTGGTTGCATCATCCAATGTTCCAATACCATATTTGACGAAAAAGGCGACGAGATTACCTCGTGTCTGGAATACGAATCGGACTGGTCGCTTGGCGCAGATTGCGGCATTGACAACCTAGACGATGTTGCGCAGCTGAACGCATTATGCAACGCTTACGGCCTGGACACAATCGAAACTGGCACGACCATCGCCGTCGCCATGGAAGCGGGCGTCATCCCATTTGGCGACAGCAAAGGCGCGATCAACCTGGTGCATGAGATGGGAAAAGGCACCCCAATTGGGCGCATTTTGGGCGCAGGCGCCGCTACTACCGGGCGAGTCTACGGCGTAACCCGCGTTCCCGTCGTCAAAGGCCAGGCCATGCCAGCTTATGAACCGAGGGCGGTCAAAGGCATCGGAATCACGTATGCGACCACCACGATGGGCGCAGACCACACCGCCGGTTACACCATTGCGCCCGAAATCTTGGGTGTAATGGGCAAGCAGGACCCCCTAAGCCCAGAAGGCAAAGCAGCTCTCAGCCGCGCTTTCCAGGCCACGACAGCTTTCATTGACTCTTCCGGTCACTGCCTGTTCATTGCCTTCGCCATTCTGGATATCGCCAGCGGGTACCAGGGGATGATCGATGAAGTAAACGGTGTGCTTGGCACCAGTTGGACCGCAGATGACATCCTCAAGCAAGGCGCCGAGATTTTGAAAGCCGAAAGAAGGTTCAACGAAGCCGCAGGTATTGGCAAAGAAGCCGACCGTATGCCTGAATTTATGAAGACAGAACCCCTGCCGCCGCACAACAACGTCTTTGATGTGCCCGATGCCGCGCTAGACTCTGTCTTTGCCGAGCTGTAATCCAGATCAGACGGAATACCCTTTACCCTCCCTTCTCTGCCGGAGAAGGGAGGGAACGTATTTTGCATGACAACGCCGCCTTGAACCGGGCGACTGAGGTTGTAATGGAATTAAATTCAAGCCTGAGGGATGGTATATGCCTATTGTTCCATCGGATGCCAGCGGAAAAGTCTCATTGCCCGAAAGTTTCCTACACCGCCGCCGCTTTCCACCGGAGGTGGAATTCTGGCTAAACGAGCGCGAAGGCGACCTGATTTTGCATCCGCGCTTACCCAACGCCCGCAAGCTATATATTGAAGCGACCACCGGCTGCAACTTACAGTGTCGCACCTGCATCCGGAACGTTTGGAGCGATCCGGTTGCAGCCATGTCTCCAGGTACATTCGAACGGATTCTGGAAGACCTGGCGGGGCTGCCCGAACTAAACCGCGTCATTTTTACCAGCTTTGGCGAACCGCTCTCACACCCGCACATTTTGGATATGATCGAAGCTGTTCGCAAGCGCGGGCTGGCCGTGACGCTTGGCTCAAACGGTCTGTTGCTGACGCCCAAGATTTCCGAGGAACTGGTGCGGCTGGGCGTCGACCGGCTGGTGGTTTCAGTAGACGGGGTCAACCCTGAAACCTATGCAGATGTGCGCGGCGCAGCGCTGATCGAGGTGCTACACAACCTGAAAAGCTTGAACGAAGCCAAGGGTAAAATCGGTTCTCTTACCCCCTCTTTAGGGATCGAATTTGTGGCGCTAAAATCCAACCTCAGCGAGTTATCGCAGCTTGCCACGCTGGCATCCAACCTGGGCGCAGCGCGCGTATTGATCAGCAATGTGCTGCCATACACCGAGGAGATGTACGCCGAGAGCCTCTACGGGCACGAGCCGAGAGACCCGTTTAAAACGGGGGGGTTTCCGGTGCGCCTGGATGCCTGGGTAACCTGGGGCACGATGGAGTTCCCTCGCATGCACTGGGGCGCCGAGCGACGCTGCCGCTTTGTCAACGACCGCTCCATCGTTATCGGCTGGGATGGGGGCGTGTCGCCCTGTTATGCTTTATCGCACAACTATTCCTACTTCGCGATCGACGGGCGAAAGAAACGTGTCATCCGCTATATCCTGGGCAGGGTTCAAGAGCAATCGCTCGCGGATATCTGGATGTCGGAAGACTATACGCTCTTTCGGAGCGAAGTCCGAATCTTTCACTTTCCTTCGTGTCCCGATTGCGATCTGCGCGCAACTTGCGATCTGCGTGAGCAAAACGAAGGTTGTTGGGGCTGGAACCCCTCTTGCGCAGATTGCCTGTGGGCGCAGGATATCATCCGCTGTCCATGAAAATAACGGTCAAACTTTTCGCTACCCTGAGACCTTACCTGGGAGAAGGCGCTTCGGGAACACCGGTCAGTGTGGAAATCCCTCCTGGCGCTACCATCGGCCAGCTGGCGGAACTGCTTAAACTGCCGCCTGGCGAGGTAAAAATTTGTTTTGTCAACGGCAAGATCTGCGATCTTAACCATGTCCTGGCCGACGGCGACGAAGTCGGCATCTTTCCACCCATCGGCGGAGGTTAAAAAATGGCCACAATTCGAATCGACGTCTGGTTATACGGCGCTCTGGCGCATTATGGGGGAAACCCTGATGAGCGGGTGTTTGCCAATCCCCAGGTTTCCATTCCGGAAGGCAGCGCTTTACGCGACCTGCTGAAGGCGCTGAAAATGGACACCCAAGAACGCGGCATCACCTTCATCAACGGAGATTTGAGCGCAATGCCTGGCATCCAGCCCGACCTGGATCACCCGCTCAAAGACGGCGACCGTGTAGCATTCTTCCATCTGCAATCGATGTGGCCTTTTCAATACCGTCACGGTGTGGGGATGATCGCTGAGTTGCAGCAAGCCATGCTGGAAAGCGAAGATAGCGGCTTGCACCATACGTACCAAAGCGGCAAGGAAAGCTAAGTCCTGCGCGCCGCAGCCACCAGGTTACCGCTCTTCTCCAAATCAAACGCCTCTCCAGCCATGCTGCCAAAGCAGGCCAGGGCTTCAAACCCGACTGCCTTCAGCAACGCTGCCAGTTCCCGCTGGCGCAGTGGATAGAGACCGGCACTGCTCACCTTTTGCCGCCATTCGCCCTGACCGGCGCGCTGGAGCGTGACGACGTTGAAATTGATCAGGCCATCGGGCAGAAAGTCATAAAACCGCAGGAACAGCCACTCGGCGTTGCCCTCGCGGTGAGACTGCGGCTCCATCCACCGTTCGTTTTGGACAACCACTGCGTCAAAATTCCGGTTCTGGATCAAGACCAGCCCGCCAGGCCGCAGGCAGGCCGCGAAGTCGGCCAGAGCGTCCTGGATCTCGGCAAGGCTCAGCAGGTGGGGGAGCGAGTTGCCCAGGCACAGAACAGCGTCGAAGCGCGGCGCGGCAGCGTCTTTAAAAAATGTCTCCCGTAACTGGCCAAAGCCGGCCGTCTCGAAACCCGCCTGCACGCCCGCCGCCAGGGCGTTGGCCCGGGCGCGTTCGATCATCCCGCCGCTCAAATCGGCGCCAAAAGCCTCGTACCCCCGCCGCGCCAGTTCGATAACGTGCATCCCCGTGCCGGCGGCGGCATCCAGCACGCGCAGCGGGCGCGCCCCTGCCTCGTCCGCCAATGGACGCAGCAACGCTTCGAGGAACGGCATTTCGAACGCAAGGCGGTTTTGCCAGTTTACAAAACGGTCATAGTCTGCGCTGAAAGAATCGTACATGGTCGGTCAACCCTCGGGCTGTGAGATATCCAGGTTTAACGATACCAGGTTTTTAGAAAGCTTCTTTGTTTTGGCGCAAGGAAAGCGCCGCAGGAAAAGACGATGAGGGGTTAGATCGGCAGTAAATATGCCGCGAAAAGAACCTACCCAAACGCGGTTCACGGATTCAAATAAGTGGGCCTAGGCGCGATGCGCGTCACGGTCGCCGTTGGCGGGGGCGTGGCCGTAGGCGTTTCGGTGGGCGGCACCTCTTCTGGGTTGAGCGTATAGATCGCCAGGTTCGTAAAATTCACCGTAAGGGCATTTGCACCAGCCGAGCGCGCGTAAAACCCCAGCCCCCCATTGCGCCAGATGGGATCGCTGGCGCTGAACTGGTAAAAGTCGTTCACAAAAAAGCGCAGTTCGTTCCTCAACGCCCACACGCCGATACGCAAAATCGCCGGAGAGCCAGGCGGCACCTGGCCGCTGGGCGTCCAATCCTGAAGAATAACGACCTTGCTGTTCTTGATGCGTTCCAACCGCAGTTGGCCGTTGCACGAAACCAGAAAGCGATAGGCGTCCGTGGGGGCGGCGGCGCGCAAGAGCAGGCCGTACACATCTTCCCCCCGGCACAGGCTGGGGTTGGCGGTAACCTCAAGGTAAAAATCGCTCAAAAAAAGCTGGCGGTTCAGGCTGAAAAGCGCCGCTTTCGGCTGGCGGATCGCGAGGGTGAGCTCATGATTGCCGTAAGCCACACTGCCAGCGGCGTCCCTGGCAAGCTGCCATTCGGAATCGGGGGTGAACAGGTCGCTGAAAATCTGCTCGCCGACGCCGGGACGGAGGTCGCGGGTCGGCAGCAGCGTCGGGGTGACCACGGGCCGGGGGGTATCGGTGGCAGGAAACCAGATCACGGTGCTGGTGATCGTCTCCACCGGGGGCCCGGTTGGGGGTAAGGACGTTTCTACCTCCTGGGACGAGACGGCAGAACAGGCTGCCAACAACCAGGCCACACAAAGCCACAAGATAGAGCGGATGAACTTCACGAGGTTTTTTCTACAACCTGTTCTCTTTCAGGGCCAACCGACACATAACGGACGGGCGCGCCGCTGATCTCTTCGATGCGGCGGACGTAGTGCCTGGCTTCGGCAGGCAGGTCCTCCCAGGAACGGACGCCGGTCAGGTCTGCGTCCCAGCCAGGCAAATCTTCATACACAGCCTCAAAGGGAGAAAGATCGGCCGGGCCCATGGGCAGGTTTTCAAAAATTTTGCCTCCAGCGCGATAGGCAACGCAGATGCGCTGGACGGGCAAGCCGCTCAGAATATCCATCTTGGTGATGACCTGCTCGGTGACGCCGTTGATGCGGATGGCATAACGCAGCAGGACGCCGTCCAACCAGCCCACCCGGCGCGGGCGGCCGGTGGTGGTGCCGAATTCATCCCAGGGTTTCGAACCGCTGCCGCGCAGGCGATCCGCATCCTCGCCGAAGACTTCGGTCGGGAAAGGACCCGCACCCACTCGGGTCTGGAAGGCTTTGGTCACACCCACAACGCGCCCAACCGGGATGGCGCCCAGCCCCAAACCGCTCAGCGCGGCCGACGCAAGCGGGGAAGAACTGGTGACATACGGATAGGTGCCGAGATCGAGGTCCAGCAGCGTGCCCTGGGCACCCTCCGCCAGCACGCGCTTGCCGCCCGTCAGGGCATGATGCACCAGCCCGCCAGTATCGTCCACATACGGCTGGAGCTGACGAGCGTATTCCATGAACTCCGGCAGCAAGGCTTGTTCATTCAAGGGCTCAGCCCCATAGAGATTGACCAGCGACTGGTTTGCCTCGGCGATATGCGCCTTGAACTTTTGAGAAAATTGTTCAAGATCGAGCATATCCTGAACGCGCAGCCCCCGTCGGGCAGCCTTATCGGTGTATGCCGGGCCGATGCCGCGGCCGGTGGTGCCCAATTGGGCCTTGCCCCGTGCAGCTTCTTGCGCATTGTCCAGCGCTTTATGAGCCGGGGTGATCAGATGAGCCGCAAAAGAGAGCCGCAACCGCCCGGGATTGACCTCCAGACCATTCTGCCGGAGCATCTCCATTTCTTTCAAAAGGGTAATCGGGTTGACCACCATCCCGTTGCCCAAGACGCCCATCGTTTCAGGGTGGATCATCCCCGACGGCAGCAGATGCAGTTTGAACGTCGTAGCGCCAACCGTGACGGTGTGTCCGGCGTTATCGCCGCCGTTGTAACGAGCGACGATGGCCGCGCCAGCCGAAAGCATATCCACCACACGCCCTTTGCCTTCATCTCCCCATTGCGTGCCTACTATAATTTCTAAAGCCATCTTATCCTCCCAAAAAGGGTATTCCCCCACCGAAATATTTTAATATGAATCACGAAGATTGATCCTGGCCAGCCTCAGTCGCTTTGCAGGTGCGCGACCGTGACGCCTTCGCCGCCCTCGGCATCCAGGCCGTTTTCGAAGCGATCAACCTGTGAAAACCGGCGGAGCGAATCGCGCACTGCCTGCCGGAGACGGCCTGTCCCCTTACCATGAATAATGCGCACGAATGGCAGCCCCGCCAGATACGCCTGTTCGATAAATCGTTCGAGCGCCGGCAGAGCATCTTCGGCGCGTTCGCCGCGCAGGTCTAATTCGATCCCTGGCGAGGGATGAAAAACAGCGGAACGCTCTACTTTTTTGTCTGGCGCAGCGCGCCGAAGCCGGGTCGAGGTTTTGGGCGGTTCAGGCGGAGGGGATTCTTCTTCGCCGATGCGCTGGATTTCATTCGGGCGAGCCCGGACGCGCAGCGTGCCAACTTGCACTTCCAGATCGTTTTCGCCGATCGCCATCACCACGCCATCCACATCCAGCGAGCGCAGCCGGACGCGCGTCCCCACCTGCAGCGGCTGAAATTTCCCTGATGCCTGGCCGCGCCGGACAACCGGTTTTTCGGTTTCCACTTCCAGCGCCTCCACCTTCTCTAATAGCGGTTTGAGGGCTTCGAGCGGCTGGCGGGCGCGCTGGAGTTCACGGCGCACTTCTTCCAGTTCGAGGCGCAAAGCTTCGACCTCCCGCTGAGCCTGGGCGCGGGCGTCTGCCAGCACTTTCATCCGCTCATCCTCGATGTTCTCAAGCCGCCGCACCAGTTCGTAACGCAATTTTTCGGCCTCTTTTCGGGCCAGATCAGCCTGGGCGCTGGCCTGACGCGAATGATCGCGCTGTCGGTGGATCTCATCCAGCAGGTCTTCCGCCCTTAGATCAGAAGGATCAATCCCGGCGCGGGCGGCGTGGATGATCTCCGGAGAGAGGCCCAGCCGCTCGGCTATCAAAAGCGCATTAGAACGGCCCGGCAGCCCGATCGTCAGCCGGTAAGTTGGCCGCAGCGTCTGGGGATCGAAATCCATGCTGGCGTTGACCACTCCAGGGGTGGCGTGTGCAAATGCTTTGAGTTCCGGGTAATGGGTAGCCACCAGGCAGGGGATGGCGCGCTCGACCAGGTGGGCAAGCAAAGCGCGCGCCAGAGTGGCGCCTTCCTGCGGGTCGGTGCCGGCGCCCAATTCATCCAGGAGAACCAGCGTAGATGAACTGGCCTGATCAAGAATGCGGACAATATTGGTGATATGACCAGAGAAAGTGGAAAGTGATTGTTCAATGGATTGCTCGTCGCCAATATCGGCGAAGATATTTTCAAAGAGGCTGAGCGCCGAACCCGATTGCACCGGGATATGCAACCCCGACTGCGCCATAAGCGCCAGCAAGCCCACCGTCTTAAGGGTGACGGTCTTTCCGCCGGTGTTCGGTCCGGTAATCACCACCGCAAAGCTATTGTCATCCAGATCAATATCAATCGGAACCACCGTTTCGGGCGGCAAAAGAGGGTGCCGGGCATGAAACAGCTTGATGACCGAGCCCGGATGATTGGGGCGTGGCTGGAAGGGAAGCAGGACGGGCTCGGCGGCGCGCAGATCTTCGGCGTAGCGGGCGCACATCAAAGCCAGATCAATCTGCGCTAGCGCGGCCAGGATCTCGTTGATCGCCGCAGCGTGCCGCCCAATTTGCGCAGCGAGTTCGGCCAGGATACGCCGAATCTCTTCCCGTTCTGCCAGTTGAAGTTCGCGCCACTGGTTATTCAGCTCTACCACCGCCAGCGGTTCGATGAATAGCGTGGCGCCGGAGGAGGACTGGTCATGGATGATAGAACGGATCTGTCCTTTAAATTCTGCTCGCAGCGGGATGACATAGCGGCCGCTGCGCTGGGTGATCAGAGCCTCCTGGAGCATGGGGGAGTTTTTGGGGTCGTTGATCATGCGCTCCAGGCGTCCCAACAAGCGGTCGTGCGAAATTTTAAGATCCCGCCGGATAGCCGCCAGACGATCCGAAGCCTGATCAACCACCTCGCCGCGCTCAGAAATCGCCCGGCTGATCGCCTCGATGATACCCGAGGGCGGCGGCAGCAGTGCCCCCAGGAGGGCCAGGTTGGGCATTTCGGAGGCGTAGCGCTCCAGCAGCCGCCCCAGGTCGCGGGCCGCCACCAGGGTATTGCGAACATCCAGCAATTCGGCAGGCTCAAGCACGCCCGCGCGCGCAGCCAGTTCCACCAGTGCGCGTAGATCGCGCGCCCCGCCCACCGATACGCCGCTGTCCCGGTCGAGCAACCGCCGCGCTTCAGTGGTGCGCGCCTGCCGGAGACGGACCTCCTCCATGTCGCTGGATGGACGCAAAGCGCGCGCCAGTTCCGCCGAAACACTAAAACCGGCGTAAGCCGCCAGCTTTTCCAGCACGGCAGGGAACTCCAGAATGGTCAGTGTTTTCTCATCCATCGCTCGAAGTTTACCACAATTGCAGGCAACGGCGCTGCATGGCCGCTTCAGAGTGGGTACGCAGCGCTTGCGCCAAAAAGGGCTTTTGCGCGGGTATAATGGGCAAAAACCCGCGATGGTTTTTCAAGGAAACCGATGAAAAAGAACTTGTTGATCATTCTCCTTCTTTTAACGCTCTCAAGCTGCGCCCCTTCACCCGAAGCGGTGCAGACCGCGATCGCCCTCACCCAGGCCGCAGACGTGAATAAAACCCCCACCCTACTTGAAGAGGATCGCATCCAGACCGCCATCGTGCAGACCCAGGCGGTCACCGCGACGGCAGAAGCGCTCGCGACCCAGGTCGAAGAACGCATTCAGGCCGCGGTCGTCCAGACCCTGACCGCGCTGGCCCCGACCATCACGCCAACCCCGCAGGAGACCGCCACGCCGTCCTCCACACCGACCAGGACAGCGCAGCCGCGCCCTTCGATCACCAACACACCAGAAACCGTCATCCCCAGCGGCCCGATCACGATCACGAGCCTCGAATACCTGGGGGAAGGCAAGGTAAAGATCACCTGGCAGGCCGAGGGCAGTTTCCTGGGCGGGTTCACGGTGGTCTGGTCCAGGTCCAACCCCATGCCAGCCTACCCGGACGATTACTGGGTCTATTTTGGCAACGGCAAATTGCGTTCGGCGGTGGTGGATGTAACTCAGCCGGATAATTACTTCTTCCGGGTGTGCGAATTCGTCCACAGCACGGGGCGCTGCGAAAATTACAGCAACGCAGAACCTTTTACGGCGAAGTAGCGTCGGCGTCCCCGCCAAACAACCGGAATTTCCAAATAATTGCCAGATCGGCAATCACCCATAACAGCGCCACCCAGGTATCTGGGCGCAGCCCTGCCCAACGCGGGGCGGGGTCGGCGCGCAGGAAACTCGCCAGCAGCATCAGCGCTCCAAGCCCCAGCGCAACCCGGCCCGCATAACTGCCGGCGGGCGACGGCCTGGGATGGCGGATTTCGAACCAGGCCGCCAGTACGATCAGTGCCAGCACGGCCATCAATTGCAGGGGAAACCGCCTGATCACGGCGCCGCTTTCATCCGGCACCGCCATCCCTCCCCAGCCCGGCATCGGAGCGCCATAGGCACATCCGGATCCCCAGCAGCCCAGCCAGGCGCCAGCAGCCAGGGGCAGCGCCAGCGGCGCCAGACCATCCGCGAGCTGCCCAAACGGCTTGCGCCAGGACCGCCAGACGATGCCCAAAGCAGCCAGTCCCCCTGCCAGCGCGCCAGGCCAGTCCAGACCGCCCATCCAAAGCTGCAAGATCTCGGCAAGATGGCGCTGGTAATACCCCAGGTGGAACAGCACAAACCCCACTCTGGCCCCCAGCAAAGCCCCCAGCAAAACCACCCACGAAGCACCAATCCAGCGGAGCAGGTCATCCTGCGGGGCGCGGCGAGCGGTCTGCCAGACGCCGATGAACGCGCCCAGCCCCAGATAAAAGGCAAAATCGTTAACACCGGAAAACATCCCCGCTGCGCTCACTCCCTTTCAATCATCATCACCGCTATCTCCCCCTCCGTCTCCCTTCTGGCCGCCGGCATGGCAGCCCACACAATTATCAATGTTTGCGATGCCCTCCTCGCTGTGTTCGGCGATGGTTTCCGCCCGGTTATGGCAGGTGGTACAGGTATAGCCGCTCAACGAGGCAGCATGGCAATCGCGGCAGGTTCCAGCGCCGCCGTGGCGGAGGGGGAAGGGATGCGGGCGATTGAAGTCGGCTGGAGACCAGACGCCCGTACTGTGACAGGCGGCGCATTCCGTTCCAAACAGGCCAGCATGGTAAGCGGGTTCCTGGTGGCAGGCCGAACAGGCCGCCGGCGTTCCCTTAAAAACCTGAGTCGAATGGCAGGCTTTACACGCGAGGTTGAGATGCGCGCCGCTCAAGGGAAAGGTTGTCCGGCTGTGATCGAAGCTGGCTTTCTCCCAGCCTTCGGGGGTATGGCAAGCGCCGCAGTCTTCGCCAAACCCTCCCTGATGAGCGTCCTGCCCCTGGTGACAGGCGAAACACGCCAGCGGCGCGCCTTTGTACCGGTTATCCTGGTGGCAGGAATCACACGCTACCTGCTGGTGTTTTCCGAGCAAGGGGAAGGCAGTCCGGCTGTGATCGAAGCTGGCTTTTTCCCATCCTTCAGGGGTATGGCAAACACCGCACTGGTTGCCGAACTGCCCCTTGTGGATATCCTGGGCAGCGTGACAACCCTCGCATTCCAGCGGCGCGCTCCGCAGCATCTCTGCCGTGACGGCGCCGTTATGACAGCCAACGCACTCGACCTCAGCGTGCCTGCCGAGCAGCGGGAAGCGAAGGCGGTTATGGTCGAAAATTTTTCCATAGCTATCCAGCCCGTCATGACAGCCCAGGCAGGCCTGCCCGAATTGCTCGCTGTGCGCCTGCAGGAAAGCGGCGTCCAGGGTATGGTGGCAATCAAAGCAAATCGCCGCATCCAGCTTGCTCACCCCCTGGTTGTGGCAATCCTCGCATTGGAACGGCCTCCCGTCCGCTTTTTGGGCATGCGCTTTCAGCGAAAAACCGGTCAGTTCGTGCGGGAAGTTCTCAATAGCCAGCGTGGTGATGGCAGCCCCTGCACCCTTGTGTTCGGTATGGCAAAGCCGGCAACTCATCTCAGCACGGCTGGAGGCCAAAACAGCATGCAGGCTGCGGGGGTCCTGCAACTGCGCCTGAATATCGGTATGGCATTCCAGGCAGCGGGCGTCCATCTTTGGGCCAAACAACGGCGCGGTGTGACACGCCGAGCAGTTGTTCGCAAGGTCGGCATGAGAAGTAACCTGCCCCAGCGGGGGTCCGGCCTGGGCGTTGAGCGCGCCCGGGCTGAAGAGCGCCCCGCCCTGCACAACGCTGACGCCCGTGATGATCAAAATCGTCAAAAAGGCAGCCAGAAGGCCAGAGGGGGTGAGACAACCAAGGGGTTTCTTCATCGTTTGTTAATGGATCATTGTCGCATAATAAAATGCAGCGCCCGCATGGTAGAACGCTGCGGCAAAAAGGACCATCCCAATCGGGATATGCACGCTGTGCCAGACCGCCAGCAGCCGGCGCGCCGCCGCCAGCGAGGCGATCTGCCGCTTTAACGTCCGCTGGCGGCGCAACAAAGCCTCCAACTGAGAAGCCTGGGCTCGCAAGGCGCGGTCCATGCGCTTCTGCTCGCGCGCCCGCATCCGCCGGTAGCCCCATTCCAGGAAAATCCGCCCTAACACCAGCTCCAGGCTCCCGGCGGGCAGGGCAGAAAGGGAATCCATTTGCTGTTGGAAGGCGCGGGCGGCTTCGGGATGGCTACCCGTCCACTGCGCCAGTTCGCGCTCCACCTGGGAAATCTGTCGCTGTAGTTCCGAGACCTCAACCTCGATCCCGTCCGCGGTGCGCGGCACAGCAGTATAAATATAGCGCCCAATAAACCCAGAAACGACGACCACCGCCATCAGCAGCACAACCACGCCCGCCAGCCCATTGAAACGCCAGGCCGTATGCAGCAAGGCCATGTAAGGCCCCACCAGCCCGGTAAAAATATGGGCTTGCAGCCACAGCGAAGTGCGCCCCCAGCGGGCGCTGCGGCTGCGTTTGCGCAAAGAATACGCCGTTTCGGTAAAGAGCATGAGCAATAGCCCGGCCACCCCCAGGCTGTGACCGAAGAAGTCGCTCGCCGCCGGTATCGAGCCGAGCAGCGCCACCACCACCCCATAGCCGAGCGTCAAGACAAGGATGGCGGCAAAAGCCAGCAGCAACTCCAGACCGCTATGTTTCACTTTGCGCCCTCCAGCTTCTCCAAAATTCCCCGATGACCTCAGCAGGCCGAGGAGAAGAAAACAACGCTTCGCGGCAGGACGAAAGATCCACCCCGCCTCTCACAAGTTCGTAGATCGGCCGCGAGAGGGTCTGATCGCCCATGACCACCGCGCCCACCAGGGCGCGTTCTCCCACCAGCAAGCGCAAACGGTTGACCTCGTAACTTTGCTCGACGATGATCGCATTGGGAAGCTGCCGCCAGGTCTCGCTGTCGCCGCGCACAATACCAGCCACATCTTGGTCTGCGCCCTGTCCCACCCTGCCAATAATCGTGACAGGCAAACCAGCCAGGCGGGTCACATTGAAGGGAACCTGTTTGAGATAGCGAGCCGCCTCGCCAGCCATATTTTGGGCCGCCGCGGCTCCAGAGCGGCGAGCCGGACCCCAAAGCGTATCTAATGCTGCCTCTCCGGTCAGGGGGTCCACGATCTGGGCAACATCCCCGGCGGCGTAAATATCCGGGGCGCTGGTCTCAAGATAATCGTTGACCAGAATGCCGCGCTCGGTGCGCAAGCCAGCCGCTGCAGCCAGCTCCTTTCGCGGGGCAATTCCAATCGCTGCCGCCGCCAGGTCGCAAGGAATATGCTGCCCCGTAGTTGTAACGGCGCCGGTCAGACGGCCCCTCTGTCCCTGAAAAGCCGCCAGCTCGGTGTGGGGCAAGATATGCACGCCCTCTTCCGCCAGGCGGCGCTCGACGAGCCGCGCTTCGGTTTCATCCAACACACCGGACCAATAGCGGCTGCCGCGCAGCAGGTAAGTTACTTGCAGCCGGCAGGCCCGCAACCCTTCCACCAATTCCAGCGCTGTGATCGCGCCGCCAATCACGATGGCGCGCCGCGCCCGCTTGCACAAGTTTAGGATGCGGCGGGCGTCCGCCAGGTCATCCAGTTTTACCACGCCTTCCAGATCAGCGCCCGGAATGCCCAGCGGGAGAGCCTGCGAACCGGTTGCCAGCAGCAGGCGGTCGTATACCAGGCTGGCGCCATCGCTCAATTCCAGGCGGTGCTCGGCCGGGTGCAACCTGCTCACCCAGGCGCGCAGCCTGCGAATCTTTAAAGCCTGCCAGTCTTTTTCCTGAAAGGGAAACAATTGTTTTTCGCCGATCTCGTTCGTCAGGTAATAAGCCAGCCCAGGACGGGAATAATACCCAAAGGGATCATAGCTAACCATCGTGACCTCACCGGCTGGATCCAACCGGCGCAGCGTTTGCGCCGCCGACACTCCTGCCACCCCCGAGCCGACGATCAGATATCGGCGCATCTCATCCCTCCCGCTGGTAGAGGCTGGTGCGTTCCAAGCTCAATGCCCCGCGCGGGCAGCGCGCCACACACTCTCCGCAGGTGAGGCAATAACTTTCATGTACCGGTATCCCCTCCCAGGCGTGACGGCGGACATCGATCTCGATAGGGCAATAAAAGGAACAAATGCCGCACTGGACGCAGCGGGCAGGTTCAGGAACCACATAACCGGCGGCCCTTGCTTCCCGGCGCTTTCTTTCCGCATGCCAGAGGTGGGTAATTTTCATCGCGGCTTCATCCCGCTTCCGGGGGATTGACCCTTTAATTATAGCCCAGAAGGAAGCAGGGACAACCAGGCTCTTAATCCCATCTTTACATTTCTCTCAAACCACTATATGATAATGAGAAAGCACAAGACAACCCTGCGCGGTAGAGTGTCGCTGTTCGTCTTCAACTAATATCCTATCTATCCCTTCCCATACTACGCTAATCTAATCTATTGCAAGAACCAGATCCGAAGGGATGGACTCATCCGGGAGGGATGCAATGAACCATAAACGAAGAAATCTGACAATCTCTGCACTGACGGGGGTGATCCTGCTGGCCTGCAACTTGCCCTTTGGGTTTGGAAGCGTAAACCCAACCACTGTTGCGCAAACCTTCGCCGCGGAGTTGACCGAAACTGCCCTCGCAGGAGCAACTGCGAGTCCAACAACAACAGCGCAATCCTCTGCCACCTGGACGGTCGTCCCTGCTCCAACGGAGGCTTTCACTGCCACCCTTTCACCGAGTCCCACCCTCAGCCCGGTCACGATCCCGTGCAACTGGGCGCAGTTCATTGCAGATGTGACCTTTCCAGATGACTCCAATGTGCAAACAGGACAAACCTTCAACAAGACCTGGCGGCTGAAGAATATCGGAACCTGCAATTGGACTTCTGGTTACCAAATCATTTTTGTTTCTGGCGATCAAATGAACGCCGCTCTTTCCACCCCACTCACCAGCGGGATTATCGCCCCAGGAGGCACAGTAGACGCAACAGTCTCCCTGCGCGCTCCCGATGCCGCAGGAACCTATCAGGGTTACTTCCGTTTGCGCTCGGCAAGCGGGCAAGACTTTGGCATCGGTGGAAACGCGAACGGAGCCTTTTGGGTAAAGATCGTGGCTGTGGCGCCCGCCGCGCCGCCGCCTGCGGCAGAACCCAAGCCGGATCTTTACGTCTCGGAGTTCAGCCTGAACCCCCCCACGCCCGTCCAGGGTTCTCCCGTTCACGTCCGGGTAGGGGTCTATAACCAGGGCAATGCCGCAGCGGGAGCTTATACCGTCAGGTGGTGGGGATTAAGCACCTTCAGCAATCCCTCCTGCAGCTGGGATGTCCCCAGCACCAACGCCAGAGGCGGGCGCATCCTGGAATGCGACTTCACTTTTTCGAGCTGGTACCCACCGCCAAAGACCACGCGCGTCATCGTAGATACAGGAAACACGGTCAGCGAGAGCGATGAGTCGAACAATACGGCAGATTACCCGATCTCTGTCAGCGCGCCGTAATTACGATTTTCCCGGCCAGACTCTGCAACCACCGCACCGCAAGCAGAGCGTTCCCATCGCCGCGCTGCTGATGATACTGACTGGGCTGGCAGCCGCCTGTGGAAAAGCAGCCCTTCCTGAGGTCACTCGTTACCCCTGGCCGGTCTCAACCGTCAGCCCGGAGCTTTACCTGGGATCCAATTGCTCAGACGAGTATTATTTCCGCGTCTGCGCTCCGCAATCTCCACTGGGACGGCTTGGCTGCCGCCAGGTCTTCCGCCCACCCGAAAGTCTGGGCGGCCTGACGCCTTCTATCCCGCTGCTGGTTTGCCGGGTAGAGCCGGCGCAAGGTGAATCGCTCCTGCAGGACGAGTACATCGTGAATCAGGGCTGCAGCAAAGCGTTTTATCTGCGCTACGTGATCGGGCGAGAAGGGAGTTATCAGCTAATCAGGAACATAGCAGATCTAAAAGCCGTCTTCGCCCCCATCGAAACCCCAGCAGAGGCCATCAGCTACGCCGCGGCCGCCACCGGCTATACGCCATTTTTTGGCCACCAACCCCAACCCGGCCTGCGCTACTTTGTCAACCGGCTGGAAGAAACCCACGCCGTCGAATCATCGCAAGGCTATCGCGTCAACCTGGTGGATGAACGCGTTTGCGGCTGCGGGCCGCACACTGTTTACGGCATAGAGATCACCGTGACCCGCGATGGGGAAGTGAGCGCTGGATCGCCTCAGCCCCTGTATCAAGATCCCAGCCTGGATGATGCCTGTTTCAATTAGAAGGTTCCTCACCCCCAGCCCCAGTTGGCGCGCCGTGCGGCACCAAAACGCTGTAATGTTCAAAGGATACAACCCGGTAACCGGCCAGGTCGAACTGCCCTAACTCGCTGTTGTCCAGGATCACAGTGGCCCCTGAAGGCGGTATATCGGCGGCTTCCATGAACGTATAGCGCCCGAAAGAGGAGACATGCCGGAAGGGCGCGGTCGGGTCGGCGTACTGGACCGTGCTCAGGAATTCGTTGGGATCCACCTGCTGGTAAAAAAGGACATAGATATACGGCATAAAGATCTGCGAGGTAGAGATCACCACCTCGCCGCCGGTCTCCTCCGAGGCATAGGCAATGGCCTCGTCGAGCGAATCGTAAAAAGGCGCATCAATCTGTTCCGGGTAGGCGGTAAAGTACTCGTTCACAAACAGCCCGAACCAGCCCGCAAAAAGCAGCAACAGCGCAGCCGCCAGGACCTTTGCCTGGCGGCCGGCAAACACCACCGCTCTGGCGATCAGGTAAACGATCGGCAAAAAGATGATGTTGATACGGATGATGTTGACCGGCATCACCAGCGCCAGCAGTACCGAACTGAGCAGCCAGGCCAGAAAGACGTAATTGCCCCGCAGTTCCCTGCTATCCAACTGGTCTTTCACCAATATCAGCCCGCCCGCCACGATCAGCGGCAGGCTGAAGAGATAAACAACGCCGTAACGCGGCAGGGCGTTCCAGATCAGGCGGTCGTTCTGGAGGATCAGCAGCCGCACCAGCGCAGCCGCGTTGTCCGCCAGCGTCTCAAAGAAATCGCCACCGGTAAAAATGGAAGAGACCTGGAAGTAGCGCGCCTCCCCCGGCAATTTAGGGATGGAAAACCAGGGGGTCTGTACCGATCCCCATCCCAGCGCCGGAAAGGTATTGATCACGACATACACCAGGATGGGAAGCGCCAGCAGGCCAGTCAATGCAAACCCGGCCAGCGCGGTCCTGAAGCGGATGACCTTGCGGGCCAGAAACGCCGCGGTGACCATCAGGAGGAAGGCAGGCACCATCACATACGTCGTGCCATACGAATAAAACGTCAGGCCATAAACCCCCAGCGCGGCGACAAACCAGCGCTCGTTTTGAAAGCTCTTGGCCAGCAGGCAGGTCGCCAGCAGGAAAACGCCAGGGAAGAGGTTACTGTCAATGCCCCAGCGTGAAAGCATGATGTGCCAGGGATTGACGGCCAGCAAAAACAGCGCGACGAGGGCTGTCCTGCGGCCGTCTGTCCGGCGCACCAGCAGGTAGAAAGCCGCCAGCGAAAGCAGTCCGACGCACAGGCTGGCCAGCCGGATGGAAACCTGGTTCAGACCCAGCAGCATGATGAACGGCATGGAAAGGTAAGCGGCCAGGGCGTATTGCCCGCTGCCCCAGGAGACCAGTTGTACAGGGTTATGAAACCCGTTGCGGTCAATGCCGTAATGCAAAAGAGCGTATGCATCGTAACCGGTGGCGGCTTCATCCACATAAACGCCATCCGGGATTTTCCCAAACGACGCGATGCGAACCGCCGCGCCGATCCCCAGGATCAGTAGGAACAACAACCGCTCCATCCGCCAGTCAACCGTCTCGCGCTGATCCGCAGGCCTTTTCTTCAATGCACGGCCGTAAGCCAGCAGCACTGCCAATAGCGTGATCAGGATGGGGATCAGGAACGAAAGGGTTACCTTCATCGCATTTTCTGAGACAAAGTGCTCTTCATGGCGAGGTCGGGATGAGAATACTGAACAATTTGTACGGGATGATCGTATAATCCGCCGCGTCGAAATGTTCAGCCTCGCGGTTGCTAATTACATACGCGCCCCCGCCGGGCGGCATTGCTGCCGCCTCCATGAAACGATAGCGCCCAAACGAGGCGGCATCGCGAAATTCGGCTTCCGGATCCACGTAAACAACCGTCTCCAGAAAATCATATGGCGATGGCTGTGTGTAGAAGAGGACATAAGCATACGGCAGGTGCACTTCTTTCGTGATAAAAATCGTTTGATCGGTGCGGTTCGAAGCCTCTTGAATGGCCTGCCCAAACGATTCGTTGAAAGCCGGGCCGATCTGCTGGGGATAGCTCTTCAAATAGGCGTGGACGAACAAGCCGAACCAGGCCAGGCAGAGCAGAACCAGCCCCCCAGCCAGGAACCTGGAGCGAACCCACACAAAGACCAGCGCCCTGGCGGCCAGATAGATGAGCGGCAGGAAGAGAATATTGACCCGGTTGATGTTGACCGGTATCACCAGCGCCAGCAAGAGCGCGGCAGCCAGCCAGAACAGGAAAACATTGTTCAGGCGGAAGGCCCTCTGACCTCGTTTTTCCTGCACGACAGCCCACAGACCGCCCAGGACGAGCGGCAATCCGAAGAGATACAAGATGCCAAAACCGGGGAGGGCGTTCCAGAGATAGCCGTCCTGCTGCGTAATCAAAAGGCGGGTGAGCGCGGCGGCGTTGTTGGCAAGACTTTCATAAAGGCCCCCGCCGGAGAAGAGCGAAAAGATTTGGGTAAAGCGCGCCGCCGCCGGCAGCCGGGGGATGGTGATCGCGCCGATCTGGATCGTCTGCCACCCCAGGGCATTAACGGCCACATACAACGCGATCGGGAGGCCCGTCAGAACCAGGATGAGCCCTCCCCCCAGAACAGTCTTCAATCCCAGACAACGGTGAAGCCCAAGATAAACGGCGACCATCAACAGAAAAACCGGTACAACGTAATAGGCCGTGCCATAGGCATACAACGATGCCCCGTAAAGCAGCATGGCAACCCCAAAGGTGCGCCCCCCTTGAAGCGAATGCGCCAGGAAAAAGGTCGCCAGAAGGAAGATAGCCGGAAAGAGGTTGCACTCCAGCCCCCAGCGGGAGATCATGATATGCCAGGGATTGATTGCAAGCAGAAACAGGGCGGCCAACGCCGTTTTACGGCCATCGGTGCGAAGCGCCAGCAGGTAGAACACCCCCAACGAGAGCAGCCCAAAGACCAGATTCACCAGGCGGATGGAGACCTGGTTCAAGCCCAGCGCGGCGATAAACGGCATGGAGAGGTAGGCATACAGGGCATGTTGCCCGCTGCCGAACGAAGCCAGGTGAATCGGGTAACTGAAACCATTGTGATCTATGCCGTAATGCAAAAGCGAGTAAGCGTCATAGCCGATGATCGCCTCATCAACAAAAATCCCGTTGGGGATACTGCCAAAAGCATAGATGCGGACGGCTGCGCCAACCGTCAGCAAGAGCAGAGGCGCGGCGTTGGGCGCGCCCCGCCAGAGGCGCGCGAGCAGGCCGACTCTTTTTTGTCGAGAAGCAGGGCGGGGCAAAAAAGCCGCCAACAGAATCATGAACGTTGCGATCAGAAAAGAAAGCGTGTACTTCATCGCCAACCTGAGGTAAAAATAAAGAGACCGCCCGCAAAACCAGAAAAAGCACAACGGCAGGTTGAGTTCGGTTTAGAATATACTTACCGGAGCAGGAAATATGGTCTCTTCATGCCTGGAGTATATCACGCCTGGCAGAACAATATTTCCAAACAAAGCCATGTCATCGCCAAACCTAATAATCTCTGGAGGAACCCAATGCCCGAAGAACTCAGTGAAAGCGCCCAAAAAGTACAGCATGCCCTGGCCGCCCTGGGGTTATCCCTACAGGTGGTCGAACTGCCCGCCTCCACCCGCACTGCGCAGGAAGCCGCGCAGGCTATCGGCTGTGGGGTCGCTCAAATTATCAAGTCTCTGATCTTCAAGGGAAGCCAAAGCGGGCGCGCCATCCTGGTGCTGGCCAGCGGCAGCAACCGGGTCAACGAGGCCCGGCTGGGCGAATTGGCCGGAGAGCCGGTAGAAAAAGCCGACGCCGATTTCGTCCGGCAGCACACCGGCTTTGTAATCGGCGGCGTGCCACCCCTCGGCCATCCTGAACCCCTTCTGACCTTCGTGGATGAAGACCTGCTGGCCTACCCCGAAACCTGGGCGGCAGCCGGGACGCCGCGCGCCGTCTTCCGCCTGGGGCGGGAAGACCTGGGGCGAATCACGCAGGGAACAATCGCCCGGATTACCTGAAAGAAATTCTCATGAGCGATCCAGCGACCAAAAAAACTTTTCCACTCGATAGCGACATCCTGCTTCAGGGAATTCTCGAGCATACCCCTGCCTTTATCTACATCAAAGACCTGCAAGGCCGGTATATCCTCACCAGCCGCAGGAGCGAACTCGTCTTCAACATCAAAAACGAGGATATCCAGGGGAAAACCCCCCACGAGGTATTGCCCAAAGAAATTGCGGATATCTTCGAAGAGCACGATCAGGTGGTCATCGCGACCGACTGCGTGCAGGAATTTGAAGAAACCTTCTACCGCCCAGGCCATCCGCCGTTCACCCTGCTGACCGTTCTGTTCCCCCTGCGGCGGGCTACCGGCGAGTCCTACGCGGTGTGCGGCATTTCCACCGACATCACGGCGCGCAAACAGGCAGAATTTGCCGAGCACGAGCAGCGCACCCTGGCCGAGGCGCTGGCCGATACCGCCGCCATCCTGAACAGCACGCTGGACATTAACGAGGTGCTCGACCGCATCCTGACCAACGTGGAGCGGGTTGTGCCGCACGATGCCGCCGCCATCCTTCTGGTTGGAGAAGACCGGAAAACCGCCCATGTGGCGCGCCATAAAGGGCATTCAGGGTCTAGAGAGTTCCAACCCCTCCTGTCCGTCCAGATCCCGCTGGAGGATGTGCGCCGGTCGAACGATCTGCCCCGCTGGATGAAAGCAGAGGGGATGGAGTGGGTAAAATCGATCGCCGAAGCACCCATCGTTTTTGACGATCAACTCATCGGTTACATTTACCTGGTGAGCGCCGCCCCCAATTTTTTCCAACCCGCGCAGATCGAACGACTGCGAGCCTTTGCCAACCAGGCTTCTATCGCCATCCGCAACGCCAGGCTATACGAGCAGGCGCAGGAACTCGCCGCGCTCAAAGAACGCCAGCGACTGGCGCGCGAAATGCACGACGCCGTCAGTCAGTCGCTCTTTTCCGCAACCGTCATGGCAGAGACCCTGCCCCGCATCTGGGACCGCAACCCCGAAGCGGTGAAAGAGGGCCTGGTTGAGCTGCAAAAATTGACGCGCGGCGCGCTGGCGGAGATGCGCAATCTGCTGGTAGAACTCAGGCCAAAAGCTTTAATTAACGCAGACCTGGGCGACCTGATCCGCCAGCTGGCAGACGGCCTGGCTGGGCGCACCCAGGTTGACGTAGAGCTCAAGCTGGAAGGGCGCCGCCCGCTCCCGGCCGAGGTTCAAACCGCCTTCTTCCGCGTCGCCCAGGAGACCCTCAACAACATCGTCAAACACGCCCGCGCCAGCCGGGTTTTCATCACTTTCAACAACCAGCCGCAGGGGGTCTCCCTTTTCATCCGCGACAACGGCTGCGGCTTCGACGCCGCCCGCTTGCCGCCGGACCGGCTGGGGCTAAAGATTCTACAGGAACGCGCCGCTGCCATCGGGGCAGATCTGAAGATCGACAGCCATCCTGACGAAGGGACGGCCGTCAGCCTTCACTGGGAGAACCCGCAACCGCAGGAGAGAGTATGAGCCCAACACGAAAACAGGAAAGCATTCGCGTCCTCCTCGTCGATGATCACGACATGGTGCGGCGGGGATTGAGCGTATTTTTGCAGGCCTTCGAGGACTTAGAGCTGGTCGGCGAAGCCAGAGACGGGCTCGAGGCTTTGAGTTTATGCGAGCTGCTCAAGCCAGACGTCATCATCATGGACATGGTCATGCCGAGGATGAACGGCGTAGAGGCCACCGGGATGATCGCTAAAAAATATCCCGAAATCCGCATCATCGCCATCACCAGCTTCGAAGACGACCAGATGGTGAAAGCCGCCCTGCAAGCCGGGGCCACCAGCTATCTGCACAAAAACGTTTCCATAGACGAACTGGGAGAAGCCATCCGAAAAGCCTGGGCCGGCATTCCCACGCTCTCCACCGAAGCCACGCGGGCGCTCATCCATTCAGCCACCACCCCAACGAACACTGGGCTAACAAGCCGGGAACTTGAGGTCTTGCGTTTAATGGTTGCTGGCCAAAACAACCCTGAAATTGCCGCCGCGCTGGGCGTCAGCCGTTCTACCATCAAGACCCACGTCAGTAACATCCTCGCCAAGCTGGGGGTTTCTAGCCGGCTCGAAGCCGTAAAGTTTGCTCTGGAACGTCATTTATTCGCATAGAATTTATTTTTTCTCCCCCATCTGGCCGATTGGCAAATCCCCCACCCACCCGATTTACCCCAAAGCCCGTTTCTCATAGGATAGAACTGTGCTTGTCTATACAGGCAGGATGGTTCTATGCCCCTCTCTCCAATCCGCATCCTTCTCGTCGATCACCATGAAATGGCCCGGCGCGGTCTGGCAAACCACATCGCCACCTATGAGGATCTACAGGTCGTCGGGCTGGCCGCCAACGGAGACGAGGCGCTGGATCTATGCGGTAAGACAAAGCCAGACGTCGTGGTGATAGACCTCGACCTTTCGGGCATGGACAGCGCAGCCGTTACCGCCGCCATTACCCGCCACTATCCGGGCGTGCGGGTCATCATCATGACGTTGTTCATGGACGAGATCAAACATCAAGAAGCGCTGGCAGCAGGCGCTTTTCGTTACCTGTTGAAAGGCAACCCGATTAACGAACTGCTCTGCGCCATTCGCGACGCTCAGTTTCCCAAAAAGCGTGATCAAATCGGCGCAACCTGAGTTGGGGCTATAGAGATTGCTTATGGGTAAGCCAGACTCAGAAAGGAGGTGCTTTTACAAAAGACTTACAGGGATCCCGCCTTGTTTCCCCATTGGCCATCTTTACCCCAACACCTTATCCTGTCAATCAGTACAATATTCTGTATGGAGGAGCAAATGTTTAAGAATATCAAAGTATGGCTGGTTGTCGTCTGTTTGTTGAGCATTGTTGCGCTGGCCGCCTGCGGTGGGGCGGCGCCTGCAACCCCGACAGCTCAAAAAGTCATCAAAGCGGCCGTCCTGCTGGAAGGACCGCTGGCCGATACCGGTTGGAACACCTCGTGCTGGGAAGCTATGCAGCAACTCAGCAAAGAATACGGCTGGGATGTCAGCTATGTGGACAATACCGAGACCGAAGACATGGAGGAACTGATGCGGGGATATGGGCAAAAAGGCTATGATATTGTCTTCGGCCCTGGCTGGTTGTTCGCTGACCCGATGAAAAAGGTCGCTCCGGAGTTTCCAAATACCACCTGGGTCAACATCAACGAACACACGGAAGGTGGAGATAACTTTAGCTCCAACGGATGGGTTACTGGCGAAATGTCTTACTTTGCTGGCATCGTCGCTGCCAAGATGACCAAGACCAACAAACTGGCCTGGATCGCCGGAACCGAATCGCCCCTGGTCTCTTACGATAAAGAAGTGTTTGAAAACTCCGCCAAGAAAGTCAATCCCCAGGCTTCGACGGTGATTAGCTATGTCGGCAACTGGCAAGACCCGGCCAAAGCGAAGGAATTAGCCAAAGCTTCCATAGAATCAGGCGTGGATGTCATCCTGTCCATTGCCGGTTCGGGCGACTTTGGCGTTTTCGAAGCGATCAAAGAAGCCAAAGCCAAGGGCGTTGACGTTAAAGTCATCGGCTGGACCGGAGATATCTGCCAGTACGCCCCCGAACAGACGCTGTTGAGTGTGGTGCAGCTCCCTGGGTACCTGTTGAAGCTCTCCGGCGATGAGTTCCAGAAAGGAACCCTGAAATCCGGCTACTCCGTTTACAGCGTCAAGGGCGGCGCCCAACACCTGGCCTGGTGCGGCACAAATGTACCGGAAGACCTGCAGAAGGAAATAAACGACGGGTTGCAGCAGTATATTGACGGCAAGCTCGATATCCCCGTCCGGACCGACTTATAAAACAACTCCCATTTTAGAGCCTGACAGGTTCAAAAAAGAACCTGTCAGGTTTCCTCCAAGGTTCGCCATGGGTGAAATGCTGCGTCTTGACAACATAACCAAATCCTTTCCAGGTGTCCTGGCAAACGACCACATTTCCCTGGATGTTCAAGAAGGCGAGATCCTGGCCCTGCTGGGCGAAAACGGCGCCGGAAAGACCACCCTGATGAATTGCCTTTACGGCCAGCTCAAGCCAGATGCAGGGCAAATTTACTGGCGCGGCCGGCCTGTAGAAATTTCGGACAGCCGCACGGCGGTAGCTTTGGGCATCGGCATGGTACACCAGCATTTCATGTTGGTGCCGGTGCTAACAGTTGTAGAAAATGTCTCTTTAGGGTTAGCTTCTACCCGCGGGCTGTTGTTAGACCTGGAACACATCGAAACCCGTCTCAACGCGCTAAGCCAAGAGTTCGGGCTGGAAGTGGACCCGCGCGCCACCGTCTGGCATCTGCCGGTCGGCGCTCAGCAGCGGGTAGAAATCCTCAAAGCCCTGTACCGCGAGATCCAGTTGTTGATCCTGGACGAGCCGACGGCCGTACTCACCCCCAAGGAGGTCAATGACCTTTTTGCCGTCCTGCGCCGCCTGAGCGCCAGAGGGATGAGCGTCATCCTCATCACCCACAAATTGGAAGAGGTAATGGCGATCAGCGACCGAGTTACGGTGCTGCGGGACGGCCGCGTGGTTGGGACGGTAAAGACTGGCGGCACGACGCCACACGAACTGGCGCGACTGATGGTCGGGCGCGAGGTGGTCTTCGATGTCCACAAACCCCCCCTGAAACCGGGAAAGACCGTGTTAGAGGTTCAAAACCTCAAAGCCGTCGGGGAGCGGGGCACCCTCGCGCTAAACAACATTTCTTTCAGCCTGTGTGAAGGCGAGATCCTCGGCATCGCCGGGGTAGACGGCAACGGCCAGCGGGAATTGGAAGAAGCGCTCTGTGGGCTGCGGCGCATCCGTGAAGGGCAAATCTTCCTGCATGGACAGGAAGTCAGCCATTGCAAACCGGATCAACTACACCAACTTGGACTCGCCCATATTCCGAGCGACCGGCTGGACCGCGCGGTAGCCGCCAAGATGACCGTAGAAGAGAACATGATCGCCAGCCATATTTCGAAACCGCCTTATTCAAAGCGGGGTATCTTGAACCTGAAAGCGATACGCCAGTTCGCCCAGCGTTCGATCCGAGAATTCAACATCCAAACGCCTTCCCCTCGCGCCGCCGTGACCACGCTTTCTGGCGGAAACCAACAGCGCGTTGTCCTGGCTTCTGCACTGGGGCACCAACCCAGGGTATTGATCGCTGCCCAGCCGACGCGCGGCCTGGATGTGGGCCTAACCCAACAGGTCTATGAACGGCTGGTGCAAGAGCGATCCAGAGGCGCCGCCATCCTGCTGATTTCAACCGAATTACAGGAAATCTTCCGCCTCAGCGACCGCATTGCCGTAATGTACCGGGGCGAGCTGATGGGGATCGCTCCGGTGGAGAAGACGAACGTGGATCAAATCGGGATGATGATGGCCGGGGTCCGGCTGGAGCAGTGGAGAGACTCATTGCCATGAAAACGAAGTTCAAACTTCTCACGCGCCCCTGGCTTGAAGGTCTACAAAAGGCTGGCTTATCGTCCTGGAAGAGACTGGCGCCGCCCTTCATTGCCATCGCAGCCGCTTTAATCGTCTGCGGTGTGTTGATGCTGTTCATGAACTTCAATCCGCTGCTGGCTTACCAGGCGCTCTTCGAGAGCGCCATCGGGAACAAGTCAGCCATTGGGACGACCATCATTAAATCCCTGCCGTTGTTAATTACCGGTCTGGCAGTGACCATCGCCTACCGCACCGAAATCTTCAATATCGGCGTTGAGGGGCAAATCCTCGTCGGCGGCATCTTTGCCATTTGGGTCGGGACAAAAGTCTCCGGCCTACCCTCTTTTATTCATATTCCCCTGTGCATGATCGCCGGTATGGCCGGAGGGATGGCTTACGCCTTGCTGCCGGCCTGGCTGAAAGCGAAACGCGGCATCAACGAAGTGATCGTCACCCTGCTGCTCAATTACGTGGCGGCGCTGCTGTTAAGTTGGGCGGTGCGCGGCCCCTTACGGGAGCCCGGCCAGCTCTACGCAAAAACAGCCGAGATCGCCGAAACGGCTCGGCTGCCCATCCTGGTGCCAGAAATGCGTCTGCACCCTGGCATCTTCATCGCCCTGATCCTGATCACGCTGGGTTATTTTTTCTTGTGGCATACCGTGCCGGGGTTCAACATCCGGTTTGTTGGCGCCAACCAGCGCGCCGCCGAAGCCGCCGGGATCAACGTCCCAAAAACGATGATGACTTCTTTCTTGATCAGCGGCAGCCTGGCCGGTCTGGCAGGAACCCTCCATATCATCGGTACCGAATACCGCATGCTAGAGTCCTTCCTGAGCGGGTTTGGCTATGACGCCATTGCCGCCGCGCTGGTCGGACAGCTCCATCCACTTGGGGTTCTGCTGGGTGGCTTCTTTTTTGGCGCTTTGCGTTCCGGATCCAATGGAATGCAAATTTCTCTGGGGATTCCTTCCACTTTGATCTATGTGATCCAGGCTCTGATCATTTTGTTCGTGCTGGCGAGTTATCACATCCGCTTTGGATGGCGCTGGTGGAAGCGCGAGAAGCAGAGGGATGTCTTCAAGCAGGAAATTCAATCAAGGAATTGAAATGGCCGATCTGCTCTCTCAATTTTTATTCATTTTTACTTCACCGGATTTTTATGCAGCCGTTCTCCGGTTGACCACCCCGATCCTGCTGGTCGCGATGGGGAGCATCTTTTGCGAACGGGCAGGAATCATGAACATCGCCATTGAGGGCTTCATGCTCATGGGGGCCATGACCGCCGTGGTCGTCACCTATTACCTGGGAAGCCCCTGGCTGGGCGCGCTGGGCGCCATGCTGGCGGCCATGGTTTTATCCATCCTGTTTGCCGTTTTCGTCGTCATCATTGGCACTGATCATATCGTCACCGCTGTGGCGCTGAACGTACTTTCTCTGGGGGCAACCAGCCTGATCTTCCGGCGCATTTTTGGAGCGATGAGCACAACGCCGGAGATCACCGGATTACCCATCTGGCGGATTCCTCTGCTGGGCGATCTTCCCGTCTTGGGGAACATCCTTTTCAACCAATCGCCGCTGGTTTACCTGGCATTCCTCAGTGTGCCTATCGCCAATTTCTTCATGTTCCGCACCAAGTGGGGGCTGAACATCCGCGCCGTCGGCGAAACACCCCGCGCCGCCGATACAGTCGGTTTAAATGTGTACCGGATTCGCTTTTATACCATCCTGGTATCGGGGCTGGTTGCCGGGCTAGCGGGCGCCTTTCTTTCCATCGGGCAGACCACCATCTTCCAAGAAGGAATGACCGCCGGGCGGGGCTATATCGCCTATACTGCCATCGTCTTTGGAAAATGGAACCCCCTCGGCGCGCTGGCAGGCGCGGTCATCTTCGGGTTTGCCGATGCGCTGCAACTGCGCATTCAGGCTTTGGGGATGGGTATCCCCTATCAGTTTGCCCTGATGATCCCCTACATTTTTACCATCCTCGCCATCGTCTTCGCGGTCGGCAGGGTTAGCTGGTCAGCAGCCTACGGGCAACCCTACCGCCGCGTAGAGCGTTCGGTAGATTGAACCAAGAAAAGGAGCCGCTATCATGTCCCCCCTTAATCTCGACAAGCGTTTAATGGCGCACCTCACCTGGCAAGAATTCGACCAGCGCGTAAAGGAAAACTATATCTTTATCCTGACGGTCGGGGCAATTGAACAGCACGGCCTGCATCTACCCATTGGGTTCGATTACCTGATGGGACACGAGGTCGCGCTGGAGCTGGCAAACCGCTACCCGGCGGTCGTCATGCCGCCGCTGCAATACGGCTACCGCTCCCAGGCCACCGTTGGCGGCGGCGACCAGTTCCCCGGCACAACCTGTATCGGCGCGCAGGCATTGATCGCAACCGTGCGCGATATCCTGGAAGAACTGCTGCGCCACGGCGTTCGCCGCATCGTTGTCAATAATAGCCACTTGGAGAACCACAACTTCCTGGTAGAAGGGATCGAATTAGCCCGCCGGGATATCAACCTTGAAGAACGTGGCTGCAAGATTTTGCTGACGGGGTGGGGAAATTTCGTCCAGGATGATACCCTGGACGCGCTGTTCAACGGGAAATTCCCTGGTTGGGACCCTGAGCACGCCGCCGTGATCGAGACTTCTGCCATGTTGGCCATCCATCCGGAATACGTGGACATGTCCAAACTCCCTGATGAGTCGTGTCCCCGCTATCCAAAATATTCCATCTTTCCAACGCCCCCAGATGTGGTGACAAAAAACGGCGCGCTGGCTCCGGCAAAAGGAACCACGCTTGAAAAAGGGAAACGCATCCTCCAGGACGTGTTCAACGGCTACGCCGAAGCCTTCAAGACCGAATTCGGTTTATAGCATCATTTACAAAGGAGATTATTTTTCATGACCCCTCCAGCGCTCGATAAACGTCTCATGGAACACCTGACCTGGCAAGAATTTGATCAAAAGGTAAGGGAAAACGCCATCTTTATTCTGACAGCCGGCGCCATCGAAGAACACGGCCCCCACCTTCCTATTGGATTCGATTACATGATGGGATACGAAATCGCGCTGGAACTGGCAAACCGCTACCCGGCTGTGGTCATGCCCCCCTTAACCTACGGTTACCGCTCTCAGGCCACTATCGGCGGCGGCGACCGGTTTCCCGGCACAACCTGCATCGGTGCAGAAGCGCTGATCGCAACCGTGCGCGATATCCTGGAAGAACTGCTGCGCCACGGCGTTCGCCGCATCGTTTTGATCAACGCCCATCTGGAAAATCAGAACTTCCTGGTGGAAGGCATTGAACTGGCGCGCCAAAGACACGACCTGAATAAGCTAGGGTGCAAAATTTTGCTGACCGGATGGGCGCCATTCGTCAAGGATGCCACCCTGGACGCGCTCTTCAATGGAAAATTTCCCGGCTGGGACCCAGAGCACGCCGCCCTGTTGGAGACCTCTGCCATGCTGGGCATCAACCCAGACGTGGTGGATATGGAAAAACTACCAGACGAAGCCGCGCCGCGCTACCCCAAGTATTCCATCTTCCCCACCCCTCCCGACATCGTTACCAAGAACGGCGCGCTGGCCCCGGCCACCGGCTCCTCCATCGAGAAAGGGAAGATGATCCTGGCGGATGTCTTCGAAGGTTACGAACTCGCCTTCCAGGATGAGTTTGGCCTCGCGCCGGTAGGAGCTAAGTAGTCGGGATTATTGTAGAGAAAGGCGCCGCCGCTGTTGTTGCTGCTGGAGGTGTGGTGCAGCGTGATGGGACCTGAGGTGTAAATATATACCCCAGTGGTCTTGTTATTGAAGAAGCTGCAATCGGACACTACCACAAAGGGAAATCCGTCCTGGGGTTTAAGAGCTCCAACCTTGAAAGAGTAATTTGTGATGGCCAGCCCCCCACCGCCATTATCGTTTGCCGTCAGGTTCTGGATGGAGATGTTGCTCAGCGCGGTTACAGCCACGCCGCTCCAGCCGTTTCCCGATGCTGTGTTACCTCGCCCCGCGCCCGCCAGCGTAATCCGATGGGTCAAAGTGATATCGTAGGGGCTCCAGCTGTACAAGAAATTGATGATATACATCCCGTTTCTATTATTGCCGCTCGCTTTGGTTTCCGAGATGAGGACGTCGCCTTTCGCGATAATTTCAAGTCCGTTGAGTAGATTGCTGCTAGGGTACCGGCCATTGTCGTTAAAAACGCTGTCGTAGATTGAGACGTTGCCGTCGTAAGAGTTGACACAATAGTTTTGTAGATAGATGGGGTCCCCACCATAAGAACAGGTGTTGATGGCCGCGCCGCCGCTATTGTGGGAAGCCTCAACATGGCGCATCACCAGTTCCCCAGGGGCTTCAAAAAATATTCCGGCGTATTGATTAAAATTGGCGCTGACGTTTTCGACCGTACTGCGGCCTCTCACCTCATAACGAAACGTCAACCCCATCCCATTATTCAGCATGACGCTGTTCTTGACGGTGACGTCAATGCCCATTTGAACAAACACGCCGCTTTCCATGTTGTCTCTGGCACTAACGCCATCAATAGTGACGATGGAATCCGAGATAACATACAGATCACTCTGGTCATATTCCTGATCATTGGCGAGGCCATTATGGTTGAAGACGCTGTCGGTGACCGTGATTCCTGCCCCCGCTGCGTCCATCCGGTAAGCGCCCCCGCCGAGATCAAAGAATTCGTGCAGATGGACACCTATGTCCTTGTTATCGCGCGCTTCGACGTTCGCCAGCGTGATCGCTCCGTCTGTATTGACGATAAACTTACCTTTATACCCACCGCCCGCCACCGTTACACCAGTGACCGGCTCGGAGCCGGCACCGGTCAAGTAACGCACGTACTGCAGGTTGATATTGTTCGCATTGACAGCGGTATCGCCGTCGATGGAGACATTCTCCGTAAAGGTTCCCGCTTCGATATGGATGGTGAGATCATCCGGGATCAGGCGGTGGTTGCCCACGTAATCAATCGCCGCCTGGATCGGGTTGCTGCAGGCCTGCTCGCCCGCCACGCCGGGGTCGCAGTCTAGCGAGGTAAAGTTGTACGTCACGCCGCCGCTGATGAACCAGGGGGCGGCGGGTGGCCCGGCGCTGGCCTCTTCGCCAGGCGGCAGGCTCTCTTCCGGTTCGGGCAACGCTTCCTCAATGGGCGGCGACTCTTCCTCCTCTAACAAATAACAAAGCATTGTCAGGCGCAGCCGCAGGTTCCGGCGCCTCGCTGCCCTGATCCTCCTCGCCGGGGGCCGGCTCGGGCGGCTGCAATTCGAGCGCAGCCGGGCCTCCCGCCGTCTCTTCCACGATGATTTCTTCCGCCGCCGGAGTGTCCTGCGTCGCCTCGTCCTGAGCGTAAACCGGCGCGCTGAACAGCAGGGCCGCAGCCGTGGCAGCTCCCAGCGTCAGAACCCTCACGAAAACCCTGACTTCTGGCAAAATCATGCCTCCCTCCTGTTTCAAATGAAATCCAGAAGCCTTTTACCTTACCTTTTGAAGGAATAGAAAGGGCGACGCCCAGCCAATAATATTTTGAGGAAAACGGTCTTTCACCCACCCCTGACCACAAAACATACCATGAAATCAGTAATGAACAAATCTAGTATACACCTTAAAGAAAAGGCAGGAAAACTCGAACCGCCGGTTTTCGCCGGTGCGGTGTGACAGGTTACCTGTAGAAGGCAGCAAGCATGTGGGAATACGCAACAAACATCTGCCCTCGTCCGTTATCAAAATGCAACCAGGCCTCGAACAACCTGCAAAACCGGGCATGGATTGTCGGGCAGAGATGCGCAAATTCGGTTATCATACCATTCAACGCAGGAAAGGAGCGTGAAGGATGGACTCACTGGAGCGCATGAATTAGGCCCTGGCTTATATCGAGGAAAATCTCGCCGGAGAAATTGACTTTAAAAAAATAGAAAGACTGGCGCAATGCTCGGAACACCATTTTCGCAGGATGTTTTCTTTTCTGGCCGGTGTAACGCTTTCGGAATATATCCGGCGCAGGCGTTTGACCCTGGCAGCTTTCGATCTCATTCAGGGGAACGCGCTTGTGACGGATACCGCGCTCAAATATGGCTATCACTCCCCCGATGCCTTTACCAGGGCTTTTCAGGCTCTGCATGGCGTCACGCCGGCAGAAGTAAAAAAACGCCGGGCAGCCGCTCAAGGCTTATCCAAGAATGTTCTTCCAGTTGGTTTTAAAAGGAGCAGGTGAAATGATTTACCGCATCGAAGAAAAAGATGGATTTTTCATTACAGGGATGATGAAACGAGTCCCTTTGATCTACGAAGGGGTGAACCCGGAAATTGCCGCCATGTGGCAAAGCCTGAACACAGCCGCCATCCAGCGGTTAAAAGCGCTTTCTAACACCGAACCCAGGGGCTGATCAGTGCGTCTGCCAATTTTTCGGAGGGCCGGCTGGAAGGCGGGGAACTGGACCAGTACATCGGTGTGGCAACCACCCACGAGCCCCCGCAAGACCTGGCGCGGTTGGAAGTCCAGGCCACGACCTGGGCGGTCTTCGAGTCCGTGGGGCCCTTTCCGGAGACCTTGCAGAATACCTGGGCGAGAATCTACTCGGAATGGTTTCCTGCGTCCGGTTATGAGTTGACCAAAGGCCCGGAAATTCTGTGGAACGAAAACAAAGAGGTGAACTCGCCGGTTTTTCGAAGCGAAATCTGGATCCCGGTATCGAAAAGACCATAAATCATCACGGCCTTCCGCAACCCTCACGCCGCCAGACCCCTGAGTGTTAGGTTACAATAGGGCTTAACATGGAACCGCCTGTTTTGAAACAGGGAACGAGCCTGAGCCCCAGGGGGTTAAAGCTCTGGCTGGCGCTGGCGCTTGTCGAGGGCGCGGCCGCTTTCATTCTGCTCTTTGCCCAGCCTTCCGAGTCGGGGCGGAGCCTCCTGCTGGGATACTCGCTGCCCCGCCTGGCGTTGGGGCTGGCCGCGCTGCTGGTTGCCGCCGCGCTGGAATGGCTGGCCCGCCGCGCCTGGAAGGACCCGGCCTGGCTTCGAGCTTTTTGTCTGCGGCTGGATGCGCTGATGAAGGCGCAGGGCGGGCTGGTCCCCGCCACCTTTGCATCCGGCCTGCTTTTCCTTTTCCTGGCCGTTTTCACCCTTGTTTTCTCTTCCCGCCTTTCTTACCGGCTTCAGGATTGGTTGTTCACTTACCCGGCCTGGACGCTGCATGCCACCGATCTCATGCGGGCGGCCTTCCAGCGGGCCGGCGCAGTGATCGTCTGGGCGGCGGCGCTCAGCCTGCAAACGCTTCTCCTGATCCTCTGGAACTACACCGAGGAATTCAAGGAGAAATGGCGGGACGGCTCGATCTTCAAAATGCTCCTCATCCTGCTAATGGCTGGCCTGTCGCTGTTTCATTGGGCTGTACTGATCTTCCAACGCAAAACCTTCATGCTGATCCCAGGCTGGAAGTGGTACATCACCCCCAAGGATCTGCAACCGAACCAGTACGGCATCTTTGTGGCGCTATTTTTCCTGGCGCTCATCCTGATTCATTTCATCCTCTCCCGCCCGACCAGCCAGCGTAGCATGCTCATCCTGATCGCGCTGGGGTATGGGCTGCAGGTGGGCTTTGGCTTTATCGCTGGGGGCGGGTTCGAGTCCATCCGCTTGAAGTACGCCGATTCGGTCTTCAACGGTTACGCCTGGGCTGCCGCTGAGCAGCCCCCGCTCTACGATGCCCTGACCCATTACGAGAGCCGCTACGGCACAGACCGCTACCTTGGCACCAAACCTCCCGGCATCCTGCTCCCTTACGTCGCCACAGAAAAAGTCGCCAGCCTGCTGAGCCCCTCCGCAAGCGTGGAAGAGCGCTTTTACAAGCTGACAAAGCTGGCGGCGTACGTTTACCCCTTGATGGCGTTCCTGCTCCTGCCGGTGCTGGCGCGCTTCAGCCGCCGCCTGACCGGAAAGCCGGAGGACGCGACCCTCCCCGCCGTTCTCTACATCCTCTTCCCCAACGTGATCCTGATCCCGATGTTCCTCGACCAGGCGCTCTACCCGCTGCTCTTCCTGCTCGTACTGGCGGGGTCCTCGCGGGCGCTGGAACGCCCCGTCTTTTGGGGTGGCTTCCTGGCTGGGGCCGCCGGGTACATCATCTTATATTTTTCATTTTCGCTGCTGGCGCTGCTGCCTTTCGTGATCGTGTGGGCCGGACTGGAATGGCTGCGAGAACGGCCGCAGCGCAGCCTGCGGCAGACGGCCTTGTTCATCCTTGGTGTCCTGGCCGGGGCGGTCGCCTTGCTGGTAGTCTTCCGCTTATTTTTGAACTACGACATCGCCGCCCGTTATGCCAGCGCGTTTGCCAATCACCGCACCACCTGGCAGTTTGCAACCTGGCAGGAGCGCGTGAAGCACGGCTTTGTCTTAAACAACGCCGAATTTGCCACCTGGAGCGGGTTCCCGATTATCCTGCTGCTTCTCATTCGTTTTACGAAGGCCGTTTCCGCCTTCATCCGCCGCCAGGCCGGTCGGCTCGACAGCCTCTCGCTCACTTTTCTGGTCATTTTTGTCCTGCTGGTGGCTTTTGGGCAGACCAACGGCGAAGTCCAAAGGTTATACCTGTTCCTCACTCCGCTGGCTGCGCTCTTTTCCGCTGAAGAACTAAAACTGCTCTTCAAGGACAGGCGGAACGGCTTTTTGTTCGCGGCAGTCTTGCAGCTCATCACAACCGCCTTGATCTTTCACTTTCAGGATTTTTACGGTTAAATGGGACCTTCGATGCACAGGAAATGCCAGAGCCGTCAATGGACATAAGGAGGATCCATGATTGAAAACCGGCCACTGCCGTTGGGAAAACTCCCCGCTGAAACGCTTTCAAAAATCCTGGGGCGCGCCCCGCAGAACGACGAGCGCATCGTGCTTGGGCCGGGGATCGGGCTGGACTGCGCGGTGGTGCGCGGCAGCGAACGGCTGCTGGTGTTCAAGGCAGAACCGATCACCTTTGCGACCGATGAGATTGGCTGGTATGCCATCCAGGTCTCGGCCAACGATATCGCTACCACCGGGGCAACCCCGCGCTGGTACCTGGCAACGTTGCTGCTCCCGGAGGGCAAAACCGACGAAGCGCTGGTCGAACGCATCAGCGGGCAGCTCTTCAGCGCCTGCCAGGAGATCGGAGTAGCGGTGATCGGCGGCCACACCGAAATTACTCACGGTTTAGACCGCCCCATCCTGGTCGGCGCGCTGGTCGGAGAAGTGGAACCTGAACGCCTGGTTACCCCGCGTCGCGCTGCGCCGGGCGACCACCTGCTGTTGACCAAGGGCATCCCCATCGAGGCCACCGCCCTGCTCAGCCGGGAATTCCCCGACAGGCTGCGAGCGTTCCTCACCGAAGAAGAACTTCAACAGGCCGCCGATTTTCTCTACCACCCCGGCCTCAGCGTGCTGCGCGACGCTCAAATTGCGCTGACAGCCGGGCAGGTCAACGCCATGCACGACCCCACCGAAGGCGGGCTGGCAGCCGCGCTGTGGGAGCTTTCAGAAGCCTGCGGATGTTCGCTGGAGATCCACACGCCGGATATCCACATCCCGGAACTATCCGAAAAGGTGTGCCGTGCCCTCCAGCTCGACCCGCTGGCGGCGATCGCGTCGGGGGCGCTGCTGCTCTCTGTTCCCCCCTCCGAAAGCCAGGGCATCAGTCGCGCCCTACAAGCCGAAGGCATCGTCTGCGCCCGCATCGGGCGCGTGGTAAAAAAAGGCCCCGCCTTTGTGCGGGACCGTTTTAGCGGTAAGGTGATCCCTCGCCCGGCGCGGGATGCGATTACACGCCTCTATGAGGCCTGATCCGTTTTTTCTTCTCCCTCGCGTTCCGGCGGGATGAAAGCCATCGCCTGCCCCATGTCATCGTTCATCACAATGCGGATGCAGGCGTCAGGGCGATAGTCCTTGACCTGGATTAACCGCAGGCAGCGCTGGATCTTTTCATCGGCTGGTATCCACTCCTGCAGGCGGTTGGGGGTCTGGTAAAAGAATTTGCGATTGAAAACGGTCGCGGCGTCATCCAGGTAGATTGCCAAAGGATAGATTTGCGACTCCAACAGATCCTGGAAGAAGTGGGTGCCCAGAGAAGGTTCGGGTTCGGGCCCGATTCCCTGGCCTGCCAGTTCAACCAGGGCACGGGTGTTATAGATATCGCCATAGCCAATCGGGACCCCCAGGTCCGAGTTGGAGCTTCCCCAGCGGCCTGGGCCAACGCAGATAAAACTCTGGTTTGCCAGCGCAGCGTTCAACCGGCCGATCATGCGCGCCAGTTCAAACCGGTCTTCCAGCGTGGGTAGGTTAAAGTATTCTTCCGGCACCACAAAGACAACGTAATCCACGGCGGGGATAAATCCTTCTGGAACCACAAAATGCGTGGAGAAAATGATATCCTCATCCCGCAAGTCGGTGGGCAGCGGTTCTTGAACGGTATCGAACAGATGGCTTTGCGGCCGGCACTGCAACACATTAATGCAAAGGTCAGCCCTGCCAGATCCATTGTCATGCAGATGAACGGTAAATTCCATATCCACCGGCGAGTTATAGCTTCGCTCCAGCACATGCAGAATCTCCTTCATCATTTTAGCAAAAGGAGTACGGCGTAACATTTCCTCAAAGGTCAACACCAGTTTTTGAGGATCGCCATCCATCACAGTGCTGTGGATCGAGCTGAAATAGCCGTCCTCATCCAACTGCGCCAGGTACCGCAGCGGGGGATAATGGGTATTGAGGACGCTGTGGATTGGCAGGGTTTTGAAGGTATTTTCCTTCAGGTCAATCAGATCTACATACTGCTGGGAATACTGGCGGATGGCGGATGGGTTGGTAGAAGGGCGCAACAGGGGATGGCTGAGCGCAATCAGGCGCGGGTAATCGTTGCCCACCCGTTCGACCGCGCGGGTGCCAAGCCCCCAGACCATGCGGACAAAACCATCTTCCCGCCGGATTTGCGGCGTCCAGCGGTAGAGGTTGCGGCTGAATGCCACGCCCGCCGCGTGAGGTAGAAAGTAATTCCCAAACGTTTCTCCCTCTACCAGTTGGATCAAGATGGCCATGCGCTCATCGTAATCTTGCAGCCCTTTCTGTCGCCGATAGAGCAGCGCGTTGGGGTTGAGTGTAGAAGCGTACACCCGCGCAATCGTCCTGGTCAAAGCCTGCAGATTTTCTTTTTGGGTGCCCTGGTTGGGCAAAAAGTAGCTGTCGTACTTCCCTGCAAATGAAGTGCCAAAGTTATCTTCCAGCAGGCTGGAAGAACGCACGATCAACGGGGTCGGGCCGACCCGCAGCAACAAGTCGTTCAACTTTTCGACAATATCGGGGGGGAACTGTCCGGCTTCAAAGTCCGCCACGATGAAGGCGTACTCCGCCCGCATTTCCTCCTCGGTTTTGTACTTCTGGTCATTCCAATGGACCAGGTTATTGATGGACATGAAGTTATAAATCTCATCCGAACCGATGTAGTAAGACTCGGCCGGGCGAATGCAGGCGCGGATATTGGCATCAGTAGATTGCAGGATGCGCAAAGCCAGCAACATGCCGGCAGCCTTCCCGCCAATGCGGCCTGCGCCGATTTTGCGGCGGCGGATCTCTGCGAGATCGGAGATCGTAAACCACTCTTTGGCGATGTTAATATACCGCAACTGGTCGCTGATCAGGGTGCGGATGAGCACCACCTTCGACTCTCGCAAGCGCGGCTCGTAACGCGCCCGCTCGGCCGCCGGCATATTCTCGATCATCATCGCCTGTTCAAAAACCATCTCTTGCGGCGCCAGTTCGGGATTGATGGAGAGCATCAAATTCTTAACGCTCACGCCGCGCTCGTTGAGCGTCTCTTTGACGATATTCTCCAGGTCTTCAAAGGAAAGGTGCTGGCTGAAAACCACATCGGTCAGCGTATCGCGCACATAAGCCAGGCGCAGCTCCCAGATATGCGCCGGTTCTTCAAAAAACGGATCTTCCAGGCCTTCGCGGCGCTGCGAACGGATGGCCATCTCGCGCACCTGGGTCTCAAAATCCCGCATATCAACAACGCCGCGATTGAACAGTTCGGCGCGCATCCGCATCCGAATACGGCTGCTCAGGATCGGGTACTGCGCCAGAGCCAGGTATATACTCAACAATCGGTCGCCCGAGTCAATCGAAAAAGTCATCCTCCACCTGTTGTTTAAAAAGCCCTTCTCCAGAGATGGGGAAGGGCCTGTTTCGAAAAGGTCTATCCAAGATGCATCGGCATAATGACATGCTGGAAGGTATCGTCGCCCGCCGGCTGGATCATCGCGGGCGTGTTATTGGCGTTGGTCATCAACACGACGCTAGGGGTCTTGATAACTTCCAGTACCTCGCGCAAAAAGCGCACATTAAAAGCGATGATCAGGCTGCCGCCCTCTACTGTAGCTTCGACAAAGTTCTCGCTCGAGCCGGTCTCTTCGGATTGGGCGGTGATCTCAACCTTGCCGGGCTGGTCGCCGCCGGGCTGGATGCTCAGCCGCACGACATTGTTGCTCTCACGGGCAATGATTTCGGCCTGCCGGCAGGCTTTAAGGAAAGCGTTGGTCGTTAAGATGGTTGTCCCCTTAAAACTGCGCGGGATAATCGCCCGATAATCGGGAAAGTTGCCGTCAATCAACTGAGAAATCAATTCGGCGTCTTTCATGTGAAAGACCACCTGGCCGCGTCCGGGCGGCATCACCATGGTCACCACCTGATCGCCATCGGTTGCGATACGGGCCAGTTCTGTCAGGGCACGCGCCGGTACGATGGCCGTCACCGGCTTACTGACCGGTTCTGAAAGCGCCGCCCGCCGCACCGAAATACGGAAGCCGTCGGTTGCCGCCAGCACGGCCGCGTCTTCGCTGATATTCATCGAGACGCCCTGTAAAACCGGCCGGGCCTCATCCGTCGAAGCGGCAAAAGCAACCTGCTGGATCATCTCTTTAAAATCGGATATGTTCAGATGAATGCCGTCCTGGATATCAGGCGTCGGCATAGGAGGAAATTCCTGGGCGTCGATGCCTTTGATGTCCGTATTCGACATGCCACAGCGCACGTTCAGGCTCTGGGTGGCAGGATTCAACTCCAGGTGAACGGTATCATTGGGCAGCGTGTTCACCAGGTCCGAAAAAGTGCGCGCCGGCACGGTAATCGCACCCTGCTCGCTGATCTGCGCCCCAATCCAACAAGAGATTCCGAGCTCCAGGTTGGTTGCCGAAAGCCGTAGCCGCCCATCATCGGTCGCAACCAGGATATTGGCTAACACGGCCAGCGTACTGCGCGGCGAAACCGCCCGCGATACCATCCCCAGGCCATGAGCAAGTTGTTGTTGGGAAACAGAAGCCTTCATGGTGAGCTGCCCTTTCTTGTTAAAGTGTTGGTGATGATCGAAAAATGCCCCGATTAATGATTATGTTTCATTATATTGCAAAATGGGGTAAAAACACCAATAAGAAACCTCAAAAATTGTGGCAATTTTATACAACAGGCAAAAGCGGAGCAATTTCTCCTTCCCTTTTCCCAAAATCTGCTATCATTGCGGGATATGCCAACCCGCATGTTGCCGTTCCTCTGCTGCTTCCTGCTGGCGGCGTGCGCTTCTCTGCCAACCAGCGCGCCTTCTGCGACCGCAACCCTGCCCACGCCCAGCCCCTCAGCCCTCTTGCAGCCCACGCCGGCTGCCGCGACGCCCAGCCCGGCGTCGGAACGAAAGCCCTCCTCCCCAGCCACCAGCCCCACCGCCGCAGCGACGCCAAAATCCGGCGGAGCAACAGGTCCACTCCCAGCCGAAGCCCACATCACAGGCCTGCGCGGGTACGACCAGACCCTGCCGCTCTCTTGCGAGGCGCGCTCAGCAGCCGATTGGGCCAGTTTTTTCGGCTTTACAATCCACGAGCTGGATTTCCAGGAACGGCTACCGCGTTCGGACGACCCCGATTACGGCTTTGTGGGTGATGTGATGGGCGTGTGGGGCAACATCCCACCGCGCTCCTACGGGGTGCACGCCGGACCGGTGGCAGAATTGCTAAGAGAGTATGGGCTTCCAGCCACTGCCCGCCGGGGTATGACCTTCGATGAACTGAAAGCTGAAATTGCGGCCGGTCGGCCGGTCATCACCTGGGTGGTCGGCCATGTCAACGCCGGCGCGCCGCAGATTTATACCAGCCGCGCCGGGCGGCAGGTGACCGTCTCCGCCCGGGAACACACCGTGATCGTCGTCGGATATACGCCTGAGGTCGTTTTCATCCAGGATGGCGGGTGGCTTTACGGCCGGGCGATAAAACACTTTGAGGATTCCTGGGGCGTTTTAGGTAACATGGCCATCATTTACCGCCAGGAACAAAGGGATTGACCGCAGAAAACCGTTTTACGAAAGATACCCTGAATTTCTAGTATAATACCGATAAATTTAGTCATAATTCAGATTGAGAGACCATGATGATCAAAAACAAAACCTACCTGCAAACCCGCTGGAGCCTGGCGGATCTCTTTCCCGGCCTCAACAGCCCGGAATTAGAAGCCGCATTCAAAGAGATCGAAGAACGGGTATCCGCTTTCGAAAAAGCCCGGCCAGAACTGGATGAGAACATGGCTGCAGAGGCTTTTTTGGCGCTGGTGAAACAATTGGAGGAGGCGCAGCGCCTGCTGCACCGGCTATACGCCTACGCCGAACTGGTCTTCGCCGGCGATACCCAGGATCAGCTTGCCCAGGGGTTGCTCTCGCGGGTAGAGCAGTTTTCGGCTGAAATGAGCAACCGTACGCTCTTCTTCTCGCTCTGGTGGAAACAGATTTCCGAAGAGAGCGCCGCCCGTTTGATGGCCTCTGCCGGCGATACCCGCTACTGGCTGGAAGAAATCCGCCACTTCAAACCCTACACGCTCACCGAACCGGAAGAGAAAATCATCAACATCAAAAATGTGACCGGCGCCAGCGCCCTGGCCATGCTCTACGATACCATCACCAACCGTTACATCTTCAAGATCGAGGTGGACGGAAAAGTGGTGGAAATGACGCGTGGCGAGCTGATGGTGTACGCCCGTCACACCGATCCCGTCTTGCGCGCCCGCGCCTACCAGGAACTTTACCGGGTCTATGGGGAGGATAGCCCGATCCTGGGTCAGATTTACCAGACTTTGGCGCGCGACTGGCGGAACGAGCAGATCGGCCTGCGCGGCTTTTCTTCCCCAATCGCGGTGCGAAACCTGGCAAACGACATCCCAGACGAGGTGGTCGAAACCCTGCTGGATGTGAGCCGCAAAAACGTCGGCGTTTTTCAGCGGTTTTTCCGCCTCAAAGCCCGCTGGCTGGGGATGGAACGGCTGCGCCGGTATGATATTTACGCCCCACTGGCAGAAGCGGACAAGCGCTACCCTTACGAGCAGGCGGCTGCGATGGTGCTGGATGCGTTCAACCAATTTGATCCCGTTATCTTCAACCTGGCGCAACGCGTTTTTGACCAAAACCATATTGACAGCGCCGTCCGCAAGGGCAAACGCAGCGGCGCTTTTTGTCTGACAGCAACCCCTGATCTGACGCCGTGGGTGTTGTTGAACTATCAGGGCAAAGCGGATGACGTCTCTACGATGGCGCATGAACTCGGCCACGCCATCCATTCCATGCTGGCAGCGCACCACAGCCTGTTCACCTTTCATGCCAGCCTGCCGCTCGCCGAAACCGCTTCTACCTTCGGCGAGATGCTGCTGGTGGACCGGCTATTGAAAGAAGAAGAAAACCCCGCCATCCGCCGCGACCTGCTCTTCAGCCAGGCCGATGACGCTTACGCCACCATCCAGCGGCAAGCTTATTTCGCCCTGTTCGAACGTCAGGCGCACGAGATGATCCGGCAAGGCGCTTCGACCAACGACCTGTCCGATGCCTACCTGGCTAACTTAAAAGAACAGTTTGGCGACTCGGTAGAGGTCAGCGACGAGTTCCGTTGGGAATGGGTCTCGATCCCGCATATCTACAACGTGCCGTTTTACGTCTATGCTTATTCTTTTGGCCAACTGCTGGTGCTTTCGCTCTACCAGCAATACAAACAGGAAGGCGAAAGCTTCAAACCGCGCTACTTGAAGCTGCTCTCCACCGGAGGTTCAGAATCGCCCGCCAGGATTCTTTCTGAGGCTGGCATTGATATCCGCCAGGCTGCTTTCTGGCAGGGTGGTTACAACGTCGTGGATGCCTTAATCCAACAGCTTGAATCGCTGCCAGCGCCAGGCTAACGCAACGCAGGCAGATCAGCTCGCGCTCACCATACAGCCTCTGAGAGGTAGGAATTGAACGCTGCCAGGGAGCAACAAAAAACTGCTGCGCTTCCTGTCCAGTCAATTCAAAACGCCCCTCCACAGAAACGGCCTATTCACACAAACTTAACTTTTCCTCTACTTCAATGTAGGCAATCTCGCCAAAGGTTTTCACTTCACCTTCGGCGAAAACGCATCGCCCCACCATTTTTGAATAGTCTTTTCCTTCCAGATTGATCAAACGGAAAGTGTTCGTATCCTCTGTAAACACAATGTAGGTAATTTCTCCGCCCAAATAAGCCGCCTTAACGACTCCGTAGGCGCACACTTTTCTGCCGGCGTCTGAGACTCCAATTTCACGCCACAATCGGCAGCCCGCCGGTGGCTTGATCGGGTGATCTTCGCCCTGTTCCCCGGCTGATGCTGACTGAGGATCAGTAACTGGCGTAGAGATGGAACCATCATCCATTTTTCTCATCCAGTAAATCGCGAAAACTGCGCCGATCGCCAACAAGGAGAGCAGGAAGACTTGCCAGATTTTGAGTTTTACAACCCGCGGGGAGGGCTTTAAATCTGCTCCAGCAGATACAATTGGCTCTTCTCGCTTGTTCGCTGCGGAATATATTGGCGAAATCGAAGGATCCGCACCCGTGTTGAAGGATAAGTCAACTCTTTTGGCCGGTATATCTTCCACTGAGACGGTCGGGTCAATGGGTGAAGCGGATTTTCTTAGAGGGGCGCTACTCACCGCTTCTGCTTGCCGGATAGAGGCGGCATCCTTCGCATTGTGAGTCAGGATAGAAAACATCCCCAAACCAAAACCTCCCACTGCCGCTCCGACCAAAATCAAAAAAACAGAGGTATTGTTGAAGCTTTCCCTCCGATCAACCAGCCAAATGCTAACAGCAAACAACAAGATACCGGTCAACAAAAAGCCAGGAAGCTGCCCCATCAAGTACCGGCTCCAGCGTTTATTGTCCAGCGGACCAGACCTCCCAAAAAAGAGTCTTCCAACCAGGATAACAGTTCCTGCAACAACGAGACAATCCAGCATGATTGGAATGAGGCCTAATAAAAAGCTGTTATAAGAGCTTATTCGAAAGGTTACGCTCAAGGCGCCTACCACAAACAAACCGAGCAGCGAGATCACATCCACAAGTAACCCACCGAAGAACAATTTCAAAAGTAGGGCAGAAAGCGAGTGATTGGGGAATTGATTCGCCCGGAATGCATTTGACGGGTTATTATCTCGTGAAGAATCTGAAGGTTGAAACACACCTGCCTCCTCCATCAATTGGTCATGCGAAAGTTTCTAACAAGCGCGGCAAAAAACACAAAGCCGGTTCTCGGCGCGTCCGATTTTGCGTAGAGTATTTTGGAATTAACCAGATCTCAACGTCCCGCTATTTGCCCCCTATTCTTCCTCCAGCGGCGGCTCTTCTTCAAGTGGAAGTGGCGCTTCCGCCTCTTCCAGGGCTTCCTTTTTCTCAGGCCACTCCAGCGCCTGCATCTGTCGGGCGATGACGCGGGTAAAATACCGCATTTCGCCTTTTTCTTCATAGCGATCCGTCTTAAGGCGGCCCTCGATAAATATCAACTGTCCTTTCTGAAGATATTTCTGACAGGTCTCGCCCAGGACACCCCAGGCTTCGATGTTGAACCAATCGGTATCCTTTTTAACTTCGCCGCCAGCGGATTTCCAGCGACGATCAACTGCCAACGAAAAAGTGGTTACTTTTTTCCCGGTAGGAGTAAAACGCGTCTCCGGGTCTTTTCCCAACCGGCCGATCAACTGCACTCGATTGAGCGATGGCATCTTATTTTCCTTTCCTTTCCAGACGATTTGTTGCAATGTGTGGTATATTTTTAGTTTAGAGAAGAAATGCCGCTTGTCAAGTTAAATGCCGGGCTTTCAAGATCATGGCGTCGCCGGAGAGGTTATGTATCTTGCCATAGAAGGTGTCATCGGGGTTGGGAAAACCACGCTTGTTCGTTTGCTGCAACCGGCGTTTGACGCAAATATCCTGTTAGAAGTATTTGAAGAAAACCCTTTTCTCAGCGATTTTTACAGCGACCGGGCGCGATACGCCTTTCAGACCCAAATCTTTTTCCTGCTCAGCCGCTATCATCAGCAGCATAAGGCTGTACCGGCTCTATTAGAAACCGGCCGTCATCTGATCAGCGATTACACGTTCGAAAAGGACGGGCTATTTGCTCAAATTAACCTGCAAAATGACGAGCTGGCGATGTACCGGCGGGTGCATGAAGCCCTGGCGGAAAAGATCCCTCCGCCGGACCTGGTGGTTTACCTGCGCGCCAGCACTGATACGCTGATGCAGCGCATCGCGCTGCGCGACCGGCCTTACGAACGCAGCATGGAACGCAGCTACATCGCCGCGTTGAACCAGGCCTATGACGACTTTTTTCTGTCCCAACGCGATCACCTTTCTCCCGTGCTCACGATCGAAACCGACGCGCTGGATTACGTCCGCCACCCGGGCGACCTGGATTGGATCGAAAACCGCATCCGCCAATCCCTCGGACTGCCTCCCTTCCAGCCCGAACTGCCGCTGCCGGACCCCGATTAATCGCAAGAGAGGACTTTCTTAAGCTCCAGAGAAGCGTATGCGAATCACCCGCGAGAAACTGCTCAAGTTTGCCCAGACATACGTCGCACAGCAACTGTTGACCAAATCCCGTCCAGTGTGCATTTACCTGACGGGCTCATTGCTATTTGGAGACGCCATGATCGGCGGCGCCGCCGATATTGACCTGATCTACGTCCACGACAGCGCCCCCCCTCTGCCCCGCGAGATCATCCGGGTAACCGACGAAATCCATCTGGATATCGCCCACGTTTCGCAAGATGTCTTCCGGTATCCGCGCCAGCTGCGGACGGATCCCTGGCTGGGCGCTTTTATGTGTTACAACCCCAGAGCGCTCCACGACACCCAGCACTGGTTCGAGTTCACCCAGGCCGGCATCTGCGCCCAGTTTGACCTGCCAGGGTATGTGATCGAGCGCGCTCGCCCGCTGGCAGAAACTGCCCGTCAAACCTGGATGAGCCTTCAATCCGGTCAAATCCTCCCCGGCCCTCAACAGACGCTATCCTACTTAAAAACCCTTGAAAAGGCGGCCAACGCCATCGCCTGCCTGAGCGGCCCCCCATTGACCGAGCGGCGTTTTCTGCTGCTTTTCCCGGAACGCGCCCAGGCCGTCCGGCGACCCGGCATGGCTGCCGGACTGGTGGATTTGATCACCACGAACGATGCCTTGTTAGAAGGAGACCTGCCTCCCTTTGTCCAGCAATGGAAAACCAGCCTCGATGCGGTCAAACAAATGGAGAACTGCCCTGCCCGCCTGCAGTCGCCCCGCCTGCTCTATTACACGCGGGCTGTTGAAGAACTCTGGTCAGAAGCGCCTGCCGCTGCGTTGTGGATTCTGGCGCGCACCTGGACAGTGGCCGCCTGCTGCCTGGGGGTGGATTCTCCTGCTGGAAAAGAATGGCAGGCAGCGATGCAAACGCTTGGGTTGAGTTTTGAACAAATCGAAAGCCGCCTGGATGCTCTCGACGCCTACCTGGACATCGTCGAAGAGACCCTGGATATATGGGCGCAAGAAAACGGGCTTTAAACAGCCTCTGCCTCCATCTGACGCGAAAACTTGTGGATAAAAGCCATAAAACTGTGGATAACTCCCCTGATGTGTGGACAAAGCGCCTTTTTTTATCCAAATGCGCCTCAACAGCCACCCCCATATTTGGGGGGTGTTTTTGATTCAGCCCATAGATTGACAGAACGTTTTTTCTTTCAGAAACTTCTCTTTTTCCACTCTCGTTCTCCCCAGCTTATCCACAGACTCAAAAGGATAACCTCCCTGGCAAACCTCCCACCGGTGGGGGCGGAGCGAACGCTGTTCCGATATTTACCGGAATTATCCCTCTCACCGCCTTTCTCCACACTATCCACAGCCCCTACTACGATTACTATATCCATAGACAGATAAATCAAGGAAAAGATAAATATTAAAGGGATATCCCCGCAGTTCATTAAAGGGAAAAACGGTTCGTCAAACTGGTGTAAGTTTAGTTTTTTCCTTTGAAATTTTTTGAAGAAGTTGGAATCAATAAAATTGGAAATTTGACTTGACAAAAAATCGGTATTGCATAAAATCAACCCGATATGTTGAAACAGAACAATTCAAGATTCATCAGGCGGACTAAAATTCTTTCTCACAGGTTAAAAGATTTTCCAACGTTAAGAAAGTCACCGTTTAATCAAAAAGAGAGCCATTCAATGGCTCTCTTTTTTTGTCTGCGTTGCAACAGGTGAGAAGAAATCGTCTAAAGCATGGGGCAAAGATAAACCAAAACCAAAGGAGAGAATCATGAATAAATCTTTTTTCGATCAATTGGAACAGCGAGCAAGGCAGATCGATTCATTGCTGTGCGTCGGTCTGGATCCACTGCCGCAGCAAGATCATGCTGCCGGAGCAAGAGATTTCTGTTTGCGTTTGATCGAAGCTACCTTTGATGTGGCATTGGCGTATAAACCTAACGCAGCTTTTTTTGAGGTGTATGGGGCAGAAGGCTGGCAGGCTCTTAAGACGGTAATAGATGCTGTACCCGATGGGATTCCCGTCCTCCTGGATGCCAAACGCGGCGATATCGCCTCAACAGCAGAGGCTTATGCAAAAGCAGCATTTGAAACCCTGGGCGCCACCGCGATCACGCTCAACCCGTATCTTGGCTATGACGCTATTCAACCCTTTTTGCGTGATCCCTCTCATGCTGTGTTTCTCCTATGTAAAACTTCCAATCCCGGCTCTGTAGATTTGCAAGACCAGATTCTACTGGAATCCGGAAAACCATTAAAGGTCTATGAAAAAGTCGCCCTGCTCGCGCAGAAGTGGAATACTCAAAAAAACATCGGAATTGTCGTTGGAGCAACTCACGCAGTTGCGCTGGCGCAACTGCGTGAATTGACGACCGATTTATGGTTCCTGACCCCCGGAGTGGGGGCGCAAGGCGGCGATCTTGAAGAAGCGATAGAAGCCGGGTTGCACTCCGATGGAATGGGAATGCTCATCCCAATTTCACGAGCGATTTCTGACGCCCCCAATCCTCGGCAGGCCGTGTTGAATTTTGTCAGTAAAATACGCACCTGCCGCGATAAAAAAACAGCAGGATCAGTTTCGCTCCCTCACAAACAGACCGATAAAACTTCTTCGGTAACCGCAAAACTTGCTGATGGCCTCTTGCGCGCCGGATGTGTGCGTTTTGGGGAATTCAAGCTGAAGTCAGGGCTGATCTCTCCTTTTTACATTGATCTGCGCCGGTTAATTTCCTACCCAGAGATTCTGTCTGATGTTGCTGCCGCCTATCTACCGGTATTGAATTCGCTCAAATTTGATTGCATCGCCGGTCTTCCTTATGCAGCCCTACCGATTGCCACTGCAATCAGCTTAAAAACCGGCTGGCGAATGGTGTATCCGCGTAAAGAAAACAAAACGTATGGCGCCGGTGCAGAAATTGAAGGCGAATTTGTCAAAGGTGAAAAAGCGGTGATCATTGACGATTTGACCACCACCGGAACAACCAAATTTGAAGCTGTTCAAAAAATGGAGAATGCCGGATTGGTGGTCGAGGATATCGTGGTTTTGATCAATCGCCAATCTGGAGCACACGAAGCGCTTCATCAGGCTGGTTACCGGCTTCATTCTGTCCTTTCGATAACAGATTTATTCGATTATTGGGAGAAAACAGGTCAAATCGCCCAGCAACAGATCGAATCGGCGCGTTCTTTTATTGCAGGTAAAAACAATGTATAAAATGCTTCGTCCACTCATTTATAAAATACAACCCGATCTTGCTCACTGGATGACGATCCAACTGCTCCGGATCGGGGGAAGCTCAAAAGCAGCGAGAACTCTCATGCAATGGTTGTTCCGTTCAAAACAACAAGGACCTCCTGTGCAAGCGTTTGGACTGAAGTTCACAAACCCGATCGGGTTGGCGGCGGGGTACGACAAAGATGGAAACGCATGGCGAGGGCTGGCATGCCTCGGTTTTGGCCACATCGAGATCGGGACAGTGACCTGGCGCCCGCAGCCGGGCAATCCTTACCCGCGTTTATCCCGGCTGGTTGAAGATTGCGCCATCATTAACAGAAATGGCTTTCGCAATCGCGGCGCAGCATATGCAAAGCGTCAATTAAAAGCCCCAAAACCGGCGGGATTAGTGCTGGGAGTCAATATCGGAAAAAACAAAGACACGCCCCTGGAAAAAACTGCGCAAGAATACCTGAATTTGTTCAAAGTCTTTTCGCCGCTGGCAGATTATCTTGCCGTAAATGTGAGTTCGCCTAACACACCCGGATTACGCGATCTTCAAGCCCGGCAAGAGCTGGAGAATTTGTTAACACCCTTGAAAATATCCCGGGACGAAAAAGCGCTCATCGGTGGAAAACGGACACCAATTCTTGTCAAACTCTCCCCTGATCTGTGTGATCGCCAATTGGAAGAAGCCCTGGAGGCAATCGTGCGATGTGGAATGGATGGCGTGATCATTGGCAACACCACGGTATCTCGCCCAGGGCTTACCTCAAACCAGGCGGGCCAAAATGGCGGATTGAGCGGTTTACCGCTTCGAGACCTCAACACCCGATTAGTTGCCCGCTCGGTAAAAATTTTAGGAAATCAATTGCCGGTCGTCGCGAGCGGCGGGGTGATGTCCGCCGATGATGCGCAAGCAAAATTGGATGCGGGCGCCTGCCTGGTTCAACTTTACACCGGATTGATCTATTCTGGTCCAGGAATGGTGCGGCATTGTTTAGACGCAAACTTAACTTTGCGCCATTAGGCATTAATGCTGGAAGAAACCATGTGAAATAAGAGAGCGTGCGTCAACTTTGAAGCTTGGACTCGCTCAGGTAAAAAGCGTCAAACGTTGGTGAGGCTTTTTTACCTTGAGCGGTTCACTTTTAAAATCTGGCCGACGCGTGAAAGTTGTAAAAAAAAGCCCCGAAAGGTCTTAATAGACCATCAGGTGACGCTGAATTTTTGCAAACCCAGGAATCTGTTTGCCCAAAACGCTGCATAAACCTTTCGGGGCTGGCTCATCCCTTTATTCAACGCCCTCTACTTTTGTTCAAAACCCTCATGAAAGGTGACTGTAACATAGGCGGTGGGTTTTGACAAAAAGAGCAAGCTCCGGGTAAGATGGTAGTTATCACACTGACATCGCCCAGGAGCCTGCCATGTCAATTATTGTTCTGAAACTGCCAGAAGTCAAG
>JABLXC010000024.1 GCA_013178185.1 Anaerolineae bacterium | reverse complement strand
CGCTGCCAAATCAGTTGATTTCGAGTTGCTCAATGCATCCAAAGCCCATAAGCCTGCACCCAACCATCCCTGGCGTTCACCCATATCTACTCGTAACCCTACTAAAGCTGCTCCCTGAAAGGGGACTTTCTAACTTTGGCAGTTTGGGTGACATTTTAACTTTGGGCTAACACGCGTCAAGGTTTCGTTTTCGATGTGTTCCTAAAGTTAAAATGACACTTAGAAGTCAGCGCAAAATATCCGATTTCGAGGCTTTTTCATTTTTCTTTGTCAGAACTCATGTCCAAACCTCAGAGTGTAATTCCATTTCTTAATCGGCTAGCAATCAGCGCAATCAGACGGTTAACCTCACTCACATCTCTATGAAACCTGGGGAACTCATAACTTGTGGTTTTTCAGAAGGATCGCTTATCCTCTTGAAATAATTCGACGACACTCCCCACAACTCCGGTACTTTCCTTCATCTTGCCAATCTCAATTTTTAATATTTCAAATTGATCAGGCGCAGTTTGGTGTACTTGTTGCATAAATGCCCCAGAAAGTTCATCAAAACGAGTACAGCAAGCCTGCAAAAGCTCAGACCCTGCGGTTGCAGTCCCGCCTGTCAACACCACTTTATCTGGAAAGAAAATCGCATACAAAGATGCGATGAGTTGTCCAACATACTTTCCAATTTCTCGCACGATCCCAACCGCAATGTCATCAGATCTGTCCCGAGCTTTTGAGATAATATCATGCGCGCTTAAAAAATACCCATAACGCTCTCGCGCCAATCGTTCTATATTCGCCGTACCGCACAAAGCTTCCGCAGACCCTGCCACCCCACAGCCACACCGTACCTCTGAGTACGGGTCAAGAATCATTCGGCCACAATCCCCAGCCGTCCCGCCCCACAAGCGCAATGGCTGGCCATCAATAATTACCCCTGTCCCAACCCCCGTTCCAAGCGCTAAAGACATGAAGCGCCGCACACCCCGCCCGTTGCCGAAATAATATTCGGCAAGTGCATGAGCGGTCAAATCGTTATTGACTACCACAGGACAATCCAACGTCGAAACGATCAACTCCCGGAAATTCACCTGGGTCAGTATAGGAGCATTCGCGGACAGGAAAGGCCCTGTCCGCTCAGTGTTCAAAGGGCCAAGAATCGACAACCCAACTCCAACAACCCGACCGGGCGAGTTCCTGTAAAGACTTCGAGCAATCTCAACGATTCTATCGAGAAATTCAGAGAGACAGACGCCTTGCGAATCTGTCGGAATCTGGTGGAACTTAACGACCGCACCGGCCGAATTCACTAGCCCAAGCTTCGTTGTCGTTCCCCCGATATCAATCCCAATCGCATAACAGAGCGAAGAATCTTCCATTTTTCCTGCAAATTCGAGAGGCTCAAAAAAATTTCTCAAGTTTGCCGTTTCTGAGACTTCACAAAATTGATTTGAGCGCCTAATCAATCAGACGAGAAATCGGATCTGTTTTCTAAATCTTACAGATAGAATATTCGATCGCGGTATTTCTCGAACATGCGCCGATTGTACTCATCCCCACCCTCAACATTCGCGGCGAGGAACAAAGGAGGTTCAATCCCCCGTTTCAGCAGCTCCTCAACGGTTGCGGCGACCAGACATTGGAGGATGGCAGAGCCTGTCACCCCTGACCCAGGACAGAACTTCTGCGGTGCACCCTCTGCCTCTAGTAACGCATCCCCTTTTATTGCCTTATTATCCAGAACAACATCGGCAAATTCATACATCTTCTTCCCCGAAGGGTGGCGAGATTCAACGCCGCGGGTATAGGCCATAGATGTAACCGCAATTACCTTCAATCCCCGTTCCCGCGCTCCTTTCGCCATCTCGACCGGCATGGAATTTCGACCCGAAACCGATACACAAATCATGACATCGCCGGGTTGGATCGGCAAGTTGTCCAAAACCGCATCCGCATATCCCGTCATCCGTTCTATGGCTGAAGGGAGTGTGATAGGGAATTTTTGCAACCCCTCCAATCCAGGGACGAAGACAGCATTGATGAGCATGAGTCCCCCCGCTCTGGCAAAAATATCCTGCATCGTCGTAGCAGAATGAGTGCTGCCCCATGCAAAGATTCGCTGCCCGTTTTCGATCGCATCTGCCAGCAACTTGCCCCCCTGTTCAAGAGCCTCGCTTTCTTCCTCAGCAATACGGTCAAGCATCTTTTTGATCATATCGAGGTATTGATTAACAAACACCATAAACACTCCTTTCAATTTCAATTATTTCTTCTCGAAAACGATCTGGCCGGCAATGATCGTCATTTGGACATCAAACGTAGCATCCAGCAAGAGAATATCCGCATCAGCTCCGGGCTTGATCACACCTTTTTGTCCCCCCAGCCCAATCGCTTCGGCTGGCACAGCAGTAGCCATCGGTAAAACCTCGTTGAAGGGTAACCCGGTAAAATTCATAGTATTTCTTACCCCAACATCCATGGTCAAAGTGCTGCCCGAAAGGCCGCCTTCCGGTGTACGAGCCACGCCCTGGTTCACATATATCTTTTGACCGTCAAATTCATAATGGCCGTCCGGCATTGCCGTTCCACAGATTGCATCGGTGATTAAAATAACCCGGGCGCTGCTTTTCGCTCGAATTGTGGTCTTCACGACAGCCGGGTGAAGGTGGACGCCATCGGGGATGATTTGCGCGTACAGGCGATCATCTGACAGGCAGGCGCCAAGGATGCCAGGGTCGCGGTGATGAAAACCGGCCATTCCATTGAACAGATGAGTTACATGGCATACGCCCCGGTCTGCTGCCTGGATGACTTCAGCATAACCTGCACCACTGTGCCCGATCGAAATCTCCACCCTGTTCTGGATCATCCTATCGATGAAACGATCTGCCCCTTCGATTTCAGGTGCAACCGTTATCAGCCGGGCCACGCCAGTCGCCAGCCAGGCTTCGTACTCAGATTGGTCAGGCTTGCGTATCACCTCTGCTCGTTGTGCACCCCGGTACTTCGGGTTGATGTACGGCCCTTCTATGTGAACGCCTAAGTGTCGCGCGCCGTCAGAAGGTTGAGAGGCCTTAGCAACCGCGTTCAAAGCGGCCAGGATCTTCTCTGCAGAAGCCGCCCAGGTTGTAGGCAAGTATGAGGTAACTCCGTGGCTGGCACAAAAACGGGCTATCTTGTGAAGCGCAGCTTCCGAGCCATGCATCGTATCTACTCCCAAAGCGCCATGGACGTGAATGTCAATAAAGCCAGGGGTAACCCATTTTCCCCCCGCGTCAACTACCGTGTCGCCAGGTTCTACTTCGGGAGGCTGAGCCAAAATCGCTTCAATTTTATTTCCTTGAATCACAAGCGTGTGATCCGGCAGTATTTGATAGGGCGTAACGAGGTTGCCATTTTTGAAGATTGTTTTCATCTTTTATTCACACCAAAAACAGGTCTTACAGACTTAGTATTCATTACTTGGCTCAAAAAGGGTTTGAGAATCAAATAAATTGAAAGCGGTGATGTAGCGATCGACAGCGCCAGCGATCCTTCCAACAACGTACCGGTGAGGATCAGGTATTACACATGACAGGTTTTGATACAGAATTTCTCGAGCCGCCATCACGTCTGCATCTGTCCAAATGTATCGGGCTGCCGTTTGCAACAGCCAGCGACGCCGATCTGGGCTTAACTCACCAAAATCTTTTCCAACCTCATCATCAAGTAGCCACTTCTTCCACCGGCCAGATGCTACCACCGCGTTCTCAATTGCTTTGAGCAGGTAAGAAGGTTTCATCCCGGTTCGATGGTGGCAAATGGCAATCTCTTTCATTTCCAGATCATATAAGGCGTTAAATTCTTCGGCGGTAAACTCGGGGCCTACGTTTGCGCCTCCCATGCCAGATTCGGGGTATTTTTCCGGGTTCTCTACCCAATCAGTATAATGACCTTTTATGAGCGACCCAAGAGGCTCCACCGTTTTGCTCAGATGCTCGGCAACTTCCGGATCAAAAAAGCTTGTATGCAAATCAGTGCCAACTTTGGCAACGATGAAGCAAGGCCAGGCATAGAGCATATCGCGTTTCTCAAGCCCATCGCGAAGCCCCGTGAGGAACCGTGCAAAATGATGGAAATCTACCAATCCACCATGGACTTCTTCAGTTCCGACCTCATAATCTACTGGTCCAAGCCCCATTTGTTTGCGAACTTGCTCTGCATGCGAAATTAATTCAATCGTCCGGCTGATAACTAGGTCAACTGGAACAATTCCAGATGGGATCGTTCGATCCACCGTAGGATCAATATGCAACAACCGGTAACCAGCTTGCAACGACGCAGTCAATGAAAGCTTCACTTCATGCATTGTTTCAGCCAGGCTAAGATTGTTTATCGTATGCAGGTCTTTAAGCCAGGGGCCACCGTGATCCAGGCATGGATATAATTCCCCAGACCAGGCATATTTCCTGGCGAAAATCTCCAGTTTTTTCACGAACTCGGCCTGCGTCCAACCGGTATAACCACCATCGCGATCCACCTGGTTCAAAGTCGCGGCAAATAACATCGGACAACGATTATGAGACGCGGATAAGACAGCAGCTTCTAAAACCGCCTCAGAATTTGGACAAACGGCAAGCAAGGTGATTTTTATGTTCCGCTTTTTTCTAAGGTCAATAAGTGTACGAACCAGCGAGCCTATTGTTTTCATACAAAATACTCTATAATTTCTCTGTCAGATACAACCTGGCAACAATCGACTATCGAGCTTTTGAGCCAAATTGCCTGTACCAGTTCTCTGGTAGAGGCTCCGCCTCAAAAAAGTCCGACCAGGGGCGTCCTTCTCGCAGCGCAATCGTTTTTATTTCTTCAAGACGGCGGCTGGCCTCAGAGTTTAAAAATTCTTCCCGGTCATTTCCAGTTATATCGATAGCTTCTTTCCAGATCGCCCTGCCGGCCATAAATCCAGAAGCGCCTTCCTGGCAGGCCACAATCACTTGCCGCCGGTAAGTATCATAATCGACGCTGGCGCTAAGTAGCGTCCAGGGAACCTGACTGGCATCACTGACTGCCCTACAGGCCTTCCTCCAATCTGCCTCCTTGGTCGCATACAATATGTCTACCGGAAACTCTAACTTGAGAACATCCGGCCCCAACTGACTTAACCTCTCCGCTGTATCACGCAAGATTTTGGGACGCAGCACGGCGAATTCCGGCGAATTTTTGGGATGAGCCGCATCTCGAGAATAAGAGACTGCCTCCAAAAACAAGGGGATGTCATGAGAACGGCAATCCTCGATTACTTTTTTCACCAACGCATCCTGTTTATCGGTGATTTCTCCAGCATCCGGGTGATAGTAAATAAGAAGTTTCACCGCTGATGCTCCTATCTTTTTGATGGTGCTGACAGACCAGTTCGGAAGTAAAGCAGTAACCCTTGCTGTACTCGAACCGACATAACCGGTCTGCTCAAGCGCGACAAGCAGACCAATGTTTCCTGGTACGGCGCCGCTCGAAATCCCCTGCACAGCGCCATAGATAGGATCCAGCAGTACCGCGCTGACATGAGTCACCAGAGGGCGAACAACCACTTCTTTGAATTGAACAATATCCTCGTCAGAGACCGCTTCGGGTTTTTCGGGCTTCAACATCCCCCGTAATGAATCGCGGTGGTCAAAAGCGAGGATGCAAAATATCCCATCCGTGGAAGTTGCCTGCAAACCGCGTATTTTACCCGGGGTCAAGGATCTTTTTGCCATTACCTAATGCTCCTAGAGATATCGATCGAACACCTTGTGAGTAAGTAGCAAAGCTCGCGGAACATGATAGGCTGCTTTCCACATCGTCCCCTTGTCTGCCAACTTAACCCGCCCATCCCGATAGAGTTCAGAATACCACTCACCGTATTCCGGATCGTAGAAATACTTCTGGCACCACTCATGCTGACGCAAGAATCGTTCTAGGTACTTTTCATCGTCTTTTTCCACAGCCGCTAAGGCGGTCGTATAGAGTGCCTCGGCATTAACCCAGAAGTTCTTATCATGCCACTGCATACCAACCGCCTTGTTCCAATCGGTCTGCAAAGGCTCCGCGCTTTTTACATCACGATAAGAGTAGATGCCGCCATACTCTGGATCATAACCCCACGCATATGCCCAATCTGCGATCAACAGACCTCGATCTATAACGGTTCGATCCTGCCGGCGAAGGCCCTCTTCAATACACGCCCAGGCTGCTTCCATAGTGTGTCCGGGGTAGACAACTCGCCCTTCCGGGTCATCCATGAATTGATTATCCCTTCCAACTGCCTCTACTAGAGCTTGATACTCATCTCGAGCAAATACATAAAGAATGTTTTCGAGACAATGATCCGTAAGAGGCTTGGTATAGGCCCTGCCCAGCACCTTGGCCACAATAGGGGCAGTGATAATATTAATCATGTAGATTCCATGTCGCTTATACTCCGGCTTCCATACATTATGATGGATATCTTTAAAGTTGGGATCGTAAGTATTCTTCTCGATAGTATCGAAAACGGTTTTTATGAGTTCCAGGTCCTCATCAGAACCAGAGGCAACAGCATATTCAGCCAGACCCGCGACGACAAAGAGATCACTGAATATAGAGATCGTTCCTTCCTTAACACGACCTTGGCGGTCTAGCCGGTAATAAAATCTTCCGTCCCCAGCATAAGCCCGCTGAACAAGAAAGTCCCGCCCATGTTTGGCCAGATCCAGCCACTTCTCATCCTTGTCCATTTCGTTATAAAGAGCGGAAAACATCCATAAATTTCTACCCTGGAACCAGATATATTTATCCGTATCGGTAATATTCCCCTGGCGATCAAAACAGGTCAAATATCCGCCATATTTCTGATCTTTTGTTCTTGTTTCCCAAAAAGACATGACATCCGCAAGTAAATGCTTCTTATAAAAGTCACGCAGACTTGAGATTAGCGCTTTATCTAACATCATCGACCTCCTGTTGGTCTATTCAATATCATGAAGAGGCTGCCAAACAACTATGCTAACTAAGCTCTACCACAGCGGTTAAATTGGCCGGTTCATCAGGGTTTAATCCCCGGCTCAAAGCACGGTAGTAAAAGATCCAATGCAAAACAGGTAAGTAGAGCGGTCCCCGTTCCCAATCCGACAAACCGCTGCGAACATCCACTAGATAATCAACTTCATCTTGCTCGAAAGCGCTACCATCCTCTGTAAACACCATGACCTGTGCGCCAAGTTTCTTCATGTCTCGCAGAACCCTTCTTTCGGCCTCAAAGCCACAATCTGAAAGAAACCCCACAACCAAGGAATTTTTATCGACAACAGACATCGGGCCATGGCGAATTTCTAATGGATGATATCCTTCGGACCAGGAGAGAGTCATTTCTTTCGCCTTTAAAGTAGCTTCACATGCCAATCCATAGAACGGGCCGCCGCCCAGGAAGAAAAGACGTTGAATATTCGAATCATTTCCAATTTTACGAGGAAGGTCCCCGACCCGGTCAAGCAGGTGCACCAATTGGTTAGGCAACTGTCCAAGCTTCTCGATCATTTGCTCGCTTCCAACCAACGAAGCAACGAGTAACTGAGTTAAAAAGAATGCGCTCGTAAACGAACGAGTTTGAACAACAGATTTCTCCTGAGCATCTGAAGCGGTCAAACAAAAATCGGCGTCTTTTGCAAGTTCAGATTGCGCATCACATGTAATTGCAATCACCTTTCCTTCTGGGCAGCTCTCGCGGAATCGCTTAACTGCCCAGAGTGTTTCAGAGGTTCTCCCAGAACGAGAAATGGCAAGAAGCCAGGGATTCTCAAAAAGAGATGCCTGCGTGAAGGTAGCCAGTTCTGAACCTGGCACTGCATGAGCAAGAAAGCCATATTGGCGTAGAAGAGCAGCAGCACTCAGAGACAAATAATATGTTGAACCACACCCTGTCACAACGAATGAACGACCCACCGCCAATTCGGATAATTTCTTGTGGTTGCCTCGATCAACATTAAACTTTTCAAATAGCTTCCGCCAGACAGATGCTTGGCTGGAGATTTCTTCTGCTGTAAAATGTCCTGATGTCATAATTTGTTCCTCTCTATAAGGCCCTAAGTACTGATTATCTGGATATAAGGAGTTGGCAACTTCACTTCACAGGTTCTGGTTTTCCACTACTGAGCGAAGCCACAATCGCGTTGGCAGCAGCAACGGCTTTTCTACCATCCTCCCCTGTTACAGGCACTGGTAGGTCCTCGGTGATGCAATGGAGGAAGTGTTCCAACTCTTGATGAAGGTCTCCAGAAACCAGCCCATAAATCTCCGGCCAATACGAATTTTCAAAATATCCGACCCCCTTGTTGGTGTAACTGATCGCACCCTGATTCCGGAAATCCAGCACAATCTTCCCGTGAGTCCCGGTCACTTCTGTGACTGCATCAACCAGGGTCGGATAAGTATCTGGATAAATCCAGCAATTTTCCATCACCGCCGCCGCGCCATTTTGGAATTTCAACATCGATAAAACACAATCGCTCATATAAAAACCTTCCTTCTCCATCTCACCGGACTGAGCAATTGCATAGGCTTCAACCACCTCACTATCCGCGAACCAATTCATAATATCAATATCATGGACAGCGTTATGAAAAACGATGGTGTGATACCCACATCGCGACCCTAATCGGCGAGCAGCACGCCGGGGGTTATTACGTCGGCCATAGAAGTGACGCACCTGGCCAATCTCACCAGACTGGATGAGTTTCCGGGCCTCCACGTATCTTTGACTGAAACGGAGAATATGCGCAACCATCAGATGAACACCTGCAGCTTTCGAAGCAGCGATCATCTGATCACAATCGGTTAAACTGAGAGCCAACGGCTTCTCAACCAAAATATGCTTCCTCGCCTGGCAGGCTTGCAAGACCGGCTCAAGGTGATGTTGATCCGATGTGCAAATGCTGACTGCTTCTAACGATTGCTCTGCAAGTAGCTCTTCCGAGTCAGCATAAGCGCGAGTGCCGAGCCGTTCAGCAACAACTTTAGCGCGTTGAAAATCAGCATCACAAACACCAACCAAGTTTGCGCCCTGAAGCTGCTTGTAGAGGCGAGCGTGAAATTCGCCGAACCAGCCCACTCCAATCACGCCAACATTCACTTTTCCTTGCTTTGTCATACCCAACAACCTCCCAGACTAAAATGGTAGTTTTTTCTGTTGCTGTTGCACCTGCTGTTCTGTAACAATCAGTCCTCTAAAGGATTTGCAGTTGATTGTCTTCAATTTCTCGATACCGTTCATATAATTCTTGATAACGACCGATGTTTTGTGCTTCAGGGTCTCGATAATTGGATGATTGGCGAACGACCGTCTTCGCCTCATCTAAATCTCGATAAATTCCCGCTCCAACACCTGCCAACATCGCCGCACCCAAAAGAGCTGTCTCGGATGTATATGAAACAACAACTGGTCGTCCAAAAACAGAAGCAATCAACTGTTGAAGCCTTTGATTACGAACCCCACCGCCAAATACAACGATCCTTTCTCGTTTACCAGTCAGTTCTTCAATTACAAGCAGGTTGGATTTCAATTGGTAACACCAACCTTCCAACACTGCCCTGACGACATCTGCAAGATTTGAACCCAAGGAAAGGCCATGAAACACACCGGTTGAATTGGGATTCCAATAGGGCGCAGTTGCTCCGGAAAAGTGTGGATAGAACCTGACACCGTTTGCTCCAACAGGCGCGCACATGGCAAGATCAACCAGGGCATCATAATCATAAGGTTTGCCGCCAGCACCACAGGCAATCGAATTATAGAAATCGCGCAACCATTTAAAAGAACCGCCCCCGGCGCTCACTACCGCTTCCAATACAAATTTATCCTTTTCAACATGCGGGTAGCAAGGGATTCTTAAGCTGGGGTCAAAGGTCGGCACGCTCAGAGGAGCGATCAAGATCGATGCGGTTCCTAAAGAAATTGAAACCTCCTCATTCTGCAGTCCTGCCCCAAGAGCCGCACACTCCTGGTCATGTCCACCGAGAAACACTTGCACAGTGTCGGGTAGGCTCAACTCACGGGCAGCTGCTGGACATAATTCACCGAGTGGAGTTCCCCCCCAATTAATTTCCGGCAATTTCTCTTTTGGAACGCCAGTTCCTTCCAAGACAAAATCTGACCAGGCAAGCCTGTCAAGATCATGAGCAAGGGTACCGCCAGCGATCGAATAATCGGTGATAAACCGATTAACCAAACGTTTATTCATAAAATCCAGGCATGTACTGAACTTATGCGCCGCCCGAAAGATTTCCGGATGATGATCTTTCAGCCAAAGAATTTTAGGAAGCGTATAGGTTGGGACAACATGCAGACCTACCCGCCGGAATGCCTCCCCCTGGCTCACAAAAAGGTTCCGAATCCTGTCAGTTTGCTCTACAGCGCGCGTGTCCATCCAAGAAAAAACATTATGGAGAGGATTGCCAGCCTCATCTACAGGTACATAAGATATGCCTTGGGCAGAAATACTGAGTGCGGCAATCTCATCAGACGATATACCAGAAACGGAAAGAGCCTCCAAGACCACTTGCCGCGATAAACTCCACCACAAATTGGCATCGTGTTCAATACACAAATGAGCAGGGTGCAACAAAGTATATTCCACATAAGAAGAGCCAAGAATTTTTCCTTCGGGCGTGAAACAACCGGCCTTGACCGCTGTGGTTCCAATATCAATAGAGAGAAGTAAGCTTGGCATTTCAATCTATGCTTTCAAGGAATCAAACTTTTTGCAAAATCACAATAAACTCTTCGGTATAAGACAGTGATCCAGAATCTCAATCGCTTTCCAGATTTGCAGCGTGCCATCTTTCAGCGTTACCAGGTTATGGCCAGGCAGGAGAACATCTACCCTCACCTCTCCCAGCCGGCGTAAGCTGGTGATCAATTTTTGCAGGTCACAATCCCACGTACTTTGAAGAAGAATTTTTCCATCGTGAAAAATGATATCTCCGCTGAACAAAGAGGTTTTCTGGTCGACCTGGACTACGTATGCCATATCATAAGCCGAATGGCCGGGTGCCGAAATCGCTTGTACAGTGAGATCTCCCACAGTTATTTGGTCGCCATCCTGAAGTTCGATATCGACAGGGCAGGGTTGAAAGAAATAATTCTGGGCGTAAAAACCTGCTTTTTTGGCCAGGTCAAGACTAATCGCTTTTTCATCTCCTTGACGCAAAGCAAGCGCCGCTCCACCGGCTACAGCTACCTTCATTCCAGAAATCAAGTACCGCAGTCCCGCTGAGCCACCTGCATGATCCGCGTGAATATGGGTCAAGAAAAGAGTGGTGATCTTATCCGGGTTAAAACCATACAAACGAATATTATCAAGGATACAGTTAGTGCCTTCACCAACACCCGCATCGATAAGCGCCAACTCATCTCCGCCATCAATCAGATAGATATTGCAATCCGCATGGTCGCTCAAGCAAAAACCGTTATCGCCGCTTCCAACCATGTAAACGCGTTCCGTCAATCGCATACTGCATCCTTAGCTTAAATCAGTTCAAAAGCGCCAGCGCGCCTAGTGCATATACCTTGGCGGCCTTTAATATGCTGTCTACAGCAATAAATTCATTCGGACTGTGAGCGCGTGTCAGACACCCAGACCCTAGAGCAGGGATCGTTGGAATCCCCCCGATTTTCTGAAAGCGGGCTGCATCCGTCACGGCCGGAAACGCGCCAAGAGGTAACGATTGACCAAAAACCTTCTTCGTAGCCTGCTGCATTGCTTGAACAACCGGCAACGAAGGGGAAATTTCCGTTGCATCTAACCAGTCGCGAGGTGATGGTTCGAACGCAAGCTCGGCATTCAAATCCGGGTCTTCCCGCTCTAGCTTATTCAGAAATGCAAGCAAGTCCTCTTCGAGACCCTGACGAGTCATCCCAGGAACGACCCGAATGTCTATTCCAAACTCTGCGTATCCTGGATATACTCCCCAGGTTACACCACCATTGACACACACCCCAGGGTTTATGGTAACGCCGCCCGCGCAAAACGGATGAGAATCAAAGCGAACCTCAAGTTCGGACCTCACACGAGCAAGAATCTTCGCCATTTTTTCACTGGCGTTAATCGATGGAACCTGATCGGAGATGCTGCTGTGCATTTGAGTTCCATAGACCTTGACCCTACAACAGGCAATTCCTCGCGAAACCACGCAAATATTCTCCCACTCGCGTTTCACGCCACAGGGTTCGCCTAAAACCGCATAATCTGCACAGACAAGATTGTGGCGTGCCAGATAATCAGCCCCATACGTACTACCCCCCTCCTCATCGGCGGTAAAACAAAGCAGCAAATCACCCGCCAGCGGAGCGTTGGAGTTTTGCAAAGCCGCTGCAGCATAAACCATAGCAGCCACAGATGCTTTCATATCACCCACGCCCAAACCATACAGATTGCCCTCTTGAATAGTCCCCCTGAACGGATCTGTTTTCCAATCCTCCAAATTACCGACCGGCTTCGTATCCAGGTGGCCACTGTACATGAGAACAGGCTTCCCAGATTCACCGTGCAAACGGCAGATTAAGTTAGGCCGTGTGGGAGCAAGAGCCTCAATTTTTACATCGGACAACCCAAACTTACTTAATTCCGAAATAACCCTTTCAACCATGGCGCGCTCATCTCCAGGCGGCGTCATGCTGGGGCATGCAATCAGCGAACAGGTAAATTCAAGCAAAGCCTGCTTATGGGATTCCAAATAGCAGATAACGCTTTGCTCAATATCGTTGGTCGTTGGCATACGATTACCTCAAAGATCTCCCAAGTCTTTACGCTGGGCCACCTATACCGCCCGAACAGCCTTTCTTTCCCTGATAGTTCTTCAAAAAAGCCCTCATTGAAAATCTGATTGGTGATAAGCCTGCCGCAAAGTTGTAAGTCGCCCACACAAGCTCGTTCATAGGCAAACGTATATACTGGATAGAGTTACATTGCCAATTGGAATGTGTAATAATCGCACCGGAGCAACAAACATCCTGACCAACCAGGTTCAACGGCTTCGACAGAGAAAAGCTGGATCAATTTCAAATCACCTATCCTCTGTGATCTCCATACCTACCTTTGAACTCAAGAGGCATGTTACAATTTAAAGGGGATAGAAATTTTTACCTTTCGGCCAGGGCCCGCTGCCGGGAATTTGAGCTATCTGTTGCTCGCAGACTCATTCCCTAGCAGCGGGTTGGGCAAGGGACAGAAACCTCCAAGCCTGGTTGGTTTCTGCCCCTTTTTCAATTTACCGATCATTCTCCGTTTACTTTACATATTCCTTGGCATTGTCTTTTGTAATCATGATGCCGGGCACGTACAAGGCTGGCTCCACAACACTCTTGCAGGAGTCGCTCATTGGGATCGTACAGCCCGCGTCTAGATACTTCTTTAGACTCTCTACAGCCGCGCGTCCCATCGCTCCAGAGTCCTGCAGGAAGGTTAATTGATAGCTGCTTTTCGGATCGGCAATTTTTTCGATTACCTGATCAAGTCCGTCCACGCCTGTGACCATAATTTGATCACTCCTTCCCATCGCATCTACTGCTGCTGATGAACCAATACCAAAGAGATCACTGCACACACCGAAAGCGTCAAGAGCATCACCGTATTTTGTGATCATCTGTTCAGCGTGCGCTTGTGCATCAGCGGTCCACTCAGGGCCAAGAATTGGCTGCTCTTCCAGAATTTTCACATTCGGATATTTTTCCTTCCAGTACTCCTTGGCACATTCGGACCGCAAGTTGGTAGCTTCAAGGACCGGATAGGTCTGCAACACAACTTGAGCATCTTCACCAGCGCGCTTTACAATGAACTCAGCGGCCTGACGCCCAAATTCGCAGTTATCGGATGAGATGTTCTGAATCACGCCATCAGCCTTGTAACCGCCATCTACAAAGACAACGGGAATTCCAGCCGCGGTCGTCTTCTGAATTGCTTGATCCAAAACGCCAGTCTCCGCCAACAAAATGATGATCGCGTCGACGTCCTGCTCAATCAGGCTCTCGATGTCAGCCAACTGCTTATCAGGATCCTGCCCTGCGCTGAGTTGAGTAACCTCAATGCCCATCTCCTTGGCCTGCGCCTGAATACCTTCCCAGGCTTTGATCGACCAGTCATGAGCAACAAGCTGTGCCGAGACACCGATCTTGTAGGCCTTTTCCGGGGCGGCTGGGCTGCTTTCTTCGACGGGCTTCTCTGGAGCTTTCGTCGGTTCAGCCGCTGCTGGCTGAGCTGTCGGCGCCGGTGGCTGGCAGGCAGCCAACATGCTTGCGATTACCACAAGTGCAACAAACACATATACGAAATTTTTCTTCCTCATCATTATTCTCCTTAATGGTTAGATCAATATGGGTTGATTTAGATAGATAGGACACAATAATATATCTCTTGCGATTTCTCCTCCTTAGAAAAGTTTGACCCTCAGTTGAGCTCGATTTCCAGCGATCGCTACCGCGCCGAGAATAAATATGCCGCGCAGTATACTTTGGACTTCATATCCCACACCCATTAAGCGCATTCCATTAACCAGGATCCCAAAGATTAGCACACCCAAAACAGACCCAAAAAGGTGAGGCTCACCTTCCCGAAACATGCTGACGCCCACATATACAGCTGCAATCGCATCAAGGGTATAAGCATCGCCTGCGATCGGGCTGCCAGCGCCTAGCCGGGAAGATAGAAGCAGGCCAGCAATTGCCGCAGTAAGCCCACAAAACACAAAAGCTGTAAATTTCATCCGCCGGTTGTTAATGCCGAAATTCGTGGCAGCCTCCTGATTTCCTCCAACCGAATACATCCTCAATCCCCATTTGGTGTGCTCTAGCAGGAAGAGGAAAAAGATAAAGACCATCAATGCGACAACAAACGGAATTGGAATGCCCACAAATGTTCCACTTCCCAAGGACATGAAAAACTCGCTGGTAACTTCTTTAGATATTCTTATCGATGAACCATTTCCAGCCCAGAAGTTCAGGCCAAGAGCAATAACCGAGGTACCAAACGTGCCCAAGAGCGCTGGAATTCGTAGATACCCCACAATAAATCCATTAACCACCCCAAAAACGACGCCTACCAAGAGAGTCGCCACAATTGCTGCCGCTGGAGGAATTTGATTGTTCATAAGATACGCGCCCAGGATACCTCCCAGGCTCACTACTGCACCCGTGGATATATCCAGTTCACCGACAACGAATACAGCCGTCAATCCAGACGCGACGATTGAAAGCATGGAAATCTGGACGAGAAGGGTCATGATGTTCGAAAACGAGGCAAATTTTGGAACGAAGAGTCCAAAAGCCAGCGTAATCAGAATTAACGCCGTAAATGTTCCGTAACGAGCCAAAAAATTGCCACTCTTTTTTAGATTAAAAGTTTCTGTTGACATTATGGGCTCCAACCTGTTCCTAACCACTTACCTTTTCTGTTTCCACATTGTCGGTTTCCACGTTTACATTCCCAGCAAGGACAACAGTTAATATCTTCTCCTCCGTCGCCTCCGAACGGTCGAACTCCGCGACAACCCGCCCCGACCTCATCACCAGGATGCGATCAGCAATCCCTAACACTTCAGGAATTTCGGAAGAAATGAAAATAACGCCCGCTCCACCAGCTACCAGATTCGAAACCAGTTGGTAGATCTCTGCTTTTGCGCCGACATCAATTCCGGCAGTTGGTTCATCGAGTAAGAAAACTTTCGATTTCTTACCGAGCCACTTGGCAACAACAACTTTCTGTTGATTGCCGCCGCTTAGATAGCGGACACGTTGGCGAGAGCTGGACATGCGGATATCTACCTGGTGAGCAATCTCTTCACCGATCTTTCTTTCCCTTCTCTTCCGTAAAAAGCCCCAGGGAGAAAGCCGCCCGATATTTGGCAAAGTAATATTTTCAGAAACATCCATGTGCATGATCAGGCCTTCCCCGCGCCGATCTTCTGGGATGAGCGCAACACCGCGTTCAATTGCATCGGCTGGTTTTCGAGGGGTAAAGCGCTCGCCTTCCAAGACAAGGCTCCCGCTGGTCACCCGATTGGTCCCATAGAGCGCTTTTACCAATTCCGTACGTCCAGAGCCGACGGGGCCCACAACCCCCAAGATCTCTCCTGCCCGTAACTTAAGGGAGACATCCTTTAATTTCTTGCCATCTGCGATTCCCTCACAGATCAACAAATCTCCGCCCTTCTCGACATTCACTTTATGGTAGCGGTCTTCGACCCCCTGTCCAACCATCATGCGCACCAATTGGGGAGGCTTCACATCCTGGACATCAAATGTTCCCTGCAAGCAACCATCTTTCAACACCGTAATTCTGTTTGCAAGCTTAAATATTTCATCAAGGCGGTGAGAAATATAGATAACTGTAACACCCTGAGAAACCAGGCGTCGAATTATTTCAAACAACCGTTCAATTTCATGAGCAGCCAACCTGGCTGTCGGCTCATCCATAACCAGGATCTGAGCGTCTTCGGCCAGCGTTCTGGCAATCGCGACCATTTGCTGCTGGGCGACAGAAAGGTGTTTCACGGGAATATTAAGCGGAAGGTCAATCTTCAGGCGATCAATCACTCTTTGTGCTTCTGCCTGCATCTTCTTTCGACTGATAAAAGGATTTTTTAGGACATCCTCACGTCCAACCCACATATTTTCTGTTGCAGTGAGAAAAGGAACGAGGTTAAGCTCCTGGTGAATCGTACTTACCCCTTTTAATCTCGCATCTTTTGGTGACGCAATCTCGACAACCTCACCTCCGATTTTTATTTCGCCAGAGTCTTTCTTATAAATGCCGCTGAGAATCTTAATCAGAGTGCTTTTACCTGCGCCGTTCTCACCCACAAGTGCATGAACTTCTCCACGGTACGCGCTGAAATCAACTGCGTTAAGCGCAAGCACGCCTGGGAAAAATTTTGTAATTTGATTCATCTCCAATGCCAGTTTGTCCATCATACCGTTCCTCGACAATATCCGTCTACTTACGTTGTTGGCGCATAATTGAACTAACAACTACCGTGATCAATACAATCACACCTTTGAGTATATTTTGAGCAAAGAAGGGTACTCCTACCAGGGTCATGCCATTGCTCAGCACACCCATAATGAGAATGCCAAGAACTGTTCCCGGAATATGGGGCTCGCCTTCTTCGCTAGTCGTCGTACCGAGAAAGACTACTGCAAAGGCGTCAAGAACATAACCAAATCGGACAAAGGGCTCGGCAGTGCCTACCCGAGCTGTGACGATAACACCGGCCAACGCGGCGGCTGTTGAGCAAAGAATAAAGGATAATAAAGAATGTAATTTTGGGTTGATCCCCATAAGAATGGCTGCATCTGTGTTTCCACCGATTGCAAACAATCTTCTGCCAAAAACAGTCTGATGGGCAAGAAGATACGCAAGCACAGCCACAAGGATGAGAATAATGACCGGCACCGGGATATTTACAAACTCGCCAATTCCTAGATACCGGTACGAGGGAAGGATTCCCTTATAAAGCCTGTAACCACCCGTATATAACAACGACACACCATCGATGATGGCTCCGATCGTCAGGGTAGCAATCAGAGAGGAAATATGTCCATAAATGCTGATAAGCCCATTGATGGATCCAACGACAATTCCAACGGCCGCAGCCGCGGCAAGTGCAGCAAATAGACCATACTCTTTGGTCATCATGCTAACTGCAAATACACCGCTTAGCGTAACGACCGATCCCATGGATACGTCCATTTCGCCGGGTATTGAGACAAATGTCAAGCCGATCGCAACGATGCCCAATACTGCTGTTTGGGCCAACATACTTTTAATGTTAAGCGCAGTCATAAAGGAGGGAGTTGTAAAAGCCAGGATCAAAGTGACAACAAGCAATGCGACGATCGTGCCATATCGCAAAAAGAAGTTTTTAATAATCAAGCTTTGCTTGCTAGAAACTCCTGCTGCATCTCCCCTTTGGAAAGAAGTCGTTATTTGCTTTGTCATTATGCAACTACTCCGGATCGTTATCCTTGAACTTTTTCGGGTTTCCCGCTTTTTAGAGATGCATCTATAGCCAAGGCGGCAGCTATTGCTCTTCTTCCGTCCTCAGGTGTTACAGACACAGGCAGATCCATTGCAACACACCGAACAAACGTTTCTAACTCATCGCGCAAATCGCTTGAATACCATCCTTTGACAACTGGCCAGTGAGGATTTTCAAAATACTGCACACCCTGCTCTGTGTAGCTGATGCCACCCCGAAAACCCAGATCCAACTCAATACGTCCGTGATTACCGGTGATCTCCATTCTCCCATCCACCATCGCAGGAAAGTTATCCGGATAAATCCAGGAATGCTCTGTGATCGCTTGAGCTCCGTTTCGGAATTGAAGTAAAGCGAGGATTGTATCACTCACCCCACAACCCTCAGACTCCATTTGGCCAGCCTGATATTTTGCATATGCTTCGATAATTTCATCGTTCGCCAGCCATTGAATGAGATCTAGCTCATGGACAGCTCCATGGTATAGCATTGAATAAAAACCACAGCAGTCCCCCACATGCCGGGGGGCAGTTCGAGGCATATTTCTGCGGGCATAAAAATGGCGAACAGTACCAATTTCACCTGATTGGATTTTGTAATGGGCGCGAACAATCCGCTGGTTAAAACGCAGCAAATGGCCCACAGTGAATTTCACCCCTGCTTCTTTCGCCGCTGCAATCATCTGATCGCACTCTTCGAGCGTTAAGGCCATCGGTTTTTCCAGCATGATATGCTTGCGAGCCCTACAAGCAGCTAAAACCGGAGTTAAGTGATGCTGATCCTTAACCACAATGCTGACCGCCTGGATCGAGTCATCAGCCAGCAGATCATCCATGCTGCTGTACGCGTGCACACCCAGCGATTTAGCTACAGTCTCAGTTCTTTTTGGGTCCAAATCATAAACGCCAACCAGGTTTGAACCAGCCATATAATCATAAATGCGGGCGTGAAATTCCCCGAACCAACCCACCCCAATAACACCAACATTTACTGTGTTCATCCTAGGCATTTAAAGCTCCTCTCTATATAATGGTTGCAAAGATAGATCGGCAGGGATATTTACATAATCGAGCCGACTTGGATCGGGATATGTCGTTGCAAAGATTCTTGAATGGCAAGCACAGTCGCTATAGATCGTCTGCCATCCTCAGGAGTTACAGGAACCGGCTTGTGATTCGCGATACAGTGTACAAACACTTCCAACTCATCACGCAAGTCGCTAGATATTTCAATATCCAAGACTGGCCAATAATTTTCGGAGAAGTATTGCACCCCATTCGGTGTAAAACTGATCGCGCCATCTCCTGTTAAATTAATTGATAATTTGCCTCGTGTTCCAGTAATCTCTGTATTCACCTCTACGAGAATAGGGTAATTGTTAGGATGAATCCAGCTATGCTCCAAGCTTGCCACAGCGCCTTTCCGAAATTTCAACAGCGTAAGTACTACATCGCTTAAGGGGCTTCCTTCCGCTTCAATCACGCCAGATCGAGAAATCGCAAACACCTCAACAACTTCATCTCCAACCAGCCAAGACAATACGTCAATATCGTGAACAGCCAGGTGAAAAAGGATACTGTCGCGTCCTCCCCAATGAGCGACCCGATGAGCAGCTGACTTGGGCAGGCTGCGATGGCTGTACATGTGGCTGATATCCCCAATTTCTCCTGAACAAATCTTCGAGTGAGCCAACCGATATCGGCTGTTAAAGCGAAGAACATGACCAGGCATTAATTGAATACCGGCCTTCCTTGACGCACCAATAACTCGAGCGCAATCTTGAATGGTTAAGGCCATGGGTTTTTCTAACAAGACATGTTTGCCTGCCTCACATGCAGCAATTGCTGGCTCAACATGATGATCATCACTGGTGCACACACTAACTGCCGTTATTCGCGGGTCGGCAAGCATTTCCTGAAGGGAGGGGTAGGCGCGGACGCCGAACTTTTTCGCAACTTCCTCCGCGCGGCTGGAATTTCTGTCGTAAACACCAAGAAGAACTGCCCCTGCAATATAGTCATATATTTTTGCGTGGAGCTCTCCAAACCAACCAACGCCGATCACGCCAACATTAATGGGACTTTCCGTTCGTGACATACACCTGCTCCAGTTTCAAGAACTACCGGTTATTTTGGTGATGTGAACAAGCACGCAGAACAACCAGATCAAAAGGCCTCCATACTCTAAAGAGCTTGCCAGAGCAACTAAACAGAGAACTTATTCAGCAACAATAACCCTCACCCCTTGCTGGCGAATCTCATCGAGAATTTTCGGGTCAGTGAGTTCATCAGTAATCAACGTCGAAACCTTCATAACCGGGGCAACAAATGCCGACGCCACTTTATTAAATTTTGTATGATCTGCCAGCACAATCTTCTCAGCCTGCAGTTCGAATAACTTCCGATCCGTTTGCACCTCTAATAAATAATTGTTTGTCAAACCAACCACCAGGTTTATTGCCGCGATGCCCGTAAAAACCTTGTCAACACAAACCTCGCCCAAGGATTGTTCTGCAATGTGACCGATCAAAGAAAGTTCTGAGGAGCGCAGCATCCCTCCAATAACGACAACTGAAATCCCTTTAATTTGTGAAAGCGAGTAAGCAACGTTTAGTGCATTCGTAACGACAGTGAGGTTAGTTTTGTCAACCAAATAACGAGGAATAAAACCTGTAGTTGACCCGGAACCAACGAAAATTGATGTGCTGTCGCCAATCAGTTCACTAGCCGCTTTTGCGATCCGTTCCTTACACTCTTGATATTCTGACATTCGCTGCATTACAGGAGGATCGCCGTTCAGCAAGGGGTTCGTTTCAAAACCACCGTGAGAGCGTTTGATCAAACCCTGCCCAGTAAGCTCTTGCAGATCGCGACGGATCGTTATTTCACTGACTTTGAACATTCCTGCAAGCTGCGCGATCGAGACCCAGCGAGACTTGCGCAATTCATCGATCATGAGTTGATGGCGCTCTTGTTTCTGCACTTTTTTGTCCTATAATGATAATAATTGATTATTTATTTACATTATTTTACATAGATTATCACATAATAATGGATGAAAAAAACTGATTTTGATCATATGTTGATGGGGATAATTGTCACAGGTGAACGCACAACGATTCAGAACACCAGAGTTTTCCATCCTGGAATAGTGCAAAGCTTACCATTTTTTACCGACCAACCGCATTGTGACTCGTTCATCAGACTTTTGGGATGGACCGATAGCTCAACATCACAAATCAGCCAGCGGTTGTGCACACTAATCATTCAATGGATCACCTAGATCCACTCCGTTAATTGCACTCGTGACGATCCCAAGAACAATCAATCCGCGCTAAAATTCACACGCCTAGGTTACTCACAATAGTTTGGATCACCATCTATAGAATGACTCTTCTGCATTCATTACCTCAACAGCTTTCTTACCCCCCTCACCTCTCCCTTTACCGCACCCGACGCCTCCACTCTTCTTTCAGTTGGAGTTGTCGGGGACTTTCACCTGATGGAAGGTTGAGAAAATCGATTAAGAGACGGTTGAACTTGTTATTCTCATCCAACATCGGAAAGTGGCCCGATCCCTCAAAAAGAATAGCGTGAATATGTTCCGGCATTTCAGCAAAGCGTTGTGAGGAAAGGGCGGCAATAGCGGGATCGTTTTGGCCGTGCACCCACAAGCAGGCCAACTCGGGCTGCTCCCAAAGGCGTTGGATTGTCAGCGCTGCTGAGTCATTCATCGAAACTTGAAGCGCAGCAGGATCAGCCTTGGCCGCATCCAGCCGGATCGATTCGGCCAACGGCGAACTTCCGGGCAGCAGCCATTCTGCCAGGGCGGCAGGCGCGCCGGTGCGAAAGCGATTAGAGATTGCTTTCTCTTCCAGCGGGCAAGAGATTGCCATCACACGCTCCACAACCTCCGGAAAGCGCATCGAAAACAACAACGAAACCACAGCGCCCAACCCATGACCCACCAGGACCACCCGCCCCATGCCCATTTCATTAAGAAAACCATTAACCAGCTCAACTTGTTCACCAAGCGAATATTGTTCGGGGTTTTTCGTGGTTTCTCCAAATCCCCACAGATCGAGCGCATAGGCCCGGTAGGTTGTAGAGGCTGCTTGCAGGGCAGGCATCCAGTACCGCCAGGAACCCACCCAGCCGTGCAGAAAGATCACAGGACGTCCGCGCCCCAGCACTTCATAATGCACAAACCCGGACTTCAAAACGATGACGCTCATCTACCCTTTTCCAAGTTCTTGCAGCAATTCTCGGATACGGTTGGCTAACTCATCAGGCCCAAATGGTTTTAACAAGTATTCATAAGCGCCAGCTTCATACCCCTCTCTGATTTCGCTTTCCTGGCCCTTCGCAGACAAAAATATAACCGGGATATCCTTTGTCGTCGGGTCAGCTTTGATCCTGCGACAGGCTTCATAGCCGGTCATCTGAGGCATCCTCACATCGAGAATCACCAGGTCCGGCATTTCCTGGATAGTGGATTGGAGCGCTTCGAAGCCATTTGCCACAGCGACGACTTCATGGCCCGCAAAACGCAACGTAAAAGCAATTAAATCCCGGATGTCTGGCTCATCTTCTGCTATCAATATTTTTGCCATCTTTCTCATTCCTCGAATTCATGAAGCGGCAGCGTAAAAGAAAAGGTCGCGCCTTCTCCGGCCACCCCGCTGCTCTCAAACCATATCCTGCCACGGTGCATTTCTATCAATGTCTTTGAAAGCGCCAGGCCAAGGCCGTTTCCAGCCGTTGCCAGCACCAGAGGATCATCGCCGCGGAAGAAACGTTCGAAGATGCGGCGTTGATCCTTTTGTGAGATCCCAATCCCAGAATCGGTAACGTCCACGCGCAATTCGTGGTCAGAAGCGCTCATTTTGACGATCACCCGCCCCCCCTGAGGGGTATAGTAATACGCATTCCGCACCAGGTTATCCAAGATTTGCCGGATGCGTTCCGGGTCACCGTTGACGGGCGGCAGATCGGGGTTTGCGTCTATTGAAATGCTGATCTCTTTGCTTTCTTCACGAGAGCGGCGCAAAATATCAGCGACCACCTCCGCCGCGATCTCAGGAACATGAACTGACTGGATATTCAAACTGACTCGCCCAGAATCGATCCTCGAAACATCCAAAAGGTCATTCACCAGAACGCTCAACCGCTCAGTGTTGGTTTTAACGATATTCAAGAAACGTTTTTGTTCACCGCTCAATTCACCCGCCGCGCCCATTAACATCACATCCACATACCCCTTGATAGAGGTCATGGGGGTGCGCAGCTCGTGGCTGACATTTGCGATAAACTCCGCTTTCATGCGATCCACATGAACTTCCTGCGTAATGTCGCGGAAGATAGAAACCGTCCCCATAAAGATGGAGCGAAGCACCACTGGCGCTAACCGGATGGCAATCACCGAGCTGTTTTCCAATTCTACCTGCTCGGCGTACATTTCACCCGCCTTACAGGTTTCCGGGTTCTCAGACCAGCGTTTAATGGTGCTCAACCAGGCGCTGGTAGATTTTTCAAAAATATGCACAAGCCGGTCCAAAGGTTGTTGGATTACCTCTTCGGCCTTAACCCCCAGGATGCGCTCCATCGAAGCATTGAACAACATAATGTTCACTTCGGAATCGGTTACGATCACTCCATCGGCGACAGCTTCGAGGATGGCGCGCGACCTATTGACTTCCAGCTCCTGTTCGCGGAACATGGCGCCAAGGTTTTCGGATTGGTCGCGGATCAAATTGAACAGTTCGGCGTTGTTTAATGCCACGCTGATCTGACGGGCAGCTGCCTCAATCACGCCGATCTGATCGGCTACAAATGCAGCCTTTTCTCGGTGAAGCAAAAACAAGACGCCTAACGTTTCTTCTCCCAGCGTCAGAGGGGCGGCGATAACGCTTTGGTAAGCCGAAGGATTGGAAACCGTTGCGCTCAAACGAGGATCATTGAGAAGATCATCCACCAATGCAGTCTTTTTATGGCTGAAAACCCATTCAGAAAGCTCGCGTTCGATCACGCCAGGCTGGTTGTTCTCGAACTCAACCAACGACAATCCAAAACGATAGATGCGCGGGCTGTGGCGTAAAAAGATGAGACCTTGTTCAGCGCCTAAGGTTTCATTCAAGACAGCCAGCGTACGGCTGAGAACCTGGTCCATGTCCAGACTGGCAGATAATTCTGTAATAATGCGAAGAAGGGTGTTCGTATTTTGGTGCTCCCGCCGGAGTTCAACCGTCCGCTCTGCCACCCTCCGTTCAAGATCAGCCGTGAGCAGACGGGTTTCGGCATACAACCGCGCGTTCTGGACGGCCATCGCGGCCTGATTGCTTATCGTACGCGCCAGCTCTATTTCAGCAAGTGAGAAGCGGTAAGGTTCCGCCTTCTGCAAACAACACCACCCGATGAGCGTCGCGCCAGCCAGCAGCGGGACGATCAGAAGAGAAACTGTGCCGCGCTGCTCAAAGAATTCCCTCAGCGAAGCAAGCTCAGGCTCAGCATAAACGTCAACAGCGCTAAAAATACCCTGCGATTCCTGCAGCCTTTCCAGCAAGGGAGAAGCCGGCAGCTCTGCCGGCAGAGTCTGTTCTGTAACTGGCGTCTCGATCTGAAGCAAGGGCTGCGCTGTCTCAGTCAACAAAATCACCGCCGACCGCGAGCAATTCAACGCCTTCAGCATCTGTTGAGCAGTCAGGTTAAGGACCTGATCCGAATCAAGCGTGCCTCCCACCTCGCTTGAAAACTGGTTCAGAAGCGCTAGGCGTTGAGACCGCTGATCCAGTTCCGCCGCCCGGCGGTCGCTCTCTTCGAACAAACGGGCATTCTCTAACGAAATTGCAGCCTGGCTCGCAAAAGTGGTCGCCAGTTGAACATGTTCTGGGGTATAGAAACCCGCCTCCGTTTTCTCCAGAGCCAGAACGCCCATCAGCTCCGACTTTGAGATCAGCGGCACCGCCAGCCAGGAAAGACGCTCCGCCTGTCCCGCAACAGGAAAATGCTCATCGTTTCGAACATCGGGAATATCGATCGGCAGCCCGGTTCTCATCATCTCCTGGAAAAGCCGGCTGTCTTCAATGTTCAAAGAAATGCCGATCCTCTTTTCCTTATCGCTAAAACCGCTGGCGGCCGCCACCGTCAACTGATCGCCGCTGCGCAGCCAGAGCGTGGCGGTCTCATAGGGAAGGACAGATTTCAATTCGCTTAACAGCGAATCAACCAGCCTGTCACTGCGCAAATTGGAGGTGATCGTACCGGCCACGCGGGTAAGCGCCTGTAGCTGCGCAGCTCGCTGCTCGGCGGAAAAGTAAAGTCGGGCATTCTCCAGCGCCAGCGCCGCTTGTTGGGTCAGAGATTGTGCCAAAAGTTCGTCTTGCTCGCTAAAAGCCATAGCCTGACTGAAATTATCCAGGACAAGCACGCCCAGGTTCTTCTCCCCAATGCGAATCGGTAAAAGCAGACTGGAAACCGGTAATTTACTGCCGGTCGCCTGGCGGTAAAGAAGAAGGTCCTCCGGCGAAAGAGCATAATCCCGCGCAAAATGAACTTCAGCAACGCTGAGCGGACGGTCGCCACGAAACACACGCAAGGGTAAGGGGAGGGCGCCGGATCGCCCCCCTTCGGACATCTGAATCCCCACCAGGCTGGAGTCGTCCACATACCCGGCTCCCGCTTCGATATCCAGGCTGGCTGTTTTCTCGTTCCAAAGGCTCACCCAGGCGGCATTGGCCGCCGGTATCGCCTGGAGAATGGTTTCTAACAGAATGTTGAGAATCCCGCCTGGATCCAAACCAGCCAACCGCCGGCTGAAAGAGAGCAACAGATCAAGCTCCTGCAACCGGCTTCGCATCTGGTTGAGAAGATCGAGGTTCTGAAGCGCCACACCCACCAGACGGCTCAGTTGGCTTAATATCTGCACATCTTCATCGGTAAAAGCAGGCATAGGAATATTGCCAATCGCCAGGATGCCGGCCATCCTGTCGCCCATCGCCAGCGGCAATCCAATGTAAGACCGGGCGCCCAACGCATTCAAAAGTGCATTGTTCTGCCATTCTGGAAATTCTTCCAGCGTGGCCGCCAGGATCATCTCCTCACCCTGCAACACCTGACGCAAAGGATTGCGCTGGCCAAAAAGAGCATCCAGGTTCGCCCCCGCAGGAACATTTCCGATCACACCAAGCAGGCGCGGTCCCTGCGGCGTCGTTTCTGCCAGCAAGGCTGTCTTAAAATCGAACCTTACAAGGATCTCGCTGGCAACTTTCTTCAAGATCTGATCCAGATCACTTTGTTGCCCGGCCAGCACAGCGATATCAAGACTCGAACGCACCCGCTCCAACTGGCTTTGCAAACGTTGGATAATCACAGATTGCTCGAGGTCCTTGCGCAACAGCAACGGCAGACTTTGTTGGATATCTGCCATCGACTGTTGGAGCTGACCAGCGCCGCTTTCGGTGGATTGCAAGCGATGGGCCAAAGAAGCAATCCGACGATGATTCTCGATCATTAAACTTGCTTGCATGGCAAATAGATCTAGCGCCTCGAAAACCGGTTGGTCTGGCCGCCTACCGCTCACTGGCGCATCCAGGCTGATCAATCCCAGCGGTTTTTTGTCTGCATCATATAGAGGAACCAGCAACATATCATCCGGGTTCCAGACCTCAGGTTGAGAAGTCCCGACCACATCCAGTACAACGAAAGTTTGAACATCCTGCGGGATGACCGAAAGATGATCAGCCGGGATAAAATAAGCGTTCCCCACTTTAAAGCGGGCTTCGAAAGCTTGCGAGATGCTGCTCCACTGTGGAGGATGCGCGCACATCTCTCGCCAGATTTGTTCAGAAAGTCCCAAACCCGCCACGCGCCGCAGATACCCTGTATCCTCATCATAGATGCTGATAACCACAGCCCGAAAGAGCGTCGCCTGCTGGGTTGCTTTGGCAATAACCTGGAGCGCTTCTTCAAGCGAGTGCCCCTGCCGCAATTCTCGGAAGACCTTAAAAAGCTCCCCCAGCGTTTCCACTTCGCGCCGCAGCAGTTCATTCCGCTGGGACTGTTGTTCGTATTGCATCGCATTGCCAAGCGCCACAGCCGCCTGAGCCGCCAGAGACTGCGCAATTTCGACCGAGGCGCTATCAAATCTGCCGGGCGCCCTGGAATGAAGCAAAATTAAGCCTGCGCGCTGCCCCTGGTAAAAGATAGGAATGATCATCAAAGAGACAACACCCTCATGAGGAGGCTCCATACCCACATCGGAAATATTGGCGGTAAAAAATGGCTCTCCTTTTCCTAAAACGCCCAACTCGAATGGAGAAAGTTCAATCGCTCCAGGCTCGCCAACCAGAAAACGAATCTGAGGAGCTTCTTCTGGCAGGCAGTTCAAATCGAACAAAACAAGTGAGCCGCAGTCGGCGCGGGTGGTCCGAACCGCTTCATCGTAAACCATTTGAAGCAAAGAACCCAAATCCAGGCTGGCCGACAATTCACGGCTAATGCGGGTGAGCGCGGTGAGCTGGTCCACACGCCGTCGCAAGCTTTCGTCGGTCTGGCTCATCAGGTAAGAGCGTTCGACAACACCGGCCAGCTGACCGGCCGCCGTCGAAAGGGTTTGGAGATCGCCCTGATCGAAAAAGCCGGGCGAACAACTGGCCATCCAAATTTCACCGATGCCTTCATCGCGAACGATCAAGGGCGCAATCAATACGGACTCCAACCCCCATTCTGCAATGATCTGCTGGTAAAATGGGACGATGGGCTTGTCGGTGGATTTCTGCTTTAACAGCAAGCTGTGCTGGCTGCCTGCCATCGTAAAAGGATACTGAGGGTCGTCAACGAGCAGGTTGGCAGCGCGATCACTCAGAACTTCGACCTTGCCAAAGAGAGAAGGAGGATGAAACTGGAGCGCGATGCGAGAGCGGTCAATGAGAAAAGCAGCCGCAACATCAGCTTTCAGGAGATGGGCCATCTCCTGCAAAGAGAATTGAAGAATCTCATCCAGTGTAGCCGCCGAAGTGGCCAGGCTTGCAATCCGACGCAACGCTTCGGCGCGCTGGGCGCGTAGCCGGGTCTGCTGCACCAGGGTGAAATTCTCAATGATCGGGGCCGCCTGATTTGCAATAATTGTCAGCAACCTTAATTCGTCATCGGTAAAGGGTGCACTGCCGCCAGTATGGTTCGAAACCTGCAAATACCCCAGCATCCTGCCACCGGCCGTCAACGGCGCAAGCGCCGTTTCGCGCAAACTGGCAGCCTGTGCAAGATGATTTAGCGCCAGGGTTTCCCATTGGGGATCCTCTGCCGCATTTTGGGTTACGATCATCCTCTGGCTGGTGACCAATTCTTCCGCCGGGCTGCCCGGTACAATATTAGACCGGTACAATTCTATGAACTGGGGTGGCATTCCATAAAAAGGCGCCTGGCCAACCAGGGCGCGCTGGCTCTCCTGGAATAATAAGAACCCAACCACTTCGGCATTCACCAGCGGCACAATACTTTCAACCAAGCGGGTGTACAAACCTTGCGGATCCATGGCAGTCCCAACTGCCTGAGAAAGCCGCGCCAGGCCTGTCAATTCGGCTGCTCTGCGCTGCTCGTCCCGGTAAAGCTTGGCGTTATGAATGGCGATAGCAGCCTGACCTGAGATCAATTTGACCAGTTCCAGGTCGCTTTCCTGGTACATCCCTGTACTTATGGCTCCTAGTTCCAGCGTTCCAATCAACTCCTGCCCGGCCAGCAAAGGAACGCCAAGAAAAGACCGGATTGGGATCGAGGTGAGATCTACCGCTGGCTGCAAATCTCGATACGTCTGGGTGTTCGTCACCAATAAAGGTTTGCGCTCGCGAGCAATATAACCAGAATAGCCTTCATCAAGGCGATATCCCTCTCCGGCGGGTTCCAACTGGCGTTCTACCCCCGCATTGGGCAAAAACCGGTAAGGGATCAAGCGCGCTTTGGCCGGCTCCCAAAGGGTAATTTCAATAAAGTCAGAGGGGATCAGCTTTTCAAAATTATCGAGAATGGCCTGGATCGTTGATTCCAGATCAAGACTGGCGGCAATCTCCTGTGTAAAGTGCGTAAAAGTTTGTAAGATTTCGCTGCTTTTCGCAATGCTCTGTGATTCGATGGACGCATCCTGATCCGAAGAACTCAGGAACACCAGCAACACATCCCCGGCTTCGCTGATGATCCGGTAGGACCTGGCTCGAAGTGGACGGCCGTTTAGAAAAAAACGGCCCTCTCCCTCAGCCGCACACAAATCCAGGAAAGACTCGCTGGGGCGGATGCTTCGTGATAGGCGTTCCAGGTTTGGAGTTTCATTTTCTAACAGGCGAAAGAGAGTCCGGGCCGCATCGTTCAAAGCCACCAGGCGACCACCCTGCTGAACCACTAACATGGCCTCATGATGACCCGCAACCCCTTCGATTTGCCCCACTGGCATGGCATGTCTCGACGACCGAGTCCTGGACGCCACTCGGGTAAGCCACCAGACTCCCCCAAAAAAGAGCAACGCCAGGATAACCAGAGCGATTCCCAGGCTGAAAGGGTTGTAGGCTGTCATGGTTAACTCAATCTTCGCGGCCTCATCCTGCATCCTGGCGGCGTTCTTCTGCAGCCAGTTCGGTGATTTCGCGGATATCAGCAAAAGCGTGCGTCGCCGGTGACACCAACCCAACAGCCAGCGACATCAAGGGTTGTTTGTGCATACCGCCATTTTCATCCGACGTCAAAAGATATCCCTGCTGGCGATCCATGAAGTTATAGTGGGTCAGAACCTCTTGCGCAAAACGTTCTTTCAAACGGCGCTTAAAGTTGGCCGCATGGACTTCTTGGGTAATAACAACAAAATTATCTCCCCCAGCATGACCAATAAAATCGTCGGGGCCGCCAATCTCATCCGCAACCTCGCCCAACAGCATAGCGATAAACCGCAGCACATTCGCGCCTGCAATAAACCCGTACACATCTTTGAAAACATCGAAAGCATTAATCCGGATATCCATAAATGCCCAGCCTTTTTGCCGGATTATTTTTCGAAGCTGGTCTTCGATCAATCGCCCTGCCGGTAGCCCCGATTGCGGATCGGTGAGACTCTCTCGCTCAGAGCGTGAGATGGCGTTTTGAACGTACAACTTTAATTCTTCGATGTCAAAAGGTTTGGTAATGTAGTTATCTGCGCCAAGTTCCAACCCCTGCAGCTTGTCGCTGCGTTCATCTTTTTGGGTCAAAAAGATCACCGGGATATGGCTGGTGCGCGTCGTGGTTCGCAACGTCCGGCAAACTTCGTAGCCGTCGATATCCGGTAGCATAATATCGAGGATGATCACATTGGGCAATCCCAGCCGCGTTTTCTCCAATGCCTGCCGCCCCCGTTGAGCCACATCAACCTCATAACCCTGGCTGGAAAAATAAATTTGCAGCATATTCGAGATATCAGAATCATCCTCGACAATCAAAAGGCGTGCAACTGCCATAAAAGCCTCCCCAAATCAATATTGAATAAGGATATACCCGCCGCCAATCGCTAATCAAGAAATTACGCAGAGGTGCCTCAGACCCAGGCGCCATTTTAATCATACGTGAAAGTCGTCTATCTGACAATGACTACCAGCTTTCGGTAATTCTCTCCCCAGGCCGGGGGTAAAGTCGGGGCGGTTTTTCTGAAACCGGCAATGCATGATGGTCGCTTTCTTCATACGTAACATCATGGGTGATGACTCGCCGCTGCGGGGATGCAATTAAGATGACATCAGATTCGATCATCCGCGCCGGGTAAATGACCATCCCGGAGCCAATTCTGCAATTATGCCCCACGCACCCTCCCAGGACTGGCCGGTTGGAATACTTCAGCTCGCCTGAAGCATCGCGAGCCTTGAGCGAAGCCGAGAGCAGGTTGAAATCGGTAAATGTGTTCCCTGCGCCGACAAAAGAGTTGCGCCCCACAACCGACATTTGCAAACAGGTGTTTTGCGCAACCATGCTGTTGTCCATAATCGTTGTCATAAACAATGAAGCTCGAAATGGGAGGAACGTACCGTCGCCCACCACCGAAAGCATCAACTGGCAGCCCTGAGAGATATTCACATTGCTGCCAATAATGCAATTTTCGATCACCGTTCCCGCCCCAATCGTGACATGATCGCCGATCGTTGTTGGGCCATGGATAACAGCGGTCGGGTCAATGACACAGTGCTGCCCAATGGTGACCACTTTAGAACACTCTAATACCTGCTTGCCCTCATAAAGCGCCCGCGCCAGAATTGCAATCTTAAAGAATGGATCCCGCTTCAAACGTTCCTCAAAACGAGCGCCGCGGCCAAACAACCCAAACACCGTATCCGCAATAAACACGTGTACCCACGAGTCGATCGCGATCAAGCTGCGCAACGGGACCTGATACACCAGGTCGCCCGATTCGGCCGCCATGTAGGTGGGAACATGATAATAACCAATTTCACGCGCTTGCATGTCAATGACCAGGGGTTCCACATCGGGTTGTGGGCCATTGGGGTAATACCAGAGGTCTGCGAGGTAAATCTCGCCTGCCTGGGTATAGGAGGCCGAAAGCGGCAGACAATGTTCTCGAAATGCCGCGTCTTTTATGGAAAACGCAGCCCGCGAAGCCTTCTTTCGTTTGCGCGCTTCCTGGATGAAAGTCTTGAAAAAGGACTCATCAAAGAAAAGATTATCGCGGTAAACCAGGCAGGCTTCTTGGGTTTGCGGCAGCGGTGAGCCAATCGGAAGCTCCATCTCTCGCTCAACATAAGGCGCCAGGACATCGCGTTGATAAAGCCAGAGGGGTTTATTCTGAATTCGCAAGTCCCGGGCCAATTCGTTGAAAGGCGCTATCGAGCGATAAGAAGGAAGGATGACCTTCAACATGATTCCTCAATCCATTGACTGCTTTCCAATCTGAATCAGGCAGGCTTCAGCTTCAGCCGCGCAACATTCAACCTCGCTAACATCGTAATACCGCCCGCCGCTCATCCAGGAAGTGAATTCTTGAAGCAGCCCAATCATAAACTGGCAGGCTGAGGTATCTTCTGTCCTGCCAGAACACCAGGGGCAGGGAGCAATCTGCCAGTACCAATTCTGTGGATCTTCAGTCACCTGCACCTGAACGCCGCATTCTCTTGTAACAGTTTCAGCCAAAATCTCCAACCCGCCTTTTATCCTCGCCTGAGCAGGTAACAGTTGTTTCGCCAGATGCGAAAACGCATCCCACAGGTCGGGCAAACGAGACAAATACAAAAACGAAACCCGGCCGCCTCGCAGTGCAATTCCCTGCCCGGAGCGGCGTCCAAAAACCTGTTCGAGCGCCGCCATCCATGAAGCGAACTGGTAAAAAAGCATCTTTTCTTCTGCACCGGCAGAGACGCCCAGCTCCTGGGTAGCCCGGACACTTTCCACCTTTTTTAGGTCGGGCAAGCCAATAATCTCCTGCACCCCCTCGATCATCGTTTGGTAAAAACGGTTAAAGCGATAAGGCTCTGTTGTCATCTGATTTCCACAATCGAATCCAAAAATTCCTTTAAGGTAAGCATAAAATGACGCGGTTCATCCAGCATAATAAAATGCCCAGCTCTCTTGTAACGCTCGATCCGGGCGTGAGGAACATATTCTTTTAAAGTTTTCCACTGCCGGGGACTGACAATATTATCCCGGTCGCCGAACATTCCCATCACAGGGATGCGTATCTCCTTCAATCGCTGCCGCAGGTCGGTCCGCCGTAAGCTGGCAATGCTAAGGAGAAAAGATTCAAGGGTTGTCTTGGAAAGATCGCGGTCCATCATATCAGGGAAACGCGCATCCCCACAAATCAAAGGCGAGGCAAGCCGCATCCCCAGCCGGAACATCTCCATCTGGTTAAAAAGCAGAAATGCAATGCTGCGCCTGCCAGCCATCTTGAGAGCCAGCGCCAGCGAAGAACCTGTGATCGGCGAGCCAATGACGACCACCTTAGAGGCCCGTTCAGGATAATGGATAGCCACCGAAAGGCTGACGGTGCCTCCCATGCTATGGCCAACCAGCGGTGCTTCCATGATGCCAAGCTGATCCATAAATTGGTTCACCAGCGTAACAAAATCCTGAACGGCATAGGTGCTGCGTTTTTTCCCCGATTCGCCAAAACCCCAAAAATCCAGCGCATAGGTGCGATAATATTGCCCCAGGAAGGTCATCGTCTCTTGCCACAGTCCCCATGATCCCAACCAGCCATGCAGCAAAATAACAGGCCGGCCCCGGCCATACACTTCATAATGCACGATCCCCTGGTCGGTAGTAATTGAGGACACGCAGTTGTCTTAAGGCAAGCCCCCCCTCAGGCTTCGGCCCCCTCCATTTCAGCAAGGATGCTGTATAACAATTCTAAAAGAACTTTCTTTACCGGTTCTTTTTTGGTCGCAATGCAGGGCAAAAACTTAACACGTGCATCCAACCGCAGCGCCACCCTCATATCATCCAGGTCCCACGCATCTTTACTATCCTGTTTGTTAGCCGCAACCACGTAGGGGGTCGGCGCATAAGCGCGAAACGTCTCCAGGATATTGCGAGCCTCGCGAAAAGTTTCCGGACGGGTGCTGTCAACCATCACGATGAAACCCAGCATGCCCTCAGAAAGGATTTCCCACATAAAGTCAAACCGTCTCTGCCCCGGTGTGCCGAACATGTATAGCACCAGGTCATCATCAACCGTGATCCGGCCAAAATCCATAGCAACCGTGGTTGAGTCCTTGACTTTTTCCTCCTCGCTGGAGATCCTCCGCTCCGTCGAGACCACATCAATCTCGCTGACGGATTGAATAAAAGCGGTTTTGCCAGAATTGAAAGGACCTGTTACCACGATTTTAACCGTCTGCATAACTCAACCCTCTAAACCTCTCGCTAAATTGATTTAATCCGCTCAATCAGACGATTCATCAAAGAGCGCTGTTCTTGCCGGTCCTGGGTCGGGAACATACGGCTGGTCAAAATAACCGGAGCGCCCCCCTGCCGGACAATTTCCACCAGCCCCGCCTGCAAAAGGCTATAAACCACCCTCCGAATTTCCAGATCATTCATTTTGGTCGCTCTGGCAATCTGGCGCATCGTATTGTTCGGGTTGACATAAGAGACAACCCGCCACTCTTCAACGCTAAGGTTCATATTACGGATATTCGCGCCCGGCCGGTCCGAAAACTTCAAGGCCATATCCAGGCTTGGGATCTCTTCCTGAAGCTGCTCCCATTCCCTGAGCTGCCGTGTCCCTTCAATAATCAGGTTCTCAAGATCAATCCGGATGGGAATCTTATCCTCTGGCGGCAGTTCGCCAGGTTCAAAACGAAACAGCCCCTCAACCCAGGTGAAAAGCCGCCGGACGACGCCCGTAAAATATTGCTGCAAGCTATTGAGAACATCGTTTTGAGACAGGTAACCCGCATTGATCAACAACAATCCCAGTTCCTTGTCGGTCATGCGGCTGGCGCGCTCGCGCAAAATACGGTACTGGCTGGCGCTGATCTTATTGGTGCGCTGCAATACGGCTGCCAGGCTAACATCTTCCTCTCCCAGCTGCGCGTAAACGAGCTTGCCGTCGCGAAACCAAACCCTCGCCGCCTCAGACGAGCCTTCAATAACCAGGATTCCGGTTTTCTTGGCAAGGCTTACCAGGTTTAATAACTGTGTGACTGTGAAATCGCGTAGATTACCTCTCAGCGCCATGCAATGCCTCTGGAGGGAAGAGTTAGGAGCTCCAGAAAATTATACAATCAAGCCATAGGTGCGTCAATCAGGATACCCTTAGGGTAACCTTACAGATTCCACCGTAGGCAAACACTTCAATATCGCAAGCCAGAATCCGATTCTCACATGTCAGCCCGATTTTAAGAAGGTTTTGGAGAGCGCACAACATCCCTTCCATGATGACCCAAATTCAAAAGTCCCGATAGCCTCTTGGTATAATGAGCTTCAAAGCAAAAAGGTGGAATTTGCATGCCCGATCTGTTCCACACCCTGCAAGGCCACGACCTGGGCTTTCTCAAGATCGTTGCAGAGGCCTGGGGAATCGAGTTAAACGCCCCCGATGTGCATACCGCCCTGCCACGCCTGACCAGCGAAATGTTAGATGCCGCCCTCGCAGAGCAGGTAATCGGCGGGCTACCTGAACAGGCGGCCGCGGCGCTTGAAGCGCTGCTGGACCATGAAGGGCGAATCCCCTGGGCAATGTTCACCCGCCGGTTTGGCGAGGTGCGCACCTTTGGGGCAGCCCGCCGCGACCGCGAAAAGCCAGAAAAGAACCCCATCTCTCCGGCTGAAATCCTGTGGTATCGCGGTCTGATTGGCAAGGCTTTTTTGAACTTTCCACCAGAACCCCAGGAATTTGCCTACATTCCCGATGATATCCTGGAATTTCTAGAAACCCTGCGCCCCCAGAAAATCGAGCCGCTCGGAAGAGCCGCCTCGCCCGGCGAAACCCGCTGGAGCATCCCTGCCACTGACGAGATTCTGGATGATTGTTGCACCCTCCTGGCAGCCCTCCGCACCGGCAAAGAAGCTAAGCTGGCAGAGGATCCCAACTGGAAGACAAAATTGCCGTTTTTGCTGGCGCTTCTAAAGGCTGCTGGCCTGGTTCGCCAGGATGGAAGCGTGCAGCCAGAAGCGACCCGCCAGTTTTTAGAGGCGCCTCGCGGCCAGGCGCTTTCAACCCTGGTCACCCGGTGGCTGGCCAGCAATACCGTCAACGAGCTGCTCCTGCTGCCAGGCCTGGTCTTCGAAGGAGAATGGCAGAACAACCCCTTCCATACCCGCCAGGTCGTCCTGGGATTTTTAGATAGCTTGCCAAAAGGGGTGTGGTGGAATCTCTCCGCGTTCATCGCCGCCATCCGAGAACAATATTCAGATTTTCAGCGCCCGGCAGGGGACTATGATTCCTGGTTTATCCGTAAAAAAGGTAGCGATACCTTCCTGCGCGGCATTTCAAGCTGGGATGAGATTGATGGCGCTTTGCTGCGGTATATGGCAACCGGCCCATTGCACTGGCTGGGATTGGTGGATCTCGCATCCAATGAGCAAAACACTGCCCCCTTGGCCTTTCGCGTCTCCAGTTGGGCGACCCTCTTGCTGGCAGGCCAGGCGCCCCCCTTACCCCAAGAACGCGATGCAATTGAGATCACCCTCGATCACCGCTTCAAGTTAAGCCGCTTAACCTCAAGAGCCATACGATACCAGATCGCCCGCTTTTGCGAATGGGATGAAGAAACCAGTGATTTCTATTTCTACCGCATCACCACCACATCGCTGGAAAAGGCTCAAAAACAAGGTCTGCTGCCCGCTCATCTGGTCAAATTGCTGCTCCGTGTTGCGCGCCGCCCCATTCCGCCCGCGCTCATCCAGGCCATAGAGCGATGGGACAAATTTGGCGTCGAAGTTGGGATGCAGCCGGTCACCCTCCTGCGGGTTTCTTCACCTGAGATCCTTGAAGCTCTTCGAAAAACCAAAGCCAGCCGCTCCCTGATGGAAACTCTGAATCCCACAACGGTGATTCTGCGGCCAGGCAGCGAAGAAACGGTCCGTAAGGCATTGGCAGAACTTGGGTATCTGAGCGACAGCAGCCTCTCCCTTGGAAAAAGGGTATAATGAATCTGATCAAGTCGCCAATCACTTCCTAAAATCCCCAATAATCCCGAGGACCACATGTCAAATCGTCTGGATTGGATACAACAAGAGCTTGATACCCTCAAGCAATCTGGTCTGTACAACCGCATCCGCACCCTCAGCTCGCCCCAGGGCGCCTGGCTGGTGGTGGACAACAATAAAGTACTAAACTTTTGTTCAAATAATTATCTTGGGCTGGCAAATCACCCCAGGATGGTGCAGGCTGCTCAAGAAGCGCTGACTCGTTATGGGATTGGCCCCGGCGCAGTGCGTTCCATTGCGGGAACGATGGATATTCACCTGGAGCTGGAACAGCGCCTGGCAAAATTCAAAGGGGTCGAAAGCGCCATCACTTTTCAGTCCGGTTTTGCGGCCAATCTGGCAACGCTTCCGGCGCTGGTCGGCAAAGAGGACGTGATCTTTTCGGATGAACTCAACCATGCCAGCATCATTGATGGGGCGCGCCTCTCCGGCGCCGCCATTGTCCGATTCGCCCACGCCAATCCAGACGACTTGCGAAAGAAAATCCAGGAAAACCTGGGCAATTATCGCCGGATGTTGGTCGTGACCGATGGCGTCTTTAGCATGGATGGCGACCTGGCGCCGCTGGACAAGATCTATGAGATCACCCAAGCGTTCGATGTCATGTTGATGGTAGATGACGCCCACGGCGAAGGAGTGGTTGGGAAAGGCGGCCGCGGTATTGTGGATCACTTCAACCTGCATGGTAAGGTAGATATCGAAATTGGAACATTCTCCAAAGCGTTCGGGGTGGTAGGCGGCGCCGTAGCCGGTAAAGCCATCATCGTCGAATGGCTGCGCCAGCGCGGCCGGCCCTTTTTGTTCTCATCGGCTGTCACCCCGCCCGATGTGGCTGCCTGCATTGCAGCTATTGACATGCTGGAAAGCTCCACCGAGCTGGTCGACCGGCTTTGGGAAAATGCCCGTTATTTCAAAGCGGAGATGAAACGGCTTGGATTCGACACCGGGCAAAGCGTCACACCGATCACGCCCGTCATGTTGGGAGAAGCGCCTTTAGCCCAGGAGTTCAGCCGGGAGCTTTTCCAGAGCGGCGTATTCGCCATGTCGCTCGGCTTCCCCACCGTCCCGAAGGGCAAAGCCCGTATACGCGTGATGATTTCGGCCGCTCACCAGCGCGAAGATTTGGAAAAAGGTCTGGAAGCCTTTGCAAGCGTCGGTCGCAAATTCGGCGTCATTTCCTAAAAACGTTCTACAGATTAAAAGCGATCACCAGGCATGGGGGGGACATGTCTGGTGATCTTCAGGGAGGGAATACCACCGGTTACACCCTTCTGGGGTTTCGTCTGCGCGGGGGGGACGCGCCTACGACTTTTCCCCGGTGACTGACACCGCTGACTACCAGTAAAGGAGGTGTCTTAGAAATAATCATACACGAATTCGGTCTACATTGCATTAAAAATAATTAAGAGTTTTTCTATTTTCTTTCTCTAAATATATTCAACCACTCCTGAACATCCTCATCACTCATCATTTCTTCTCGCTTACCGGCCATCTCGCCGGTTTGAACATTCTTGATCTGGAGGGCAAAATCTTCCGACGCCATCACCAGAGCTTTGAGGGCACGGGCCTCAGCCTGAAGGCGCAGATCGGAAGAAACCACCGTCCAGTTTGCTGCCGCCCGCCCCAATCTTCGCAAACGAGCCAGGATAGCCTCATCAGCTGTTTCTCCGCTGCGAATAAAATGGGCTTTCACCATTCCAAAGCGGCGAGTATTTGCAAAACCGGCAGGCGCTCGGTCAAAAAAGACCTCAATCTTTTTTCGGCTGGCGCGGCAAAATTCTTGCAGCCGCTCCAACAGCCTGCGCTCATCGTCCGGGTCGTCTAAACGGATTCCCAATTTGGGGATCAGGTTATGACCATCCACCAGGTAAGCCAAAATCTTTCTCCCTTCGAAGTTCTCTATTTTATATCATCTTACCGTCGAAATATGCTATGATTCAACCAAGGTCAAGCCATGAGAGCCAGAAGACGACTCGTTCCATACATTCTGTTGAACATCTTTATCTCCGCCCTGACGACGTTGTTGGTGCTATGGATTTGGGACCTGACACACAAAACCGAAATCCCCTCCATAGAACAGCTCCCTGTGGCGGCGTCCTCGGCTGCGATGGCCACTTTACCCCCCGCTGACCAGCCATTGATCGAAATTGAAAACGTATTTGGGGTTGGCATTGCCGAAAGCGAAACCGTCCGGCTGGTACGCGTCCAATCTGGCGATCTTTGGTTAACCGGCTGGAAACTGGAAGACGAAGACGGCAACGCCTTTGTGTTTCCGCAGCTCAATTTTGTCAACGGCAGCATCGATGTCTTCACCCGGGTCGGGGTCAACACCCCCACTGCCCTCTATTGGAAATTAGACCGGCCCGTGTGGAGAATCGGAGAAACCGTATCGTTGCGCGATTCCGATGGCGTACTCAGAGCAAAATATCTTATCCGGTGAGAAAGCAGGACAATGACACAGGCGCTTTATCGTAAATGGCGGCCGCAGCTTTGGGACCAGGTGATCGGCCAGGAACATGTCATCCTTACTTTAAAAAATGCAGTGAAGGTTGGCCGGGTTGGGCATGCCTACCTATTTGCCGGGCCACGCGGCACCGGCAAAACAACCACGGCCCGCCTGCTGGCAAAGGCGCTTAACTGCCTGGCAGAAGACCTGTCGGAGCGACCATGCGACCGGTGCAGCCACTGTAAGGCCGTCAACGAAGGCCGATTTTTGGACCTCATCGAGGTCGACGCCGCCTCGAATACCAGCGTGGAAGACGTGCGCGATCTGCGGGATAAGATCAACTTCTCGCCAAGCCAGGGACGTTACAAAGTCTATATCATTGATGAAGTTCACATGCTGTCCACAGCGGCGTTCAACGCCCTTCTGAAAACACTGGAAGAACCGCCGCCACACGCTATCTTTATCCTCGCCACCACCGAAGTTCACAAGATCCCCCCTACCGTCTTGTCACGCTGCCAGCGGCATGAATTCCGTCGGATACCGGTTAAGGAAATAGTTGCACACCTGACGGAGCTTTGTAAACAAGAAAAACTGAAGGTAGAACCAGAAGCGCTGAACCTGATCGCCCGTCAGGCAACCGGCTCGATGCGGGACGCCATCTCCCTCCTGGACCAGCTCACCTCGACCGGCCAAAAAATTACCCTCGAGACCGCCCAAACTGTGCTCGGCGCAGCCACCAGCCAGGTGGTGATTAAACTGGTAAGCGCAATCCTGGCAAGGCAAAGCGGAGAAGGATTGAGTTGCATTCATCAGGCGCTCGATAGCGGAACAGACCCGCGCCAGTTTGCCAGACAGGTGGTGGAATACCTGCGTAGCCTGTTATTGATCCAGCTTAACAGTCCAGATCAAATTGAAACCACGCCCGAAGTGCGTGCCCAAATGGATGCCCACGCTTCTGAATTCGAGCGCCCTTTTCTGCTGGAAACCATCCAGCTTTTCAACAATGCAGCCAGCCAGCTCAGAAACGGCTGGCAGCCCAGCTTATTGCTGGAGCTGGCGTTTGCCCAGGCCATTACCACACCACTGGCCGCCGCGTCCCAACCGAAAAAAAGTGCCCCTCTCCCTGCCGCGCCCGTCGCCGCACAGGCTGCCCACTCTTCTAGTCTCAGGGAAAAACCAGAACCCGAACAACCGGCGCCCCAGCCGCAGCCACAAGCACCCGAAAAAGCCGCGCCGCCAGCGCCTCCTCCGGGCGATGAGCTCACCCTGGAAGACGTACGCCAGCATTGGAAGCGCATCCGGGCAATCGTCAAACAACACAGCATGCCAACTGAGGCCTTACTGAATTCTTCCAGGCCGTTGGGAATCAAAAGCGGTATGTTAATTCTGGGCTTTGCGACTGAAGTGCTAAAGTCAAAGATGGAAATTCGTGAAAATCGCGAGTTGATTTGCAAAGTGATGAGCGAGGTTACAGGGAAAAAAGTCCACATCGCTTGCATTGTCAACCCAAAGACCAATTTTAATCTGGACAACCTGGAAGTGGACAGCGACGGCATGGTCGGCGCTGCGCTCAACCTGGGAGGACAGATTGTCCATAAAGAATGAGTTTTTACTGATTTTGTAGGAGGTAGTGTTATGGCAAAAGGTTTTAATAGACCCATGGGCGGCAAAGGCGGCGGAGGCGGCATGATGGCCCAGATCAGGGCTTTGCAAGAACAATTGGAGTCAGCCCAGGCTCGCCTGGCCGAAGAGACTGTGACCGAGACTGCCGGCGGAGGAGCGGTAAAAGTGACCGTGACCGGCGACCAACGCTGCAAGGCCGTCGTCATCGATCCGGAGCTTTTGAAAGACGCTGATGCAGAGATGCTGCAAGATTTGATTCTGACCGCCTTCAACCTGGCGCTGGACAAATCACGCCAGCTGGCGGCAGAGCGTTTGGGGCCGCTGGCAGGCGGACTACCCGGCATGGGTTTCTAAGCTCTGCTATGACCGTTCTGCCTGAACCTGTTTCTAACCTGATCCAGGCCTTTGAACGCCTGCCAGGGATTGGCCCCAAGACGGCTTCCCGCCTGGCCTTCTTTTTGCTGCGCGCCCCCGAGGAGTTGTCCCAAAACCTGGCAAATGCGCTCCTGACGCTAAAAAGCGGGACGGGCATGTGTCCAGTTTGTTTTAATATCACGATCGCCCATCAAGAGATTTGCGATATTTGCGCGAATACCCACAGAGATCAGAGCAGTCTTTGTATCGTGGAAGAGCCTTTGGATGTCCTCATGATCGAACAGACTGGCGGTTTTAACGGTAGGTACCACGTGTTGCACGGTGTACTCTCACCTATCGAGGGAATCGGCCCCGAAGATCTGAAAATGGCTCCCCTGATAGAACGGGTGAAGAAGGAAAATATCCGGGAGATCATCGTCGCAACCAACCCTAGCATGGAAGGCGACGCCACCGCCTTGTACATCCGCCAACAGGTCATACACTATGGCGTACGGGTAACTCGCCTGGCGCGCGGCCTGCCCGTTGGCGGCGACCTGGAATACGCTGACCAGAATACCATTCTGCGGGCGCTGGCTGGCCGGCAAGAAATCAGTTAACCCCAAGCTTCTGCAGAATTTGACATTGTTGCTTCAAATTGGATATAATCGGTAAACTTTTAGTTTACCGATTATTGTTTATGAAAAATGGAGCAGCAAATGAAGCAAATCTTAGCGGCGACAGTTCTGTTAGCTATAATTCTTAGCTCATGCGTCAGCGCCCCCCCACTGGCGACAGCGACGCCGGAGCCGACCCGTCCAGTAGAAACGCCGACAAGCCCTCCCCAGCCAACCCTGCCGGACCCAACGGCAACCATCGAAAACCCAACCACCGCGCCGCCGGACCCGGCTGGCAAGGTCGTCTTCAAGATTGCACCGGGCGAATCCGAGGTACAATACGAAGTTGGAGAAACTTTTTTGAACCAGAACAACCGCTTCGCGGTTGCAATCGGTGTGACAGGCCAGATAAATGGAGAAATTTTTGCAGATCTGGCCAATCCACCCGCTAGCACGATCGGGCCAATCAGTGTTGATATCAGCCAGTTCAAATCCGACAGCTCCAGGCGCGACAACGCCATCCGCCAGCGCTTTCTGGAATCGGAGCGTTATCCAATTGCCACTTTTATTCCCACAGAAATCGAAGGCCTGCCAGCAAGCTACCAGGAGGGACAGGATTATACCTTCAGGGTAACCGGCGACCTGACGGTGCGCCAGGTAACCCTTCCGGTTGCCTTTGATATCGCCGCCCGACTGCAAGACAACACGCTGAGTGGCACTGCTACAACCAATATTTTAATGAGCGATTTTGGCGTTGGTCCAATCTCGCTTGCTGGTATTCTACAGACAGAAGATCTGGTAAAGCTCACTTTTCGCTTTGTAGCAAGGCCTTGATAGGATCCCATCAAAAACGGGCTGCTCGCTGAGCAGCCCGTTTTTAAACACGCATTAAAGCAAAGCGCAGCTTACCTGGGAGCTTGTTTGAAAGCCGGAACCTCTTGAGTTTTGTTCCCTACTTTCACCAGATAATAAGGCCGCCACGCCACGCCGAACAGGTCGAGGTGGATATCCTTTTGCGCCGGTGCCAGCGGGATTTCGGTCACGTCATTCACCTTTTCCGCCCAGGCATCTTGCAAATCCTTCAGGGCGCTTTGGTAATCCTTCTCCAGGGCGGCATAGTCTTTCTGCAGTGTTTCCAGTTCCTTAAGCTCTTGCTCATAATCGCTTTTCGCTTTCGATGTCATACGGCGCTTCGAGAGGGAGCTGGACAGGCTCTTCTTGCGTCCGCCAAACAGGCTTAAAATCAACTCGCCGCCAGTAGACAATTCCTCAAGCCGCCGTGAATCCAGTTCGCCTTTCTGTTCTTCCACTTCCAGTTTCTGGCGATCTATCTTTTTATCCAGATCGGCGATCTTCTTCCTGTAAACCGAATCGAGTTTGGACTGTTCGGCTTTCATGGCTTCGCGCGCCGCGTTGCTGCACATCTCGCGAAATTCGGCCTGCGAGAGTTCTGGGTTGCCATAAACCTTGAGCGTCTCATTCACACGCAGTTTGATATTCCCGCTGCGGTAAACCCATTCCAAAAAATCTTTTTCCAATTCCTTCAACTGCCGTCCGTCCGCCAACCAGCCAGGCACCTGAGAGAACTTTGCCTGTGGCAAGGGCATTTGTTGCAAAGAGGAAGGCGTAAAGACATTCCAGGCAAATTGTTCCCATCGGAGCAACCCACTGGGTTTCTGATCTACCAGCGCAGAAATCTGGCGACCGAAATCTAAATTATAGCGGCGATTCAGATAGCGCACCTCGGCTTGCGCCAGAAGCGCCGGGCGATAGACAATTCCTTCGACATTCGGGGCGCCATTCACCGCCAGGCCGGCGGCGTCAATCGCTTCTTTAATTCCCAAATCATTGGGCAAATAATACTCATTGATCCCGGCCGGCATCGCCGGCTGAGCTGCCGTGAAATCTGAAGGGCTGCTCGTCAACGGCTTTGAAGAGGCCGTCACGATGCTCTCATGTGGCTGGCTGGACGTCAGCGCCGAAACCCCCGCCTGTTGCTCGGCGATGGGAGCGGTTTTCCCGGCGCCTGCTAACTGATTGAGAGCTGGAAGCTGAGCGCGCGTCATCGGCCCAGCCAGGTAGTTAAGCGCAAATCTTGTCTGAAAGAGTTTTGGCCCACCCTTATCATGAACATTGTGGAGCAAAAAGACGCGCTTGCCTAGTTTGCTGAACAATTCCTTGACCTTAGCGCGGTCAATGGTTGAATCGGCGCTAATCAACCCCTCCAGAAGACGATCGCGGTCCTGCTCGGTCTGCAACCGGCCAATCATCCAGGTACCCGCATTTGAGAGCGCTTTGTAATCCAGGTCAACCGGGTTCTGAGTCGCCAGCAGCAGCCCTACCCCAAAGGCGCGCGCTTGTTTAAGCATGCGCAGCATAATACCGCGTGAAGGCGGGTTTTGCACTGGCGGCAAATATCCCATGATTTCATCAAAATACACCAACGCCCGCAGTCCGCTGGTGCCGCGCTGCGAGCGCATCCAGGTTTCTATGGCGGCAAAAAGCAGCGTGACGAAGAACATGCGTTCGCTGTCGCCCAGATGAGCAATGTAAAAGATGCTGTGGCGTGGTTTGCCATCTCGGTTATAGAGAAGCGAAGCCACATCCAGCGCCTGTCCCTCCTGCCAAACCTGAAATGAAGGAGAAGCCAGAAAGTTGTTGAGCAAAATTGCCAGCCCAAAACGATCCTTTTCTGGGAAAAAGTTGTCCAGCGGAAAAGCGCCCAAACGTTCAAAAGGAGGCTTTTGCACCTGAAGGATAAGTTCACTCAGGTCAAGTGATTTACCGGTGCTCCACGCATTTTCAACCAGGTTCGAGAGTAAGATGTGCTCGCGCGACCGCAGCGGGTCAATATCATTCATCCCCACCAGCCCAAGCAGCGCTGTTACCGTGCTTGCTATTTTCTCGCGCAGAACTTCGCTGTTTTCCTCCCACGGCAGGCCCGGAGAAGCAAAGGAAGAAAGGATGTTCACCGGGATGCCGGCGGTCGAACCTGGCGAGTAAATCGCGTAATCCACCGCATCCTTGAGCGCCAGCAATTCTGTCCTCCCCAGCCCGGCATCCGTCAGGCCTTTTTGCCAGTTTTGGGCAGTTGCTTCAGCCATCTCTGGTACGCTTTTCCCTTCCCGCCGGGCTGCTTCAGGATCAATCCAGGGCTCAAAGTCTTTCGGCGCCAGGTCCGGGAAATGCAATACCAGGTTAGTCAAATCCCCTTTAGGATCAATGATGATTGCCGGGATGCCCTTCAGAGCGGCTTCTTCCAGGATGCTGATGCACAGCCCTGTTTTCCCCGAACCCGTCATGCCGGTCACAAAACCATGTGTGGTCAGATCGGCAGGGTCATACAGCACTTGATCGGCAGTAGCTTTTCCCTGTGCGGGGTCAAATTTCTTGCCGATATAAAAGAGCGGAGACTTGGCATTTGAACTCACTTTGCACTCCTCCTGTGAATTCACACATCGAATCACACCATGATTATGATTATATGTATTGTACCCTCAGACGCATTGAGAGAAAAGAGAACGGTAGACGCTTAATTCCCGCCGCGATAGACCCATCCGGCCAGATTTCGTCCGGAACGGGAAAACTATCCAGAATCTCCACCACCGCTCAGATCTTCTCCTTTTCAGAGCAGATTATAATAAGAGCAGGGACGTTGCCTGTCTGAGTGATTTTCCCTATCATAACCGCGTGTAATGGCATTGCCATCAAAAGGAAACTCGCGGCCGGAACGGATGAGGGACAGACTTTACCCAGCAAGGTATCCACGAATTCCATCACAATCACACGAAATCAAAGCAAGGAGAAGCCATGAAAATTCTAAAAAATGGGGGGCATCGCCTGTTCGAAAGCGACCCGGAAACCACCCGCCTGGTTTCGGAACTACTCAGCGACCTTGAAAAGCACGGCATGGATGCCGTCAGGAAGTACAGCCAGCAATTTGATAGCTGGAACCCGCCCGATTTCGAGCTAAGCCCTGCGCAAATAGATGAAGCCATCGCAAAGGTAGATCCGCAGGTGATCGAAGACACCGCCTTCTGCCAGGCCAATGTGCGGCTTTTTGCCCAGGCACAGTTGGCTTCGCTCAGGCCAGTTGAGATCGAAATTCGCCCTGGCGTGATCCTTGGCCACAAGCACATCCCCGTTAACTCGGTCGGCAGCTATATCCCAGGTGGCCGGTATCCGATGTTCGGCTCAGCGCAGATGAGCATTATCCCTGCAAAGGTAGCGGGGGTAAAAAATGTGGTGGCGTTCACGCCGCCCGTAAAGGGAGAAGGATACTACCCTGCCACGATCAATGCGATGAAAGCCGCCGGGGCAGACCGCATCTTCATCCTGGGCGGTGTGCAAGCGCTTGCGATGATGGCTTTTGGCATGGGCATTTTCGAACCGGTTGATATGATCTGCGGCGCGGGCAACAAATACGTAGTAGAAGCCAAACGACAACTGTTCGGGCGCTGCGGGATTGATCTGTTAGCAGGCCCGACTGAGATCCTGATCATCGCAGATGACTCAGCTGATCCGGCCCTCGTTGCTTGCGATTTACTGGGCCAGGCAGAGCACGATCCCAACAGTGGGGTCGCGCTGGTTTGTCTGAGCGAGTCCTTTGGCCGGAGAACGCTAGAAGAGCTTGAAAAGCAACTTAGCGTGCTGCCCACTCGCGACATCGCCCAAATCTCTTGGGAGAACAACGGCCGGATTTACATCGCAAAAGATGCCGCCGAGGCAATCGCCCTCAGCGACGATTACGCCCCGGAACACCTTGAAATCCACGTGCAGGATCCCGGATTCTACTTTGACCGACTCTGCAATTATGGCTCCCTCTTCATCGGCGAGGAGACCACCGTTGCATACGGCGACAAGTCCATCGGGACGAATCATATCCTGCCAACCGGGCGCGCTGCCCGCTATACCGGCGGCGTTTGGGTCGGCAAGTTTCTCAAGACGGTAACTTATCAAAAAATGACGCCTGCCGCCAGTTGGGAAATCGGCCAGGTGACCAGCCGCCAGTGCAGGATCGAAAGGATGGAAGCGCACGCCATCACTGCGGATGTACGGGTGGAGCGGTATTCAAAATCGAAATAGAACTCAGAATTCCACCAGACAGATTACTTCGTTGTGGAGGTCAATATGCTGCGCTATCAAAAGGTAACCCCCGCCATTGTGGAAGAATTGCGAGCCATCGTTGGCAGCAAACACGTCATCTACGGCGATGCCAATCTGCTCGAGATGTACTCGCATGATGAAATCCCCGACAGTCGGCTGGCAAAAATGCCCGAGGTTGTCGTCAAACCAAAAACAGCCAGAGAGATATCCGACATTTTGAAACTGGCAAACAGAGAACTGATCCCGGTCACGCCGCGTGGGGCGGGTTCTGGAGAATCTGGCGGCGCAATACCGATCTATGGTGGGATCGTCCTGGCGCTGGAGCGGATGAACCAGATCCTGGAAATTGACCATGCCAATATGGTGGTGGTGGTCGAGCCTGGCGTTGTGACCAGCGCCATCAATGAAACTCTGAAGAAGGATGGCCTGATGTTTGCCGGCTACAGCGCAGATACCTGTTTCATCGGCGGAAATATCGCCGAAAACGCCGGAGGCGCAAAAGCGGTCAAATATGGCGTTACCGATCGCTATGTGCTTGGGCTGGAAACGGTCCTGCCAGATGGCGAGATCGTCCAGTTTGGCGGAAAATGCGTCAAGGACGTTGCCGGATACAATCTCCTCCATTTATTGGTTGGCTCCGAGGGGACGCTTGGAATTTTTACAAAGATCTTTCTGCGGCTGCTGCCTGTGCCCACGGTAAAAAGAGACCTGTTAGTTCTTTTCAAAGATGTCCCGACCCCCATTCAATTAGTCCCCGAAATCATCACAAAACTCCATATCATCCCCGCCGCCCTCGAGTTCATTGATCACCTTTCCTTGAAAATGGGATGCGATATTTTGAAGGACAACCTGCCGTACCAGAACGCTGGCGCCGCGCTCCTCATAGAGCTGGATGGCGTCAATGAAGAAGAAATTGATAAGGAAATGGAGCGGATCGGGGAGCTCTGCATGGAGAAGGACGCCTTAGAAGTTTATGTCGGTTCCGACAGGGCCAGCCAGGACCGAATCTGGGCCATCCGCCACAGCATCCCTGAAGGGCTAAGGGCTTTCAGCCTGGTGCAGAGCGTTGAAGATGTGGTGGTCCCTATTGCGCTGATACCGAATTTGGTAGCCGAAGTGCATGCGCTGGCGGAAAAGTACAATCTCCTGATCCCCTGCTATGGCCACGCCGGGGACGGGAATTTGCACGCCACCTTGCTCAAGCGCCCAGAAACCTCGCTGGAGGAATGGTACCGGGCAGAGGACGAGGCGTTGAAAGAACTCTACAGTTATGTCACCAGCCTGGGTGGGACGATCAGCGGCGAGCATGGCATTGGCATCAAGCGACGCGGTTACCTGAGCAGGGTGATGGATCAACGGATCAACGCACTTTCCAGGCAAATTAAATCTGTGTTCGACCCGAACTTAATCCTCAATCCCGATAAGATATTCGAGTAGCATCCTCTGCCATCAGACCATCATTAATACCATTGAACCAAGCATATAAAGGGATGCGAATTTAAATAATCGGTAATTCAATCTTTCTGATGGGCGTAGCAGGCTAAAAACAGCCAGGAATAACAGCAGCGCCGAAAGCACTACCAGCAGCCGCAGGTAACCCCAATGCATGCCGATCCCGTAACCGGCCAGCCCCATCATCAGCGCGGCCAGTACGCTGGACACGGCAATGGTAATACGTGTAAAGCGAAACCCATACGTAGATGGGAATGTGGGGATTCCGGCCGCCCGGTAATCCCCGTGGTAACGCATACTGAAAGTCAGAATGTGGGTCGGGATCCAGAACAAAACCGCCAGCGACAGCGCCGCAGCTACCCAATCCATGCCCCCCACCGCCAAAGCGCGCCCTGCCAGCACCGGCATCCCCCCAGAGATTCCACCCCACAGGATTGCCCAGCAGGTCCGGCGTTTAAGCCAGACGGTATAAAAGAAAACATCAAAAAACAGTCCGGCAAACACAATTGCACCAAATAACCTATCGAGATACACCGCCCAAACCACACCGGCGGTCGAGAGGATCACTCCTGTCGCCAGCGCTTCGCGGGGAGAAATCTGCGCCGAAGCCAGCGGGCGTGCGCATGTGCGCTTCATCCGCGCATCAATGTCCCGGTCATACCACATATTCAGCACCGTGCTGCCGCTGATGGCAAGAAACAGGCTGCCGGCGATGGAAAATAGCGTAGCAAGGTTGAAGATCGGGCAGCGCGCGCTCATATAGCCTGACAAACCGGTAGCCAGCAGCAAACCGGTTTGCAGGCTTTTAATCAACTTCCAATAAAGGGCAAGCTTTCTTTTCAAGCGGTTCACCAGCAATCCCTATCGCACGATCTAAAAAACTGCAACGGGTGCAGCGAAAACCCACTGCCGGGCTGAGACAGGTCGGAGGCGTTATTTCGTTGCCAGACCCACAGACTGTCCTCGTACATGTCGTTGCTTCGCCGCGCAGGGTGCGCTAGTGACGCTCAACCTCATTCCGCCGAGCCCGTTAGCCGCTGCCAGAGATTTGGCCAGACCAGAATGACAATCAAGATCAGGCATGAAATCGGCGCCAGCGCAAACAGCGAAAAACGTCCCAGTTGAGAGGCCGTGACAACCGCCAGGGGAATGCCAACAGCCAGTTCGAGCGCGCCCGCGGTCAGACCCAGCACGCGCATCCACTCCTTCGGGCTCAACAAAATACCGACGGTTACAACCGCCCAGCCTGCCATAGCAAACCAGTGCAAACCGTCAACCAGCACAAAGATCGGGGCCCCCACCGTGATGATGCGACTGGTGCTCGAAACGCCGTTCATGAAGCAGAAGATGTAAGCCATGCCGGTGCCCAAAGCCAGCAAAACAAGCGACCACTGCCGGATTACAACCAACCGCAGCATGAGGAAGAAGAGCAGCAAATAAGGGAAAAAGAGCGGGAAATAAACAGGAGGCAGCCCCGCAGCCATGAACGGGATATTGATAAACCAGCTACTCAACAGAGCAATGACAACGCCGATGATCGAAAGCAGGAAAGCCCAATTCTTTTTCAAGAAAAAACCATAGGCGCTCACCGCCATCAGTACGGCAGCCAGGATCCCAAGGTCCGCCAGTGCAGGGTGGATATATTTCAACAAGATTTCGCAGCCCGGCTCTGCCGATTCGGCTGTCATTCCAATGAGATACCATCTGAGGAATAGGATGTAATGCCCGATGAGACCCATCAGCGTCCCAAGAATGCATAGTATCCCCCCCAAACGATTATTTTTGACCATTTTCATGCTCCTCCCATTATGATTTATGATTATGTACAAAATATCACAAACACCCTGTCGGTGATTTGCTTTAACGCAAAATCGAGGGGATTTGATCACCCTCGGTTCTGCGCTGTTTCCCTATTCGTTCGGGAAAATTAAGGCTTTACGCCTTCACCCGAAACATGGCAGGATGCGCAACCCTTATAATAAGCGGCATTCTGATGCGCGGCGACGTAGATTATCGTACCCGGTTCAACCACAAAATTGCAGCCGTCGAGGAAGTTTGGTTTGTCCTTCCATTCAGCGACGACAATATCACAAGCAATATACACTTGTCCACTCAGGGTATTGTTGCAAAGCGGCCCATGAATCACCTGGTCGAATTCCATCATCTTGCCGTCAATCTCTACCTGCTCCGGCAGCGCTGCGCCCATCGCCGGAGTCGGTTCAGGAAATGGCGTTGTGCTTTTTTGATATGTGATGGCGTCGGGCTGACACGCTGGCTTGGCCGGTTGGCAGGCTGTTAAAAATAACATGAGCAGCAAGATGGTCAAGGTTGTACGTGAATGCATAATCGTTTCCTCCCCAACAAAAAAGTTTCCCTCGAAAAATTTGGCTCCCAGTGGAATTAAAGACAAACCTCTGGCTCTCAACACAGGTTTATAGCACCCCGCCAGGATTTTTGCATTGCCTTTTAGCAAATTGAACGCCGCTCTGCGATGTAAAGGCTCCTTCGAATATGGTATAGTATGGGCAAGGGAGAAAAGAATGACTTCAGCCGACAAATTGCTTGCCCAAAATCCAGTCTTTGCCGTGCTGCCGCAGCCAAAACGCGACGCCTTGCTGCAAGAAGCCATCAAACGCCACTACCAAAAGGGAGAAACCATCGCGATGGTGGGGGACTTTTGGCCTTACCTCTTTATCGTAGCCGAAGGAGGCGTAAGTGCCAGAAAAAGTTCCGTGGAGGGACGGAGCCTGGTTGTGACGACCTTTGAAAAGGGAGATATTTTTTGGGGATTGGCATTTTTCTATGAAGATATGACAATGCCCGTTTCCTTAGAGGCAATCAAATCGACCCGGATTTATCTCTGGTCGCGAGAACAAATGCATCCGCTGCTCGAGAAAGAAGGCGCCTTTGCCTGGGAACTGGCGCGCATGATGATCAAGAAAATGGCGCGCGCCAGCGAAATCCTGGAAGAGATGGCCTTTCAACCCGTTGCAGGGCGTCTTGCAAAACTCCTCATAGAGACGAGCTCGAACAGCGCAATGGGCGCCATCACGCGCAGCCTGACCCTGGACGAAATGGCGGCGCGCATCGGGTCTACCCGCGAAATGGTCTGCCGTTTCCTGCATCGCTTTGCCGACGACGGCATTATCGATATCACCCGCACGGAATTCCGCATTACCGATAACGGGCGTCTGGCAGAGCTGGCGCGCAATTCAAAAGGTTAAATCCTCGGAATCCCGCCTACCTTTATCCACCCCCGATAAAATTACGGATAACGGCAACTGCCATCACGCAACCAATACAGGCGCTAATTGCCAAAAGTGCAATACCAATGGTCATCCCCAATTTAAAGCCGCCGGCCTGGCGTTCAAGCACTGCCTCTGAAGGCCTTTCCGGGTTGTAATAAACCTGAACCGGGGCGCCAACCGGGTAACGCTCTAATTTCGCTTTGGCCTGAGCGGGATTCCCGTAACCTGCGGAACCGCCAAAGGATATATGCTTCCCGGTATAAATCTGCCCTCCTACTTCATATTCGAACTCGACCTTTGGGTGGTAGTACGTGCTGATGTAGCCATCGTCATCCGTACTGGAGCTCTCACGTACCATTGAAACAGTTACCTTCCCCTGCACGCTCGGCCAGTTCTGACTGAGTCCCGCCTTCCTGCGGCTTCGAAGGTTAAAAAACACCAGCCCGCCGCCGATGGCCAGGGTGACCAGAAAGAAGAATCCGCCGCAAAGAAGACCAAAGCCAACCGGTACATTTTCCATCTTTACACCCCTGTTCGAAGATTTTTAACGGTTAAGAAAGAAGTGCCCCTGTAGATCCGGACGGAATCATTATAGCATACCCGCCCCTCAGGGATTTTGAAGACCCTAGAGAACTCTCAAGCCGATGAGGTCTTTTACGCAGAAAGCGCCAGCAAGAAAATTTCGGCGGTCAGGTTCAACCAGCCAGCAAGAGCACCTTACCGCTGTACCCGGCCGGATTGATCGCCTCCTAACAGCCGTAACACTTCTTCTACTGAAACACGGTTAAGATCTCCCACGATCGAATGCTTCAGACACGAAGCTGCCACCGCAAAATCTAGCGCGTCTTTCGGGCCATACCCATTCACCAGCCGGTAGATCAAACCACCAGAAAAAGAGCCGCCAGACCCAACCCGATCGATAATATGGGTGATGTCGTAATAAGGACCAGCATAAAAGTTCTTGCGATCATGCAGACAACCCGACCAGCCGTTATGATTGGCATTGTAACTGTGCCGCAGGGTGATCGCTTGCATCTTCAGGTTAGGAAATTTTTCCAAAATCGCCTCACAAATCGCTCGATATTTTCCTGGATCAAGTTCACCGCTCCGTACAATCAGGCTGGTATCGCTCCCCGCAAAAAGGAAAACCAGGCGTCTGCAATTGCTTTGGTTTAATCCCCATATCCTCTGCCAAATTTCAGTGCAATGCTTCTAAACATTGTCCGATTCTGCATTGGTTAAAACCCGGTGGTGTGAGCCGCAATCCTCACCGCTTCTGCGCCGCCAGCAATCGAATTGAATAAGGGAAAACCATTGCATTCTCGCTCTATGGTTATTTCTGGGTAAGCAAGTGCTATCAGAACTTCAAAAACTTTTAGAATACCAGCAGCGTATAGAAAATTTTGAATTTTCTCTATATAATTGTCTCATACAGTTACCAGCAAACTGGTAATTTCAAAACCCATCCCGGCAGAATAAATGGGGGTGAAATGCCTGTTCGAAAACAAGTTTCGAGAGCTTTGTTACGATATTTCGTGTTCTTCTCACTCCTGGCGCTCATTACAGCCTGCGGCGGGCAGCCGGAGACGACCGACTCTCAGGCCGCCGCCAATTCAAATCAGTCAGCGGCCCTACCGGCTGGAATTACAAAGGAAAGTGAGGATTCACCCTCTCCGCAGGTTGGCAGCGAAAGCAGCTCAACTCCCCCGCCTGCCTCTTCCACCACACCACTCCCTCCGCCACCCTCCGGAGATTGGGCCATCACTGCCAGTACTCAAACCGAGCTTCGCCTACTCTTCCAGCTAAAGCCTGCCCCGATTGGCAAAGTCTACGATCTGGCGTGGTCGCCCGATGGCCAGGTTCTGGCCGTCTCTGGTTCGAGCGGCCTGGTTGTGCTCGACGGTGAAACGCTCGAAATCATCTGGGAATTGGAAACAACCGGGCGGTTTTCCAGCCTCTCCTTCAGCGCAGACAGCGCCCGGCTGGCAGGGAGCGACGGCTCATCCTCCCTGGCACAGGTCTGGGATCTCAAAGAAGGGAAAACCATTCGAACAATCCCACAGGCCGGAGCCATATCCGCCATCAGCCCGGATGGAAAAATGCTGGCTGCGGTCGAAGATGTTTTAGAATACGATGCCTCCGGCAATCCCGGGCCGGTCAAGACGATCCTCAGGTTATTCGATCTCAGTTCGGGGGAATTATATAAAAAGACCGAGGCCTCTTCACCGTTCTCAATTTGGAACGAAGCCCCACCCGAGACGATCGGAATTTTTTACAGCGCGGATAGCAGAAACCTTCAAACGGTCAACATCTTTGGGGATGTCCGGCTTTGGAACGCAGTGAACGGGCAAATGCTCAGCGCCGCAGTGAATCCCTACACGAAGGAAAGGCTAAGCCTGGGCACCTGCCAGGTGGATGGGAGCAGCACCAGCATGTTTGCGGTGGCCTGCTACATCTCTTACCTGGATCCCCCCTGCACGGAAGACACGCCGGGATGCAACCCGGTTCCTAAAGGCCGCTACGAAATTGGTTTGTGGGATGCCAGCCGCATCAACCGTTTTCGCAATTTTGTGTTTAAAGATCCAGCTCAACTGGTTTTGAACCTCGTTCTCGACGCCGCAAACACAGAGGTGGGCTTGCTCACAACCAACCAGTTCGATTTCTGGAGCGCTGCAAACACCCAGGCGCCGGCCCGCTCTTTCGGAATGGAAGAAACCGCGCCGTGGATGGCAAATTTTCAATCCTGCCCATCCTGCCCGGCGCCACTTCTCGCGATGAAACCCGGCGGTTCAGATTCCTTGCTTGCGGTCGCCTACGCAAACCGCATCCTCTTATGGGATACCCAAACGGGCATAGAGGTTCAGAGCTTTGAACACAACACACAAGAAGTGACCGCCGCCGCCCTGGATAACAAAGGATCACAATACCTGCTTGCCGCCGGTTTTTCAGACGGTTCCCTGGCTGTGCTGGACCCATCAAGCAGCGCAGTGAAGGAAAGTATAGAAGATGCCCATGTTGCTGGGGTCGCGCGCCTTTCCTTTGGCAGAGATGAAAACAATCTCGTTTCCGCGGGGCTGGATGAAACCATAAAATGGTGGCGATTGGGTGAAAGCAAACCCCAGAAAACCGATACATTCAATACGTACTCAGCCTTCGCAGCGAACCAGGATGCCGGTATTTTGATCACCAGTCAGGTAACCCAGAACCAAAATAAATTTGTGACGGATATGAAATTGCTCATCCAGGATCTCCAGACCGGTCAGGTGAGGCAAACCCTTGAAGATTGGGGGAGTCTGGTTAAGATCAGCCTGGATGGAAACTGGCTGGCGAGCCACTCATCGGGAAAAATTAATCTCTGGGATATCCAAAAGGGCAGCCTATTAAGAGACTTTCCGGCGCAGCTCGATACCTCTACTCTGGAGGCGATCGCTGTCAGTCCGGATGGCTCTCTGGTGGCTGGAGGACAATCTAGGCTGTTCTATGTCCAAAACGCCAACACGAAAGAAGTTTTGGCTCAGGGCGCTATCGATACCTTTACAGTAAGCCTGGAGTTTAACCCAGCAGGCTGTCTGCTGGCGGCTGGCGATCTTTTCGGCCGGCTCTATTTGCTCGATATCGAAAACGGGGAGGTGATTTCGCAATGGCAGGCGCACACCGGACGGATTACCCATCTGGTTTTCAGCCGCGACGGCAGAATCCTGCTGAGTGTGGG
>JABLXC010000023.1 GCA_013178185.1 Anaerolineae bacterium | reverse complement strand
GGGTCATGATTTGTAGACGATAGATTTCTCTTTCGCTCATGGTGTGTAGTTTGTCCACTTCTCTGTCCCTTTCGTATGGGGACATTTTAACTTTGGTAAAAGGGGACATTTCTACTTTGGCTTAACACCTCAGAATCTTAACTTGACGCTCTAAAAAACTCATGATAAACTTTAGATCGTTCGGGGGGCGTGGTGTAGTGGTTAACATGCGGCCCTGTCAAGGCCGAGATCGCGGGTTCGAACCCCGTCGCTCCCGCCTAAACCAAAAGAGATCGCTCAAGCGATCTCTTTTGGTTTCCTGTGCCGTGCGCCCCCACCGATAGAAGGGCTTCAAAAGCTACTGCTCTTATCGCAAAAACATCCTCATTGTCGCCAAGCAGTTACATATCTCCAGCACCTGTAACAACTCTGGAATTACTGTGATCTCGTTCGAGTTCCTTTCCACAATCACCTACCCCAGAACCATCTGATTGGTGCTCGCCCAGGCGAACACCAGGTTTAACGCCTCCCACCCATTCCATAAAACTACACCGAGACTCTTCCGCATCGAGCAAGGTAAATTCCACGCATCTTCACTTCTTTCGATGCCACGATCCCCTCACATCTTTTCCAAAATGGATTTACACTACCAACATGTATAATATAAATGAGTAAATAAATGCTATCGAAAGCTGACCGTTCCTGCACTTTCGTTTGGCAACGAAAATCGGCAATTTGAATCTAGGATGTCTTTAAACAACCCTGGAAAGCCTTTGAAGGAAAAAATCGAATGACAGAGAATCAAAAAAACTTGGAAGCTCTACGCATATTAGATCGCGCCGTGCTAGGGATTAAAAGTCTTCCAGAGGCGGTGAACGCAACGCTCAACCAGGCAATTGACCTCCTGGGGGTAGATGCAGCCATCATTCGGATCATAAATCATGATATGCAGAAATTTGAAAGAGTTTTTGAGCAAAAATTCTTGACCCACCCTGTCAATCAGGCGAATTTCAAAACAACAGAACAACACGCCATGACCGCTTGGCGAGAAAAAAGGCTGGTATATATTCAAAAACTCATCGAAACAGAAACTTTTGCCTCAAAATCCCAGCAAGATTCCCACCGATTTAAATCATATCTAGCGAATCCTTTACAATTTGAAGGCAAAGTATTTGGGGTTCTTGAGGTATTCTCACACAAAACCTTGATGCCTTCCAGAGAATGGCTTGCATTTTATGAAAGTTTCACCGCTGAATGCGGATTACTGCTGCCGGGGATAATTGAACTGGATAAAATCACACAAGATTATAATGAACTGACCTTATCCTACGACGCAACTCTCGAACTTCTATCGAAAGTCCTTGATCTGCACGAACACCAAACAGGAGAGGTCACAAAACAGGCAGCAGATTTATCCGTGGCTTTAGCAAATGAACTGGGTGTAGATGCCTGGTTACTGCCCCATATCAGGAGAGGCGCCTTGCTTCATGATATCGGCAACATCAGTGTACCCGATAGTGTCCTTCTTAAGACTGGCCAGCTGACCAGTGAAGAATGGGAAACTATTCGCAATCATACTATCTACGCGCACGACTTGTTGTCCAATGTCCGGTATCTCCAACCCGCATTGGAATTAATCACACACCATCATGAAAGATGGGATGGCAACGGCTACCCCAAAGGGTTAAAGGGGAAGCAAATACCTGTTGTCGCCAGAATATTCACCGTCGTTGATGTATGGTTTTCTTTGATTTCGCCGCGCCCATACCGTCCGGCTTGGCGTAAAGAAGACGCGTTAAATTATATTGCGTCTCAAGCCAACTTACAATTTGATCCTGAGATTGTTGAAAAGTTCGTCAACCTCGAAAAATAAAACCAGGGCAAGCGCTGCATGAAAACTTATGCAAGTCTCCAATGGCAAAATGGCATTCTCAGGCTCTTAGACCAACGGCTATTACCCCATCAACAGAGTTATCTTGATCTCAAGAGTGTTTACGAAGTCGCAGCAGCAATCCGCGAGATGGCCGTTCGGGGTGCCCCCGTCATCGGTGTGGCGGCAGCTTATGGTATGGTCCTGGCAGCGCTTCAAAACGAGATCAATTCTTTGCAAGAATTGCAAACGATCCTGAAGAACAGCGCCCAGGTCCTTGTAGCATCACGCCCGACAGCCGTTAACTTATCCTGGGCAGTACAAAGAATGCTGAAAGCGGCGGATGAGCCCGGTCTTCGCACAATCGCCGACCTGAGAGACCGACTGCTTCGAGAAGCAAACGATATCGCGGCGGAGGACAGCCGCACAAACCGTTTAATAGCCCAAAATGCTTTTCCATTGGTCCCGGATACTGCCAATTTCATTCATCACTGTAACACAGGGGGGCTAGCTACTGTGGATTACGGGACGGCATTGGGCATTATTCGCTTCGCACATGAAAACGGCAAAAAAGTACACGTTTATGTAGATGAAACGCGCCCGCGGTTGCAAGGAGCCCGTCTGACAGCCTGGGAATTGAGCCAATTGGGCATTCCGCATTCAGTCATTGTGGATGGCGCCAGCGGATTTCTAATGCAACACCACAAGATTGACCTGGTAACTGTCGGTTGTGATCGCGTTGCCAGTAACGGTGATGTTGCTAATAAGATCGGTACATATAACCTGGCAATTGTGGCAAAAGCTCATGGGGTTCCCTTTTATGTAGCAGCCCCAACCAGCACCATTGACCCAAGCATAAAAACCGGTCATGAAATACCCATTGAAGAAAGAGAGCCTTCAGAAGTCAGCCAAATCGGGACGGAGACAATTCTCCCAAAACATTCAGCCGTTTTCAACCCTGCCTTTGACATCACCCCAGCGGCATATATCACCGCAATCATCACCGAGGCTGGAATAGCTTGCCCCCCTTACGAAAAAACATTGCCTCTCCTTCTTAAAAAAGCGCAAACAATTCACCGCAATTGTTCCTGATGGGAAACGGGCCAGAATTGTTACAAAATACACCTCATGGAAATGAAAAAAGAAATTTGACAATCAAATTCGATTTTGCTATAGTATTTATTATTGAAACATTGTTCCATTAAACGGAACGTTTTCCTGTTTCCCTTCCTATCAAAAATTTACAGGAGGCAATTTGGCTGAGCAGATTGTCAACGGCAACGAAGCCCTGGCGCTTGGAGCGCTAAAAGCTGGCGTCAGGGTTGTTACAGGTTACCCGGGCACACCCTCAACTCGCGCCCTGGCCAGTTTGCTGGCGATGAACCCTGAAAATGTCCATGTGGAATGGAGCACAAATGAAAAAGTGGCTTTTGAGATAGCCACAGGTGCCTCCTGGGCCGGACTGCGTGCTTTATGCACCATGAAAATGTCTGGTCTCAATGTCGCTTACGATTCACTTATTTCTGTTGCCCATTCAGGGATCGTCGGTGGATTGGTTGTATATGTGGCCGATGATGTGGGAGCGAATGCGGGGATGGCCGAGCAGGATTCACGGGGCTTTGCAGCTTTGGCCGATTTACCGATGCTGGAACCGGCTTCAGTTAAAGAAACTTATCAACTGGTTCAAACGGCTTTCCAGATTTCAGAGGAAATTGGCTCGCCAGTTTTTATCCGCCTGGTCACAGCGGTTGCAAACTCAAAGAATGTAATGAATATCCCGCCAGCAGAACCGCCCCCTCTCAAGCCACCACTCTTAATCAAGGACATTCAAAAATATACCAAAGCCGGATCAGCCATCTGCCTTGCTCAACACCAGGATCTACTTAACAGGCTGGAAAAAGCTCGCCACATCTTTGACGAAATGCAGCTCAATCCCCTCCATTTATCACCCAGATCCGGCAAGGTGGGCATCATCGCCAGTGGGATCACGCGCGCCTACCTCGGCGAAGCGATAGATTTTCTGGAGAATTTGGGGTTACAAAAAGAGGATCTCTCCATCCTTGAAATCATCGCCTCAAATCCTTTGCCCCTGGATCAGATCCAGCAGGTGCTCAACCATACCCAAAGCGTTGTTGTCTTTGAGGAATTGGATCCCCTTGTGGAGCGCGAAGTGTACATCCAGGCTCAGCGGTGCGGCTTCAAAGGCAACATCTTCGGAAAATTAAATGGTCTTTTCAGTAAAGTCGGAGCATATGAATTAATCCACTTCATCAAAGGGCTTGCAGCTGTTTGCGAGATCGAGGTTACCGAAGAAGTTCTGAGAGGCTTTCATTCTGAGGAACTGGCCGCCCCTCGGCCAATCACCGTATGCGCCGGTTGCCCACATCGGGGAACTTATATGGCAATCAATCAAGCAATCCGCAAACTCCGCTTAAGAAAAGAAGAGGTAATGGTAACAGGCGATATCGGGTGCACAATTCTCGGTATGAATCCTCCCTTTAACACTATCTGGAATGAAATCTCTATGGGAGCTAGCATTGCGCTCGCCCAGGGGTTTGTTCACGCCGGTGTAAAAACCCCCGTCATCGCAACAATGGGAGATTCCACCTTTTTCCATGCTGGTATTCCCGGTTTAGTTAATGCGGTCCAGCATCAAGTGCCCTTGACCTTGATCATTATGGATAATGGCTGGACAGCAATGACAGGCATGCAGGCCAACCCTGGTACAGATGCCAATTTTCAAAATGGGGAGGGGAAATCCGTAGACATTGCGCAAATCATTCCTTCGCTTAGCATCGAACACTTCTTTACCATCGATCCCTATAACCTGGAAGCCTCCACAGCAACAATCCAAAATGCGCTCACACTGCCAGGAGTCAAAGTGATCCTGGCCAGACGAGAATGCGCAATTCAGGCGCAAAGGAGAGAGGGTCGCCCCGGAAATATCACCGTCAACGCAGACCTGTGCAATCTCTGCAAACTTTGTATCACGATAACAGGCTGCCCGGCCATCAGCATCACAAACGGAAAACTTGAAATAGATACAGAACTATGTAGCCGCTGCGGACTTTGCGCAGAGGTCTGCAACTTTGATGCGATTCAATTGGAGATGCCTGGATGATTTATAACGTTTATCTTGTTGGCGTTGGGGGGCAGGGAGTGCTGACAATCGGCGAACTGATCGCGGAAACGGCGCTTCTGGATAAAATTCCTGTCAATTATTATCCCACAGAGGGAATGGCGCAGCGAGGAGGGTTGGTAAAAGCCCAAATAAGAATTGGACAAGAGTTCGTCGGTCCACACATCCCAGAAAAAAACGCCGATCTGATCGTAGCTATGGAGGTATCTGAAGCGTTAAGGACAACCCAATTCATCAAACCGGGCTCAGATTTTTTGCTCTGGGGACACATTTGGCTGCCAACCGCTTCCTTACTCGGAAAACAAGGCTATCCTGGCCTGGATACAGTTAAAGAAAAAATTGCTCAGGCTGGGGCAAAATTGCTTTACCTTGATCCAGCCAATCTACCTACCTACCAGGGATCAGCAATCCCGGACAACCTCTATGTCCTTGGAGCGGCTGTAAGGAACACCTCGCTTGGCAAAATCCTTAATGTAGAAACAATGGGGAAGGCGATTGAAAACCGTTGGCCAAAAGCAGCCGAGAAAAACCTATACGCCTTTCAATGCGGTTTTGAAATGGCTTCGGACTGAACTGATATGGATAAAATCCACCGCCTCTTTCACCCTGCTGGAGTTGTAGTAATTGGCTCGATGTCCGAGGGGAAACTCGGATACGAACTTGCCCGTCAGATCCTTCTGGGCGGATACACATCCGTGTTTGTGGTAAACCCCAAAGGTCAGGGGGGTCTTGGTATTCCAGGATACACCACTATAAAAAGCATAAACCAGCCGTTGGATGTCGCTGTCATTGCTTCTCCGCCCGATACTGTCTCCGCCTCCCTAATCGAGTGTGGAGAGGCAGGCATTAGCGTTGCAGTGATCATCACTTCAGGGTTTGGCGAAATTGGAAACACAGCAGCAGAAGAAAAACTAAAAGAAATCGCTCGTCAACACAACCTAAGGATTATTGGACCAAATTGCGCCGGTTTTGTCAGCACCTCCGCAAGCTTATATGCGACTTTGGAGGTCAGACCTCCTAAAGGAAAAATGGCTTTCATTTCTCAATCAGGAGCGATTGGCGGCGCGGTACTTGCCTGGGCTGATGAGCAAGGGGTTGGGGTTTCCAAATTCGTCAGCTATGGCAACCGGGTAGATCTTGACGAGATTGAACTCCTACCGTACCTTGCAGATGATCCAGACACCCGTGTAGCCGCCTTATATATTGAGTCGGTGAAAGACGGCAGAAAGTTTATGAGAGCAGTAAGAAATTTTTGTCAAAAAAAGCCGCTGGTTGTCATTAAATCGGGACGGACAACATCGGGTCAAAGGGCTGCTCTCTCCCATACCGGATCATTGGCTGGCTCTGACCATGTTTACGATGCAGTTCTCTCGGAGTGTGGGGCCATCCGAGTGGAAACGATTGAGGAGATGTTCGATCTATGCAAAGGATTCGCCAACCTTCCGGTCATGTCAGGGCGTAAACTTGCAATCGTAACAAACTCTGGAGGGCCTGGTATCCTGGCGGCGGACCGCGCCGAAAAAGAAGGGTTGTTCGTATCGCCGCCAAGCGAAGGACTTCACCGCCGCCTTTCAGCGGCGCTCCCCCCCAATTGTGGGTTGAACAACCCTCTCGATCTGACTGTTCAAGGAACAGAAGAGGATTATCGAAATGTGATCACAGCAGTATTAAAGGAATATGACGCGATTTTGAGCATCAATGTTGCTACGCCATACCTGGACTCCCTTGCCCTTGCACGTGGGATCACAGATGCCGCCGCGCAATCAGACAAACCTGTCGTTGCAAACTTCATGGCAGGCGAAATCGTTACCGAAAGTATCGCCTATCTGAAAAATCGGGGGGTCCCGAACTATCCGATTGGAGAAAGAGCTGTTTCGGTTCTGGCCAGGATGGCCGAGTACGAGAAATATCGGCTTGCATACCAGGAAGAATACCTTCCAGCCTTTACAGCGCAGACCCTGTCTAAAAATGAGACTAATGAATTCTTAGAACCCGATGCAATGCAATGGCTGGCAAATAACCATATCCCCGTACCCCAATTCTTTTTTGCCAGAAACGTGGAAGAGGTTACGAGGGGCTGCATGCAAATCGGTTTCCCGGTGGTCTTAAAAGTTGTCTCTCCCCACATTATTCATAAATCTGACTACGGCGGCGTTATTCTGAATATTCAGAGCGAAGCCGAAGCCATCAGCGCCTTCCAAAAATTAGAAAAAATCGCTCAAGGCAAAGATTTTCGCGGTGCAATGATCTACCCAATGCTTCCCAAAACACATGAAATTATCCTTGGTTTTTCGCATGACCCACAATTCGGACCTGTTGTCATGTTGGGGCTGGGAGGCATATTTACAGAAATACTAAAAGATATCGTGATAAGAACCGCCCCCCTTTCAGCAAAAAGAAGTTGGGAGATGATCCGAAGTTTAAAAAGCTACCCAATCTTAGCCGGCATCCGGGGACAAAAACCCTGCAACCTTGAAGCACTTACATCGCTCATTTCGAATTTCTCTAACTTGCCGTGGATATACCCAGAGATCAAAGAAGTCGATCTCAATCCTATTCTACTATACGAGCAAGAAGTGCTCGCAGCCGATGTCCGAGTGATCCTTAAGGAGCAATAGAATTAATGAGAACAAAGATTATGCCGCAATCTGGATTGAATGAGATTCAACCATACAAACCCGGGAAACCCATTGAAGAAGTTCAAAAACAATTTGGAATAACAGATGTGATCAAACTTGCTTCCAATGAAAATCAATTGGGCGCCTCGCCGGTAGCTATCGCCGCTATTCAAAGGGCAATAAACGAGATTAATCTATATCCAGATTCCCAGAGTTATGACTTACGAGTGGCGCTGGCGCAGAAACTAGGGGTTTCTCATGAAGAAATTACGATTGCCAATGGTGCAGATGGGATCATCCTTGAGGCGTGCATGGCCTACCTTGATGAAGGCAGCGAAGTGATCACAAGCATGTCCTCCTTTCCGATGTACGACATCTACACCAGAGTCATGCGAGCCAAACTGATCAAAACGCCGTTAACAACGGATTACGGTCTTGATCTTAATGCAATGCTGCGGGCTATTACTGAAAAAACGAAGATAATATTCGTTTGTAATCCCAATAATCCAACGGGGACGATTCTCCTTGCCGACGCAATAGACCAATTTATCAATGCCGTACCTGAAAATATTTTGATCATATTGGATGAGGCTTACGTTGAATTTGTCGAATCGGATCACTTTCCAAACTCCATCCAATATGTCCGCCAGGGACGGCCAAATATTTTGATTATGCGCACATTTTCGAAAGTGTACGGTTTGGCCGGCATCAGAATCGGCTTTGGCGTAGGAATACAGGAATTGCTTGCCCCACTGAACACGATCAAGGAACCTTTTGCTGTCAATCGCCTGGCGCAAGTCGCCGGCATCGCCGCCCTTGAAGACAATGAATTTGTCAGAAGGACGGTAGAAACGACAAAAGCTGGAAGAGAATACTTTTATAAAGAGTTTGCCAGACTTGGGTTGTTTGTTGTTCCAAGCCATACCAATTTCGTTCTTGCAGATCTTGGCCCAACAGCGGATTTTATTATCAACAAACTCTTGGAGAGCGGTGTGATCATACGGCCCGGCAAAGGTTATAATCTTCCGACCTTCGCACGGATCACTGTGGGAGACACGGAACAAAATAAACGTTTGGTTGCCATGCTTGAAAAATTACTGGTCACAACGCACGAAGTCAAGGACCCGGTATGAAAGTCAAACTCGCTTATGGACGCGAGGGTCTGGAGATCGAACTTCCCGATGACGTCAGGATCATAAGCCCCAAAAATGTCCCCGGTCTGGAAGATGAATCTGCCGCCATTCGCAACGCCCTCCGAAACCCCATAGAATCTCCACCACTCAGTAACCTGGTCCATCCTGGACAAAAGGTCGTTGTGGCGCATAGCGATATCACCCGGGCAACGCCCAATTCGAGACTGCTGCCCGTCATTTTGGAAGAAATTGAGAATGCTGGGATCAGAAGAGAAGATATCACCCTTCTAAATGCACTCGGAACTCATCGTCAACACACCGAAGAAGAAATGAGAAATCTTCTGGGCGACTGGCTGATCCAAAACTATCGCTGCGAACAACATAACGCGTTTGACGACCAAAATCTTGTGCCCCTGGGCGTGACAAACTTAAATCATCCAATTCGTCTGAACCATAATTTAGTTGAGGCTGACATAATTATTTTGACCGGATTCATCGAACCTCATTTATACGCCGGCTTCAGCGGCGGGCCAAAATGCATCCTGCCTGGTTTGGCAGGTGCAGAGTCTGTCATCACAAACCATAGCATCGAGATGATCGGTCACCCAAATGCCAGATATGGCGTTACATACGGCAATCCCCTTTGGGAAGAAATGCTCGATTTCGCTAAAAGGTTAAAGCACACGTTCCTCGTCAACGTTACACTCAATGCTTCTCAACAAATTACCAATGTGTTTGCAGGTGATCTGGAGCATGCGCACAGAACAGGCTGCGAATTTGTACGCACAAATGCCATGACCCGGGTGGACGGGTACTTCGACGTCGTCCTGACCACAAACAGCGGCTTTCCGCTTGACCAAAACCTTTATCAATGCGCAAAAGGTATGGTAGCCGCTGAGGCAATCGTTCGCCCGAGCGGCGCCATCCTTGTCGCGGCAGCCTGCCAGGATGGCATCCCATCAGGTAGCCATTATGAACAGTTGATCAAAAAAGCAGGATCCCTGGAAGGGATTGAAAAAATGCTTGCCCAACCTGGTTTTAATGCCCCGGACCAATGGATGCTCCAAATTCAAGCCCGCATACAGCGCAAAGCCGATGTTTATGTATTCAGCGAAGGCTTAAGCGATCAAGAGATTCTGCAAACCCTGTTCATCCCCTCAGGGAACATTGAATGGTGTATCGCCCGGCTTCAAGAAAAATATGGAAATAATATCTGCGTCCTACCAGAGGGGCCCCAAGTAATCGCCTATCAATAAAGAGTATCATTAATTCGAAAAATTTTTACGCGCCACAGCAAGTGCATAATCCACATTCTAATTGCTCATCGCTGGATAAAGCAGCAAGGTTACTTCTGTCGTAGTAACAATTTCATTGACCGAAAGACATCCGGGTAACAAAGCCGGTAACAAGCAAAGTGGTGGATCGCCGGGTAATGAATGCTGGTCTGAACTCCATCCATCCACATGGCATCCAGAAACACCCGCCGAACTATGTTTTCAGGGAGTAGGTTAGGAAAAAGGTAAAACGAAGGTTATCCAGATATGTTCGAGAAGAGCACTTTGATTCTATTAAAACATTTATCACTTAGCATCATCTGATATCGCTGAGTAAGATCGCCTGGGCGGGTGTTCTTCTTTGTCAATTTACAAAGCTGAACCAGGCCCAACGTAAAATGGATTTCATCATATATTAAAAAAGCGCGTGCGCAGGGTGCTTTGCGGCGCCCCACGTACACCGCTTCGGCTTCTGTAACAGTCGAAGCAACTTGTTAACTTATTGCCAATGCAAATTTATACCATTAATTAAAAGCTAACCGAAGATCTAACTCTTTATCCTTCCATGACAGACTCAGCTATGCACAAGTCAGGTCTCAATGTAACTTCGATTCGAATGTCCCCTATTATTTAAGATAAAATCCCCCTCAAAAACAGTATAGCACGCGCAAAATTCAGGTTCTATAACTCCTGATATCAAGTTTTAAAACCTATTGACTCGGATTTAAGATTTTGCTATACTGTTAGATAGTAAAACAGTGTTCCACTTATCGGAACTTTAAGCCCCAAATTCTCTAAGCAGCACAATTAAATAACAAGGAATATGGATCGTGACAGAAACTTCGTATATTCCCGTAAACATAATGCGCCAGTTCATGATCGATGTTTTCACAAAATCCGGCGTCCCCCCAGCGGACGCGGCAATCTGTGCGGATGTTCTCATTGCCTCAGATCTTCGTGGAATTGAAAGCCATGGCGTTGGCCGACTGAAAATGTACTATGACGGGATAAAGAATGGTTATCATTCTCCCATTACCCAAATTGAAGTTGTAAAAGAAACAGCAACAACCGCTGTCGTCGACGGCCACAATGGCATGGGACACGTCATTGGCGTGCAATGTATGCAACTCGCAATCCAAAAAGCGCGCCAATATGGGCTGGGAGCAGTGGCAGCGCGGAACTCGTCTCACTTTGGCATTGATGGTTATTACGCGTTGATGGCCGTCAAAGAAGGAATGATCGGTATGGCTTTCACCAATGCCCGTCCCTCTGTAGCACCAACGTTCAGCACCCAACCCATGCTTGGCACCAACCCAATTGCCTTTGGAGCGCCTACGGATGAAGAGTGTCCTTTCTTATTTGACGCGGCCACTTCGATCACACAGCGAGGCAAGATCGAAGTATTAGCAAGGGAAGAAAAACCCACTCCGGAAGGTTGGGTAGTGAACCAACACGGCCAGTATGCTACCGACACTCACGAGCTACTCAAAGGGTTCTTGGATCAAACAGCCGCTCTTCTTCCCCTGGGTGGTTTGGGGGAATTGATGGGCGGGCACAAAGGCTTCGGGCTTTCAGTGATGGTTGAGATTCTTTGTGCCAGCTTACAAAAGAATGCTTATCTCCATCATTTGCCCGGCGGCGCGGGGCTGCCTGTACGTATTGGTCATTTCTTCCTCGCCATCAACATCGAGCATTTTATCCCCCTGGCTGAATTTAAACACACAACTGGCGAAATTCTTAGAGAACTGCGCGCCGCCAGAAAAGCGCCAGGTCAGGAACGCATCTACACCGCCGGCGAAAAAGAATTTGAAATGGAAAAAATTGTGCAACAACGAGGAATCCCAATCATTCCCAACCTTAAGAAGGATTTGGAAATATTACAAGCCGAACTTGGGCTCCATCAATATCATTTCTAATGATTCGCACGGAGGGGTAATGAATAAACAAAATTCAGGCAACAGCGTGATCGAGAGAATGTGCGCCGTCCTGAATGTCTTTAGCGAAGAAGAAAAGGTATTAACATTATCCGAGATCAGTCGCAGGATTCGCCTGCCAAAAAGCACAACGCATCGCTTCTTAACAGCACTTGTAGAACAGGGTTTGCTTTATAAAGAAGCAGATGGACACAAATTTAGACTTGGATTCCAGCTGCTTCGCTGGGGAATGCTGGCACAAAGATCCATTGATTTCCGGAACCTGGCCTTGCCAATCCTCAAGAAACTTTGCCAGACCACAGGGGAAACCGTCGTACTATCCGTGCGCGATGGAGATGCTGGCATCTGGATCGAGCAGATCGAGAGTGACCAGGCATTCAGAATAGCAAAGCGAGAAGGCGTCAGGTTAATGCTCCATGCTGGGGCTTCCTCAAAAGTGTTACTGGCATTTTTAAAGGAGGAAGAAATTAACAGAATCCTAACCCAAATAGAATTGGTTCCACTACAAAAAAACACAATTGTTGACAAGGATGAATTAAGAAAGGAATTACAAATCACAAGGCAGCGAGGATATGCAACCTCATTTGAAGAAACCGACCATGGTGCAATGGGAATCGCCGCGCCTGTATATGACCATTACAACAAACTTATTGCGGGGATCGGCATTGTCGCTCCAATAAACCGCGTCACCAGAGATCATGTGCCAGCAATGGCAGAGTTGGTAGTAGCTGCTGGTCGAGAGCTTTCTACACTGTTGGGTGCGACAATATTTGACCAGAAATTTAAATACAAAGGAGGTGAGAGGGTAAGTTAGATCCATGTGAGCTGTATTGCAAAACGTCCATTTGCTCCATCCATTCCATGTCTTTGAAATGAGTTAGGAGGAACCATGAATAAAAAGTTTCAACAGGTATTGCTTACGCTCATTGTAGCTTCCACTCTACTGATGAGTTCCTGCACAGCAGCATCTCCCAAAACGCCAGCCTTGCCAGATGAAATTGTAGTGGCAGTCGTCCAACCCCTCACAGGCTCCTTTGCAGTGTTCGGGAACGAAGCAAAAATAGGCGCTGAGCTTGCAATCCAGCATATTAACGAATCTGGCGGCATCAAATCGATGGGAGGCAAGAAACTTAAGCTCGTCGTTGAAGATGCCGGAGAAAAGCCCGACACCGCAAAACTGGCTGTAGAAAGCGTAATCAGCAAGAATCGCCCTGTTGCCATTCTGGGTCTCTACATCAGCCGTTTCGTGATGGCTGCCTCGGAAGTCACCGACCGCGAGAAAGTATTCCTGCTGGCAGATGCCCTGGTCCCCCAGGTCACCCAAATGGGCCGCCAATACCTGTTCCGTCCGGGGCCAACAGCTTCTGATCATGGCAAACTTGCATACGCCTTCCTGAAAGAAACAGCGGCAGAAAATGGCGTGGAAATAAAAAATATGGCTGTTCTGAACGAGGATTCTGCCAATGGTCGCGCCAACACACTGGGCGCCACCGAAGCAGCGCTCATGGATCAGTTCCCAATCGTTACAGCCCTGGAATATCCCTACGATATCACTGACGCGACACAAATCGTTGAACAGTTAAAAAACGTCAATCCTGATGTTGTGATTCACACGCCATATTTCAACGACGCAATCGTGTTTGCCAAAGCATTTCAGGAAGTAGGCTGGTATCCGAAGTTCATCGCAGGCGCTGGCGGATGCGGCTATACAGACCCCGAATCAATCAAGGCTGCTGGTGAGGGTGTTGAAGGCATTACAATGACCTACAGCTACAACCCAGCCAAAGATACACCGCAGAATAAAAAGTTTGTAGAAGCCTTTAAAGCTATCAAGGGATATATCCCCACCGAAGCGGCTGGTATGAATTACTATGACGCCATGGTTCTCTACGAAGCACTGGAATATTCAGGGAAAAACTTTCCAGATGATCCCCTCAAACCAGAAAATCTCCGCGCCGCATTTATGGCTCTCGATCTCAAGAGCGGGCCTGCTGTTGAAACCTATCCAAGCGAATGCATCAAATTCGATGGTAAAGGGGATAACACCTGTCCAGGCGTCGTCGTGATGCAAGTTCAAAAAGGCGAGCCCAAAGTAGTTTATCCAGTTGCCGAACAGGAAGTAAAGCCAGTCTTCCCGAACCCCCACTACTCGCAGAAGTAAAAACGAAACACGCAATGGTAGACATTGTATCTACCAGATTAATTGTCTGGCTTCCCATCTTAGTTTTTGGGAGGCCAGACACCCCAAATTTTAGGCGCCTTGAGGTAATGCCATGCTTGATATGACAGTTCAGAGTATCATAACCGGGCTCATGATGGGGGTCATCTACGCACTGATCACCTTGGGGATTTCCATCGTCTTCGGTGTGCTTAATGTAGTAAATTTTGCGCATGGCGATTTCGTCATGTTCTCGATGTATTTATCTTACATGATTGGAACCGCCTTGGTTTGGGATGCCGTTCAGACCCCCCTGATTACCATCCCGGTCTTGTTCATTTTCGGATTTATTGTGTATTACTTAATAATTGATAGAACTTTACGCCAGATGTATGTAGTACAACTGGCAGTCACAGTAGGCCTCCAAATTTTCATGCGTTCGATGGCTTTGATAATTTGGAAAGCCCAGCCGCGCGCCCTCCAATACTCGATCATCCAAGGGAATATTCAGATCGGCCCCTACACAATCCTGACATCGAGATTGGTGGCTGCCATCATCAGCCTGATTTTTATTGCCGGGATTGCCTGGTTCCTGAACAAATCATGGGCAGGTTCTGCCATGCGAGCAGCATCGGATGATCTCGATATGGCCTCTCTTGTCGGTGTAAATTATCGCCGTACCTACGCCTTAACTTTTGCAATCGGATCAGCGCTTACAGCCGTCGCAGGGGGTTTATTGATGAGCTTTCAACAGACAGATCCGGTAGGTGGAATACGGTTCGGCTTTTTAAGTTGGTGTGTGTTAGCGCTGGCTGGGCTTGGATCGATCCCAGGGCTGATCATTTCGGGCATGATCGTAGGGGTAGCGGAGACGGTTACAATTACCTTTTTTGACCCGCGCAGCCGTTTGTTGGTTATTTATGGGATATTCATTCTCGTGTTATGGTTCAAGCCCAGGGGGCTTTTCGGGAGGAAGTGATCATGAAACAAATTCTAAGCACAAAATACCTTCCATTTATCAGTATTTTTTCGCTGATTGCTCTCATCCCCCTGGTGATCAGCAAAGACCAATATGCCATGGTTCTGGTTACCACCGTTTTGCTTTACGCCGTACTCGCTTCAGCCTGGAACATCATTGGTGGTATGGCAGGCCAGCTTGATCTCGGCGCGGGCGCTTATATCGGTTTAGGGGCTTTTACAACCGGCACTTTGCTAACCCGCTGGAACATCACGCCCTGGATAGGGATGTTTATTGGAGGGTTTGTTTCGGTGAGCTTTGCAATCTTAATCGGGCTTCCCCTCTTTCGATTCAAAATCAAAGAGCTGTGGTATGCGCTTACATCCTCAGCACTTGTGGAAGTCTTGCGAATTGTATTTTTAATGTGGGATGAGGTCGGTGGGCCAACTGAAAAATATTTACCCGGGGGCGGCGACAACGCTTTATACTCGTTGAGGTTTAGTACCTATATCCCCTATTTCTATATCATCCTGATATTTCTGGTCATCGTGATCTACCTGAATCACCGAATTCGGAACTCTAAACTTGGTTTTTCTCTTTTAGCATTAGGAGAAGACGAAGACGCCGCCGAAGTGCTGGGAGTGGACGCTAGAGGAAATAAATTAAAAGCCTTGATGATCTACTCATTTATCGTCGGAACCGTGGGCGGATTATATGCCTGCTTGTATGGGTTTCTTCACCCCTCCTTCTTCAGCACAGAGATAAGCACTGAGGTTGTCATCCTCGGCATTGTTGGCGGGATGGGAATCACCTATGGTCCCTTCCTGGCAGCGATATTTCTCGTCAGCTTTCGCGAATATCTGCGCGCGGCTCTTGGCGGCGAACTGGCAGGACTCTACCTGGCAGTTTATGCCGTAGTACTGATTGTTGTAGCGCTCTTTCAACCACGTGGCATCGCCCCGCTCTTCCGGCGATTGTTTGAAAAAGTTATCAGGTCATTAGGAGGTCGCGAACATGAATCATCCGCCAAAGCTTCAAGTTAATAACCTCACTGTAAATTTTGGCAACCTGATGGCCGTCAACAACGTCAGCCTGGAGGTCTATCCAGGTGAGATTGCTGGTTTGATTGGTCCCAACGGCGCAGGAAAAACAACAACCTTCAACGCCATCACTGGACTGATTATCCCAAGTTCTGGAAAGGTTTTCTTCAACGGCCACGATATCACGGGCATGTTGCCGCATAAAATTTGCCGCCTTGGCATGTCCCGCACCTTTCAAGTAATCAAGGCTTTTGCGCACATGACAGTTGAAGAAACCGTGCGGGTCGGCGCCTACAACCGCTGCAACGAGAAAAATGTTTACAAAAAAGTGGACCAAATCATTAAACTTTGCGATTTAGCCGATCTGCGAGACAAGCTGTGCAGCGACCTTGGATTAGCAATATTAAGGCGCGTCGAATTGGCACGCGCGCTTGCAACTGAACCCGAAATGTTGTTATTAGACGAAACCGGCGCGGGGTTAAACCAAACAGAACTTCTCAGTTTTATGGATTTGTTGCGCAAAATTAACATGGAATACTCGATTACGCTTTTAGTCGTTGAGCATGTCATGCAAATGGTAATGGGTGTATGCAGTCGCATCGTTGTGCTGGATTCTGGAGAGGTGATTGCAACCGGCAACCCAGAATCCATCAGTACCAACCCCAAAGTAATTGAAGCCTATCTCGGAAAGAGGGTGCCGCAATGTTATTAAAAATCTCGAACTTAAATGCCGGATACGGAAAAGTGCCCGTATTACATGAATGCACCCTTGAGGTAAATGAACACGAAACCGTTACAGTCATTGGCCCAAACGGCGCCGGCAAAAGTACGCTTCTAAAAACAATCACCGGTCTGGTAAAGGCTATGTCCGGGCAAATCGTCTTTCAAGACGAGGAGATTGCAACCCTATCAACGGATCAAATCATCCGAAAAGGAATTGCGTTCGTGCCAGAAGGCGGCCGCCCCTTCCCAAACATGACCGTGCTCGACAATTTACGAATGGGAGCCTTTACCAAGCGGGAAAATTTGAAGAATGGCGTCATAGATGAGTTGTTTGCGTTATTCCCTGTCCTCAAAAAACGCTCTAATCAATATGCTCGCACCTTGAGCGGCGGTGAAAGGCAAATGCTCGCCATCGCTCGCGGATTAATCTCTCGACCCAAATTGCTTATGCTGGATGAGCCATCACTGGGTTTAGCTCCCAAATTGGTGGATGAGATCTATGAAAAAATTCGCATGTTAAAAGAAAGCGGACTGACTGTTTTGCTGATCGAGCAAAATACAAGTTATGCGCTAGAGCTGGCTGATCGCGGCTATGTATTAGAAAATGGTCATATTATAATGACAGGAGCTTGCGCAGAATTAAGCAGCAGCGATCATATTAGAAAAGCGTATCTTGGTATTTAATCAAACTCTTGGTTAAGAAGGAAAATTATGGGAGAAACAGTGATTAAGTTCACCAGGGGGGTTCCACCGCCCGAAAGCTTTCCGGCCAGGCAATTAGCGGAATGCGCAAAGGACGTACTAGAGAAGAACAGCGCCATTGTTCTTCAATACGGACCAGCCGGAGGCTATCAGCCACTACGACAATGGATTGCTCAATCGTGCCAGGTGCAGGAAAACCGGATAGTCTTGGGACAGGGTTCGTTGCAACTTCTAGACATTCTCTCAAAGCTACTGCTAACCCAGGGGGATGTCGCCTATACCGAAGAGCCGACTTATGACCGAGCTTTCACCTTGCTCCAGCGCGCTGGAGCGCGGGTTATCGGTTTTCCCCTCACAAAAGACGGGCCAGATATCAATCAGATGGAAGCTCGTTTAATAAACGGCGAACGTCCTAAACTCTACTATACGATTCCAGATTTTCAAAACCCCAGCGGGATGGTCATTTCGCTGGACAGCCGAAAAAAAATGCTTTCACTGGCAGAAAAATACGATTTCTGGATCATAGAAGATTCGCCATACCGATATTTAAGGTATTACGGCAGCGAGATACCCTCGCTGTTCGAGCAAAACCCAAACAGGGTTATCCGCATGTCTTCCTTTAGTAAATTAATCAGCCCTGGGTTAAGGGTGGGATATGCAGTTCTACCAGAAGCACTGGCTGTACGAGTTCTCAAGTACGCCGAAGACACATATATCAATGCCAGTTACTTCAATCAGGCAATTGTGATGGATTACATAGAAAAAGGTTGGCTTGAAACCAATCTAGAATCTTTAAAACAGCTCTATACCCCACGGTTGGATACCATCCTGGCAGCTTTGAAGAGCAATTTAGAATCCTTCGGAAAATGGCATAAACCCGAAGGCGGGTTTTTCGTCGGTTTTACTGCAAACTTCCCACTGGATGCAGACAAATTGTTGAAGAAAGCAGAAGAATTTGGGGTGCAATTAACGGATGGCCGTGGTTTCTTCGTAAATGGGGATGGCAACCGCTTTATCCGCCTGCCTTTCTGCGCTTTGACGCCTGAGGAGATCGAAACAGGTATCCACCGACTGGCAAAAGTTCTCGATACCTTTAGGAAATAAACCCCAATTTGGAGGGCTCAAGTGAATACCTTAAAGGGACAAGATATATTAGATGGCAGTCAGTTTTCTCGCGATCAGTTAGACCTCATCATGAATGTGGCCGAAGATTTCAAAAGACGGCTAGAAAATTCTAAAGGTCTTGATTTATTAAAAGGATACGTTCTTGCCGCCTTGTTTTTTGAACCTAGCACCCGCACACGGCTTTCCTTTGAGACCGCGATCCATCGCTTGGGTGGCAGTGTAATCGGGTTTTCCTCAGCAGAGTCGACATCCGTAGCAAAAGGGGAAACTCTCGAGGACACAATTCGAACGGTCGATCAATATGTGGACTTAATAGCCATGCGCCATCCGGCCATAGGATCTGCTGTAAGGGCGGCTCAAATCGCTGAGCACCCCGTGCTAAACGGCGGCGATGGCGCTGGCCAGCATCCTACCCAGGCACTTTTAGATCTATATACCATTCGCGCGGAACGAGGCAAGGTGGATGGAACGACCATTGTCCTCTGCGGAGACTTGAAGAATGGCCGCACGGTCCACTCCGGTGTAGAAATTTATAAACATTACCAATGCAAATTAGTCTTTGTCGCCCCCGAACAACTGAGGATGCCCTCAGAAGTTACGGAAAAACTGATCGCCCAAGGGATAACAGTGGAAGAAACGACCGACCTGCCAGCGGCATTAAAAAAAGCGGACGTCTTATATATGACGCGTATTCAAAAAGAACGTTTCACCGACCCGGAAGAATATGAAAGACTTAAAGACAGCTATATTCTCACCCGCGAGATGGTCGAAACCATCAACCCGCGTTTGATCGTCTTACATCCGCTTCCACGCGTCAATGAAATTACAACCGATGTAGATAATCTCGCTGGAGCCGCTTATTTCCGTCAGGCAAGAAACGGCGTCTTCACCCGCATGGCGCTATTGGCGCTTGTTTCAGGCAAAATATCCTGAAAGAGCTGGAGGCAAGATGATAGATCGCCAGGATACAAAAATTGTTGGGAAAATAACTCGCCGGAAAGACGGCGTCGCGCGCGTAACAGGTCAAGAAATTTACTCTGTAGATGTTAATCTCCCCCGCATGCTTCACGCCCGGACCGTAACCAGCCCCTATGCGCATGCGGTCATAAAAAACATTGATACCTCTGCCGCCGAAGCGATGGGCGCAGTGGTAATAACGTTTGATGACATCCCTAAAGTAAGGTATAACGAAAGGGTAATCACCGTTCCCTGGGCACTACACAAAGATAAATACGTACTGGCAGACAAAGTAAGGCGCATGGGTGAGGCCGTTGCTGCTGTTGCTGCTGAAACCGAAGCGCTCGCTGAAAGAGCAGCTCGCGCCGTCGTCGTTGAGTACGAACCGCTGCCGGTCGTCCTTGATCCGCATGAAGCTCTCAAACCCTCGTCGGCTCAACTGTACGAGACCGTTATGTACGGCGATAACGAGATTAAAGTTCAGAACAATATTGCTTGCCAACGAGAATTTACAGAAGGCGATGTAGATAAAGCATTTGCCGAAGCAGATGTTATTGTAGGTGGTGTCTTTGAAACCACAAAAATATATCATGCGCAATTAGAGCCCAAGACCGCCGTCTGCAAACCAGAACCCGATGGCGGACTGACGGTCTGGGCGACCGCCCAATCAATTCATAATGTACGCATCGTTCTCGGTCAAATTTTCAGCATCCCGCTCAGCAAGATTAATGTAAAGAGAATTCCTTGTGGGGGAACGTTTGGCTCCAGTATCCAAATGAATACAGTTGTCCCAATTTGCGCCGCGCTGGCACTTAAAGCCCATCGCCCAGTCAAATTGACCCTGACTCGCGAAGAGGACATGAATGACCATACGCGCTACCCCCTGCATGTCCACCTGCAGCTTGCTGCCAAAAAAGACGGCACGTTATTGGGCGCAAAAGAAGATGTGATCGCGGATATTGGCGCTCACATCCTTCAGGGATACTCATACCTTGGGGTCTGCCTGGGCTGGTTGGTTTCGCTCTACCGTCTTCCAAATGTGAAATATAAAGGCATCGCCGTTTATACCAATAAACCGCCATCCTGTGCTATGCAGGGCTACGGAAACCCCCAGGTCACTTTTGCAGCCGAATCCCTCATGGAAGAATTAGCCGAGAAGCTCGGTATGGACCCGATGGAATTAAAGCTGAAGAATTATGTTGGACTTGGCGACACGTTTTGGGGACAAGGCCCAATGGTGCGCTCTATCGTGCGAAGCGATGGCGTTCCCGAGCTCTTAAGAAAGGGAGCTGAAGAGATCGGTTGGTATAACCGCCCCAAGAGCGGTTCACAAACTGGTCGCTATCGCCGGGGCATTGGGATGGCGCGCGGCTTTCACACTTCCAGCGCCGGCGCCCCACAGCCCGGCGACGTCATCGACTTCTCAGGCGCCATGGTAAAAATCAATCAGGATGGTTCTGTGGATGTTGTATCTGCTGTCATGGACCATGGCGGCGGGACTTTGGAAGCGATGGCAAAACTGGTTGCCGAGGAACTCTGCGTCCCTCTTGATAAGGTGAACATTGCCCCGGCCGAAACCTGCTCGACCGTCTACGACGTCACCACCCACGCCACACGGGGCATCTATGCCGGTTGCGGCGCTGCGGTGCGAGTAGCGAAAAAGGTAAAGCAAGAAATCCTCGAAACTGCCGGTCGTTATTTGAATATTTACCCCGATGGCCTGGAAATATACCTGGATGAAGTCAATGGCCAAACCATTATACAATGCCCCGCGATCGCAGAAAAAAGGATCACCTTGCAGCAGTTGGCAACTCGCTGCTGGACAGATAGCTGGAAGACCATTGCAGCAGTAGATAGCTATCGGCCTGCCAATTGCCCCCCGGCTTACGTCAGCGTTTTTCTTGAAGTGGAGGTAGATACCTGGACAGGAATAGTCAGGGTGATCAAGTCCGTCATGGGCGGGGATTGTGGTACAGTTGTAAATCCCGATCTGGCAAGAGGACAACTGGAAGGCGGCCTTTCCAGAGGTGCGGGCTTTGCACTTTATGAACAAAATACCTGGGAAGAAAATGGTCAATTGACATCCAAAGGCTATTGGATCGACGCAAAAACGCCCGGAATTATGGAGAGCCCCCGCCTAAGTGAATTCAACAGCTATTTTGCGAGTACCTACGAGCCAACCGGACCATTCGGAGCAAAAGGCTTGGGTGAAGCCTCCTCCAATCCGGTCCCCGCAGCTTTTGCAAACGCAATTCACAACGCTATCGGTATTCACTTCCACGAGCTACCAATAACACCCGAACGAATACTGGCGGCTCTTAAGGAGAAGTCAAAATGACTCACTCTCACTCTCATTCTCATGCCTATCACCAGTCCAATTCTCATATCCTTGTGCAGGAATTTGACTACTTTGAACCATCCACGCTGCGCGAAGCGCTTGCCCTTCGAGAAAAATACCAGGGACGGTGTAGCCTTGTGGCTGGTGGAACACATCTCCTCATTATGATGAAGATGGAACGCGAACATCCTGAAGTGGTCATCAACATCAACAACCTGCCCGAGTTAAACACAATTTCAAAAAATAGCCGCCGAGAACTGGTGATCGGCGCCTGCAATACAATTTATGACCTTCGCCATAACGCGGTGATCAGAAACCATTATCCAGCTCTATCGCAAGCCTGCCAGTCCTTTGGTAGCACCCAGATTCAAATCATGGGAACAATCGGCGGGAATCTGTGCAATGGGTCTCCAGCCTCCGATACCGTACCAGCCTTGCTGATCTATGATGCCCGCCTTTCCATTGCAAACCCAAGCGGCACCCGTGAAATTCCGGTTCGCGATTTTCTCCTCGGCCCAGGTAAAATCAACCTAAATGATGATGAAATCCTAACATCCATCATCTTACCCCCTCCGCCTGAAAACGCAGTCAGCGCTTTTATTAAGGTCTCGCGCGTCGCCGCAGACCTGGCAAAAGCTAACATTGCTATGCTCCTGGTCAAGCAAGATGATAAAGTAAAAGAAACACGGATCTCGTTCGGTTCAGTTTCTCCCACTGTCATTCGTGTTGATAAGGTCGAAGAGTTCCTGAAAGATAAGAAATTTTCCGTCAATATAGCCGAAGAGGCCGGTAAAATTGCCGCTGAAATGATCTCTCCCATTGACGACGTGCGCTCGAACGCCTGGTATCGCAGGGAACTGGCAAGCGTAATGACCTACGACCTTCTAAACCAGCTCTGGAACCAGTCGCCGCAGCCCACTGGCGAGGCAAAACTGGACACTCTGCCACGATCACAAACCAAAAAAACTGATTCTTTCCACCTACCTGCAACTCAGCGAAAAGAGATCCAGCTAACAATAAATGGGGTATCCCATCAGATACCGGTCGCTCCAAACGAATTATTGGTAAATGTTCTTCGAGAGAAATTGCAACTTACCGGGACAAAATACGGTTGTGGCTTAGGTGAATGCAGCGCCTGCTCTGTTCATCTAGACGGTAAAGTCGTCCTTAGTTGTTTGCTATTGGCTGTTGCAATGGACGGTCGCGAAATCACCACAATTGAAGGGCTGCAATCCAAAGAAGGCGACCTTGATCCAATACAGGAAGCATTCATCGAGCATAGCGCTTTCCAGTGCGGATACTGTACACCGGGCATTATCATGACGGTCAAAGGACTTATCAACGAAAACCCTGTCCCAAGCGAAGATGAGGTAAGAGATTATCTTAAGGGTAACCGTTGTCGGTGTACAGGATACATCAGCATTGCCCGCGCGGTGATGGCTTATGTTGAAAACCAGCAGTCTATCCACCGGTAGCTTCAAAAGTCACAAAGGAGAAAAGCATGTTGCCAGAATTTGACCTTGTGATGCCGGAGAACCTCCAACAAGCACTCGAGAATCTCGGACAGCGAAACCCAGGGGTCGTTCCTGTCGCCGGTGGCACAAACCTGACAGTGGATATGCGCAGCCGCCGACATACCCCAGCAACACTTGTCAATATTGAGCATATCCAGGAATTGACCGGTATTCTCCAAGAGGATGATCGTATCGAAATTGGTAGCTGCGTAACCATTGCAGAAATCCTAAAATCCCCAATCATTGCCGCTGTGGCTCCGGCGCTCATAGAAGCTGCACGGGGCTTTGCAAACCCACTCATCCGAAACCGCGCAACCATTGGCGGCAACCTGGCAGATGCCTCACCAGCAGCCGATACAGCGCCATCTCTGCTTGTTCATAATGCCCAGGTTGAACTCTGGAGCAAAAAAAATCGCCGGATCTTGCCGCTGGATGAGTTTTTCGTCGGCGTCCGCAAAACAGTGTTGCAACCGGATGAGATCATCAAATCTGTGCATGTTCCAAAAACAAACCGCCCCAGCGCCAGTTCTTTTTACAAATTGGGCTTACGGAAAGCCGATGCCATTTCTGTTGCAAGTGTTGCGGTCTATTTGGAAAAGAAGAACGGAGCATGCGGTCAAGTCAGGATTGCTATGGGATCTGTCGCTCCTAAGCCCTTGCGCGCTTACGCCGCGGAAGAATTGTTAACAGGGAAACATCTTTCACTGAAATTGATTGAAGAAGCAGCAAAGTTGGCGGCAGAGGCGTCAAGCCCCATCAGCGATATTCGAGGGTCAGCTGAATACCGTCGACGCATGGTATTCGTGCTCACAAGAAGGTTGCTAACCCATCTCGCTGAGATGATGGAATTAAAGGACTGGTAATATGGACCCGAAAGTCATCACTCTTACAGTAAATGGTCGAAAACACCAGGTAGCTTTACCGCCCAATATCACCCTGCTCCGAGCATTACGAGAATACCTTGGCTATGTAGATGTAAAAAACGGCTGCGAAAAAGGCGATTGCGGCGCATGTACCGTATTACTCAACGGAAAAGCCGTCAATAGTTGCCTTGTCTTAGCCTGGCAGGCAAATAACGCTGAAATCATCACCACCTCAGGGCTTGGAAGCGCCGAGAATCCCCACCCCATCCACCGCGCCTTCGCAGATGAGGGCGCTGCGCAATGTGGGTATTGCACACCCGGAATGGTCATTTCCGCAAAAGCCCTTTTGGATGAAAATCCCCACCCGACAGAGGCCGAGATCCGAGAAGCAATTTCGGGGAATTTATGTCGCTGCACAGGCTATGGACAAATTGTCCGTGCGATTCAAAAAGCCGCCGAGATTATCAATAAAGAGGGAGACGCCTCATGAAAACGAAGGTGAAGCCTTTGCCTCCCGTAAATCTGCCCGAGCTTCGCCAGGTCGGAAAGCCGCTCCGCCGGGTAGATGCTATGGGAAAAATCGTTGGGAAGACGCTGTATGCAGCCGATATGTTTATGCCCAACATGCTCCATGCCAAAGTCTTTCGTAGCACAGAGCCGCACGCCAGGATCAAACGGCTGGATGTGAGCAAAGCCAGAGCATTACCTGGAGTAGTCTGTGTAATGACCAATGAAGATCTTCCCCAGGGCATTTTAGTCACAGATATGCCAGGGCAAACCGGTCAGCGCCGCAGAGCCAGTTCAGATACCCATGTGCTGGCAAAAGATATCGTCCGTTTTGTGGGAGACCCGATCGCCCTGGTCGCCGCCGAAACGCTCGCAATCGCCGAGCAAGCCCTGAAACTGATCGAGATCGAATACGAACCTTTGCCAGCGGTGTTTGATGTAATCGAAGCAATGAAACCGAACGCCCCAGTGGTTACAGCGCCTAATAACATTGTCTCCCAATACAAGGTCCGCAAAGGAAATGTCAAAGCGGGAATGGAAGCCGCTGACATCATCGTAGAAAACACTTTTTCAGTGCCCTTTGTAGACCACGCCTATCTCGAACCGGAAGCAGGTCTTGCCTGGATCGACGATAAAGGGGTTATCAACATCCGGGTTTGCACCCAGGTGGTGGAACACTTCAGAAGCATTGCACTGGCACTTGGCGTTCCTCAAAACAAGCTTCATATCCACGGCACCATGGTGGGTGGTGGTTTCGGTGGAAAAGAAGATATTACCGTTGAAATTTTCATTGGGCTGCTAACCCAAAAAACTCATCGCCCAGTAATGTTGGAATATACCCGAGAAGAATCAATTTTAGCCCACTCCAAGCGGCACCCTTACCAGATTACCCACCGGACAGGCGTTACAAGAGACGGTAAAATAACCGCTGCCGAAATCACCCTGATTGCCAATTCGGGCGCTTATGTCTATCTTAGTCCTTATGTTTTGTTATACAGCACTGGAACAGCCACAGGCCCATACCGTGTGGATAACCTTTCCATTGACAGTTACGCCGTTGCGACCAATAACCCATTCACCAGCGCCTTCAGGGGATTTGGCGTTCCACAGGCCTGTTTTGCTCATGAATTGCAGATGGACGACATCGCCCGCAAATTAGGTTTGGATCCTTATGAATTGCGCAGCAAGAACTACCTTAAAACCGGCGACTATGGTGTCAACCAAAAAATTACAACCGCAGCATGGTTGGAGGAAACCGCCACACGTGTCCTGGAAGCCCTTGGTGAAAAAACTCCCTCCAGCGGTTCTATAAAGGTCGGTCAGGGGATAGCTTCTTATATGCAGAGTTATGGGCGCATCATGTGGTTCCATGATACTTCCCAGGCATGGGTCACCCTAGAAATGGACGGTACCGTCACAATTCGGTCTGGCATCCCCGATCTCGGCGCTGGCCAGGTCTCCGCAGTTTGCCAGATCGCCAGCGAAGTCCTCGGTGTACCGCTGGAAGAAATCACGGTTTACCATACCGATTCGGCTCTCACCCCTTTAGCCGGCACCTCCACTGCTACACGCCAGCTCTTTATGTCTGGTAACGCCGTTTTCCAGGCGGCCAGCGCTATTCGACAGGTGATCATCGAGCGGGCAGCTCAAAAGTTGGAAGAATCTCCAGAAAACCTTGACCTGGCAGATCGCAAGGTAATTGTAAAAAGCGACCCGAATCAGTATCTACCTTTACGAGAGGTCATCGCTCTTTGCGCTTCGGAGGGAAAACCTCTCTCGAACCTGGCTTTGTTCAAAGCGCCTTTCACAGACCCTATCGATCCTGAAAATGTCCAGGGGCCCATCTGGCCCGATTTTACATTCGGCGCCTTTGGGGCCGAAGTAGCGGTGGATACTGAAACTGGTGAAATCACTTTGTTAAAAACAGTTGCCTGCCATGATGTTGGCAGGGCAATCAACCCCGCTGCGGTCTGCGGCCAAATTGAAGGCGGCGGCGTCCAGGGTATTGGATACGCGACGATGGAAGAAGTCATTGTAAAGGACGGCCATATTCTGACCCCATCCCTTTCGGAATACCTGATTCCTACAGCCTGTGACGTCCCTTCCACCCAGGTGATTATCCTGGAATCCGGAACCGGTTTGGGTCCATTCGGCGCAAAAGGAATTGGCGAACCCGCTCTGACTCCGGCTGCCCCTGCCATTGTAAATGCGGTCACCGACGCTATTGGCGTGCAGATTAAATCAATCCCAATCACGCCAGAAAAAATCCTAAGTGCGCTAAACCAAAACCAGAATACATGAGGGGAATTAATATTCAAATAGCGACCAGGCCAACAAGAAAAAATCTCTCTTTCTGGACCATTGTCTGTCAGAAAGGGTATAATGTTGAACAAACTAACTTAAAGACAGGATCGCCATGGAAAAAAAATTTGACCTTCTCATTACAGGCGGACAGGTTGTAACAGGAGAATCCATCCGTCTAGCCGATATAGGCATACAAGAGGGCAAAATCACAGCGGTCGAACCCGGTCTGTCAGAGAAAGAAAGCAAGCAAACGATCAAGGCAAACGGGAAATATATCCTCCCCGGTATCATTGATGTACATGTTCACCCCGTTTACCTGGATGATGTCGAGCACAGTTCCAGGGTGGCCGCCTACGGGGGAACGACCACTCTTCTCCACTTCGCCTATGCAAAAAAGGGCGAAAGCCTGGTAGAGAAGGTAAGCGAAATGCTTGAAGACGCATCTCGCCGTTCTCTTCTCGATTTTGGGTTGCACGGCGGTCTGTTCGACGCCCCGATTCAAGTGCCCGAGATCCCTGCCGTGATGGAATTGGGAGTTAAAACCTTCAAATTCTTCTTGACTTACCTCAAACAAGGCTGGTACACCGATGACTACCAATTGATAAAAGCCATGGACATCCTCGCCGAGCGCGAGGGAATGGCCATGGTGCATGCAGAAAACGGTGGGGGAATCGATTTCCTTGAAGACAAGTACTTGAAAGGCCCATTTGCATCCGCAAGGTATTTTAATATTTCCCGCCCGGCCGCATTAGAGGAAGAAGCCATATTCCGTTCAATTTGCCTGGCTGAAATCACTCACTGCCCGCTCTACATCCCGCATGTCACATCCGCCAGAGCGCTTCGCCCTATCCGCAATGCCCAGGCAGAAGACCTGCCCGTCTTTGGCGAAACCTGCCCTCAATATCTTAATCTTACCCAAGATATTATCGACCAGCGCGGCGCGCTGGCAAAAATCGGTCCTCCCATTCGAACAGCCGAAGATCAAAAAGCGCTCTGGACTGCCCTCAAAGATGGCACACTTCAAGTCGTTGCTTCAGACCACGCACCAAAGAGTAAAGATATTTACGGAGACTTCTTAACCCAGGGATTCGGTTCGCCCCAAATTGAAACTCTCTTACCTATGACCTATGAGGGAGGCGTCAACAAAGGGCGGATCAGTCTAGTGCGCCTCGTCCAGGTACTGTGTGAGAACCCTGCTCGCATTTTCGGTCTTTATCCTACCAAAGGCACCCTTTTGCCAGGATCGGACGCCGATTTGGTAATCTTCAATTCCAACAGAGAATTTACAATTCGCAGTGAAAACCAGCATAGCAAGGTAGGATATACGTTGTATGAAGGTCAAACAGTTCTCGGTTGGCCCGAACGTTCGTTTCAACGAGGACAGCCGGTGTTAATGGATGGTGAAGTTGTTTCAACGCCGGGTTCTGGTAAATTCCTGAAGACGAACCCAGCTAAAATGGAATTGGTGGTTGCCTGATATGAAATTTGTAATTCTTTTGCGCGGCGGCGGCGATCTCGCCAGCGGAATAGCAATCCGGTTAGCCCGAATCGGTCTCCCCCCAGTGATTACCGAATTACCCAAGCCAATGGCTGTCCGGCGGCTGGTGTCCTTCTGCCAGGCAGTGTACGATGGAGAAGTTCAGGTAGAAGAAATCACGGCAAAGCTCTGTGCAAACACGGAAGAGATTTACCAGCAGCTCTCCAAAGGCAGAATACCTGTCATGATTGACCCACCGGCTGCCTGCCGCTTTGAGTTGAAGCCCAACGTAATTATTGATTGTAGAATGACAAAGCAACCCCCAGACCTGAAGATGGATGCCGCTTCATTCATCATCGGCGTCGGTCCAGGTTTTATTGCCGGCGAAAATTGCCATGCTGTTGTTGAATCCAAGCGTGGGCATTATCTTGGTCGCGTCATCTGGAACGGCGCTTCCGAACCCGATACCGGCGAACCCGAATCTGTTGCCTCTCACCAGAGCGACCGTGTCCTTCGAGCCCCAGAGGATGGCATTTTTAACACCTACGTTGAGATTGGCTCATTCGTGAAATCCGGAATGACAATCGCCGATGTGAATGGTATTCCCATCAAGTCTGTGTTCGATGGATATTTGCGGGGTTTGCTTCACGATGGATTGAGAGTCCCCAAAGGCCTGAAGGTGGGCGATGTTGATCCAAGATTGGATCCAGCGGCTTGCCGCCTTGTGTCGGATAAGGCTCTCTCGATAGGCGGCGGGGTCTTGGAAGCCCTCTTCACCCGTCAAGAAATACGCGAAAAGATCTGGTGTTAATCAATCCCGAATGTAGCTTATCAACTTCATCGGGTCAATCCGCTGAAAATAACCGCTGATCCGCCAGAGGCAATAGGTATTCATCTCGTCTATTGTTGCGCTGGCGTCATAGTGCGCCATGCTGCCCAATGGAATATTTTCCATCCCTACACGCACTTCTAAGTGAAGATGTGGGTTGATGGAATTACCGGTGCTCCCAATATTCCCTAACTGCTGGCCGCAAGTTACCCACTCTCCTGGCTCATAGGCCAGGGGGTCTTTGAGATGGGCATAGAGGAAATATAGCGAACGTCCGCTCATTTCCGCAGAAACAGCAGGCGGCATCATAGAAGGGCAGGTTAATGGTGAAGCGCTCAGGTCAACCGGCTGGATTACCGGCAGATCGAGTGAATCCACCCACCCGGCAGCAATATTACGTAAAGGAGCTTCAAGGATGATCCCATTGCCGTATGGAAAGCGGTTCAAAATTACTCCGGCCACTTTCCCGCCCATCAGCGCATTCACTCTCCGTCCCTCTAGCGCAAAGCCAGAATCAGGGTCAATATCTGCCAGATCAACGCCGTGATGAGGGTCATCGCTGCCTGGCAGCGGCGGCAGAAATGGGGTAACAACCGAATTCTCCAATTCCTGGCGAGGCATTCCCTCAATTGGCGAACACAATTCAACCGCTGGAAGCGGCTCCAAATCGGTCGCTTGAATTGTTGCTTTCTCGACAGACAGGATGGTGATCGTTGGAATTTCTAAGGACGGTACGGTTTTCGACGGTGTGCTCGCCGATGGCAGAGCAGCCGGTTGACTATCAATATCTACCGGGGTTTTCCGGGTAGTGCAGGCAGAAAACAAGCTCAAACCCAAAAGAATACTGCTACCCCAAGAATAGATTTTCTTCATGGCCATAAACATCCTTAATGGTTTTTTTCGAGCAAGCGGCCGGGTATAATAAATATGCTATGAAAATTAAGGTAATCTCGGCCATTCTTTTACTTTTCCTTTTGCCTTCATTAAGCGCTTGTGCCAAAAACCTCAACGCTTCTCCAATGCCAACCTCAGAATTGACACCCACAGCCACGCAGACACTGACAACGACCCCAGTCCAAATTACACCAACGGTTACGGAAACAGTTACTCCAGATCCGACTGGCGATTCCTCGCTGCTAGATCCGCCTGGCTGCAAATTGCCGCCAGAAGATTATACCCTGCTCACGGTCAATGGATTTTTATTGAACAACCGCACCTTCGCCATGTTACAGCACGCCGAAAAGCTGTACGGCGGCGAGCTCGAAATCACCGGCCACGCCATCACACAAGGAAGCTACACAAACAGCGAGGCGGCCAGTTTTGGCACCCACAGCGGCGGTGGTGCAGTGGATCTATCGGTCATGTATAAAGGAACCTATCGGGTCGCTTATGATGAAATTGACGACTTGATCCTATCCTTGAGAACAGCGGGATTTGCCGCCTGGCTGAGAGATTTCGATGAACTATATCCCGGCTCTCCCATTCACATCCACGCCATCGCCATCGGCGATAAACAGCTCTCGCCCCCCGCAGTTGAACAGCTCACCGGCAAATTCGGTTATTTTCTGGGCTACTCAGGTATACCTCAAGAGGATGGCATCCCAAAGCCAGACCCGCATGGCGGCCCCCTGATCTGCTTCTGGATGGTGGCCTCTGGCTATCCAACCCAATCTGTGACCTTTCAAAATTAAAACTTTATTGCCAACCTTACGCAATTCCTCGTAAACGTTCAGTATCCAATCGGTAAATCGCTTTAACATACTGCGAAGTTCAAGCATTGGCGCCGATCTTTCCGCAAGGTATTTCTCACAGCTCTGGGCAAACATTTCTTCAACGTTACGATAACGGGCGGCTTCCTCTTCCGTTGCCGTCTTGTTCCAGAATTTCGTTTCCAGGTCTTTGAATTGAGCGGCATCTTTCAACACACCCAGCCTGGCAAGGATGTTCAGATCGTTATCTCCAAGATCTCGCAGGAAGGTGTGACCGATTTCGTGTACCAGCGTTGAGATATCGGAGGCGTTCAGAGCGCAGAATGTGCGATAGGTAGGCGGCATGGCAACCGCCCGCGTTGTGGCTGCCTTCCAGGTACAGCATGAACGCTGTATCAGGTCGGTGGATACACTAACAATATCTTTCACCTGCTGGACTTTTCAGTAGTTGTTAAACAGTCTTAGCTTAAACGCATAAAAATGTAGCGTTCCACTGGCGAGGTTCTCGGCTTTTCACGCTAACAGGAATTGCGCAAAAATTGCAAATACCCTGAATTTATTCGGGGGCAAAAGAATAATAAAATCCCCTGGGCTTGGATCGACTTGTCTATAGCGGCATACTCCATTCACCCCCACATATGCCACGAACCTGGATTTGTTATACAAGATATGGGGCGGGAGGGACTTGAACCCTCATGACCTCACGGTCGGTGGATTTTAAGTCCACTGCGTCTGCCGATTCCGCCACCGCCCCAATCAATGCTATTATTTTATCCTAAGACGATTTCACGTCAAGGAGGAAAAATCACTTTCCCCCAACTATCCCATTGATCAATCGCGCAAAGGTAGATCCAAAATGAACCCACAATGGCGAAAGCTCAGCCTGAATCATGCTGACTCGAATCGCCTCCCGCAGCTCATCAGCGGAGGAAAATTCTGGCATCGTCATCGTAGAGCGCCCTACTTCCCATAAGAGGTGAGCATCAGATCCAACTGTTCCTGCCGCCCCGTATTCGCGAGCAAAACGCGCTGCGTGTTCATTCACACCTCGATGCAGGCTGCGCGAATTAAAAACTTCAATGGCATCGAGGTGCGGCAAAAGATCAAGCAACTCTGCCTTTGACCAACCGCTTCGTTGCCAGTCAAAAGGGTGCGAAACACTGATGAACGCGCCTTGCTGCTTGAGGCGTTTAACCGCCTCCAACGGCGGCAAATGGGGTGGAACCTCTTCCTGAACGAATGCGGCCAGTAGTTCCCCTCTCTGGGTCAAGACCTCTTCCCCAATAATGACCATTTCAGGGTCAAGCACTTGCGCGGCTTTTGCTCCTAGAATTGTATTATGATCCGTGACGACCAAACGATCAATCCCCTTTTTTCGAGCGTTAACAACCAGTGCAGCGGGAGCAATCCGGCTGTCGCTTGAAAACCAGGTGTGGCAATGAAATTCAACCTTCAACATGCATTTCCTCGCGCTTCCTTAATCCAATCAAGTCAGGAGAGAGCACCCACACCAGGATACCAAGCCCCAACCCAAGCCAGAAGGTAGCCAGTCGAATAAGTAAGGTAGCAGCTGCCGCTTCAGAAGGAGAAATCCCGACAATCAAGGCGAGCATGCCGCCGATCGACAACTCGGCCGCGCCCAGCCCCCCAGGCAATGCTGAAGCAGCGCCTACAACGGTTGAAAAAGCCAGAATGAAGACGGCCGCCCCCAATGATTTTAACCCCGGTTCGATTCCCAATCCGACCAAAATCAAATAAAAACCAATCCCTTCCCCAAGCCATGAAGTCATTCCTAGCAGCACAGCCAGCAAAGTCGGCCTGGGACGAAAAAGCGCATAGCTTCCTTCATAAAATTCTCGAATTCCATGAATGAATTTGCTCACCAGCGGAATCGTTTCGCCGACCGACAACACCCATAACGCCGCGGGGCGGATCTGGGAAAGGACAATCACCCCTCCTAAAATCGCCAAAACGCCCAGAAAAAACGGCCAGTAGCGCGGGTAAGCCAGTACCCCAAAAGAAGACAAGCCCAAAACCGCAAGGCCGTCGCTGATCCGTTCTGCAACGACCACCGAAATTCCCCGTCCAACCGGCAGCCCACTTTTTTGTTTAAGCCAGACGCCTTTCAGCGCTTCACCTACTTTGCCTGGCGTAACCGCCAACGGAAATCCTCCCACAAACAACTTCAGGCTTTCTGGCCATGCCAGGTTTTTGACGCCGATTTGTCCCAGGTAATAATGCCATTTTAGAAACCGTAGACAATAATTGAAAAGAGTCAGAAGGATAGCAACCGGATAATAACGCCACTCAAATTCCTCGACCCTCGATTGCACTTCTCGCAAATCGCCTAAAAGAGCTACACCTAAAAACACAACAAACCCCAAGAATACGCCTGGGATCATTCGCCTTAGAATGTTTTTTGGATTTTTTACAAAACTCTCATCAGTCATGTCGCCGCCAGGTCAACATTATACCGGATCAATGTTCTTAAGTCCCTATCAGTTTGATGCCAGCATTATAATAATAAAAAGCGAAGATTTCTCGAAACAGAGAGGTAAAAATGAAGGGACAAGCGAAAATTGCGAACCTTGAATACTCACGAGAGATAATCTACGCGCTGGAAAATCACCAGCCTGTTGTAGCCCTGGAAACCGCCGTATTGACGCATGGGCTGCCGTACCCGCAAAATATCCAGCTCGCGAAAGAATTAGAAGCCGAGGTTCGCGACCAGGGAGCAATCCCTGCCACCATTGGCGTTTTGGATGGAAAAATCGTAATCGGTTTGTCCCAGAATCAAATTGAACGCTTAGGGAGTCCTGACGCCAAAGTAGAGAAATTAAGCCGTCGCGATCTCAGCGGCGCAGTGGCGTTAAAACAAAGCGGAGGTACGACGGTTGCCGCCACAGTCTTCGCTGCCCACGCCGCGCACATCCAGGTATTCGCAACCGGTGGAATCGGCGGCGTGCACCGAAACGCGCCTTTTGATATTTCCGCTGATCTCCTCGAACTCAGCAGAAATCCGGTCATTGTTGTTTGTTCGGGAGCAAAGGCAATTTTGGACCTCCCCGCAACGCTTGAACTGCTTGAAACCATGAGCGTTCCGGTCATTGGGTACGAAACTGGTGAATTCCCTGCGTTTTATACCTCCCAAAGCGGCCTGGCCGTTAAGACAAAGTGTAATTCTCCCGCCGAAGTTGCAGTCGTCGCAAAAGCGCATTGGGAGTTTGGGATGAACAGCGCCCTCCTGGTTGTTGCGCCACCTCCCACAGAATATCAGATCCCGCTCGAAAAAATTAACCTCTGGATAAAGCAGGCCAACAACGAAGCGAAAAACTCTGCCATACGGGGCAGTCAAGTCACACCATTTTTGCTCAGGAGGGTAAACGAGTTAAGCGGTGGTAAAAGTCTGGAAACAAATCTGGCACTCCTAAAAAACAACACCCGGATTGCCGCCCGAATCTCCAGAGAGCTAATGACCAGGCCTCGTCAATTTTCTATCTGATCTAAACAAATAATTGCTAGCGTGGGGTGGGCGAACGCGTCGCAGTGTTTTGCAACGTTCCTGTGCTGCTGGCTGTCAGTGTTGGAGAAGGCGTTCTGGTAAATGTTGGCATGGGGCTTAGCGTTGGCGTTGCGGTATCAGTCGCCGTGGGCTGCAGAGTGTTCGTTGGTCGAAGGGTGCTAGTTGACGTAACAGTAGGAGTCACTGTGAGCGTCCTTGTCGGGGTCGCAGTCCTGGTCGAGGTCGAGGTTGCTGATGGTTTAATCGGTTCGCCGGTCACAGAGAAGCGGCTCGAGACATTAAATACTTCTCCGACATATAGCTGCACCTCATATTCTCCCGGAAGCCATTGGTCAGAAGAAGGATTACATTCTACAAAACCATACCCCCCAGTACTGCCATCCCAGGGCTTGGTTTCCATACAAACCACAACGCCATCCGAAACACGATACCAGACCGCCGTCCATTGTGAACCAGCCAGCATATTGTTATAGGTAAATGTGCCAAATAGCTTTCCCACTGGGTTGGCAAATTCGGTAGCCGGGTCAACCGGCAGGAAATTTTCCACTTTTTTCGAAAATTGCAGCGGGCTGAAGACCGCATCGGGGTTAGGGGTAATTAAACTGGTGAATTGGGTTTTGATAACCTGCGGAAGTTCAGGGGTATTGGTATACAAAGGCGTTGGGGTAATCGTTGGCGTTTCGGTAATTGTCGGCGTCAAGGTGATCGTCGGGGTCAATGTAATCGTGGGAGTAAGGGTGATCGTTGGCGAGGGCGGGAAAAATCGGTATGCCACCGGTTCAGCATATTGGTTCAGTAAAAAAGCTGCAACAGTCAAGCCCAACGAGATGAAAACTAGACGCCAGCCTTGCACCATCAACTCTCGCCGCTTTCGGAAATATAATAATTTCCGGCCAGATCGGATAAACCGAATCCCTAACCAGAAACTGATCGCAATTCCTAAAATAGTCAGCCAGAAAGCAGTTTCGACGCCTGTTCGAATATCAAGATTCATCGCAAATAACTAATATTCAGAGTGGTCATTTACAACTTAACAAATCTGATTATAGCATGGCCCAAACATAGTCAATAATTGCGTTGCGCAAACCCGTTTTCTTAGGTAAAATGTATTCGTTATCCCAATTGGCTAACCCTTTCTATGACCCTAAATCCAGGCGTCCTCCTTAATAACCGTTATCGCATTGTATCCATACTCGGACAAGGGGGGATGGGAGCAGTTTATCGCGCTCAAGACGAGAATCTGGATATTCCTGTCGCCGTGAAAGAGAATCTCTTCCTGAGCGAGGAGTACACACGCCAGTTTCAACGCGAAGCCAGCATTCTCGCGAGTCTAAAGCACATCAATCTACCCAGAGTAGGAGATTATTTTGTCGTTCCCAATCAGGGTCAATACCTGATTATGGATTATATTGAAGGAGAAGACCTCCGTCAACGGATTGAAAGAATTAACGTTCTACCACCGCAAGATGTTATCCTCATCGGTATCGAGATGTGTAATGCTCTCGATTACATGCATAATCGCAAGCCTTCGGTCGTGCATCGAGATATCAAACCGGGCAATATCAAAATCACCCCTGAGAGTGACGTTTATCTGGTCGATTTTGGTCTGGCAAAGATCATGCAGGGTACCCAGGTCACTATTACCGGTGCAAGAGCAATGACCCCTGGCTATTCTCCGCCAGAACAATACGGCACAGCCCGAACGGACGCACGCTCCGATATTTATTCTTTAGGCGCTACCCTGTATGCCGCACTAACAGGTGTTATCCCTGAGGATGGCCTGGCTCGCGCCACTGGAAAAGCTCAGCTCACCCCGTTGCGCCAGATCCAACAAAAAGTAGACCGCCGACTGGCGGCCGTAATCGAAAAATGTCTTGCCATTGAACCCGAGGACCGTTTTCAAACGGCTGCTGAACTAAAACGCGCTCTAATCGAAGCCGGAAATTTACCCGAAGTAACTCAGCAGCGACCACTGGTATCCCCACCACCGCCCGATTTTGACGAGGATAGAGCCCTTTCAGAAAAAGCAAGCCCTGAAAACCTTTATATCAGCCCTAAGAAATCGAAAAAAAACCCCACTTTACGCCGCGTCTGGGTTTATGGTTTTATAGCGCTGCTGGCAGTTTTAGCTGGCTCCGCTTATTATTTGAAGCTCCCAATTCCGGTTTCAACTGGTTTGTTTACTCAGCAACTCATCGCGCCAGCTTCTACTGAAACTTCTCAACCACAACTCGCCCAGACCGTTACGCCTGCACCAATAACGACGGATCCAACCAAAACCGGTATTATAGAAACGACGCCAACGAACACAGCCAGGGCCACAACAACCTCCGTTCTGGTTGAAGCCACGCCAGTAGTCGTATTAAATACACCTACTGTCCCTCAGCCCACTCCACTCGGCGGTCCGCCCGGTGAAATTGCTTTTGTCTCCAAGCGAACCGGCACAATGCAAGTATGGGTGATGAAAAGCGATGGTACCCAGCAGCGGCAACTTACTAACCTTCCTCAAGGCGCCTGCCAACCAAATTGGTCCCTTGATGGGAAAAAGCTCGCCATCATTTCCCCCTGTTACAAGAAAGACCTTGTGTACACCGATTCCAGGATATATATCCTGAACGCAGATGGCAGCGATCCTCAGCTGCTTCCGGTAAGCCAAGAGGGCGATTTTGACCCCGCCTGGTCGCCAGACGGAAAACGTTTGGCTTTCTCATCCATCCGAACAGGTGTGCCGCATATCTTCGTCTTTAACTTCGAAGATAATTCCCTCTCAGAATTATCGGATACCCGTTATTCAGACATTCAACCAGCCTGGAGTCCGGGTGGAAAGCAACTGGCAATCGCCAGGAAAAACCTCTACTATCATATTTGGATCATATCCGATCTTGGTCAGACACAATTCCAGTTCAGCAGTTCAGGGAATGTGAATGATCTCTGGCCGGTTTGGTCTTATGACAATCAATTTATTATGTACGGCCGCAGCAAAGAAAGCCCTTTCCTGCCCTGGCTGTTAAGGCTGGACTATGAAGATCGCGGCACAGGAATGGAAGAGCGCATTCCCAGCTTAGGATCAACCGATTTTGGACCTATCGCCGAAGCAGATCTCTCGCCGGATCAACGATGGTTCGTCTATGAGGGTTGGCCAGATGGTAATAACCATGATATCTACATCAAACTTTTCGATGACGAAGCAGCCCCAATTCGCTTAACGACCGACCCAGCACTGGACTTCAGCCCTGTCTGGAAGCCTCCTGTTTTAGGAAACTAACCCAACTATATTCCAAAGGCGGGGAAAATGACTCTCGAAATTGGCTCTGTTTTATACAATCGCTATCACATCGAAGAAATTATTGCCAAAGGTGGAATGGGGGCAATTTATCGGGCAACGGATGAAAGCCTGGGTGTCTCGGTCGCCATAAAAGAAAATCTATACCCGTCCGATGATTCCTCCCGGCAGTTCCGGCGAGAAGCAACAATCCTGGCAAGTTTAAGACACCCCAATCTACCTCGCGTTACCGATCACTTCGTCATTCCGGATCAGGGTCAATATCTTGTCATGGACTTCATTGATGGTGAAGACCTACGCACTCGTCTCGACAGGGAAGGACCACTTCCGGAGGATGAGGTGATCAGAATTGGGGTCGCGATATGTGACGCTTTGTCCCATTTGCATAATCGCCCTACCCCAATTGTCCATCGTGATATTAAACCGGGCAACATAAAAATCTCAACCAGCGGCCAGGTATATCTTGTAGATTTTGGCCTCGCCAAGTTCAGCCAGACTGGTGTCTCGACCACCTCAGGCGCTCAAGCTTTAACGCCAGGATATGCGCCCCCAGAACAGTACGGTCAGGGAACAGAACCGCGTTCCGATATTTACTCTTTCGGTGCGTCGCTATACGCAATGCTCACGAACAAATTACCCGAAGACGGCCTCGCCAGGGCAATGGGAAATGCCACCCTGACGCCAGTTTCCACTTACAACCCCAAAGTTAGCCAAAAACTATCCCAGATCATCGAAAAGGCCATGGCTGTTCAGCCAGAAGACCGTTACCAGACCGCCGATGACTTCAAGCAAGCCTTGATGGAATTGCTCCCACCGGAAAAAGACTTTGCGGATAAGACAAGCCTGTCTCCCGCTGCGCTGACGATGCGTTCCTCCATAGGGCAGCCCCCAGACCAAACCATGACATCGCAAACACCGCTTGCAAGTTCTCAAGGCCAAATGCCCACCTCTGCCGTCGCCCCGATGTATTATCCTTCTCAACCCCAAGGCGAGCAACCTCAATATCCCCAGTCGCCTTTTTTACAAAATATTCCCGCAAGCCCCGCACGCCCTGCCAGAAAATCTTTTCCGGTCTTGGCTGTCATCCTGGTCGGTATTGTCGTCGTAGGAATTTGTGGGATCATTGGCGTCTTTGCGCTGAACGGCGCCCTGTTTCAAAAACCCGAAGCGACCACTGCACAATCACCGGTTTCAAACCCAATCATTGAACAACCGCCAACTGAAACTGCGCCAGCCACCCCAACTATCCCAGAAGCAGCATCTACAGCCGCGCCGACATCCACCAGCGCGCCGACTGAGACTTTTACGCCAGCTGTGACACCTGTTGGCGGCGGCAGCGGAAGGATCGCTTTCGCGTCAGACCGCAGCGGCAAACCTCAAATATGGGTGATGAATTCAGATGGATCCGGCGCAGTCCAGCTCACCGATCTCCCTGATGGCGCTTGCCAACCCGATTGGTCCCCCGATGGCAGAAAACTGGTGTTCATCTCGCCTTGTAAAGAAAGAAAAGATATTTATAAAGGCTCTGGTTTGTTTATTGCCAACGCCGATGGTACAGGGGTAAGCCCGCTCATCACCGTCCCTGGTGGCGATTATGAGCCAGATTGGTCCCCAGACGGCAACCGGATCGCTTTCACCTCACTGCGTGACAATATTTCTCACATCTATGTATACAATCTTCAGGACAACCAGGTGAGCTTGTTATCAAGCCCAACCAGCAATGACCGCCGCCCAGAATGGTCGCCGGATGGCACAAAAATCGCTTTTGAGACAACTCGTTTGGGTAATTCTCAGGTCTGGGTGATGAGCGATACAGGTAAAGGCGCCCGAGAATTCGCGAATCTTGACAATGGCGCTTCCTATATGCCCGCCTGGTCGCCAACAGGTGAATTTATCACCTTCGTGCAAGGAACTGATCAACCCTGGCTTGCATCGCGGCAATACAATAACCCCGCCGCGCCGGAAATCAAACTGCTGGACTTGCGCGCTTTATGGAATCCTCAATACTCATGGGATAATTTCTGGTTCGCGTTTGAATATGTCCAGGACAGCAATCTGGATATTTATCGCATGACCATTAATGGCGGTTCCCTAACCCGTCTCACTACTGAAACAGGCGCCGATTTTAATCCCGCCTGGCAACCAATCACCAAATAAAGAAGCAGCTCTGGTTTCCCTTTCCTTCCCCAAACGCCTTGATATCCCTAGGTGAACTGGCGGCTATAAGGATCGGCAAATAATGTGGGAGTATCTCCTGTGTGCCAAAAAAGGATGTTCTCATCCGGATGAAAAAATCCTCTTTGGATCAGATCGATCATTCCCCCAGCCGCCCTACCCGTATAGACGGGTCCGAGGAGAATGCCTTCCATTTTTGCAAATAAACGTATAGCATTAACTTCCAATTCTCCCATCACCCCATAACCACCGCCAAGATAGTCGGAGTTGACCAGAACGTCATCTGGAGATAGGGCAATCTTCTCCCCCAGACGTTCGCCCGCTTCAGCCGCCAGCTTTGCAACGCTCTGCCGCAAATGAGAGGCTTCCTGGTCAATGCTGATACCAAGGATTTTTGTTTTAAGCTGCCGGCGGATAACCTCTGCCACCATACCAGCCTGCGTCCCGGCAGAGGATGAAGCCAGAACAATCCAATCTGGAATTACAACGTCCTGCTGAGCAAGCTCTTCAATCGCATACATATATCCAAGCGCTCCGGTTGGAGTCGAAGCGCCGAGCGGGATAAGAAATGGCCGGTGCCCCATCTCCCACTCATGTTCAAAGGTCGCTCTCAGAACCTTCGATCTCTCATCTAAGCTGCACCAGATGATTTCTGCACCCAATAATTCGTCCAGCAGAAGGTTGCCGGTAAACTGGTTTGGCTTTTCACCCGAAAGCACCAGAACACATCGCAATCCAAACCTGGCGGCAAGCGCAGCGGTTTGGCGGCAATGGTTGGATTGAATGCTGCCCACCGTTACAAGGGTCTTGGCGCCGTTTGCTAACGCTTCGGCCAGCACGAATTCCAGCTTGCGGGCCTTATTTCCCCCAAAAGCCAACCCGGTAAGATCATCGCGCTTGATCCAGAGTTTATACCCGCCCAGAAAGGAGCCCAACCGTCGCATTGGTTCGACGGGGGTTGGCAAATGAGCAAAACATATTCTGGGGATCATAAGGCTGCCTCCCGCTGGGTCCTACTTTTTCCCCGTAGCCGCATAACACCCAAAATTTTGGGCAATATTTTCATGTAAAGCATGTACATCCGCCGGTGAACAGGATAATCCCATGCCCCTGCAGTACAGATAACCTCACCGGAAAATCCATCCTTAAAACGATAAACATTCCACAATACATCTTCGGCACAAAAGTCCGTAGGAGCGCCCCAAAGATCATAAATGGAGCAACCCTTCGCTCTGGCGTGTTTCATCGCTTCCCACTGTAAAAGGTAATTGGGCATCTTTTCCCTGTGAGCTTGTGTGGACATGCCGTAAAGATACCAGGCCCGACCTGCGAAATAGAAAAGGATCAAACCGGCGACGGGCTTCTCATCAACCTCTGCAATTAGCGCATCCATCATCCCCGCCCTATAAAATTTCTCCCAAACATTCCGGTAATAATCCCAAGAACGAATCACAAATCCATCGCGCACCGATGTTTCCGCATACATCTTGTAAAGCGTGATCAAATCTTCCAGGTTTCCCAGCCTTACCTTTACACCCTTTTTTTGCGCCAGCCGGATGTTATATCGTGTTTTTTGTTTCATGCGAGCCAGGATTTCTTCTTCAGATTCCTTGAGATTTACCCAGATCGTATTTGCGAACTGAATTTGCTCGTCCGACTTTTGCCAGCCATGCAACCTGAGCCAGTCTACGATCTGGCCGCCGACGACGTTTTTTCTGCTCTCTGGTAGTCCCGGCTCGCCGTATCCTGTGATAATCTCACCATCTACCTTGATAAAAATGGCTCTTTCGCGGATCGCTAATTGAACTAAGTCAAAAAGCACCTCTTCTCGAAGCTCCCTATCTTCCCAGTTTAAAACTGGACCACGCGGAACGTAAAGTATATTTAGTTTCAGCCTGGGCAGCGCACGGAGTAGAACCATCGCTGTCGCGCCCACTTCCTTGCCGGGTTTGCGCCAGACAAGGGGGATCTTTCTCCACCCATAAATCTCCTTGACTTCTGCCCACTCCCAGGTCTGCAAAATATGTGCGCCCGGCAAAACAGAGAGAATGCGGTTCCAATCTGCCGCCGTGACATCTCTGAGAATCTCAAAAGCCATGCGCTTTTCTCCATGCCCAATCCGCCAGGGCCTGCCGGTGAGCCATGCCAGCAATATTAGATGGAAGCTCAGACGCCAAAAAATAACGACACTCGCTGGCCTCGTTCGAACATTGTAACTCGCCCCCACAAATATCTGCCAGGTAGAGGATCAAAAGCCCATTTCCGCGCGGGTCATCGTCAAAAGGATAGACCCCTTTCAAGTCGCCAATCCGAACGATCAATCCCGTCTCTTCACGGGTCTCTCGTTCGGCGGCGGATCGCGGCGTCTCATCAGCCTCTACATAGCCAGCCGGAAGATACCAAGCGTCTTTCCACGGTTCAATCGCTCTCCGAACAAGAAGTACTGCGTCATTTTGCTCAATAAGAACGCCCGCTCCTACTTTAAGTTGTGGGTAATAGATCCACCCGCAAGAGGGACACTGTTCCCGGCTTCTGCGATCGAGCAATATCGTTTGCATTTTCGAGCCGCAAACCATGCAATAGTGAGACACATCAACCGCCTTTGGGGTTTCGATACTGCATCCAATAATTATAGAACCGGTAGAAAACCGGTAAGTAGATTTTATCCCAGGCGCCCGCGCTCCGAATAATTTTGCCGCCGAACCCCCTCTTGAACCGGTATACTCCCCACAAACCATCTGATCTGGCAGAAAAATTGGACTCCAGGTAGTCCTCATCATAATCGGGGATCCCCCAAAGATCGTATTCGGTGCATCCGGAATCGAAAGCCCATTTCATGGCTGCGTGTTGGATCAGGTAAGTCGGCATGCGATTGCGCTCCTCGTCATTCGAGGCGCCATATAAATACCAGGCGCGATTTCCGTTTCGAAACGCCATCAAACCCGCCAGTGGGCGGTTGCCATATTTGGCAATAAACAACGCACATTGCTCTTGTGCGGAAAAAAGGTCGTAAACCCTCTGGTAATAAGCAAAAGAGTGGACTCCAAACCCATCTCGCTTTCCAGTAACAAGAGAAAGCTTATAAAATGTATCCAAATCATCCGATCGTTGAACCTGAACTTCTTTTCGCTCTGCAAGCTTGATGTTGTAACGCGTTTTTTGCTTCATCTTGCTCAACCAAGCTTCCTCGCCGCCCTCAAGGTTAACGATCAATGTTCTCCTGGGTTGAATCGTAAAACTGGATTTCTTAAAACCGCGAAATAAAGGATCGTACAGGCCACCCGGAACTTCCCACAAGTCGGGTTCAACCTTTAGGAAAACAGCTCGTCGCTCTCGGCAAACCTCATCCACCGCGGGCCACAAATCACCCCAGCCGCTCCCAAGTGGGCCTTTTGGTATGTAACCAATGCTCAGCCCAAATGGCAGTTTTCTGAATAAAATAAGCGCTCCGCTTTCATTCCTTTGGAAGTAAATGGGATCCCACCCAAAGGCCGCTTTAACCCTTCCCCATTGAGGCGATTGCAAAATATGGGCGCCTGGGTGCTTCCTGTAAAATTCTTCCCACTGTTTAAGAGATACCAAAGCTATCACTCAATGGAAAGTATTTCCGGTGGCGGGGTGCTACGGATAGCAGAATCCGGAATAATTTCATCCAGCATACTGATAATGGATTCTGTGTCGCCCTCTTGGGCCAGGCGATTTAACTCATTAACCTTGCGAATAAGATCTTCGCCTTGCAATTCATTTTGCCCGTCTAGCCGGTAAATGTCGGGGTGATCGGTCGGCAAAAAATACTGTCCATCATCCCAGAGATCTTCACTCAACTTTTCGCCAGGCCGAATCCCTGTAAATACGATTTCAATATCTCTCCCAGGTTCAAGACCCGAAAGCCGAATTAAATCCTCTGCCAAATCCAAAATGCGAACCTGCTGTCCCATATTCAACACAAACGTTTCTCCGCGGTTCCCCATGCCGGCGGCCTGTAGAACCAGGTTGACAGCTTCTGGTATCGTCATAAAATAGCGTTTCATCTCAGGATGCGTGATCGTTACCGGTCCTCCCCTGGATATCTGCCGCTTAAAGAGTGGCACTACGCTACCGCGGCTGCCCAGCACATTGCCAAAACGGACAACGCAAAAAGCCCTACCAGAACGAGCTGCCGCATCCAGAACGATCAATTCGGCTATACGCTTTGTTCCCCCCATGACATTTACTGGCCGGATAGCTTTATCGCTCGAGATCATCACCAGACGCTCCACTCCGCATTCAAGCGCCAGATTGACAATATTCTTTGTACCGACAATATTGTTCGTTACGGCTTCTTCCACATTAAGTTCCATCATCGGTACATGCTTATGAGCTGCCGCGTGAAAAACTACATCAGGTTGGTGTCTTTCAAAGACCGTCCTTAAACGAGGAAAATCTCTTACATCTGCAATGACTGGGTGCAGTTGAACGGATTGAAAGGCGTCCTTCATTTCCAGGACGGTCTCAAAAATACTGTTTTCCCCATGGCCCAGTAAAATTAATTCGGAAGGCCCCCATCGGGCAATCTGTCGGCAAAGTTCCCTCCCAATCGATCCCCCCGCGCCTGTAACCAGGATAACTTTCCCTCCTAAAGTCGAACCCATGAGCTCTTCTTTTACCTGCGTCGGCTCTCTTCGTAAGAGGTCAGTGATATCCACTTCGCGCAGCCTGCTGATATTGACCTTTCCTCCAAGCAGTTCGTAAATCCCGGGCATCGTTCGAAATGGCAGGCCATTCAAGCGACATATATCCGCCACCAGGCGCACAACCCGACCCGGGGCGCTGGGAATGGCAATGATCACTTCGTCCACCTGGCGGTTTTCCAATGTTTTAGCCAAGTCAGAAATCACCCCAATAACCGGAATGCCATAAATCTGCTGTCGTTGCTTGGATGGGTCATCATCCAAAAAACCTACCGGGATCAAATTTAACTGAGGATTCTTTTGCAGTTCACGCACCACCAGTGCGCCTGCATCTCCAGCCCCGATGATTAACGATCGCTTCACCTGTTTATTGGAATTGACAGCAGCCGTGGTGTTCTCTGCCAACAATCGCACTGTAAACCGCAGCCCGCCAACGAGAATAATGGAAAGCAGCCAATCAATGATGAGCACCGATCTTGGAAAACCGATGAACATACCCAAATTGAAAAAGCTGACCATCGTAACAGAGGTAAGCACAGAAGCCGAGCTGACTGCCGCGAGGATCAGTTTTAGTTCCTGCACGCTGGCATAAACCCATAAACGACGGTAAAGGCCAAAATAATAATAGATCAATGGTTTAATAATCAGGCCAACGCCGATCATCCAATAGGCAGAGGGCAAATATAGCATGAACGCCGCCCCCAATTCCAGTCTTAATACATAAGCGCCCAAGACACTGATAACAATAAAAAGCAAATCCCCGATTAACAGGTAACGATTTCGGATATGTGGCTTGGTTCTCATCTCATTGTCCTCTAAGCCCGATGACTGCGCCCAGGGTTCGTACAATCACATTTAGATCAAGCATTAAGTTTCTATGCTTAATGTAATAAAGGTCATATTCCAACTTGATGCCATTCGCCGCAACAGTATTGGCATATCCAAAGTTGATCTGCGCCCAACCGGTTATGCCAGGACGGACCAACAGCCGGGCGCGGTAAAACGGCACCTGGGATTGTAAAGTCTCAACAATTTCAGGGCGTTCTGCGCGCGGCCCAACCAGACTCATTTCTCCGCGCAAGACATTAAGAAATTGCGGAAACTCATCCAAATGGCTTTTCCTCAGTAACTTCCCAACCCGTGTAATACGCGCATCATTCTCTTGCGCCGGCCTTGCAACACCGTCCTTTTCAGCGTCAACACACATTGTCCGAAACTTAAAAATCTTGTAAGACTGGCCGCTTCTCCCCAGCCGGGTTTGTGAATAGAATATCGGCCACCCAGAATCAAGAAGAATTGCCAGGGAGATAAACGGCAACAACAAAAGGAGCGTAATCGTCCCTATCAATCCGCCTATGATATCCATCAACCGCTTTGCCATCTCATAAAAACTACTGACATGAGCCTGGTCGAAAAACGACCGCAGGATCCAGTCAGATTGTAATAGAAAAATTGGAACCCTTCCAAGAACTTCTTCATAAACCACCGGCATCGTCGTGATCTCAATGCCCTGTTCCTCGGCAGCAATTAAAGCCTCAAACATTCTTGGTTCCATCTTCACGGAAATCGCAAAAATAATATCCGTAACTTGAAAATCTCGGATGATCTCGAAAAGGTTCTGGCTGCCCCCTAAAACTTTGAAACCCTCAATTTCAAGACCAATTTTTTTAACATCGTCATCTACAAATCCCACCACAAAAAATGGATGGGGCCAGGTAGAAGCAATAATTTTGGCCAGCGTCGAACCTGCTCTACCCGCGCCGACAATAACGGCCCTGCGAAGAAACAGGGGCGCCGTAAAAACACGAATATACACCAATCGCCAACATAAAGTCAAAATAGTGACGGCCAGGATGTAAACAGCAAATCCGCGCCTCGGCAGGGAATTAGGGGGAGCAAGGAAAAAAACGAGCAAGTAGATACTGAGGCAAACCCCAGTCGCAATCCCAATCCCACGAATCGTATCAGATAACCTTCCCGCTCTGCGAACATCATACAATTCCGTTGTAAGCAATAACCAGACGATCGGCAGCAAATAGAACCAGGGATCCGGGCGTTCTCGCAAAAATTCCCACGAGAAATCAAGCCAGGCATCCTTCATCGCCCAAAAGTAAAGCGCCGCCATCATAGCCAGCAGGTTTGCTAGCACATCCCCAACAACCAGAATCAACCGCCGTTCACCTGGTCGCAGTCGCCAAAATAAAGGTCTCTGTGTAATCTGAATAGTATCCATAAACCTTAAAAACGCCCGCGAATTCTCTCCACCGGCATTCGAACTAGACTCCAGAGAAATCCCAAACCCCACGAAAAGTGCATCGTGGAAATTGCCAAAGGGATCCCAACCAAGTAACCAGGCTTCCGGTTTTTCAAGGTGTTGGGGAAAGCGCCGGCCAGAAGAACTGCGCCGTACAATCCCAGCACAACAGACAGTCCAACCCGTCCGGCATACCCAAACATGGAAAGAATAACCAGCCCGATCACTCCTAGAACAAACAAAGGTGGAAGCGCCTGCCGCCACCGGAGTGTAGACGGATAACGCGTCAGCATGCGCGCTTTCCAAAAGCCATACCGCCAGTACTGTTTAGCCAGCGCGCCAATGGTCGGGCGTGCGATATAGGTAGTTTCAATAAGTGGGTCCATCCAGACACGCCCACCACTCTCTCGGATGCGCACATTCAATTCATAATCCTCATTGGTCAACAGGCTCTCATCAAATAAGCCAATCCGGTCAAAAAGATCTCGTCGGTACGATCCAAAAGGAACTGTGTCCACTTCACCTTGCTTCGCTCCAAACCGGTAGCGAGCATCACCCACACCCAAAGGATGAGAAGCCGCTTCGGCAATAGACTCGGCCATCCACCCTAAACCGCCAGGTTTGATTTTCCAGACGCCGCCAATATTGTCGCCCAGGTGGGCCTCCAACCCAGCCACACAACGTTCAATATAATCGCTTTTCGGGATTGAGTGAGCATCCAATCGTACGATGTAATCTCCGTGGGCTGCGAGAATAGCCAGATTAAGCGCCGATGGGATAATCCGAGCTGGATTATCTACAATCCGCACAGCCATGTCCGGATGAGTTCTGCAAAATTCAGCCACTTTCTCGCGCGTCTGGTCCACTGAAAAACCATCACTGATAATAATTTCCATCGCCGCACGCGAGAAAGTCTGGAGGTAAATCGCCTCCAGCAGTAATCCAATGGTGTTTTCTTCATTGTAACATGGAATGATGATAGAAACGAGGGGCATGGATAAGAGGTGTTTCTCCGTGTTTTGCGATGATGTCATAAATTTTCTCGGTCGACCGGGATTTGCACAGTGAAGGTCGCACCTTGCCCTGGCGACGATTCTAACAGAATCTGCCCTCCATGTGCTATCACAATTTGTTGGGCAATGGGTAGCTCTAATCCAATCCCACGACCAGCGCCCCCTCTCGTGGATTTTTCGACCTGGTACAAACGTTCAAAATTTCCTTTCTGATCTTCCAGGGAAATCCCAGGACCACTATCGACCACGCGAATATTGACCGCATCTTTTATACGATAGGCTGTCAGTTCAATCTTTCCGCCGGGTGGAGTAAATTTGATGGCATTGTCCAGGAGGTTTAAGAACACCTGTGCAAGGCGATCGCCATCCCCATATATCTTTGGCAGCCCGCCAGTCGTAAGCGTTACCACAAGGCACTTCGCTTGAATCTGGGGTGCCAATTTTTCGACTATCCCACCCAACAGTTCAGAAAGATCAATCATACCAGACTGCAAATCTACTGTGCCATGTTCCAGGCGAGCAAGGTCTACCAATCCATTTGCCAGGCGCTGTAAACATCCGGCTTTGCTGTTGATCAACTTGGCCGCATGGTGCAGCGTTTCAGGGTCGCGCGCCGTTCCATCTAATATCACCTGACTGAATCCTTGAACTGAGGTCAAAGGCGTTCTTAATTCATGAGAAATATTGGAAACAAACTCGCGTTGAGACCGCTGGCTGGCTTCTACGCTGGCGATCATTTCCTGAAGAATACTGCCTAATTTTTGTACTTCGGTGGGGCCAGATATTTCGATTTCAGAAGATTGTCCTTTCGATATCTTCCGGGTAACACCGACCATTTTTTCAATAGGACCTGATATCCAGCGTGTCAGCGCAATTCCAAGCAGAAATGCAAAAAAAAGAGCGACGGTGCCAGATCGAATTACCGGCCTTAAGATATCATCGGTGAATCTTGCTCGTAAAGGCGTGCCAGAGCCACAATGCTGGCTTCATCGTCAACTATCAGAATTAATTCAGAGGCCATACCTACTTACAATGACATTCGCCATCTTTACAAGGAATAATTGCAACAGCCTCGATCTCAACGGCCGCTCCTTTGGGTAAATTGCCCGCCTGAATGGCCGTTCTCGCAGGAGGAGCACCTGTAAAAAATTTTGAATAAACTTCGTTCATTCTTGAAAAATCATTGATATCCCGCAAAAACACAGTAGTTTTAACAATATAATCCAGATCTGACCCTGCCGCCTGTAAGACGGTTCGGAGATTGGTAAATGCTTGATGGGTCTCAGCTTCTACGCCTCCTTCCACCAGATTCCCAGTAGCAGGATCCAATCCAAGCTGTCCCGATGTAAATACAAAATGTCCACCCTGCACCCCAATGGAATAAGGCCCAATCACCTTTGGAGATTGATCTGATACAACCACTTTCCGTTCACAACAATTGCACATAATGTTCCTCCCAAAATCATGGATCTCGCAAGATGATTCTAAGGCATTAACCCCCATTGGTAAATAGCAACACACTAAAAATTAAAAAAAACCTGCCCGGTAACGAAACTTAGGCAGGTTTATATCAGCTCCTGGCAAAGCTAATAATGCAAATCTTCCAATCGTTCCGAAATACGCTTTCTAAAAACCCAATATGTCCAGCCTTGATAAAGCAAAACGATGGGAACAAAAATTGCCGCCACGATAGTCATTACTTTAAGGGTATAGGGAGCTGACGCGCTGTTTTGGATCGTCAAACTCCAGGCAGGATTCAGGCTGGAGATCATCACCCGGGGGAAAAGGATCAAGAAAAGGGTTGCGCTTGAAAAGACAATTGCCAGGGCGTTTAAAGTGAACGCCCAGCCATCACGCTTTTGCCTTATGAACCAGCCAGTTACCAGTCCGCAAAGTACCGCGGCAATAGGGATCACCCCAGGATTGACTCCTAGTTTTATCAGGACATCCGTCTCGAAATAGGTAAAAACCGTAAAAACCATGAGGATCAAAATAGCTGGCAGCCAAATTCTCATCGCTGCATTCCGTGCATTATCGTGCAGCCTTCCGGTCGTCTTCAAAGCTAAAAAGATGGCGCCATGCAGCATAAACCCAGTCAAAGACAGCAATCCGCCAAGCAAGGCATAAGGGTTTAATAGATTCCAGAACCCTCCCACATAATTCATATTGGCATCAATCGGTACGCCCCGGATAAGATTCGCAAACGCAACGCCCCAAAGAAGTGCCGGGATCAGGCTTCCAAAAAATATTCCCCAATCCCAAAAAGACCGCCAGAAAGGATGATTGTCTTTGCTGCGGAACTCAAACGCCACACCTCGGATGATCAAAGCAATCAAAATGATAAATAGTGGGAGGTAAAACCCGCTGAACATCGTTGCATACCAGTGCGGAAAAGCTGCAAACGTCGCCCCGCCCGCCGTGATTAACCAGACTTCATTGCCATCCCAATGAGGTCCAACGGTATTGATGATCATTCTTCGTTGAGTATCGTTTTTCCCAAGAAAAGGGAGAAGAATGCCCACGCCAAAATCAAATCCTTCCAGTACCAAGTAGCCGGTATAAAGAACGCCAATCAAAATAAACCATAGAGTATTGAGTTCCATAATTTCTTCTCCTATTCCCAATAAGCCTGGTCATTGACTGTGCGCGTCGGAGTTTGTATTTCCGGACCCGCCTTAGCGTGCTTCGCCAGAAGATACAAATCCGCTCCCATTAATAAACCGTAAACAAGGGTAAACCCAATCAAGGTAGTAAGAATATGGCCAAAAGAAACGGTTGGCGATACGGCGTCTGCTGTTTTCATCAGCCCGAAAACTACCCAAGGCTGTCTTCCCATCTCGGTTAATAACCAGCCCGTTGTATTGGCAGCATATGGTAGCAGAATTGCCAGAGGAAAGAACTTAAAATATTTTCCCACCACCACAGGTAGACCACGCATCATACGAAAAAGCGTCCAGGCCGATAAGAACAGCATCAAGAATCCAGAACCGACCATGATGCGGAAAGACCAATAAGCAGTAAATACAGAAGGCACGTAATTTCCAGGGCCGTACAGCGTCTCATACTCCGCCTGAAGATCCCGGATACCTTTCACTTCACCATCCAGACGGTTATAAGCCAGCAAACTCAGAACGCGCGGAATCCGTATTGCAAACACATCATCTAAATTCTTTTCATCTCCGATAGTAAACAGAGAGAAAGAAGCTGGATCCTCGCTTTGCCAAAGCGCCTCTGCCGCCGCCATTTTCATGGGCTGCACCCGGACCATATGTTGGCCCTGGCTGTGTCCCACCAGGATCACCAGCAACACCGAAATGACACCAAAAACATTGGCAAGTTCAAAAGACCGATTGAAGAATTCCGGTTCTTTTTTTCGCAGCAACTGGTAAACACTGATTCCCATCACAAAGAACGCCCCAGTCGTAAAACCCGATAGAACCGTGTGGGGAAACTGCACCCAAACATGAGGGTTGGCGACCAACGCCCAAAAACTGGTCATCACAGCCTGACCGTTCTCGATCGCGTAACCAGTGGGCTGCTGCATAAACGAGTTCGCAATCAAAATCCACAGCGCGGACAAATTAGACCCAAAGGCCACCAGCCAGATCGCAGCAAGGTGCATTTTCTTAGAGAGCTTGTCCCAGCCGAAAATCCATAACCCCAAAAAAGTCGACTCGAGGAAGAACGCTAAAAGGGCTTCGATTGCCAGCGGTGCGCCGAAGATATTGCCAACAAATCTAGAATATTCAGACCAATTCATCCCAAATTGGAATTCCTGCACAATACCCGTCACCACACCCATCGCAAAATTGATTAAGAATAATTTCCCCCAGAATTTCGTCATGCGCTTATACAAATCTCGGCCTGTGCGAACGTAAAGCGTTTCCATAATGGCAACTAGAACTGAAAGACCGAGCGTTAAGGGAACGAAGAAGAAATGATAAACTGAAGTGATTGCGAACTGCCACTGAGCAAGAGGCGTTGGATTCATCTGACCTCCAAGGAAAATAGAATCAACTTGACCACCCCATTCAATCCGACAAGTGCCTGCTCTATTGTGAATTTTATCTCAAAAATTATAGGTTTCACCATAAATGTCATCACCTTTTTGTCCTGACATTCGCTTTCCACGAACCCTTCATGAACGCTGGTATAATGTATCGCTTAGAGGATTAAGATTAATTATTTCGAAAGTTGATCAGATACTACCTATGTTAGAAAAGCTTACTTCGATAGAAGAACGATTTGCAGAAATTAACCGCCAGTTAGAAGAATCATCAACCGATTACCACCGCGTTGCCGAACTTAGTAAAGAACGATCAGAACTTGAACCTTTAATAGAAAAGGCAGCTAAGTATCGCGAAACGCTAAAGCGTATCGATGAAGCGCGCACATTGGTCGATTCGAACGATGCGGAATTATCGCAATTAGCAAGTATGGAATTGGAAGAACTCTATCCAGAGGTCGAACACCTGGAAAAAGAATTAAAAGCGATGCTCATCCCCAAAGACCCCCGTGATGAACGAAGTGTTATCGTAGAAATTCGAGCTGGTACAGGCGGCGATGAGGCTGGTTTATTTGCAGCCGACTTATTCCGCATGTATTCGCTCTATGCAGAAAAGAAAAATTGGAAAGTAGAAATCCTATCGCAAAATGAAACCGGCATTGGTGGTTTTAAGGAAATTATTTTTTCAATCCAGGGCAAAGGAGTATATTCGCGCCTGAAATGGGAGTCAGGTGTTCACCGTGTTCAGAGGGTTCCTGCAACTGAAGCATCTGGCCGAATTCACACCTCAACCGTTACCGTAGCTGTGCTGGCCGAAGTAGAAGAAGTCGACATTGATATTCCCGAAAGTGATATAAAGATCGATGTATACCGTTCGGCGGGCGCTGGCGGTCAAAACGTACAAAAGAACTCCACCGCCATCCGCATCACGCACATCCCTACTGGAATTGTCGTAGCCTGCCAGGACGAACGTTCGCAGCTTCAAAACAAATTACGCGCCATGAGTATTCTAAGGGCACGTTTGTATGAAATCGAAGAAGAGAAACGACAGCAGGAACTTGACTCAACCCGAAGGTCACAGGTAGGAACTGGAGAAAGGGCAGAAAAAATCCGCACGTATAACTACCCACAGTCCAGAGTCACAGATCACCGCATCAATCTTTCGTCGTATAACCTCCCTGCCGTGATGAATGGGGAAATCGATCAATTTATTGAAGAGCTAACCCTCAGTGCTGAAGCTGAACGCCTTGCCTCTCATGGGTTCGAGAACAACGCCGATTAATTTGGCGCGCTGGCTTGCAAGGGCTCGCAGTGCCCTGGCTGGTCGCACAACAACACCTTATTTGGAAGCCCAGGCGCTGGCAGCGCATGTGCTGGGCAAAACCAAGGAATGGGTGATTGCTCACTCAGATGTAATCATAACCCCCGAGGAAAATGAAAAGCTTTCACAAGCGTTGAAAGACCTTGCTTTTGGCGTTCCTCTGGCGTATCTTACAGGGGAAAAAGAGTTTTATGGCCTGCAATTTCGAGTGACGCCCGATGTGCTGGTTCCGCGCCCAGAAACCGAATTGCTTGTCGAAAACGCTATCAATTGGCTGAATAAAAATCCAGAAGCGCACCTCGCGCTTGAAATTGGAACCGGTTCGGGATGTATTGCAATATCCCTGGCGAAGCATTCCCCCAACCTTCAATTGATTGCCACTGACCGGTATTGGCCGCCGCTGAAAATTGCACAAGAAAATGTCCTTTTTCACAATCTCCAGCATCGAATAACCTTGTTGCAAGCCAACCTGTTGCGTGGGATTAGTGGAAAATTTGATTTGCTTGTTACCAATCCCCCCTATATTCCGACAAAAGCGCTCGCCAGCCTTGAGGTCGCCAGAAGTGAGCCTTTATCCGCCCTGGATGGAGGAGAAGATGGCCTGTTCTTTATCCGCGAAATTATAAGAAGCGCTCCCAGGATACTAAAACCTGGCGGAGTGATCTTGATGGAAATAGAACAGACCCTAGGCGGTCCGGTACAAGATCTGGCAAAACAGTTCTTTCCCAAATCAAACGCCGACTTAATTCTGGACTATTCAGGTTTTCCAAGAATATTAAGGGTGAGAACGTAAAGCGCTCGAAAGGAAGGACATGGAAATTCTCCCCATTGAACATCCAAGAGCCTTAGAACGCTCGCTCTCGTTGATTAATCAGGAGAGAACCATCGTATTCCCAACCGATACAGTTTACGGGCTGGGTGCAGCTGCCTTTTCAAAAAGCGGGATTAATCGCCTGTATGAAATCAAGGGGCGGTCCCAGGAAAAAGCAATCGCTATCCTAATTGGAGGCCTCGACCAGCTACCTGCCATCATCAAGGACCTCCCGCCTTCAGCTAAGAAATTGGCTGGCAAATTCTGGCCCGGGGCATTGACACTGGTCGTGAACAAAAACCCTAACCTGCCAGAGAATCTTTCCCCATTGCCGACCATCGGGGTTAGAATGCCGCGTCATCAATTTGCGCTCACACTCTTGAGGTTATGCGGTCCCCTTGCGACTACATCAGCTAATCTCTCCGGAAAGCCGGAGGGAAAATCGGTCATCGAGGTAATGGACCAGCTGTGTGACCGGACCAACTTGATATTGGATGGTGGTCCAGTTTCAGGCGGCATCCCATCCACAGTTGTAGACTGCACCACCTCGCCAATCAAAATTCTTAGAAATGGCGCCATACCCGAGAAGGATATATTCGCTGAAATTGATTAGATCGTACTCAAGCGTCTTCCAGGTAATCCGGGATAGAACTCTTCTGTGCCCTTTCCATCTGAGCAAACAGCCCATTTTGATGGATCAATGCTGCATAACTTCCCCGTTCAATAATCCTCCCCTGATTTAGAACAAGAATTTCATCCATCGGCTCTAGATCGCCCAGGCAATGAGACACCCAAATCACGCTCCTGCCCGCGGTGATTTTTCTCAGCAATTCGTTAATTTTTAAGGCGGTCAAAGGATCCAAATACAGCCCCGGCTCATCAAGCAAGTAAATCTCCGTGTCTCTCAATAATGATCGCGCCATTACCAGCCGTCGGCGCTCTCCACCGCTGAGCTTTACACCATGCTCGCCAATCCAGGCATCCAATCCATCGGGTAATCCATTAAACCAAGACCCCAGCTCAACCTGCTCAATCGCCGCCAGCAAAGTTTTATCCGAAGCGCCTGGTTGTCCTAATAACAAGTTTTCACGCAAAGTTCCGCTGAATAGATACGTGGACTGCGAAAGGATTGTCATCCTCTTTCGCAGCTCAAGAACATCAATTTCTCGAAGTTCACAATTGCCTATGCGAATACTGCCGCTTTCATATTCCAGGAAGCGCAACAGCAAATGAAGTAATGTCGTCTTCCCGGCCCCATTCGGGCCCACCAATCCGATCTTCTTGCCCGCAGGCATATCGAAACTAATACCACGCAATAACTCATCCAAATCAGTCCCATAGCGAAATCGCAAATTCTCCACCACTAGTGAGGCGTTTTCAGGTTTCAAACCCGTTCGTGTTGCCTTCACAGGGATCGCGATATTTTTTAGACTAAACAACCGTTCATACGCGCTCTTACAAAGATCAAAGGATGCTGCGGCTTCTCCCATAGGGGTGATCGCTTCAAAGCTTGTCAAAGTGATCATAGCGAGCACAGCCAGGTAAACTGCATCCAGCCTGTCCTGGCCAATCAAGTCAATGGCTTGAAAAAGAATAACCAACAGGGTAAGGCCTGGTAGCCACACATTTAACGACCGCGCCAACGCGATTCCGGCATTCATTCGGGATTGAACTACCCCTGCTTGGTTAATCAAGCGTTCTGTATCTTCCAGCGTCTTTTTCTGATATCCAAAAACTAATAGATCCGCCATCCCTTGCAGGTTTTCAATGAGCGCAACGTGCAACGCCGCCCTTGCCTTAAGAAACTCTTCTCCACTCCGGCGATTTACAAAATGTACAATCAGGGGAATAATCAGCCCAGTCAGCGCCATCCCAATCGCCAACACAACCCCAAGGACAAAAGAGAAACTCCCCATCAAGACGGCGCCCCCAGCTGTTATCAGAAATGCCACCAGCGGCGGAGAGATAACCCGGTGATAGAAATTTTCAAGCGTGTCAATATCGGCCGTCGAGCGTGCCAACAAGTCACCGCTCGGATGTGTTGCAAAAATTGCTGGGACACGCGGCTCAATCATTTGATAGAACCAAACTCTAAGTTCTTTCAATAAATGAAAATTGACTGAATGAGAAGCCAAGCGTTCAAGGTATCGAAATACGCCCCGGCTGATACCAAAAAAACGCACCCCCACAATGGAAACCTGGAGCGCTGCAATGGAAGGTTGCTGCGCTGCTCTCGATAGAAGGTATGCCGAAGTCCCCAAAAGCCCGATACTGCTGGCAATCGTAGCCAGGCTAAAGAACAAAGAAAGCAAAGCTTGTTTCCAGTATGGTTTTAAGAGTTTTGAAAATTCCTTTAGCAAATCAATGCCCTTATATACATAAAGACTCAATCATACGAAAATAACCACCTTTTTTAGAAACCAGAACATCATGGCTACCGCTTTCAATAACACTACCATTTTCCAAAAAAATGATCTGGTCCGCGGTGCGGATCGTTTCAAGTCGGTGAGCGATCACAATCACGGTCCGGTTTTGGCGTAAATGACGAGTCGCATCCACCATCAGCGCTTCCTGTTCAGGATCCAGCATGGCCGTTGGCTCATCAAACAAGACAATAGGGGCGTCTCGCAAAAAAGCGCGCGCCAGCGCCAGTCTCTGTCGTTGTCCTCCGCTTAGCCGCATCCCATTCTCCCCAATAAGCGTATCGTAGCCTGATGGCAATGCCTGGATAAACTCCTCAAGACCCGCCATTTGCAAGGCTCTTGCAATCTCATCCATAGTCGCCGAAGGCTTCGCGATTTTGACATTTTCCAATATTGTCTTATTGAATAAAGATGGGGATTGAGAAACCCAGCAAATCTGTTCGCGCCAGATATCTTGCGGGATGAACTCGAAAGGGAATTCGTTGATAAGAATAGCCCCTTTCCCAGGGGAGATAAATTTCAGAAGCAGATGGAAAAGCGTCGTCTTACCAGCGCCGCTCCTGCCGACAATCGCGGTCATTTGACCAGATTCTATCCTGAAAGAAACATCCGACAAAACTGGAAGGGATTTGTCAGGGTAAGAAAAACCGACTGACTGAAAACAAATGGAGAACTTCCCAGGCAAAGACCAGCCACTGTTCCTCAGACCATCCTGCCCATCTATCTTACTATCCAGTATTTCGAATATGCGTTCGGAACTCGTGACCCCTGCAATACCAGCATGGAACTTGATCCCCAATTGGCGCAATTGAAGATAAAATTCTGGAGCGATGAACAATATGAATAAGGATTCCTGAAAAAGAATCGTGCCCTTCAGTAAACGCAAACCAATGCCCACGGCAAGAATGGCGGTACTGATTGTCCCGACCAGTTCAAGCACCAGCGCAGAGAGGAAAGCAATCTGCAAAACATTTAGCGTAGCGCGGCGATATTGATCGCTGCTTTTTTCAATTTTCTTTTCCCGATCTGCGGTTTGATTAAGAGCCTTCAACGTGAGGAGGCCTTGAATGGTATCCAGAAATTGAACGCTCATCCGGCGGAGGGCTGTCCAATTCCGCCGCGTCGCTGCCTCCGACTTTCCTGCGATGAGTACCATGAATACAGGGATAAGCGGTGCTGTCAGGAATAAAATGATTCCACTGATAGGGTCAACCGGAAAAACCACCGCTACAATGACCAGGGGAATCAATCCCGCTAGTGCAACCTGCGGCAGGTACTGGCTGATATAAGCATCAAGCGACTCGACTCCTTCAGTAACAACCGTCGTAATCTCGCCGCTGAAATGACGATGGACATAGGCTGGCCCAAGCAAGAAGAGGTGCTCTTGCAACCACCGCCGTAAATCATCTTTCACCCGTACCGCCGCTTTTCCTGCATACCACTCTGCAAGCCAGATGCAAACCCCTCGCAAGAACAGGATGGCAAATAACGCCCACAGCAGAGGAATGAATGGTTCAATCCCACTCTGATTTTGAAAAACCTGTGCAATGACCGTACTAAGAATATAAGCCTGCAGAACAACCAAAATTCCGTTGATAAAACCAAAACCAACTGCCGCGGCAAGCAGACCCCTTGAGACAATAATTTGTTTGATCAAACGCGCATCGATAAAATTCATAGCCCATCAACAAAAACAGCGCCGCTGGCGGAAAAAATTATTGATCTCCTGAATTTTCTTAAAATACTTAAGTCTAGTAAGAAAATTCAATCACCAGCTCGTTTTCAAGCATAGCATCAATAAACCGCTGCTGGTCTTTGGGTTTCCCCGTCACGCTGCAAGTCAAAATAAGGGAATTGCACTCCTTCATTACCTTAAACATGATCGTTTGTAAGTTGTGCCCTCGCAAAATCCGCTTTAAATTGTCAATATCTTCTCGCTGTGTTGACGATATCTTAATGCGGTAGGTGTGAACATCCACTACCAACGACATCAGCCTCTCAAGCCAAGGAAAAAGCCACAGCACAACCAGGAAGACGAGGGTGGCCAACATAGAAAATGCCAGATTCCCAGAACCCACACCCATCCCCAACGCCGCAACAAGCCAAATTGTGGAAGCCGTCGTCAGTCCTTTAATTTGTCCACCATCCCGCATGATGACGCCCGCTCCAAGGAAGCCTATCCCGGTTACAATATTGGCAGCAATTCGCGCCGGATCCTTATCACCAGCTAGTTTAACGGAGAACATGGTGAACAAACATGCGCCCGCTGAAATCAAGATCAATGTGCGGAACCCAGCGGCCTTATCACGAATCTCACGCTCCATTCCAATCACACCCCCCAAAATCATTGCTAGCAATAACCGGGTGATCTCTCCTGATACATTCCACTCCATAAGAATATTGCCTCCTCTCTCCAATGAATTGATCGTAACTCCATTGTTGCTTTCTACTGTACAATCTAAAATACAATGTAATGGTGGGCTGCGCTCTCAGAAATGATGTGGTATTAAAGTCAAAAATTCAGGTTTTTATGAGTATACCCTAAGTGAAAGGAGATCGACGCCGAGATGAGATTTGGACTGTCCCGCCGTTTCTTTCACTTTCTTTTTTACATAAGCGTTGCCTCATGTACGCTAAAAACAGCCGGACCTCAAATTCCCACCTTTGTCGAAACAAGTAACACGACCAGAGTCAATCCCGCTCCAGAGATTGTGGTCAGTACACCGCAAAGAAACCCCACCAATACAACCGCTGCAACCGCTTCAACCGATTCATTTCTTGTTGCAACACCCACGCCTTTTGACCTTCTACGCATGCCGGTTTCTGCTTGTGATCAGATACGCATCGAAGGGGATACAACAATCCCGGACGGTACTGTTTTAGAACCAGGTGAAGTATTTATAAAAGCATGGAAAGTTCAAAACAGTGGTAAGTGCAAATGGTCCCCCGACTATCGCCTTGCGCTTTATCAGGGAGATGCTTTGGGTGCGCCAGGTGCGATCAACCCTTACTTTACCCAGCCCGGCAGCATTTATGAATTGATCATTGGAACATGGCCTCCTCAGCGCTTCAACATTAATCCAGGTGAGATCGTTGATCTTGTAATAATTCTGCAAGCCCCCTCCCAACCAGGCAGCTATTTGGGTACCTGGGCGTTAATAAATGACAAAGGCGAAAGGGTAGAACCCGTCTTCTGGGTATCAATTAATGTGGTAGAAAATCTGGACACAGAACACGCCAGCCCATGGGCAGGGGAATGGAATATAAATGACCCTTATTTATCGTCTCAAAACCTGCAAATTCGAATATTTGAAAAGAATACTACGCTATTTAGCTCATTTTACAACACTCGTGGTGAGATGAACTTGATTACAGCCTGGAGCGGCAAAGATCCCTTTCTTGTCAATGGAGAGTACGGGTCCCCATCTCAACCGACGGGGAACACATTGGTCTGGTCAATGCTTCCGGGCAGCAAAGACCAGTTTCAAGGCGTTAACTATTTTGGCCGTTTTACGCCGTATCCCTGGTGTGGCAGCCGGCCTGACGCTCCTTTCCCAGATCCCTGCTTGCTCACACTGCCAAAGGAAGATTAACAAAAATCCCCTGGCTAAGATCGTCAGGGGAAAGATATTAACTGTTCTTATAATTTAAACCACGATATTCACCAAACGTCCACGGATATAGATTACTTGTCGCGGCGTTTTTCCTTCCAGATACCTGTTAACAGCCTCACTGGACAAAGCCAAAGCCTTAACCTCCTCTTCCCCAGTCTCAGCATGGACAGTAATCCGGTCGCGTAATTTCCCATTGATTTGTACTACCACGGTGATTTCTTCCTCTCTGGCAGCCTCGTCATCGACTGTTGGCCAGGATTGAGTATGTACAGAATAGGGATTGCCTAGTAGCGACCACATTTCTTCACTGATGTGAGGTGCGACAGGCGCCAACATCCTTAGGTAAATACTGGTTGCTTCAAGCCAGGCCTCGGTGCCCCAAACACCGTTTTGTTTTGCTTTTGCCATCTCATTGAGGAGCTCCATTAAGCTGGATACAATCGTATTGAATTCAAAATTTTCGAAATCCCGCGTAACCGCCCTCAGAGTCTGGTGCGTTTTCCGGCGCAAGGATCGAATGATCGCCGCGTCTGGGTTCTTCCCTTTTACTGGCTCCAGCAATGTAGTCCAAACGCGCCTTAACCAGCGCGAGGTTCCTTCAATACCGCTGCTGTTCCATGGCGCGCCCAATTCCCATCGGGCAAAAAACATCAGGTACGCCCGCACCGTATCAGCACCATACGCCTGCACCAGGTGATCTGGAGAGACGACGTTTCCCCGGCTCTTCGACATCTTTTCAGAATCCTCGCCAAGCACAATCCCCTGATTGCGAAGCTGGATCATCGGCTCCACTCCCGAGGTAATCCCCATATCTCGGCAAGCTTTATGGAAAAACCGGGTATAGATCAAATGCATCGTGGCATGTTCAATACCCCCTGTATAGGTATCTACGGGCATCCAATACTGGTATTCTTTCGGATCAAATGGCCCCAGATCATAATCCGGGCTTAAGTACCGCAAGTGATACCAGGAGGAGCACATAAAAGTATCCATGGTATCCGTTTCGCGTTCGGCGCTCCCGCCGCAACTTGGGCAGGTAACCAGACGCCAGGTCGGATGCAGCTTCAATGGGCTCTCACCGGTAGGTTTCCATTCCACATCATCCGGCAGCAAAACCGGAAGCTGGTCCTCAGGCACAGGAACGATCCCGCATTTTGCACAATAGATGATCGGAATCGGCGCGCCCCAATACCGCTGGCGAGAAATCAACCAATCACGCAGCCGGTAATTCACCGCCCCCTTCCCCTTGCCAGCTTTCTCCAGATAAGCGATGGTTTTTCTTAAGGAGTCTGAGGCTGGGGTTCCGGTTAGTGGCCCAGAATTGATCATCGTTCCGAACGCCGGTACAGCTTCGGTCATGGCAACGCCATCAACCAGCTTCGTCCCCTCCGGCTGGATAACCACTCGGATTTCCAGGTTGAACTTCCTCGCGAAATCAAAGTCGCGTTGATCGTGAGCTGGAACCGCCATGATGGCGCCGGTACCATAGGTCATCAATACATAATCCGCAATCCAGATAGGAATTCGCTCGTCATTGACCGGGTTGATCGCATAACTACCGGTAAAGACGCCCGTCTTTTCTTTATCTGTTGCTTCTCGCTGCAATTCCGTCTGCCGGATGGCTTGCTGGACGTAAGACTCAACTTTGGCTTTGAATTCCGGTTTGGTCAATTTCTTTACCAATGGATGTTCAGGCGCCAATACCATAAAAGTAGCGCCCCACAGCGTATCCGGGCGAGTGGTAAATACTTCCAATTCATCGCCATATTCAGTTCGAAAGATAACTTCCGCGCCTTCAGATCGGCCAATCCAGTTAGTCTGGAGAATTCGCACTCTCTCAGGCCAGTCAATGCTTTCATACTTCAGCAGTTCTTCGGCGTAAGAGGTCGTCTTGAAAAACCATTGCGCCAAGTTCTTCTTAATCACCGGCGTGCTGCAACGTTCACAATGGCGGTCCTCGCCCCAAACTTGTTCCCTAGCAAGTGTTGTGTTGCAATTCGGACACCAATCAACAGGCGACATTTTGCGGTAGGCAAGGTCATGTTGGAACAGTTTCAGGAAAAACCACTGCGTCCAGCGGTAATATTTAGGGTCCGAGCTAATCGCTTCGCGCCGCCAATCGAACATGGCCCCCATACTCTTCAATTGCTTCCGCATCCTGTCAATATTCCGGTAGGTCCATTCTTTAGGGTGAATATTATTTCGGATCGCGGCGTTTTCTGCAGGCAGACCAAAAGCGTCAAATCCCATAGGAAATAAAACGTTGTAGCCGTTCATCCGCTTAAAACGCGCTCTTGCATCCGAAGGGGTCATCGCATACCAGTGACCGATATGCAAATCGCCGGATGGATATGGCAACATTGTCAACGCATAATGTTTTGGACGATCCGGATCAATATTAGAATGGTAAAGTCCGTCCTTTTCCCATCGCTCTTGCCACTTCGGTTCTATTTCTGCTGGTATATATGCTGGTATTGTAGAACTTGGCATATTATTCTCCCCGAAACATGTTTCGGAACATCAGATTATTGAAATAAAAAAACCTTCGCCCCAGGGGCGAAGATTAACTCCGCGGTACCACCCTGCTTGCCAGGTTTCAACCCTGACCGCTCTGGCTCAAAATAACGTTTGAAAACGGCATCAACTACTGGCATTTTGCTGATGCAGCCTGTCCACCTGACGGACATAGAAGGCGAGTTCAGCCTTGTGCGCTCCGCAAACGCCTTGTCGGGTTCTCACCATTTTCCCGGCTCTCTGGCGGATGGCCTAATACTCCTTCCGGCTTTTTTGTATGTTAATTGTCAAGAAGCAAACACCCAGGGAAGACCCTGAGTGCTCGCATTCCAGTGGACCCAGAGAGATTCGAACTCTCGACCTTCTCAATGCCATTGAGACGCGCTCCCAACTGCGCTATGGGCCCTATTCGTTGTTAACCTTTGTGCCGCACTTCAGGCGGGGTGAATTCCAGTGGACCTGGAGGGATTCGAACCCTCGACCTCTTCAGTGCGATTGAAGCGCGCTCCCAACTGCGCTACAGGCCCCTTCTTCAGGGTTGCAAGATTTTAACATGTTGTCACATTCAAGTCAAGGAAATCATTAACAATGTTAAGCCAAAGTAGAAATGTCCCCTTTTACCAAAGTTAAAATGTCCCCATACGAAAGGGACAGAGAAGTGGACAAACTACACACCATGAGCGAAAGAGAAATCTATCGTCTACAAATCATGACCAACTGGCAGAAAAACGGATCACCCAAAAACAGGCAGGAGAGCTGTTGAGAGTGAGTGTGCGACAAGTCAAGCGAATGTGGCGGAGGTTCCAGCTTCAAGGGCCCGAAGGGTTGATCAACCAAAGTCGAGGGAAACCGAGCCACAATCGGCTGAGCGAGGAAGTAAAACAACAAGCCTTGGACTTGATCCTGGGGAGGTATCGAGACTTTGGACCCACCCTGGTAACCGAGAAGCTCACGGAAGTGCATGGGTTGCGGATCTCAGACGAAAGCGTACGGAAGCTGATGATCACCGAAGGGTTATGGAAACAGCGACGGAAGCGCAAATTTCGAGTATTCCAAATGCGCGAGCGGAGAGCCTGTTTTGGCGAGTTGGTCCAGATCGACGGCTCAGATTATGATTGGTTTGAGGGCCGAAGTCCGCGCTGCACCCTGTTGGTCTTTGTGGACGACGCCACTGGGAAACTGGTGGAAATGCGCTTTGTGCCGCACGAAACCTTCTTTGGGTACTGCGACGCTGCCAGAAGCTACTTCGAGCGCTACGGCAAGCCTGGAGCCTTTTACAGCGACAAGCACGGTATCTTTCACCTGAACAACCCGAAAGTAAGCCCTGGCGACGGCCTGACCGACTTTGGCCGGGCTATGCAAGAGTTAGGCATTCAAGTGATCTGCGCCAACACCCCGCAAGCCAAGGGCCGGGTGGAACGCGCCAATCAGACCCTGCAGGATCGCTTGACCAAGGAATTAAGGCTGCAGGCGATCTCGACCCCCGAGGAGGCCAATGAATGGTTACCCACGTTTATCGATGATTACAACCGGCGTTTTGCAACCCCACCCCGCAGTCCAGTGGATGCCCACCGTCCCCTCACGGATGCCGATCAGCTGGGTCGGATTTTGTGCCGCAAAGCCGAGCGGATCCTGTCAAAAAACCTGACTTTCCAGTATCATCGTGCTGTCTACCAAATCCAGGTCGACCGCCCAACTTATGCCATGCGCAATGCCAAGGTGATCGTCCTGGAAAACTCCAAAGGTGAAATCACCGTCCTCTACAAAAACCAGCCCCTCGCCTTTGTGCTTTCCGCTCAACAGGCAGAACAGGCCAAAGTGGTCGCTGCCAAATCAGTTGATTTCGAGTTGCTCAATGCATCCAAAGCCATAAGCCTGCACCCAACCATCCCTGGCGTTCACCCATATCTACTCGTAACCCTACTAAAGCTGCTCCCTGAAAGGGGACATTCTAACTTTGGCAGTTTGGGTGACATTTTAACTTTGGGCTAACAGGAAATCATTAACAATAAACTTGCTAGAAAGGGTAGCCAGCATACACGGAAAAAATTTTCTCAGCTTCCCTCTTCACAATTTGACAGTTCAGCAAGAGTATACGATAATCCCTTTGAGAAATTACCTTTAACTTTCATGGAATAAAGTCAAGATGAAAGCTTCGAGAATAGAGCGACTGATCAGCGCCTTACAAGATACCGAGTTTTCATTGCTTGCACTGAATCCCGGCGCTTCGCTGACCTATCTCACGGGTTTAAATTTCCACCGCATGGAGCGACCGATTGTGCTTTGGATCGGCGTTGATGGGAAAATCGCCGTTACCCTACCGACTCTGGAAATCGCCAAGCTTTCTCTGGCGCCAATGGATATCAAAGCCTTTCCTTATTCAGATGATCCCCAGACCTGGCAAAAAGCTTTTCAAGAGGCCGCAAGATACTTAAATTTCCGCCAGGCGGTTATCGGAGTCGAGCCAAATAACCTGCGCGTGCTCGAATATCGTTTCCTCGAATCGGCTTTCCCAGAAGCCCGCTTTCACAATGCCGATCATATCCTCTCACCTATAAGAATGATCAAAGAAGAGGGAGAAGTCGCGGCGATGTGTAAAGCGGTACAGATTGCCCAATCAGCGCTGCAAGCTACCCTTCCAATCATCAAACCAGGGGTTACAGAAAAAGAAGTAGCCTCTGAACTAACCATTCAACTTCTGAGAGCGGGATCTCACCCTCAACTGCCATTCTACCCGATTGTTGCCAGCGGTCCTAATAGTGCGAATCCACATGCCGTCCCCTCCGATCGGGCGCTAAAAGCGGGTGACTTTCTCGTAATTGACTGGGGCGCGCTTTATGATGGGTATTGTTCAGATCTGACTCGTACCTTCTCCATCGGTGACATCGATCCTGAGTTGGAAAAGGTTTATAGCCTCGTAGAAAAGGCAAACGAGAACGGCATTCTTGCCGTGCAGCCAGGGAAAACCGCCGGCTCGGTGGATCAAGCAGCTCGCCGCGTTATTCAAGCAGGCGGCTTTGGTGAATTCTTCACACATCGCACCGGACACGGGTTGGGGATGGAAGCGCATGAACCCCCTTACCTTTACCAGGAAAACGATCAACCTCTTCTACCGGGGATGACCTTCACGATCGAACCAGGGATCTATTTACCGGAAAAGGGCGGAGTCAGAATTGAAGACAATGTCCTTGTTACCGACAGCGGAAGGGAGTGCCTGACCAACCTTCCTCGCTGCTTGCAGAAATTAGGTTAGCTGAAGCCCTAATCAACCGGAGGTAGAAAGACATGGATAGAAACCAGATGGTTATCCCAACCGCCGAACCATTTTTGTTTCAAGGCGATTCGGTTGGGTGCATCCTGGTACACGGGTTCACCGGCACTCCAAAGGAAATGCGCTGGATGGGAGAATATTTTGCCAATCTTGGGCGGACCGTGCTCGGTGTTCGGTTAACAGGCCATGCTACACAACCAGCCGATATGGTTCGAACAAAGTGGTGGGATTGGCTAGCCTCTGTAGAAGATAGCATCCATCTACTAAGAAACAATTGCGACCATGTTTTTATGATGGGCTTATCTATGGGAGGCGCGCTCACATTGCTGGCCGCAGCTCGCTACCCGCTTGATGGCATCATTGCCATGTCAACCCCCCACGCTTTGCCCACAGACCCGCGCCTCAGGTTGTTGCCCATTTTGAAATATCTGGTACCAGAAGTCCCTAAAGGCCCCTCAGACTGGCATGATTTGAACAATATCCAGGACCACGTTTCATACCCTAAATATCCGACGCCCTGCATACCGGAATTGCTGGATCTATTAGCAGAAATGCGCTCCTCACTTCCTCAAATAAACACTCCTGTCTTACTCATGCAATCACGCCAGGACGTCACTATCCCTAAGGAAAGCATGAAATTCATTTTTGATCATGTCGCCAGCCCCATAAAGGAGATGATGTGGTTAGAAAACTCCGGCCACGTGATCACCAGAGAACCGCCGCGTCTTCAAGTCTATCAAGCTGCCGAGAACTTCATTAATCGAATCCTGAGCAAAGAAAGCGAGCCTCAATGACTTTATCTGTATCTGTGTTTTCGATCGGCCCAATGGGCAATAACTCCTATCTCATTTATGACCCTCAAATCAATCAGGGCGTTGTTATCGACCCTTCTTTCGGTAGTAAGTTGATCATGAATGAAGCTGTCAGAATGGGGCTGCAAATCACTGCTATCTGGCTGACGCACGCTCATTTTGATCACATCGCGGGAGTCGCTGAGCTTGTCAGTTCGCCAGACTCCTCAATCCCCATTAACATTCATCCAAAAGATTTAAAGCTCTACCAGCAAAACGGTGGCGCCGACGAGTTTGGCCTAACGATCGCTCCTGGCCCTACGCCAACATCGTTTTTCGAACACGGCCAGTTGCTTCAAATCGGTGCGAACACCTTCGAAGTTCGTCACACCCCTGGCCATACCCCCGGCCATGTAGTTTTCTACTCGGCATCAGAGCGCCTTGTTTTTTGCGGCGATCTGATTTTCCAAAATGGGATCGGCCGAACCGACTTGCCGGGCGGCAGTTTTGCCGAACTGGTTAACAGCATCCAAACACAAATCTTTACGTTGCCTCCAGAGACCAGGTTGCTCCCTGGACATGGTTCAGATACCACCGTCGAAGAAGAAAGGGAAGGTTTATCAGCCTACTAACGCGAAACACCCAGCTTCCTACAAAAAGCTGGGTGTCCATATAAATTCGCTGAAGCTTATTTAGCGAATTCGGTCGCTCTTGTTTCTCGAATCACAGTAACTTTAATTTGCCCTGGATACTGCATGGTATCTTCGATCTTTCGCGCCACGTCTCGCGCCAGCCGGGTAGCGGCCAGGTCATCAATTTCTTCAGGGCGTACAATGATGCGGACTTCTCGCCCAGCCTGAATTGCGTAACTCTGCAATACACCTTTATGGGAATTGGCCACCTCTTCCAAAGCGCGCAAACGCTTGATATATTGCTCAAGATCTTCCCGCCTTGCCCCTGGCCTGGCGCCGGAAATCGCATCTGCAGCCTCAACAATCACGGCCTCAACGCTCTCTTGCTCAACTTCGTGATGGTGAGACGCGATGATATTGACAACCCTCGGGTTAACGCCATATCGGGCAGCAAATTCGGCGCCAATCATGGCATGGGTTCCTTCTATGTTATGGTCTAATGCCTTCCCGATATCGTGCAGTAAGGCCCCTGCTCGCGCGATATCTACATCTGCGTTGAGTTCCGCCGCGATGATCGCTGCCAGCTTGGCTACCTCAACCGCATGAGCCAATTGATTCTGTCCATAAGAAGTCCTGAACCTTAACCGTCCAAGAACTTTGGTAATTTCTGGGTGAAGCCCTACCACGCCTGCGTCAAAAGCCGCCTGTTCTCCTGCTTCGATAATCACCTTTTCTACTTCTGCCTGTTCCTCTGAAAGGATTTTTTCGATATGAGCAGGGTGAATACGGCCATCCAGGATCAAGCGTTCCAGACCGCGTCGCGCCACCTCACGGCGGACCGGATCGAAACAAGAAATGGTCACCGATTCAGGGGTGTCGTCAACGATCACATCGACGCCAGCAGCCTGTTCAAATGCCCGGATATTGCGGCCATTTCGCCCTACAATCCGGCCTTTCATCTCTTCATTAGGCAGCGGCACTACGGAAGTGGATACCTCTGCAACGTGATCCGAGGCAACCCTTTGAATGGCGTCTGCGATAATTTCTCGCGCCCGCTTTTCACCGTCCAACCTGGCTTCTGCCTCGATCTGCCGGATGATCCGCGCCATGTCGTTGCGCGCCTCTTTTTCGGCCATCTGGAGCAGCTCCGCACGAGCTTCTTCAACGGTCATCTGTGCAATTCGCTGCAACTCTTCCATTTGCTGGAGCGCCATTTTTTCCACTTCATTCGCCCTGCGATCCAAGGCGCTCTGTCGTTTATTAAGATTCCCTTCGCGTTGCTCCAATCGTTCGACCCGGTGATCAAGTTCCATCCGCCTCTTTTGAAGGCGATCCTCCTCCCTTGAAATTTCATTCCTTTTTCTTACAACTTCATTCTCGGCTTCTCGCAATATTTTGATTGCATTATCTTTTGCCTCAAGCTCAATTACCCTGGCTTTTTCTTTGCTTTCCAACAAAATCGTGTCTGCCTTCGATTTTAGCTCTTGGTCTTGCCGCCGCAACAGGTAGCGGCTGATTAAGAAGATCGCGAGCGCCAGGATTAGCACATCACCTAATATCAGCAGTCCAATCATCAACCCTTCTCTTGGCATATTTCGACCTCACTCGTGCAAATTTGCCGCCTTTTCGGTCTGAAATTCCGACCAAACCTGGCGTACAACATTGGATATCGTTTCATAAGTAAAACCGCGTCGTCCCAAATAATCTGACATTTTTTTTCTAAACTCTTCCCAGCTCAGATTTCCCAGTCGATACACACGTTTTCGGGCAGCGTCATACGCCAGTTTTTCGTCCTCCTCGCCCTCCTCGACAGTTTTCTGAATCACCTCTTCGGGTATTCCCTTATACCGCAGCTCTGTTGCCATCATCCACCTTGATCTAGGGCGAAAAACACTGCGATTCTCAATCCACTCGCGTGCGAACCTCTCATCATTCAAGATTTCCGCCTGGCGTAGCCGTGCCAGAACCCGTTCAATTAACTCGCCAGAATACCCAAGCCCCTCAAGTTTCTTACGAACTTCCTGCTCGCTTCTTGGGCGATGCCCCGTCATTAACAACGCCCTCTGGAAGGCTTTCTCCTCCCCATCTTGCTTTTTGAGCGCTTCGATTTTTTGGTCAGAGATAACTTGTCCAACTTGCAACCAGGCAGCCACGATGCGCGCCAGACTAAATGCATATTCGCCATCCAGGTAAACATTCACCCGGTTCGGATTCTTTTTTTGTGCCTTGATAGCGGTTATCTTTTGTTCCATTCCAAAACACCAAAAAGCCGTGGCTATATTGCTGATAGCCACGGCTTCCAGTCATTTATTGGATAAGATAGCTGGGAAATGTTCCTAGATTCTACAAAAAGGTAAAAGAATAGGAACACCTGTGTAAATCATTCTTCAATAAGTTTGTCGTTTTTTAGCCAACCAGTCTATGCGATAAGCCACTCCGCTGGCAAAACCATTTTCATCATCCAGCACGGATTTTGAAGATGGTCCTTTTAAAGAACGATTTCGACATTTCGGCTAATGAACAACCGTTGTCAACCATTGAACACCCCAAAATGGGGATGAAACCTTCCCAGCTTATTTTCCCAAAATTCTCGTTTTCGTTTCCGTGGCCGCCACAAACACCGTGACGCATATAATAATTTGATATGCCAGAGCGTTATTATACAATACTTTTTCTAAAAGTAGCAATTATTAACGGCTGGGATTCAGCACGAACACAAGTCGTCGAGATCTCCCTTCCTGGCGAAGCACCGCCGCTTCTCCCTCTGATCGAGCCGTCAAGATTGCTGCTGAATCATCCGATAAACCCGCTGCCTGGATCAAGACGAATACGCATGGCGATGCCAAGGAATGCTCAGCTTGAAACAGTGTTACATTTTTGACTACAGGTAGCCCGTTGTTCAACTTCTCGGGATGTTTTCCCTTTCAATCTAAATTGTTTGAGATGATCTACGACTGCACCTATTGTAAACTGCAAATAGCTTTCTCATTCCATGCTAAAATAATATTATGAAAAAGAAGGGATCTAGCACCGAAATCTTTTCTACTTACCAGCAACACAAACGCCAGGCAACCTGGCAAATCATCCTTCCTCTAATCCTGGCAGCAGCAATTCTACTGGCCATAGGAGTACTGGCAAGCATTGGCACATTCAACGAGCCAGCGCTCGGAACTCGTTGGGCGGGCATCTCGATGATTATTCTCATCATCCCGATCTTGCTGGGTGGGGGGATATTTGCGGTATTAATAACAGTCTTGATTTATGGCCTGGCAAAATTGTATCAGGTTGTACCTATCTATTCGTTGATAGCGCGCTCCTATGCTCTCAAATCCGCATTTTTCGTGCGCCAGTGGTCGGACCGAATGGTCAGGCCTTTTTTCTTGCCCAAAATTATCCAGGCAAGTCTACACAGCTTCTTTTCGTCCCTAAAAAACCCAAGGGATCATTACTCATAAGGATCTATTTATGAATAATACAGGCAACTGGAAAACTAGAACTTACATTGCTGGAGCTTTGATCGGAATTACGGCCGGTGTTTTAGGAGCATATATTCTGATCCAGCGCGCCGAACAACGAGAACAACAACCTAAACTATCAGCCGGTGATGGCGTCAAACTTGGCTTAGGTCTTCTAGGGGTTCTTAAACTAGTCTCCGAGTTTTCTGAGAGAAAATAACATTCTTTTCGAACCGATTTCGGAAAAATTGATCGAATCGAGAAATTCACATGGAGGGGGTAAAGGTGGTTAACCCTATCCTGAGAAATATCATCATTGGAAAACTTCAGCGAGAATTTGTAATTCCACTGTCGGGGAAACCAGTCGTTGATGGCCCTGGGGGAAATCTCCTCTATGCAGCCAGCGGCTTGGCTATTTGGGATAACCAGGGGGGAGGGCTGGTATCAAAGGTAGGAGAAGAGTATCCACGCGATTGGATCGAACTGGCCAGGAAAACTGGCTTTGATACCAGAGGAATAAAAATCTTACCCGAAAGCATTGATTTGCGTTTTTTCTGCGCTTTCCAAGAAGATGACAACCCGTCCCTGGATTCCCCCATCTCGCATTTTGCTCGCCTTGACATTCCTTTTCCCCACGCCCTTTTAGGATATACTCCTCCAGTTGCGAAACTGGACAGCCGCACAACACCGGATGTTTTGACTATACGACCACAAGATATTCCTGACGATTATTTTGACGCCAGCGCCGTACACCTTTGTCCTATTGACTACCTGACCCATGCATTATTGCCAGGCGCTCTCCGGCAAGGTAACATCACCACGATCACCATTGACCCTTCTGAAAACTACATGTCGCCATCCTTCTGGGATGATGTTCCATCTGTGGTCAAAGGCATAACCGCATTTCTGACATCCGAGACCAAATTAAGGTCCCTCTTTAAAGGTCGCAGCGCCGATCCATGGGAAATGGCTGAAGCAATCGCAGGATATGGCTGCGAAATTGTCGTCATCAAGCGCCGCTCCAAAGGCCAATGGGTGTATGAACACGCCTCACGAAAGCGTTGGACAATCCCAGCTTATATTGCAAGGGTGGTAAACCCTCTTGGCGCTGGCGACGCTTTCTGTGGGGGCTTTTTATACGGCTACACAAATACATACGACGCGGTTGAAGCAACTCTCCATGGCAATATTTCAGCTTCTTTGAGCATCGAGGGCACAGGACCCTTTTACGCCCTTGATTCGCTGCCTGGTTTAGCGCAAGCCAGGCTCGACTCGCTTCGTGACCTTGTGGCAAAAGCACCCTAAATAATCATCGCAGCCCGTAAACCTCATACACCTGAACCGGGTGGCGTTTTCCCTTTGCGAGAATCGGCTCTACAAGCTCCGCAACAATCCAATCTTTCACTTCGCGATAGACCTGGGCGCTGATCAAAATTTGACCTGGCAGCGCATTCTCCTGGATGCGTTTTGCTGTGTTGACGCAATCGCCAATAGCCGTGTATTCCATCCGTTTGTCAGTCCCAACCAAACCCAAAACGGCCTCACCAACGTGAATCCCCACCGCAAACGACATCCTCCACGCTGGTGGAATATCGCGGTGCAGATCCTCAACAGCCGACCTAAGCAAAAGCGCAGAGCGCACCGCTCTAAAAGCATGGTCGGGTTGTGAGACAGGTGCATTGAACCAGGACATCACTGCGTCCCCCAGAAATTTATCAATCGTCCCACCCTCATTCAACACTGCTTCCGCAGCCGCCGCCAGATACTTATTCAAAACAGCCACCAGTTCTTCAGGCTCTACCAGTTCACAAAAGCTTGTAAATCCCCTCAGATCGGCAAATAAGGTGGTGATCTCTTTTTTACCGCCCCCCAGGTGAAGCCTATCTGGATCAAGATGTTCGATGACAGCAGGCGATACCATTTTTTCGAACATGCGCCGTTGCGCTTCCAGGCGTTTTTTCTCTGTCAGGTCTTCCAAGACAATGGCCACCCCTTGCGTTTTTTTATGGGCATCTTTCAAGGGCGCTAGGCTTAGCCGTAAATCGACCTGGCCTTTATTTTGTAATTCAGGGCTAGCTTCAAGCCCTACGACAGGTTCATCACTGTGCAGCAACTGATCGAAGAATGGCTGGATGACCGGAGTTAATGGTGGAAAAACCTGGCTGATGTCTTTTCCTACTACGTCTTTCGATACCATCCCAAGGATTCGTTCAGCAGCCTGGTTACATAACAGGATCCTCTCTTGAATATCGGCCGTCAAGACGCCGCTCGCCATTGACGAGAAAACGTTGTCCATCAAATTTTTTAATTCGGTCACCTCGGCCAATGTGTGCAGTACAGAATCGTAAAGACGAGCGTTTTCAATAGCAACCGCCGCCTGATTAGAAAAACCAGTCAACAGGTCAAGTTCTTTATGGGTAAATAACCCGCTCCGGATTCGATTATCTGTATAAATTACGCCAGTAACCTGGTCGCGCACCTTTAGGGGCACGCATAGAATCGACCGGAGGTTATGGGCAGCAATGCTCTCCTGACCGGTAAAACGAGGGTCTTCTTGCGCGTTTGTGGTGAGCACAGGTTGCCCTTCATCGGCAACCCGGTAAATCACCGTCCGGCTGATAGCCAGTTCAGCCGAATCGAGCGTTTCCTGCTCCCAGTTCCGTCCAACGCGGATGGCAAGTTCACCCTGTTCATTCCGCAGCATAAGAAAGGCACGTTCAGCGCCTGTTAATCGGATGATAGTATCCATCACAATCTGAAGCACCACATCCAGATTGAGAGAGGAATTAACCACCCCACCCATATACGCTAGCGCCCTCAGGCTGCGCGTCTCATCTTCCAGCGCGACAAGGTTCCTTCCAAGCTGATCCACCCCATTCACGATCTGCGTTATCCCTTCATAGACCATTGGAGGGAGCACCGCTGGTCGTTTACTTTGTAAAAATGACTGGATTTGCCCTACAATTCCACCCAGGTGAACCAGTTGTTGGTGAATAGCGGAAAAAGCAACGGAGTCAGAGGCGCCGGTTTCCATAATAAAGTCCATTCATCCTGGTTTTTTAATGATTATAATGCTATCCTGTTAATTCAAGGCTCGCACCAAAGCGGAAACGGCTTGCATTAAGGTAAAATAGCTAAAATATATTGAAAAGAGAACAGAGAGCATGGATTTCCTTTGGCAATTCGAAATTGGCGTCAATCTATTTCTGCAAAGTTTGGGAGAGTGGTTGATCCTCCCGATGAAACTGCTCTCATTTTTGGGGAAAGAAGAGTTTTTCACCATAATTATGCCTTTCCTCTATTGGTGTGTTGATGCAAGACTGGGATTGCGTGTCTCTGTGATGCTGCTCCTGAGCAATGGATTTAATAATATACTGAAGCAGACCTTTCGGACGCCACGGCCATTTTGGTACGACCACCGGGTGCTTCCTCTTGCCGTTGAAACCTCTTTCGGGTTGCCGTCAGGACACGCCCAAATCTCCTCCAGCGTTTGGGGGCTTTTGGCATTCAAAATAAAGAAAAGGGCTGTTTCAATTATCGTCTGGACAATAGTGTTTTTAATCGGTTTTTCCAGAGTCTATCTGGGGGTTCACTTCACCAGCGATGTGATCATCGGCTGGCTGTCGGGAATTACCCTGATGATCCTCTTCATCCGTTGGGAAAAAGGGGTGATTGCATGGTTTGCAGTTCAGCCCTTCTCCAAACAGCTAGGGCTTAGTGTTTTATGCTCTTTTGTTTTACTCAGCCTGATGGTACTGCCAGTATTGTTTGAACCGACCTGGAATATCCCCGCCGATTGGATTGTAAACGCATCCAGGGCAATACCGCCTGCAGATTTTACTCCCCTCGATGTTTCTGGAGCCTTTACAACCGCAGGAACATTCCTGGGTATGACAACGGGGGTTATCCTGTTAAGGCGACGATATCAGATTTTCGACACCTCTGGATCATTAAAAATCAAGAGCCTTCGATATCTGGTAGGGATAATCGGCATGTTAGCTTTCTGGTACGGATTAGGCCAGCTCTTTCCTAGGACAGATGATTTTCTTGGTTTTGGCCTCCGCTTTTTAAGATATGCTCTCGTTGGTCTCTGGATTGCTTACCTCGCCCCTGTGTTATTCTTTAAGATGGGATTACTGAGCAGGGCTATTAAACCGAGTGAAAGGTAGGGAAAAATGCGACGTTTCGGATTTCTGGTGCTTGGTGCAGCCGTCGGTGGATTATTAGGAGCTGTGTTAGCCATGTTATTGGCCCCCTCTTCAGGACCACAACTCAGGACAAACCTGAGAAACAGAGGAATTGCTCTCGTTGATGAGGTTAAAAAGGCTGCCGCCGAAAAACGCTTGATGCTCGAACAGGAAATTAACGAGCTAAGATACCGTCATTAGCCGCAGGGCTGAAAGGCTTGCTCGCGCCTCCCTTCTACTGTAACGGACGGCTTTACCTTAGTTCATTTCAACGCGAACATGTACTCGGCTGGTTGGTGCGTAAAACGGGTTGTCCCGCTGACGACAAAGACCAGGTCGTCCTCTTTCGCTTCCGATGAAATTGGAATATTTACAGGCTGACCAGGCATTACCTCATACATTTCCACCTTTTTGTTTTGTCCGTCATGGATGACGGCGATTCGAAACATCTGGGGCAGCAAGTTTTGAATTCGCACAAATCCTGCCGCCTCCCATCCCCCATCGTCAGTTTCAAAGTCGCTTTCATATTGAATTTCCGGGATAGAAATATCGTCGAGCAGCAGGCCCTCTCCATTCACAGCTGCATCGGTTACATACTCAAACCGCAATTGGACCTTTTTGCCCGCAAATTTCGTTAAATCAACATCCTCGCGAATCCATACCTTCGAGCTGCCGTTATAGCCGCAACCATAACTGTTGCCGGAAGGGTCTTCCACCGTGCAAGATGGCGTCTTGAGAATTTCCCATTGTTCGCCATCCAGGGATGCAGTCAGATAAAGATAATCATAATCTTTTTCAAGATCGTACCACACCCAATAACTCAGGTTAATCGATCCTGTGGTTTCAGTAAAATCAAACATCTTTGTAAGGGTCATATGAGACTCATCGCCCTTATTAGACCAAAAGAAGTATTCACCAGAATGAGCATTCTTTGGCGTTACCTTGACCTCCGGTAGTCCCATAAACTCCAGGGTAAAATCACCTCTGCAGTTCTTAACTCGAATGTAATCAACGCCAAACTGATTGACGCTCCTGTTCTCCCAGTTCGTGGAGCATTCAGACAAAATTTCCGTATCCATAACCTGTGGAACATCTCGATACATGTGATACGAAAAACGGCCACCTGCAAGCGCTGGTAAATTGAGATAGTTGGCTACCGCCCAATCGGCAAAAAGGTCATCCGCTGTAAGCTGCAAACCAGTCTCGGGATCCTTGGCGCCAATCTCGGCGAGCACAGCGTCAACACTGTCCATCCCATTGTCCGGGTTTGCCACCAGCGCCTTGGTCGCATCTTCCCCAAAGCGGTCCAGAAAATATGTTACAAAAAGAAACGCCGCCCCGTAGTGTGGATAGGACTCTTCTCCTCCAGGCCAATAGGTCAACTGGATGTCTGGTTGCAACAGATAATCATCATCAACCCAGCCCGGATCATAGCCATTCAAAAATTCTGCCAGCACCGAAAATCCCTCATTCAACCACGACTCTTCATTGCGATCGCGGTACCAGTGAATCATGTGCTGAAATTCATGCGCCAGGGTACCACTCGCTTCCGGGTCTCCCAAATACACATAATCGGCGCTGATAAAGAAAGACTCGTGTGCATTGGAATATTCGTGCGCTAACGGGTGAATCGAATCGGCCGCCGAGAAATACCCCCCCACGCTCCCGCCGCCTCGCGCATACAGTATGTAAAGATGGGGGTCATTATCGATCCCCGGCGTCCATTCGCTCCCAAAGAATTCCCTATTCTTAGGATAGGTTTCGTTTTCAAAAGTCTCAACCAGATTCTTAACGTCAGCGGGATCAAAAACAACCCCTTTTTCGATCCAGAAATAGACATGTTCGGTGGCGTATCGTAAAATTGCTGTTACCTGGAAATTTTGATTTGTATCGGTATTGGTCACCCAAAACTTTTCCTGATCGCCAATTTTATAAACTTTTGGTTGTTCGGTCATTGTTTCAGGGATCATAGGCTTACCTTCAAGCCGCATCGCCAGATCTCGCAGATCGTTGATCGGCACCAGGGAATTCTTTAATGTCTCCAGCGTTTCTACAGCCCCAGGAGATAACGGTTCTATCCATGCAGGAGGCGGCGACTCGAAAACCGACGGGGCATCTGGTTGGACGAGCTCCGGCAGGTTCGTTGCAGGTTCAGGGGTGTTCCCACCGGGAGGATTGTTCTGTGGCTTCCCTTGAAAATTCAGCCAGGTAAGACTTGATAAAATACCGGCAAAAATTAAAACACCGCAGCAACATAATGACAAAACTACCAGAATAACGATAACAGGTCCTCTTTCTTTCATTCAATCAATACTCCTCGTACCGTTATAGATCAAGATACTCACCGCAGTTGCCAGGCCAAACAAAATCCAGATATAAGGCAGCGCAAAAGTATCGACACTGAAGCCCTCCACAATCAGCGCGATACAGGCAAACAGGCACGCCAGGCCAACCGTTGATAGGTCTTTCATCGAATTTTTTTCTATCGATCGCCCCATTTGCCAGAGGTTAAAAAACCAGCTAAGGAAAAAGGAAAAACCAACAATCCCGGTCTCTGCAAGAATTCGCACCCACAAACACTTAATGTTGAGCAAAACATCCGACCGGTAAAGAAGTCTGCGCACTTCCATTAAACCCATCGCATAGTTCGATAACCGCTCAGGAAGATAAAAACCAGCGTTCCCCAATCCGACACCCAACCAGGGATACTCGGCAAAAATATTCCATCCTGCCTGCCAGTAAACCAGACGGGCAGCAATATTGATCTGTTTTGCATAGTGCAAAATCGGATCCTCTTGCCCAATATCAAACTGAAATAACTTGGCAGTCCGAATGTCCAATTGGCTTAAAACCCATCCCACACCCAAGGCTACCCCCAGGTAAAATACGCCAAAGCCCAAAAAGACGCCAACCGTCAGCATTCTTTGCCTGCGCATCACCGCTCTCTCCAATGGAGCGCCCCGCTGCATCATCTTCGTGCTGGATTTTCTGGCTTACCCATTGGGTAACCCGCAGCAGTAAAAAAGCTAAAACCGTCAGAAAAGCCAGCAGCCCGATTCGGGAGAGCGTTAGCAACAAAATGATTACCCCTCCGGCAAGCAAGAAATTTTCGAATGTGAGCCCGAAGATCCTAAACTTGTGCCAGGAAAACCTCTTAAGGCTCGCAGCCAGCCAGAGGGGCAAGAAGAGCATATTGAGCTCGTGCGCAAGCCATGAAGGTTCCAGCGCGAAGCCCAACACCCGTTGCCGGTTGAGCGGGCCGGCGGAAAAAATTTCCTGGAAATCCCGCATCCATTGTGGGTAACCGAAATTGGTATACCATGCCAGCGCCTGAGCTGCCGCCCATACCAGCGTTGCCATTCCAGTCCAGTTAATCAGTTGGATCGTTAAAGCCAGCCGTTCTCGCTTCACAGGCCATAAAGAAAAAGCAAGGTAAAAGGATGCGCCAATTGCCAAAGTAAGCAAAGCAGAAAACTGAGAAAAAATCGGGCGATGTTCTTTCTGTCCAGGAATAGGAAAGAAATTTGAAAAGATCGTAGTAAAGAGGACAAACACAAGAAACCCCAGGAACGGCGCCATTGCCCCCGGCAGTTTGCCCCCCTGTTGCACAAAAACCGGAAACCAAAGAAGGATAAAAAGCAGCAATAAAATAGCAGAAGGCGCGGCCACCGAATCAGACTTGACAAGGTTTATGATCAGTGGCATGCTGGTAACAGGCAGTAAAAGCACCAGAGCTGACCACACCCATTTTTGCGCGAGGGAAAACCAACCTTTCATGACAACCTGTGAGAATAAAACCGGTCTGTCCACCCTGTTGCTAAAACAAGTACCCCCAACAGAAATCCCGCCAGGCTTCCTACAAGCATCAACTCTCCGCGCCGAAAGACTATCGGTTGATCAGGCATCTCCGGCAAACTTGCTAACAGCACCGTAGTGCCCGGCAGAATTCCCTGGCTGGATATTTTTTCCTCTGCCGCTTTTTTCCCGGTATCGCTCAACTCTTCCAGAAGGCCTTCCAGATTTTCAAGGTCACAATAACCAGAGACAGGGCCAAAAACGGTTGCTCGTTGAAGACAGCTTTCGAGAGAATCAAGATACCGCTGAAGGTGGCTTGCATTTTCAGCATGAGCAATAGCCGTCATCAATTGGGCATAACCCTCACGCGTCCATAGCTCTGCAAGGACGGCAGCGGTACGAGCGTCTGTATGCCGGATCGTTAACACCCACTGATTCTGCCTTCGATCCGTGGATGCAAACTTCCAGAAAGTCTCTTCGTCAAGAGGAATTTGTTCTACCTCAGCCTTTTGCAAGACCGACGAAATCACCGCTGGAGAGGCGAGAACATCACCGGCGATCCCCAAAACCTGGTCCTCCTCAATATCAGTCAGTGAACCAGTCCGTGTAAAATCAATCCCAACCGAAAGAACCCCCACTGCCTGGTAAACTGGCGTTCGATAATGAAAAATTATCCATCCAACTCCAGCTCCAATTAAGGCAGCCAGAACGAGAATCCACCAATCTCGGATTGAGCGTTTAAAGCTCACATCTATGAGATATCCTTGCTCCATCTAGCCCTGGTTCTCCGCTAATATCAGACTGATCAAGATTATACCGTAACCCAAACCGTATTAAAAAGCTGTTCCCCGGCGGAATGCCGGGGAGCAGGCGCCCGCTTTCAACAAGGCAAAATTTACCTCTGGTTGAAGTTAATTAAAATCAGGTTTTTAGAGCAATCCGCAAAAGTTGAAAAAGCAAACGGATAGGTCATAGCAGAACCGGCCAGGTCATAGAGTGTGATGGCCAATGTGTTCGAAGAATTAATCACAGCATTAGCTAGTTGGATCTCAAACCCTCCAGGGCCATAAGCGCTGTTAAGTCCAGTCAGCCCGATCAGGTCAACGGTTGTGTTATTAATGACGCCATCAACCACCACAACCATATTGAGTATAGGTTTTCCACTGCGGTCAAAAACCTGGCCTGCCACCCCCATCCAGTTGCAGCCCGCCTCTGGGTGGGCAAAATTTTGTAAGTATGCCGGAGTGCTCGGCTGAATAGTATAAGGCAGGATTGGTTGGGTCGGCGTCTTGGTTAATGTTGGCGTTAATGTAATCGTTGGAGGGATCGTCTTTGTTGATGTACTGGTGTTGGTTGGGGTAAATGTAAAAGTAGCTGTTCTTGTAAAAGTCCCTGTTAAAGTTGGAGAAGGAGTCCAGGTTGCCGTTGGCTGGATGGCAGTTTTTGAGGGTGTTACAGAGATCGTGGCGGTTGAAGTCGGCCCCTCAACCGTCGACGGGCTTCCAGGCCACGTTGGGCACACCGGCTGAGGACATACAGGCTGAGGGCATATAGGCTGTGGGCAGGCAGGACAGGGGTTAGGGCAGGTCGCGATTGTCAGAGGTTCAACCTGTACGGGCTCCGCTACGTCGCTGACGCGAACGATTCGGTAAGGGAAGCCGGAGCAAGACACCATAAAAACGACCATGAACAACCAGGAGAATTTCCGCAGCATCGCAACCTCCCTTAAAAGCTATTAATCTAAAAGATTATATCATCGCTTTGCGCAGGATAGATACTGCTAATAGGCGCCTTTTCCCCGCAATACGGCGATCAAAGTCATCAAAAGGATTTGAAAATCCAACCAGATCGAGTAATTCTGAACATAATACAGATCTTCTTCGGTATGCAAATGCATGGGTTTATCGCTTCTTTCGTGCACCTGCCACCATCCCGTAATCCCCTGAGGAACAGTAAAGCGTTTCCGCTGCCAGGGAGCATATTTTTCGACCAGGGCTGGCTGTTCGGGACGCGGGCCCACCAGGCTCATTTCCCCCTTCAGCACGTTCCAAATCTGTGGTAGCTCATCCAGGCTGGTCTTTCGAAGGAAATGCCCCAATCGCGTAATGCGTGGATCATCCGGCGTTTTGTAAATCGCTCTCCCTAATTCATCGTAGCGGACCACCTTATCGAGCATCTGGTCAGCATTTGCGACCATCGTCCGAAATTTATACATCATAAACAGCCTTCCATTTTCTCCGACCCGTTTCGCCCGATAAATAACAGGACCGGGTGAATCGAGACGGATAAGTACGCCAATCACCACCATAATCGGCAGCAAAAACGGAAACATCAAAAGAGAAACAACTAAATCGAAGGCCCGTTTTCCAATCCTTTGGTACTCTGTCAAAGTCGGGGCACGCAGATCTAGCATTGGGATGCCAGCAAATTCCTCCACGGATGCTTTATGCAGCGTCAGAGAGAAATAATCCGGGATGACCCACACCCGTACCGGCAAATCATGCAAATTGCTAACAACCTGGTTCATTTTCGCATCTGCCGATCTAGGAAGGGCAATGACCACATCATCCACGGCATGCTGCAACACAATTTTATGAACCTGGGATAATCTTCCCAGAATTTCACTCGAATCATGCTGTTTTCCAGGATCATCATCCAGAAAGCCCACTAAGGTCAGCCTCGCATCGGTCTGTTCTCGGATCTGCTCCGCAAGTTTCCGTCCAATACTGCCGGCTCCCAGGATGAGGACCTTTCTCGACCGTAAATGATTCAAGGGTTTGATGCGAATAACAAACCGGTAGCCAAGCCGCCATATCATCATAAGGAAAACAGCCAGAACAACAAAAGAAAAAAATAAGAAACGGGATACTTCACGGTAGGAAAGGTATAAAACCCCGGCCATGGATACTGTTGCCAGGCCAGATCCCAACACCAGACTGCTCAATTCGTGAATTACACGCAGGTTTTTACGTCCGTCATAAAGAGAGAACATCATCAACACAGCAATCCACAGAGCCGGAAAAATCAGATAAAAGAACCACGGTAACGTGGTTTTTTCCAAAATCGGTTTGACGAATGGGAGGTTGTTCAACAGCGGCCGCACCTCAACGGCGATCGTCAAAGACGCCCAGATCAATAAAAAATCCAGGTACATCGAAAAAACAGCAAAGTTAGCAGAAAATCTTCTAAACATACCTGCTATCCCTTTTTAAACCCCAGCGCGCTGAGAAAAACTAAAAATACGAAACGTGGGTAATTGAGCAAATATCGTTTCCACAATCGTCCAGGTTCAATTAAAAGGCGAAAGAACCATTCCAGACCCATTCTTTGGATCCAGGGAAGCGCCTGGGGTTTACGCCCAGCCAGAAAATCAAAAGCGGCTCCAACCCCGATCATCACAGGTACATCTAGAATATTTACCCATCCAGACATCCACCGCTCTTGTTTGGGAGATCCCAGTGCGACCCATAGGATATCTGGCCTGGATTGCCGCACCCGTTCGATAAACGCTATTTTTTCGTCTTCATTTAAATCCCTGTACGGAGGCGACTCCACACCGGCAATAATCAAATCAGGAAAATCAGCCTTCAACCTCAATACCAGTTTTTCACAAGTCTCCGGAGAAGCTCCATAGAAATAATGCCTCCACCCCAAAGCCTGTCCAGCACGACAGGCAGCCCTTAAAAGATCAGGTCCGTACACCCGCTCAACCCGAGAAAATCCCTGCGCACGCAGAAGCCAGACAATTGCCATCCCGTCTGGAGTGGACAACCCGCTGTTGTTAAAAACAGCTTGCAATTCAGGATGGTCAACGCATTCCATGACTGAATGAGCTGGAACACAACAGACATAATGAGGTTTGCGGTCACGAATCCATTCCTCAAGAACAGAAAGCGTCAATTCCATCGTCACGGCATGTACGTTTACGCCCAGGATAACCCCTTTCGAGATTATCGCCCGCTTTCCAAAAGCATCAGCTCTGCTCGGATCATGTTCGTCCATTGCTCTTTTTTTCTTGCAGCACATCCTCGAATATTTGTATCATCTTCTGATAAGCCAGGCCGCTCGAGTAATGAGTTTCGTATGCCTGCCTGGCTTTCAGTCGCATTCGTGCATAGAGATCAGGATCACTGTACATTGCTAAAGCCATTTCTGCAAGTCTGATGCCATCTCCGGCAGGAAATAAAAATCCATTCGAGCCATGCTCCACCATATCGGCCATTGCGCCAAGGTTGCTGGCGATCACTGGCGTTCCTGTCGCAAAAGCTTCAATAATTGTGCGAGGCATCCCCTCGTAAAGAATGGACGGGAAGATTAGAAATTTTGCTCCCCGAATCATCCCCAACGTGGTTTCCAGCGGCAAAGCTCCAACCACTTCCAGGTTTGGTTGAAATCTGGCTTTTTGGATCAATCTTTCCAGTAACGGGCCATTTCCAACGAGTATTAATTTCTTGTCCACTGGCATTTTGCCCCAGCCGTCCAGAAGGGGTTCTATTCCCTTTTCAGGAGATAACCTGCCCACAAAAAGAGCATACTCGTCTTTCTCCTGTTCGATTCCGGGATCCGGATGGATAAAATTAGAGCGAACCACAATTTTCTCCGCCCTGATCCCGCCGGCAATCAATTTCTCTTTACCTAATTCTGTCAACGTCACAAAACGATTAACTTTTTTGTTCCAGGTGCCCAAAAGCCGGTGAACTACCAACATGGCAGCAACAACCAAACTGGCAGCCCGGGATCCCCGGTAACAACCATGGAGAACTCCAGGCCAGGGAGCAGCTCTGCCAACACAATCCTCGCAAATTTTGCCATTGCGAAGAAGATAAGCATTCAGGCAAATCAGCCGGTAATTTCGGATAAACTGAATCACCGGCGTACCCTCTCTAGAAGCGGCATAATAAATCGAGGGGGAAATCAATGGGAAAAAATTCTGTACCAGAATGATATCATATCGACTTTTTCGCAGTCTTTCGGCAATCTGTCGGAATGCTTCAGTAGACCAGATTGTGCGGAGAGCTGCTCTCAAATTACCCAACCTGGCAATACGGCGGTTGTCATCGATCATCTCATCCACTTCATGGCCATGAGACCGCAGCAATGCAACCTCAGTTGAGTGGCTGAGATCTTCGCCGCCTCCTAAAAGGTATCGGTTATGAACAGCAAGAATCCTCATTCTTTAATGACTACGGCATCCTCCTTCCGGATTGGAAGATCGTTTCAAAATCAGGGATTCGCGCCACAAGTTCCTGTGTACATTGGTTTGAACGCTCCAGGTCGCCAAGGGCTGCATACCAGCTTGCCAGCTGGTTTAACCGCAATCCCCATGCATCAGTAAACCCGATCATTCGTACTTGAGGGACCCAATCCGCTGCCATTGAGACTCGCCGGAACATCAACGCCGGGTACATGGTTTTTCCATAAGAGCCAGGCCCATACATCCCCTGGTATCGTATACCATTCAGCGCATCCTCGCCAATTTTTACGGCTTCGGCGTATTCATGCCGCTGTGCCAGCGAGGCCGCCTGCAGCCACTTCAACTCCAAATATTCCTCATCAGACTGGATATACGTGAGCTGCGCTTTTTCTAACAGACTATTTGCCTCCTCTGCTCTCCCCTCTTCGAGATATCGTTCCGCCAGGCTAATATAGGAAGATGCAACATCAGGGTTGGCAGTTAACTGCTGCTCCAACGCCAGTGTCGACGGTTGATCGACCTCCGGTTGTTTCGATTTCCACGCCTTTACCACTTCCTGTCGAATTGCACTCGCCCGCCAGTAATACGCCTCAGCCCAATCTGGGCGCAAATCCAGCGTTTTTTGAAAATAGTTTTTTGCGCTCGCGTAATCTTCCTGATCTTCAGCAACCTCACCCAGATTCAATAAAAAGACAGCCGAAAGTGGCGCCTTTTGGACGGCTTTTTCAAACTCAAGCCTCGCCTTTGGCAAGTTGCCATCCTCCCGATATAATGCTGCCAGGTTTGCATGATGAACTGCCCAATCTGGGTCGATTTGAACAACAATTTCGAAAGCCCGAATTGCTCTTTCCAAAAACCCCTTCTGTCCTTCGTAGACAAGCTGACTATCTGCCAGGCCAAGCTGCTGCCAGACAATAGCCATGCCGCTGTCGCGACGAGACGCCTCTTCGAAATAAGCGCTTGCCTCGCCAATCTGGCCTAAGTTGGCTGCGCGCACGCCCTTTTCAAAGGGAGCATTCTGCCAGATATTTATCCAGCTCAAACCAATCACACCAACCCAGGTTAAGATCGCCAGGATGGAAAACCTCTTTGTTTTTTCACCGGGACGGATCACAATGCCCAGTAATATGGCAAGAGTCCAGGCACTGGTTGGGATCGTGTGATGAACGCTGTCGAGCAACCCGTGCACCAGAAAAGCCGCCAGAGCAGAGATTGCCCCAAGGACCACCCCTTTTTCGGATCTTGCTGAAAGCGGAAGCTTTTTATGTAAATAAACGGCTGTCGAAACGATCAGCCAGGCCAGGGCGACTATTCCCAGTATACCGCTGCCACTCAAAACATCCAGGTATAGGTTGTGAGCATACACAAAGATCTCATGCGGAGGCACCGAATGAACTTTCACATATTGGCTGACGTAAGTAAATGGACCTTCGCCCACCCAGGGAGAGCGCAAAAAGGACTGCCAGGCTGGTATCCACAGGTAGGAACGCGCCCCGATAATGGAACTGGTATGGGTGGGATGCAAGGCTTGTCGGTACAACACCACCCCAACAGCCGCGCCGAAAAAAACCAGGGCTGTTGCCCCGCTCACAACCAGCGCCTTGTTCTTGCGCATACGCAGCCAGAAATTTATGAGCTTATCTCGGTATTGGCTTACCAGCAAACCCGAAAGGCAAAGTAGCCCAGCTGCCGTTCCCAGCCACCCCCCTCGCGAAGAGGTCAAGTAAATCAGCCCAAGATCCGATAGAATAAAAACGAGCAAGAGAATTCGACTTAGCCACCCTTTTTGGAAAAAAAATATCGCACCGGCAAACATGAGCAAGAGGTTTAACAAAACGCCGAAGAAATTGGGCAGAGGAAGCCGGTAATTAATACCAGGTAGCAACACGCCGGTAATCTGAAACCAGTTCACATACCACCGGATGCCCTCCAGCCAGGCAAAAGCCATGATAATTGCCCCCACGATAAAAATCGCCTTGAGGACAAGAAGATCCAGCAAACCTCGCCGAATAAAATCTCCAGTCGCAAGGAACAGCAACACAGAAATCCCTATCAGCCACAGTTCGGAAAGTGATCGGCGAGGGTCAATTGAAGTCAAGGTTGTAATAACCAAAATACCGATGAACGCCATCAGCGGCCATTCCAACGGATGCCGCCGGGGAAAACCAAACACCAGCCAATATCCACCAATAATTGTGAACAGGCATGCGCTGATGATCAGCACGGTTTCATTCACCAGGCCATTATGCGTGCTGGCAAACAAAAGCAGGTAACATAATATCAAGATCAATGAACTTTGCTGAAGAAGGTACCGCCAGTTTATTTTTTTCATAACGATTCAATCCACGGTCAAGCTGTTCCTTGAACTTCTTAGGACTTCGTCTGAAAATGATTATACGGTATGTAACCACGCAGATGGTTTACAAATCAGTAAAGCCTTTCAAGGCAACCACGGTCTTCGCCAGCGCGCTACCCCGTACAAAACTGCCCGGTTCTAGAATATAATCAAATGAAAGGTTGATACCCCAAAATTTCGATGAGGCAATGGATAATGAAACAACTCCTGCAAAACTTGCGTGATGGAAAAACAGCGGTCGTGGAGGTGCCCGTGCCGGCTGTCCGGCCTGGCACTGCGTTGGTAAAAACCGCTGCCTCGTTAGTTTCAGCCGGGACAGAACGCATGGTCGTAGAGTTTGCAGAAAAATCCTTGCTTGGAAAAGCCAAAGCCAGGCCAGATCTGGTACTGCAAATGCTTAACAAAGCCAGAAGAGAGGGCGTTTTATCGACTCTGGAGGCCGCCTTCAATCGTTTGGACCAACCTATGCCGCTGGGATATTCGTCGGCGGGGACGGTGGTCACAGTGGGTGAAGGGTTGGCCAGCATTCAACCGGGGGATCGGGTTGCTTGCGCCGGCGGGGGCGCTGCAGTTCACGCCGAATACAGCGTCATCCCCAAAAACTTGTTAGTGCCCATCCCGAATGGCGTCGACTTTGAAAGCGCAGCGTTTGCGACGATCGGAGCAATATCGCTTCATGGGTTCAGGTTGGCGAACCCGCAAATTGGCAGCTCGGTTACGATCATCGGATTAGGGTTGCTGGGATTATTGGCGGCGGGGATAGCCAGAGCAGCCGGTTGTACTGTCTTAGGATTGGACCTTGACCCAGATAGAGTTAATCTCGCCCGTAAACTTGGGATACCCGCTTGTTTGCGCACCGAAGCCGAAACCACTGCCTCCGCATTCACCAAAAATCGCGGTTTTGATATTGCACTCATCTGCGCCGATACTCCATCCAACGATCCAGTCGAGCTGGCTGGAAAAATCACCCGCGACAAAGGTCAGGTGGTGGCCATCGGTGCGGTTGGGCTACAATTGCCCCGCAAAATTTTTTACGAAAAAGAACTAAACTTCCAGGTTTCCCGCTCATACGGCCCTGGACGCTACGATCCAGATTATGAGGAAAAAGGGATCGATTACCCTTACAGCTTTGTCCGTTGGACAGAGAACAGGAACATGGCTGCGTTTCTTGATCTCCTGGCGCAGAAGCAGTTCGATGTCCAGCCCCTCATTTCACACCGCTTTCCCATCCACGACGCGCCGCAAGCATACGAATTGATCACCGGCAAACACAAAGAAGCTTACCTGGGTGTCTTGCTCACCTACCCGTCAGAATTATCCAGCGTCTCGCCGATGATAAAGATCGCCACGCCGACCCTTGTTGAAAACGATAAATCATTATCCCTTGGTGTGCTGGGGGCAGGTAACTATGCGCGCGCTGTCTTTTTGCCGGTGATTTCAAAAACCTCCCAAATTCATAAGCACAGCATCGCCTCCGCCTCAGGATTAAGTGCGGTGCATTCAGCGCGGAAATATGGCTTCCAGTATGCGCTTTCCGATGAAAACGAGGTACTGAACGCCTCAGAAATCAACGTTGTGGCAATCCTGACACGCCATAATCAGCACGCCCGCCAGGTGTGTACAGCGCTAAACAATGGAAAACATGTTTATTGTGAAAAGCCGCTGGCGATCAATAAAAGCCAGTTGGATGAAATTTTTCAGACACTCGACCGTCCTGGTGCACCTTTGCTCACGGTAGGATTCAACCGCCGTTTTGCCCCCCTCAGCATCCGACTGGAACAATTCACCCGGGAAAGCGCCGAACCGTTGAACATTTCCTATCGCGTCAACGCTGGTTTTCTTCCCGAATCCCATTGGCTGCACGATCCGCAGGAAGGCGGCGGCCGGATCATCGGCGAAGCGTGTCATTTTATAGACTATATGATCTTCCTGGTAGGCGAACTCCCCACGAAGGTGATTGCGCAATCCTTGCCGGATGCAGGAAAATATCACCAGGACAATGTCACTGTGCTTTTGAGTTTTCCGAATGGATCATTGGGAACGCTGCATTATCTTGCCAACGGTGATAAGAGTTTTCCTAAAGAACGGATTGAAGTCTTTAGCGGGGGGAAGATCGCGGTGCTAAATGATTTTCGTTCGCTTGAATTGATCGATCAAGGGAGAAGGAAACAGATGAGGTCCTGGTTCAGGCAAGATAAAGGCCACACCGCAGCCTGGAACGCCTTTCTCAGGGCAGTACAAGAACACTTGCCGCCAATTCCCTATTCACATCTTTGGGGAAGTGCCGCCGCTTCTTTCGCGGTCATGACTTCCCTGCAAACCGGATCCTCGATCAGTCTTCCAAAAATCTCCGATTCGTAATCTTTCGTCGTCTTTGATGTAGATGAAAGGTTAGAGATGAATCTCCCCGTAAAAATATATTATCTGATCAAAGAATTAGGGGCGCAGTCTTTATTGCTATATGGCGGCTATAAACTGGGCATGAAAATCGGATTCTTCCGTTGGCTAAAACCACCGGCAGTGGATACCGCTGCTTTAGAAGATTGTGAACCTGCTGACCGTTTCGCGAGAACGGGGATTTTCCCCCCCGAACAAAATTCCTTCCGACAACTATTCGCCAAGAATCTATCGAATGTACTAGACCAGGCCGATGAAATCCTGGCAGGCAGCTTCAGATTATTTGGCGGTCGTCTCGCAAAAATTGATTTGCGCCCTCCGGTTACACAACATTGGTCCTGCCTTTCCGACCAACCAGGCGGCAACTCGGACATCAAGGATGTTTGGGAACCCGCCCGTTTTGGTTGGGCTTATACCCTTTGCAGAGCCTATCTGTTAACGGGCGAGGAAAAATATGCCGAAAAATTCTGGCAGCTTACCGAAGAATTTATCGAATACAATCCGGTCAACTATGGACCCAACTGGGCATCAGCCCAGGAAGTCGCTATACGCATAATCGCATTAACTTTCGCTGCCGGCTGCTTTCGCAATTCACCCTCCTCTTCCGAGCAACGCTTGAAACTGCTCCTTGCTTCAATTTATGCGCATGCCGCCCGCATCCCTCCCACGCTGATTTATGCCAGAGCGCAAAACAATAACCACCTGCTGGTTGAAGCAGCTGGCCTTCTCACCGCTGGGGTGCTCTTCTCAGATTTTTCCACCGGACAAAAATGGCTTCACCTGGGTTGGAAATGGTTCAACATCGCCATTCAGACGCAATTTTCCGCCGCTGGTGTTTATATTCAACAAAGCGTTAATTATCACAGGTTGGCATTGCAGGCTTCTGCCTGGGTCTTCCAGCTTTCAAAATCCCTTCAAAAAAGCTTTCCACAGCAATCCACTCAAAAACTCGGCCAGGCAGTCCTGTGGCTGGCAGCCCAGCTTGATCCTATCTCCGGCAAAGCGCCTAACCTTGGGCACAATGATGGTGCATACTTGATGCCGCTTGGCGGAGAATTTGCTGACCACCGGCCGATCATCCAGGCTACAAGCCGGTTATTTCTCGGGAGAGCTGTCCTGCCTCCAGGCCTCTGGGATGAGCTTTCGTACTGGCTCAACATCCCACTACATGACGATCACTTCTCACAATCAGCCTTATCATTGGTAAACCCAGCCGTCCACAAACTGGGCGGCCCAGTAACCTGGGCTACCATCCGGGCTGAGAAATTCCATGGAAGACCCGCCCACGCGGATCAGCTTCATGTTGACCTCTGGTGGCAGGGCACGAATATCGCCTTAGACCCTGGCACCTTTCGCTATACCGCCCCGCCGCCATTTAATAATTCACTGGCCCGCACAGGGGTACATAACACGCTGGAAATAGAACACCAGGATCAGATGATTCGGGCTGGGCGTTTTTTATGGCTTCGGCGCGCTCAGGCAGAAGTGATCGAAAAATCGCCAGGCAATACACCAAACCGCATCGTGGTCCGGCATAACGGCTATCACGCCATCAGGCTTATTCACCAGCGTGAACTGCATTGGGATGGGCAAACAACCTGGCAGATCATAGACCAAATAATTCCGGAAGACTCTAAGCAGCGTATCTGTTCCTTTGTCATCACCTGGATGCTCCCGGATAGCCCCTGGAAGTTGAATGAACAACGCTTGGTTATTCAATTGCCTGTGGGCCCTGCCTCGGTTACAATTGCGCCACTTGCAGGGAAAATCATCGAAATGCAGCCCCGGTTGGTGCGCGCTGGTAGATGCATCGCGGGTGACAAGGAAGTCGAACCCGACCTGGGCTGGTATTCACCAACCTACGGTCACATCGTCCCTGCTCTTTCGTTTCAGGTACACTGTACAGCCAATCCGCCGGTAAAAATCTCATCTACCTGGATTCTAGGGGCAGAAAGCTCATCTTGAGGAACGGACAAACGCAATGCACATCCTGATCATCCACCAGGCCTTCGCCGGGCTTGATGAACCCGGCGGCACCAGACATATCGAAATCGCCCGCCGCATGGTTGAATCAGGTCATCGGGTCACGATTATCGCCAGCCCAGTCAGTTACCTCACTGGGAAAACAGGAGCGCATAAAGGGAAACTGTTTCAGAGCGAAATCCCCCAGCCAGGTTTAGAAATTTTACGATCCTATACCTATGCCGCCATTCACCGCAGTTTTTTTCACCGCATGCTTGGTTTTGTCAGCTTTATGCTCTCCTCATGGATCACAGGACTTCAAGTGAAAAGCGTGGATCTGGTATGGGGCACGTCGCCGCCCCTCTTCCAGGTGGCTACGGCCTGGCTCCTGGCCCGGATGAAAAGGGTTCCTCTGCTTTTCGAAGTCCGCGACCTATGGCCAGCATTTGCGGTTGCAATCGGGGTACTGCGAAACAAAACCCTGATCGCTGCTTCTGAATGGCTCGAAAGATTTCTTTACCGCCAGGCAGATTGCGTTGTTGTTAATTCGCCAGGCTTTATCCAGCACGTCACACAACGCGGCGCAAAACGGGTTGAACTGGTTCCAAACGGTGTAGATCCTACCATGTTTGACCCTAAGGGAAATGGCAGCGCTTTCCGCCAGCAGCACAATCTGACCGGCAAGTTCATAGCCCTGTACGCTGGGGCTCATGGCATCTCCAATGACCTGGAGGTTGTGATCCGCGCCGCCTCACAGTTAAAGGAAAATCCGAATATTCGCTTCGTTTTGGTGGGCGATGGAAAAGAAAAGCACAACCTGCAATCTTTAGCTCAGCAAGCAAAACTGAACAATCTCCTCTTTTTGCCAGCCGTTCCGAAAAACCGCATGGCCGAAGTGCTGGCTGCTTCAGATGCCTGCATCGCGATTCTAAAACCGCTAGACCTTTACCGCACCACGTATCCCAATAAAGTGTTCGATTACATGGCGGCCGGAAGACCGGTCGTACTCGCAATTGACGGTGTGATCCGCGAGGTGATAGAATCAGCAAAATCAGGGATTTTTGTCTCTCCGGGTGATTCAAATGCACTTGCCAGAGCAGTTGAAGAATTAGCAAATCATCCCCGCCAGACCCAAGAGATGGGGATGGCGGGCCAGCGGTATGTACAGCAAAATTTTAACAGGCAGCAACAAGCGGACAAACTCATCCTCATTGTGGAAGAATTAGGGAGGATCGATGACTGAAAAAATATTGATCGTTGAGGATGAACGCACGTTACTGGAAACCCTTGAATACAATTTGCGTCGTCAAGGTTACGAGGTGGAAACAGCCGATAACGGCGTCGATGCCCTCGCAGCGGCGCGTACAAAACGCCCGGATATGATTGTCCTGGATATCATGTTGCCCGGTATCGATGGGTTTGAGGTTTGTCGTATCCTGCGCCAGGAAATGAACACTCCCATCCTGATGTTAACAGCCCGGGATGATGAGATAGACCGCGTCGTCGGCCTGGAAGTCGGCGCAGACGACTATCTCACCAAACCATTCAGCATGCGGGAGCTCATGGCGCGCATCAAAGCCCTCCTCCGCCGCGTCCGTTTGATCCGCGAAGAAATGACGCAGCCACCAGCAGGTCAGGCACTCACGCCAACCTACACGTATAAAAACTTGACCCTGGATACAAGCCGACGGGAATTGAAGGTTAACAACCTGGTCGTCCCTCTCAAACCCAAGGAATACGAGCTGTTGCTGTTCCTGGCGCAGCATCGCGGCCAGGTGATTTCCAGAGAATATATCCTTGAGAAAGTCTGGGGATGGGACTACATCGGCGACAGCCGCACCGTTGATGTCCACATCCGTTGGCTGCGTGAAAAAATCGAATCCAACCCTGCAGAGCCCACACGCATTATTACCGTAAGAGGGGCTGGGTATCGTTTTGAAGGCTAAATCGAACTTTATTCGCAATTCCCTCCGGTGGAGGATCATCCTCTCCTATTCCATTCTGTTGGTAGTCGCAATGGGGGGGCTAAGCGTTTACCTTTCAAATTTGATCCGCCACAACTATCAAGACATTTATCAAGACAGCCTGATTTTAGAAGCGCGTCTACTTTCAGAAAATGCAAAAGACCTGATAAAAGCCGGCAACTCACAAGCATTGATTGATTTGGCTGAACGATATTCCCAAGCCATTGGCGCTCGCATCACAATCATTGCACCAGATGGGATCGTCCTGGCAGAATCCTCGACCTCAACCGAAGGAATGGTAAATCACTTGAACCGCCCCGAAGTTCAAAAGGCCCTCACCGAAGGGTTGGGAAGCGAGATTAGATACAGCAATACGCTGGGCGTCACAATGTACTATGTCGCCGTGCCAATCCAAGACGGCAACGCCACCTTAGGAGTAATGCGCCTCGCCTTGCCGCTAACAAAGTTGGAATCTCACATGTCGCGCATGATCAACACAGCCGTCACAGCCGCCGCAGCTACAGGACTGATCGCAATTCTTCTAGCTGTATTATTGACGCATTACACCATCGAGCCATTGCACCAGCTCACAAACAGAATTTTGACCATCCAGCAAAGCGACACAGTTGAGGTCGAACCAATGGATCGCCCAGATGAAATTGGACAGTTGAGCAAAGCTTTCTCGCAACTGGCTGCACGCTTGAATGCTCAAATACAGGAACTGCGCAACGAACGCGGCAAGCTCTCTGCTGTTCTGACACAAATGACAGATGGTGTCCTAATCATTGATTCTCAGGGACGCGTTGTGCTTATTAACCCGGCCGCCGAAGCGATGTTCGATGTCAAAGCGGAGAATGTACTGGGGGCATCGCTGATCGAAGTCGTAAGACAGCACGAAATTGTAGAACTATGGAAAAAATGCCAATCCAGCGGAAATCAACAGTCTACAACACTTGAAACAAGCCCCAATCGATTATTTTTACAAGCAATTACCACCCCTTTGCTAAAAGCCATGCCAGGAAACATCTTGATGCTGTTTCAGGATCTCACTCGCTTGCGCAGGCTGGAAATGGTCCGCCGAGACTTCGTCAGCAATGTTTCGCATGAGCTTCGCACCCCCCTTGCATCCCTGAAACTGATCGCCGAGACCCTGTCCGAAAACGCTTTAGAAGACCCACCCGCCGCGAAACGCTTTCTAGCGCGCATGGATGGTGAAATTGACAATTTGACACAGCTCGTGCAAGAATTATTAGAGCTCTCGCGCATCGAATCTGGCCGGGTGCCCCTCGAGCGCGAAGCGATCACCCCATGCAACCTGATCAATCCTGCCATCGAAAGAATGCAATTGCAAGCCGAAAGAGCGAGGCTGTGCCTTCAAAGCGATTGCGCGCCTTCGCTTCCCCCAATTTTCGCAGACCCTCAACGGATCGAACAGGTTATGGTTAATCTGTTGCACAACGCGATCAAGTTCACGCCGCCTGGCGGAGAAATTAAAGTAGAAGCCTATCAGGATAACGATGTCATCGTTTTTTCGATTCGCGATACCGGCGTTGGAATTCCCCCAGAAGAACTGCATCGGATATTCGAACGCTTCTACAAGTCAGATCGAGCCCGAACACGTGATGGCACCGGCCTTGGCCTTTCCATCGCAAGGCACATCATCGAGAGCCATGGCGGCAAAATATGGGCAGAAAGCCAGCCAGGCAAGGGAAGTGTATTCTTCTTTTCGCTTCCCATCTTAAAATAAATCCCCTTCCTTCAAAAAATAAGCAACATTTACATGCGTTCATTGGACGTTAACATTCCATTTCTCTCTCCTTAAACTTCGCTTGTTAAGATAGCTTTGTGAGAAAAAACTATACAAGGAGAAAGAAATGTTTCGTAAAGTGAATGTCGTTTTTTCATTACTAATGGGCCTGACCCTGGTACTGGCTGCCTGTGCTCCAGCCAGCACGCCAGCGCCTGAACCAACCAAAGCCCCCCCGGCGGCAGAACCCACCCAGGCGCCACAGCCAACCGTTGCGCCAACAGAAGATATTGTGTCGGCAGAAGAAATGATGGAACAAGGCATTCTTCCTGAAGTCGATCCTGCCCAATTGAGCGGGACGATCTATGCCGCAGGGAGTTCCACGGTGTACCCGCTCTCAGAAGCAGTGGCAGAAAATTTCAAAGCCGACGGCTTTACAGGTGAAATTAAGATCGACAGCATCGGCTCTGGGGCAGGTTTTGAGCGCTTTTGCAAAACAGGCGAAACCGATATTTCCAACGCCAGCCGCGCCATCAAGGACAGCGAGGTGGAAAATTGCAAAGCAATCAACCGCAATCCAATCGAGTTTCGCGTTGGCACAGATGCCATAGCAATTGTCGTCAGCAATAAAAACGAATTCCTGAACGACGTTACCCTGGAAGAACTGGGAATGATCTTCTCAGATAAAACCGTCAAATGGTCTGATGTGCGCGCCGAATGGCCGAATGAGGATATCCTCCGCTTCACCCCGGGCACCGACTCCGGCACATTCGACTTCTTTGTTGAAGAGGTAATCCAAAAACCCAACAAAATCGAGAAGCTGGAAGATGCCAAAAAGATTGTCCTCGCCGCCAAAAATCTGCAAACCTCCGAAGATGACAATGTCCTGGTTCAGGGTGTAGAAGGCAGCCCCTATGCAATCGGTTACTTTGGCTTCGCCTACTATATCAATGAGGCCCAAAATCTCAAAGCAATTTCCGTCAACGGTGTAGCACCCTCTGCCGAAAGCGCTGAAAGCAGCGAATATAAACTCGCACGACCACTCTTTATCTACTCTGATGCAAATATCATGAAAGAGAAAGCTCAGGTGGCAGGATTTATCAACTACTATCTGACATACGTAAACGATCTGATCGAAGAAGTAGGATACTTCCCCGCCAGCGAAGCATCCCTGAAAGTAAGCCGAGAAGCCTGGCTTGAGGCAATGAAGTAGGCTCGCATCTTGCCAACAGCCTCCCCGCTCGCCTCCAAACGAAAGGCGAGCGGGGATTTCTCAAAAATATCTGGCCGGTTAATCAATATTAGTTGGGCGTGGAAATGGAAAGTCAAATCACAAAAACAAAACAATTCACAAAAGGCGGATTAAAACCGGTGACCGATGATATCCTGCTCTTAAGGATCAAGAAACACCCAAGGATGAAGGAATTCTTTATCCAGGCACTTCTTTTTTTCTGTGGCGCGCTGTCAATTTTCACAACCCTTGGAATCGTCTATGAGCTTGGGAAAGAATCGTTATTGTTTTTTCGCACGCCAGGGGTAGAAATCGTTGAATTTCTGACCGGAAAAGTCTGGCAGCCTGCCATTGGTTCGTTTGGGGTATTACCCCTCGTCAACGCAACCCTGATGACAACTTTTTTTGCCATGCTCGTTTCCTTGCCGCTTGGATTGAGCGCTGCTATTTATCTAAGTGAATATGCCTCCCAGAAGATCCGTAGCATTGTAAAACCAGCACTGGAGATTCTGGCAGGAATCCCTACCGTCGTGTATGGTTATTTTGCGTTGACGTTTATGACCCCTTTATTGAGAGGCATTCTCGGAGAAGACCAGGTTCAGATTTACAACACCCTCTCGGCAGGATTAACAATGGGTCTGATGATCCTTCCGCTGATTTCATCGATGAGCGAAGATGCCCTGAGCGCTGTCCCAAAATCCCTTCGAGAAGCCGCCTACGGCTTAGGAGCAACAAAATTGGAGACCTCGATCAAAGTCGTCCTCCCTGCCGCTCTTTCCGGCATCATTGCAGCCTTTATCATCGGGATATCCAGAGCAATCGGCGAAACGATGATCGTCGCCATTGCCGCCGGATCGGGGCCAGCCTTAACCCTTAACCCACTCAAAGCCGCAGAGACAATGACCGGTTACATCGCTCGCATCAGCGGAGGCGATCTTGCGTATGACACACCGGATTACAACAGTATTTTTGCTATTGGGCTGCTGCTGTTTATGATCACCCTTTTTCTCAATATCATCAGTCGCCTTCTCGTACATCGCTTTCGTGAGGTGTACGAGTGAAAAACAACTTCAATTTTTCGCCAGCTTCAGGTTTAGAGGTTCTCAAGAGGCGTCACCGTATCGGCGCCATCTGGAAGTCAATTTTTTTTCTCGCCACCGCAGTGGGCATCTTGGCTCTTATCGTTCTCGTATCGACCATTGTGAATCAATCCTTCGGTTACGTTGCAGTAGAAAGCAAGGTGGATCCTGCCACCCTATCGGAAAAGCCGCTCGAATCACTGGAGGCTGAAGAGCTTCGAGAAATCCTCCAAGCAAATCTCAGCAAACTGCTGTTGCGAAGAGCAGAAAAGCAAAAGCTTCTCGAAGATAGAGGTAAGGAAGATCTGTACAACCTGCTCATGGACCAGGTCGTTGATTATAAAATCGTCAAATCCTGGAGCTTGTCTGCCTCGCTATTTCAAAAAGACCGCATTCTGGCCGAAAAAGCGCAAAGATACCCAAACGCCAAACTTGAATTTAAAGCCTGGCTAAATCCTGGTTTTCTGGAGCGCACAATGTCCAGCCGCCCAGAGCTTGCTGGTGTTAGGACTGCGCTGAAAGGCTCATTACTGCTCATCTTCACCACCATTATTTCTGCTCTGCCAGTCGGGATCGGGGCTGCCATATATCTAGAGGAATACGCACACAAAGATCATTGGTATAACCGAGCCATTCAAACAAATATTGAGAACCTGGCTGGCGTTCCCTCCATTGTGTACGGCATTTTAGGATTGGCAATTTTTGTCCGCACCCTGGGAGCTTTTACAAGCGGGGCGGCTTTTGGTATCCCTGCTGAGACCGGGCGCACCATACTTTCAGCCGGATTAACTATGGGGTTATTGATTCTGCCGATTATAATTATCAATGCCCAAGAGGCCATTCGTGCTGTTCCTATCTCTTTGCGGCAAGCTGCTTTTGGGCTGGGCGCGACGCGTTGGCAAGTGATCTGGTCACACGTTCTGCCACAGGCGATGCCTGGAATCTTAACAGGGACAATCCTTGCAATTTCAAGAGCCATCGGGGAGACTGCCCCTCTTATTCTCGTAGGAGCCTCGACTTTCATAACCAGTGATCCAACCGGGTTGTTCTCCTCGTTCACAGCATTGCCTATTCAAATCTTTAACTGGACAACCCGTCCACAAGACACTTTTAGGAACATTGCCGGAGCAGCAATTATTGTCTTGATGGTTGCCTTGCTCTCGCTCAACGCTTTTGCTATTATCATAAGAAACAGGTACAAGAAAAAGACAATATGACCGCCCTTACCTCTACATCCGATAACAATTCCTTTGCCATTGAAGCCAGAAATGTACACCTTCACTACGGCAGTTTTCGCGCCGTTAAAGATGTTAACCTACAAATAAAAGCAAGAAAAATAACTGCTATCATCGGGCCATCGGGTTGCGGCAAAAGCACCGTATTGCGCGCTTTCAATCGGATGAATGATTTTGTACCATCCTTCAAAATGGAGGGTGAAATCCTTTTCCATGGTAAGAATATCTACGACCCAGATGTAGACCCTGTTCAAATCAGGCAAATGATCGGAATGGTATTCCAAAAACCCAATCCATTTCCAAAAAGCATTTATGAAAACATCGCCTGGGGCGCAAGAGTGAATGGATTCAAGGGAAATATGGATGACTTGGTGGAAGAAAGCCTGCAAAAAGCCGCCCTCTGGGAGGAGGTAAAAGACAATCTCAAGAAAAATGCTCTTACACTTTCAGGAGGACAGCAACAACGGCTCTGCATAGCGCGCACAATCGCCGTAAGGCCTGAAATTATCCTTATGGATGAACCATGTTCAGCCCTGGATCCAATCGCAACATTAAAAATCGAAGAACTGATGCGGGATCTTTCCAGTAGTTATACGATTATAATAGTAACACACAACATGCAACAAGCTGCTCGCGCTTCAGATTACACCGCTTTTTTTACAATGGAAGAAGATCGCGCCGGCGTAATGGTCGAGTACGACATCACCAGCCATCTCTTTGTAAATCCTAAGAAAAAGCAAACAGAAGATTACATCAGCGGCCGTTACGGCTAATTGGCAAAATAATAAATCCATGGAGACAGCAAATTATGGTACGCGAAACCTTGAACAGGCAAATCCATCACATCCTGGATGAAACTCTCCTTTTGGGCAGTATGGTAGAACAAGCCATCCTGAATGCCGTCAACGCGCTGAAGCTTCGCGATGTGAGTGCCGCAAAAGACATTTATGATGAAGATCAGGCGATCAATGATAAACGCTATGCGATTGAGAATGCCGTCCTGATTCTGATTTCTACCCAGCAACCGGTTGCCCATGATCTTCGTGTGCTCACAGCCGTTTTGGAAGTTACCACTGAGTTGGAAAGAATCGGCGATTACGCAAAAGGCATCGCAAAAGTGATCATCAAGTTAGGGAGTGAATCTTTACCAATTCCCATCCGAGAGATTACCCGTATGGCCGAAGTGGGAGTCAGCATGCTGCACCGGGCTTTGGGCGCCTTTATCACCGAAAACGCTCAACAAGCAGCAGAAATTCCATCCGAGGACGATGAAGTCGATGAGCTTTACAACCAGGTATATCGCTCGATGGTCAACGCCATGATCTCAGATCCATCCATCATCGACAGCGCTAACTTGATTTTGTGGATAGCCCACAATCTTGAAAGAACCGCCGACCGGGTGACAAATCTATGCGAAAGAACTCTTTTCATCGCTACCGGAGAACTCATGGAAATGGATACCAGTGACGACGAGAGCATGGACTAGACTTACTGGACTTCAAATCCCCTTTCGAGGGGATTTTTTGCATAAATTGAAAGACCAAAGAAAAAGGCTCGTAATTCGTCAAAATGCTATAATCATTTCAATAATTACTGGCAAAAGGGGTCGCTGTGTTAAAAAAACAGGAGTACAAAGGCAAGCTGATTGTTGTCGAAGGGATCGATGGGAGCGGCAAATCCACACAAATCGATCTCCTTTTTAAGTGGCTTCAATCTCTTGGTAAAACGGTATATTTCTCTGAGTGGAATTCTTCCACGCTGGTAAAAAGCACTACAAAACTGGGAAAACAGGAGAAAATGTTCACCCCAACCACTTTTAGCCTGCTGCAAGCGACCGATTTCGCTGACCGCTGGGAAAACTACATTCTTCCCATGCTCAAGGCAGGGGTAATCGTCCTGGCAGATCGTTATGCTTACACGGCATTTGCCAGAGATGTCGCACGCGGTGTTGACCGTGCCTGGGTTCGCAATCTTTATTCGTTTGCCGCCCAGCCAGACATCGTCTTTTATTTTCGCGTCCCGTTAGATGTCGCCGTCGACCGTATTTTGACCGGCAGATCAAACCTGAAATACTACGAAGCAGGCATGGACCTTGGCCTTTCCGACAACAAGGTGACCAGTTTTCGGTTGTTCCAGCAACGAATCATCAACGAGTACGAAGCAATGGTCAATGAATTTGGTTTAACCACCATTGACGGCACTCTACCGATCAAAAAACAACAAAAACAGATGCGCCAGATCACACGCGCCGTCATCAAAGGCTGGGAAGGCTTACCGAACCCTCAAAGGCGGGTGAGGCCAGTGCAGGTTCGTAAATCGGTTCCGGGAAAGGCGGGCTGATATGAAGCGTCCAGTTTTTTACGGTGCGGGGTTTCCCTATCGTTCATTCAAAGAACTTCCCGGTAAACTTATCGTATTAGAGGGCACAGACGGTGTTGGACGTTCAACTCAGATCGCCATGCTCAGACAATGGCTGGAAGAAGAAGGATATGCAGTTTCAGATACCGGCCTCAATCGGTCTCCTCTAACCTCCCCAGGTCTCGAGGCGGCAAAACTGGGGCACACCCTCAGTCCGTTGACGATGAGCCTCTTTTATGCCACCGATTTTGCTGACCGCCTCGAAAATCTGATCATCCCCGCTTTAAAAGCTGGTTTCGTTGTCCTTTCGGACCGTTACTTTTATTCAATTATTGCCAGAGATGTTGTAAGAGGCGCCGATCCGGAATGGGCAAGGAAGATCTATGGTTTTGCTCTCAAACCCGATATCATCTTGTATCTTAAAGCAGATATCGCGACGTTAATCTCCCGCATCGTACATGGGCGTGGATTCAATTACTGGGAAGCAGGGATGGACATCCGCTGTGCCGACAACTTGTTTGATAGCTTCGCCGCCTATCAATCCAGACTGATGGAACAGTTTGAACAGCTCTCAAAAGAATATGGGTTTATTACCGTGGATGCCAATCGCCATGCCAATGATGTTTTTATAGATCTGCGCCAGCAAATTCGTGCTGTGATCGAATAGCGTTGAACAACAAACAATCCGTTGGCGTAACGCCTCTGAGGAGAGGAAGACCTGCAAAAGGAAGAGATCATGCCTTACGCTCCCGATAGGTTCGTCTGCGCTTTCGGCAGCGCGACCCTCTTAAAACACCTGGAAGCAATCCAAAAAGAGCTTGAGGGCGTAAAAGCAGCCGAAGACATTGAATACATCCATCGTATGAGGGTCGCAACACGCCGTTTTCGAAATGCGTTGGACATCTTCTCGGGCTGCCTTCCACAGAAAAAACATGTCCTTTGGCAGAGGCAAATACGTTTAATTACTCGCGCTTTGGGTGCCGCCAGAGATACCGATGTTCAAATCGACCACATTGCAAACATTCTTGAGAATACTGAGGATAAAAAATTAAAACCCGGTCTCAATCGCCTTATCCTGCGTCTTAGACAAAAACGCCAGAAGCTGCAGCGTAATGTGTTAACAGCTTTGGAGAAGCTGCTCCAATCAGGAGTACTGGATAACATCATGCGGTCAACACAGAAAAAATTATTGCCCGAAGAACCGGGGCGTCCGCATTCTGCTGCCCTTTACGTCCTGAGCAATGATGTAATCCAAGCGAGGTTGGGCGCGCTCCTGGCATATGAGACCTACATTTACACTCCAGAATGTAAAAAGGAGCTTCATGCAATGCGGATCGAAGCCAAGCGCCTTCGGTATTCTCTAGAAACTTTTGCTTCTCTTTATCCTGGTAATCTCGAAGAATATATTGTCAGAACCCGAAAAATGCAAGAACTCCTTGGAGAAATTCACGATCGAGATGTCTGGCTTGAGTTTCTTCCCCAATTCCTGGAGGCTGAACGAGCTCGCACGCAAAAATACTATGGGAATCAAAGAATCATGTTGAAAATTGTCCCGGGGATCCAGCACCTTGAAAGGCTGGAACAGACTTTGCGCGATGACCTCTACCATCAATTCCTGTCAACCTGGGCTAAATGGAAGACATCCCATCTTTGGGAAAGCCTTCGAGAAGAAATTTCTGTTCATATTCCACCGCAGGAAATCTATCCCCCGGCTCTGCCGCCAGCAGCATCCTAATCAAGTCCGTTAAAACAGCTACTTCGCGTTTCCAAATTGTTTCAGGATCCTGGCAATATGCTTGGCTCCCATCAGGTACAAATCTAAGCGCAGATTTTCATTGGGAGCGTGTGTCTGCGCGCCAGGGTGACTCACGCCGGCTGTCACGATCGGGATTCCCAAAGTCTCCATGAAAATATGATTAGGGCCAGAGCCGCCCACCATGGGTACAATTTGCATCGGTTTCCCATAGACGCTTTTAGCGCAATCTACCACGAGGTGCACAAAGGGATCGTCCGGATCTGTTCGTGCGGGTGCTTCTCCACCCCAATATTTAATGTGAACATCAGAAAAACCCTCGGCGTCCAGGTGAGCGCGCAGTTGTTTCAACACGGTTTCAGGTTTCTGATCAGGAACGAGCCGAAAATCCACTTTCGCGCTGGCTTTGGAAGGAAGGATGGTTTTCAACCCAGGGCCCTCGTAGCCAGCACTTAAGCCGCACACCGTGCAGGCAGGTTCAAACACTTCGGCCAGTCGCAAGTGAACGTCATCCTGTAGACCCTTGATGAAATTCGCAATACCATACTGCTGCTGAAATTGCACGCCAGTATTGGGCAAGGCTTCCATTAGCTCGATGTCCCGCTGACTGGGCGGTTTGACCGCATCATAAAAGCCTGGGATACGAACTCGTTCATCCGGTCCCTTAAGACTGTTCAATGCCCACACCAATCGCCAGGCTGCGTTTGGAAAAATTGATCCACCTATCCCCGAATGAACATCCTGGTTCGCTGTTTCGACAAAAAGTTCGACATAGCAAATTCCCCGCAAGCCAAGATACTGCATTGGGAAATCCCGATGATCAACGCCGCCGAATTCCCATATACAGGCGTCTGCCTTTAGAGATTCGCGATGATCGCTGACAAAACTGTACAAATTTGCGCTACTAACTTCTTCCTCGCCCTCAATCACGAACTTGATGGTACAGGGCAGCTCACGCTCTGTTGCCAACAGTGCATCAATCGAAAACAACCGGCTGGTAATATGACCTTTGTCATCATTCACACCGCGCCCATAAAGGACCCCATCTTTCAATGTTGGCACAAAAGGCGGGTTATGCCACAATTCAAGCGGTTCAGCCGGTTGCACATCATAATGATTATAAAAAAGGATTGTCTTCGCACTTCTCCCTGCTCTTTCTGCCAATACAACTGGCGCACCGGCGGTGGGTTCAATCGTCACATCGAAACCGCGCTTTTCCAACAACTCACCCACAAGCTGAGCGCATTCTTTGATTCCCCAATTCTGCGCAGAAACACTGGGCTGCGAACAAAGACGTGAAAGCTCAGAGATGCTTTCATCCAAGTGGGTTTCCAGATAGTGATCAATGCGAGTAAAGTCGGACATGATATCACTCCTCAAGGCGAAAGGCGAAACAAACCGATAATGAAGGAACCGCCAAAAGCAAACACTAACATCTTAAGGATCTTGCCCAACCAGCACCACAGTAAAAATGTTAACACGGGCATTTTCAACGCCCCCGCAGTAATCCCTGCAATATCAAAAGCCGGATTTGGAATAAAAGCAAGAAACATAACAACTATGCCCCCGTATTTGCGCATCAAATTTTCAACCTTCTCATGCCACCTGGCCTTTTCCACCACCCCTCGACCTCCAAATCCGGCCAGATAGCCCGATAATTCTCCCAGGGCAGCACCACTCCCTGCTGCCACTGCTACCCAAAAAGGATTGAAGACCGCTCCCATTGCAGAGGTAAAGAAAACACCGGGCAGTGGAATAATCACCGTAGCATTCGCCAGGATAGAAACAAGGAAAATCCCAGGGTAACCATATTCTTCCAGATTTGGAATTTGATCGCGAAACCAGATGAGTAGAACAGTTAATCCGACGACAAACAATAATGCCATCCATCGAAACAGGCGGCGACGTTGGTCAGGATTCATCCTTTATCACCCTTTAAGAAGTAGCGCTTCAATCCTTGCAATAATCATCTCGAGGGCGACCATGTTCAAGCCGCCCTCCGGGATAATAACATCTGCGTAGCGTTTTGAGGGTTCCACAAATTCAAGGTGCATGGGTCGAACGGTTGTCGTGTATTGTTTGATCACCGACTCGGTTGTTCGCCCGCGTTCCTGTATATCTCGTTCCAAGCGACGGATGAACCGGATATCGGCATCTGTATCAACAAAAATCTTAACATCGAAAAGCTCACGAAGTTGTGCCTCGGCGAAAATCAAGATCCCCTCCACCATAATCACCCGTTTGGGTTCAACGCGGATCGACTGATCCGTTCTGCAATGGTGGGTAAAATCGTAAACCGGCAAGTCCACTGCTTCCCAATGCCTCAATTTTCGAACATGTTCGATCAATAGCTCGGTTTCTAGGGAATTTGGGTGGTCAAAATTGACCTGGACGCGCTGAGCCGGTGGCAAACTGGTCAGGTCGCGATAATAAGCATCGTGTGGCAGATAAGCGATCCGTTCAGGACCTACCCGCTGCAAGATAACATTGGCAACGGTTGTTTTTCCAGAACCAGAACCACCAGCAATACCAATGACCAGGGGAACATTCGTTTTGGGCATAAAAAAATTATAATCGAATTCGGCTGATCTGTTTGAAGAAGAAGGGATATGCTAGAATGAGTTCATTCGCACGACCATAAAATACTGGGCATTCACTTTACCGGGTGAGGATACGTTAATGAGCCAGCCAATGTGGCTTGTAAGTCTGCTAAAAAAATACTTTCCCTACCGGTTTAAAATCGCAAGGCTTACAAGGGTTCCGGTGATTGGAAAATGGATGGATGAAATCATGTTCAAAGAGGATGACATCATCTATCTCCCCAAGGATACCGTCATTATTCATCAGTCCCTTCACCCAGAAAACATTCTGCTCCCTTCTCAAATTGTCGATCTATTCATAGCAAAAGCAAGCCATCGTTGGATCATGAACAGTTGCATTTGCAGAGAAGCAGCCGGTTGCACCGATTTTCCGCATGAATTTGGCTGTGTCTTCTTGGGAGAAGCTGTCTTAAAAATCAATCCCAAGTTGGGGCGACTGGTCACGAAGGAAGAAGCACTGGCTCATGTCCACAAATGTCAGCAAGCCGGCCTTTTTCAGATGATTGGCCGCGACAAGTTGGATACCCTCTGGCTCGGAACAGGGCCGGGTTCAAAATTGTTGACGATTTGCAACTGCTGTCCTTGCTGTTGCTTGTTCAAGATGATGCCAGACCTGAATGAAGAAATCAATGCTCGCGTCACTCGTATGCCTGGTGTGGAGCTCAAGGTGCTCGATACCTGCCAGGGATGTGGCGCCTGTACGGAAGGCGCTTGCTTTGTCAATGCCATCCATATGGGAGAAGATGGAAAAGCTTTCATCAAGGCTGATTGTCGGGGCTGCGGCCATTGTGTCGAGGTCTGTCCAACCGCTTCTATCGAGTTGCACATAGAAAATCCAGAATTCTATGAAGACACAATCAAAAGGTTGTCAGCCGCTGTGGATGTGACATGATACCCAATCTTAAATCTTTTTTGTGGTCTTGCGTTTCTTGTCAAATAGTTTTATCTGCGCTATGATAAACGCATGACAGCGCTTTTGCTGCCGAACACCAAACATTTTGAAAGGAGAGGAGAATATGTTATATAAGAACCGTACCATCCATGGTGTCGTGGCTGTTCTTATTATCTTGGCGTTTGCACTTTCAGCCTGTGCTCCCGCCGCTACGCCCACAGAGCCGCCAGCGCCAACCACTGCACCCACAAAAGCTCCCGAACCGACCAAACCGCCCGAACCAACCGCGGTGCCGGAACCAGAAATCGGCAGCCCAGAGCATCCGATTAAGGTAATGTTCGTTCCTTCCGTTGATGCCCAGGTAATCACTGCTGGCGGCGAAATGATGGCCGAGGCCCTGAAAAAGGCCACTGGCTTGACCTTTGAGGTTGTCGTCCCGACTTCTTACGCCGCCACGATCGAAGAAATGTGCGCCTCCCCCAAAGACACCATTGGCTTCATCCCTGGTCTTGGCTACGTACTGGCCAACCAGCTTTGCGGCGTTGATGTCGCCTTCAAAGCTGTCCGCTTTGGCTGGGATGTCTATTGGGCGCAGATCCTGGTTGCCCGCGACAGCGCCATCAAGGATATTAAGGATCTCGATGGCAAGAAATGGGGTTATACAGATCCAGGTTCTACCTCAGGCTACATGGTCCCATTGGTGATGTTCCAGGAAGCCGGCATTAAACCCGGCGAATCGGTCGAAACTGGCGGTCACCCGCAGGCAGTCAAAGCCGTTTACAATGGCGAGGTTGACTTCGCCACCACTTTCTACAGCCCCCCATTGAAGCCCAAAGGGGAACCCGCCTGGAAACCTGGCGATCCCCCAGACATCCCGGATGATCTCATCTCACAATGCAAAGTCACCGAAGACGAGAAAAATATTGTGTGTGGCGATTGGACGGTTCTCGATGCTCGCCGCAACATCCGTACAGAGGCGCCGGATGTAATGCAGAAGGTTCGCATTCTCGCTATCTCTCCATCTATCCCCAACGACACACTTTCCTTCGGCCCTGATTTCCCTGCCGACTTGCGAGAGAAAATCTCGACGGCTCTGGTCGACTTCTCCAAGACAGAGGATTGGGGAAATTCTATTGGCAGCCAGGACTTCTATGGCTGGACCGGCATTACCCCCGCCACAGATGACGAATATGACTTCGTCCGCCAGATGGTCGAGCTGGCTGGTCTAAAGCTCGAAGACTTAGGAAAATAGTCACTTAAATCAAACATATCCCGGGCAGGGAAAACCAACCTGCCCGGGATTTCTATCAATAGCAATTTTAGGGCTTCGCTCAAACGGCTGAAACATGCTTCAAATAAAAAACCTCACAAAAGTGTATGAAGGCGGCGTCCAGGCGCTCACCGACGTCAGCTTTGATGTACCCAAAGGCCAATTTATGGCTGTCATTGGGCTGAGCGGCTCTGGAAAATCTACCTTGCTGCGCTGCATCAACCGCCTCGTGGAGCCAACCAGCGGCACAGTAATTTTCGATGGGGAAGATGTCACGGCTGCCTCAGATGAAGAATTGCGGCTGATCCGAAGAAAAATTGGGATGGTCTTTCAGCATTTCAACCTGGTTCAAAGGTCTAGTGTCTTGACCAATGTTCTTTCGGGCCGTCTTGGTTATGTCAACCCAGCCTGGAGTCTGATCAATCGCTTTCCACCGAAAGACGTACAAAAAGCGATGGTCGAGCTGGCGCGCGTCGGCATCGAGGACAAAGCCGCTTACCGTGCCGATGAATTGAGTGGTGGCCAGCAGCAGCGCGTGGGAATCGCCAGGGCAATGATGCAGGACCCGAAACTTGTATTAGCGGATGAGCCTGTTGCCAGCCTGGACCCTGTGTTAGCCCACAGCATCATGCAATACCTCGAAAAAATCAACCAGGAGGATGGCGTCACGGTACTGTGCAGCTTGCACTTCCTGGACCTGGTACATCGCTATGCAGATCGTGTTATCGCCTTAAACGAAGGCAAAAAGGTCTTTGATGGTCTTCCCTCGGAGATCGACGATGAAAAATTCAAAGAAATCTACGGCCGCGAAGCTGAGCGTGTTGGATAAGGGCTATGAAAAAAGAAGTTAAGCGTCTTGGCAGAAGTATTGGAATTGGTTTGGCAATTGTATTCGGCTTGGTCATTTACGCCTATGGGTTTAAGGTAATCAAAGTAAACCTGGATGAAACCCGCTCTCCCCGCCGTCAGGAACAGCTCGTCCGCATCCTGCGCGCCCTCGCAAAACCCGATTTGATCGAATTCGAACAGACTGAGTACTTGGTCGATCTTCCGATCATGGTTCCATGTCCCGAAGGCGGCTACATCCCCCCAGAGCAGGATACCAGTAAGCCTTATATAGTGGTTACTCCGTCCTGCGCCGACCCAGGTTCGATGGCGCAAATTGAAGGTTTCAACTTCGCCCCGAACGCCGAAGGCCCGATCAATTTTATCCCACCCAGCCAGGTCAAATTAACTTTGGGTCGCTTCCAGGCTGACGAAACAGGTCACTTTTTCTTGACGGTTAAACTTCCCAATCGAAAGACAACCGAGCTAAATCACCTGACCGCCACAACCCGCACCAGGGTCGGAGGGCCTTCGCTCTCACAAAATGCTATTGATACGTGGGATAAGATTGTTGAAACTGTTTTTCTGGCTTTACTGGCGACGACCTTGGGGCTTTTGTTTGCTGTACCGTTAAGTTTTTTTGCAGCGCGCAATTTGATGAAAGATGTTACCAGTCCTCTGTTGAATGTATCGCTCAGCATTTTGGCGCTGCCGGTCGGTGCTTACCTTGGAGCAATGATTTCGAACTTTGCCGGCTCAACCGTAAACCTTCTCCTGAAGGATAGCCCACTCCTTAACCTGATCGGCGCGCTCGTCGGGTGCGCCCTGCTCTACTTCGCTGTACGGTGGGCAGTACCCGCCGATGAACTTCAACAGCCAGCCATTCGCTTGCGGGTCATGAGAATAGCGGTTTTGTCCCTGGCAGTGTTGGTTTCTCTATTAAGTCTGTACATGCTTTCTAGCCTGGCAATGTGGATCGGCAACACCCTCGAAGTCCGCCTCGGTTCTATCGGTTTTCTGGGAACGTTTATTGCCGACCTGGGAGATATCCTTGGCATGACACTCACTGTGATATCCGCCCTGGCAGGAGCAGGGGTATTGATGAGCCTGACAGACCGTCTTGGCCGCAAAATCATCAAGGCGACGACGAAGCCAATGGCAAAAGGCATCATGATGGTCATGTCTGCCATTGCAGGAGCAGCCTTGTTCTTTATGATCATGGCAGGATTGGATTGGCTCTACCAGTTCAAAAATGCAGCACTAACAATCGCTTGGCCGCTTGGACTTGGAGCCCTTTTGGGGTTGATCTTATCAATCCGCCTTAACCCGAGGGATAATTTCCCAATTGGACTCGTAATTTATTATATTGCCCGTACAATCTTCAACGCTTTACGGTCAATCGAAGCACTCATCATGGTCATTGTCTTTGTCGTTTGGGTAGGCATTGGACCATTTGCTGGTGTGCTTGCGCTCTCTCTCCACACAATTGCAGCCCTGGCCAAATTGTACTCTGAACAGGTCGAAAGCATCCTGCCCGGCCCACTGGAAGCAATTAAGGCTACCGGCGCTAACCGCCTTCAGACGATCGTTTACGCCGTTGTCCCCCAGATCATCCCTCCCTATATCTCTTTCACGATGTACCGCTGGGATATCAATGTTCGTATGTCAACCATTATCGGCTTTGCTGGCGGCGGCGGGATTGGTTTTCTTCTCATTCAGAACATCAATTTGCTCAACTACCGTGCAGCCAGCGCACAAATGCTCGCAATTGCGCTCGTAGTCGCCTCGATGGACTATATCAGTTCCAGGCTGCGAGAAGAAACAATTTAGAATCACCCAACCTCATCGGAGGCGAAAAGCCCTGTCAGCGTTCCAGCGAGTTCCGCCCAGGTTATCTGCCGCGTTGCAAGCAGTTTTTGTCACAATCCTCTGGGCATCCTCTTGGGTTCTCATCAAGATCGGTTTAACCGACATTCCGCCTTTACTGTTCGCCGGTTTACGATACAGCCTGGGTGCGGTGGTTCTTTTAATGATTTATTGGCGCTCAAAAAATAGAATCGTTCCCCAACAGCTCGCAAAAAAGACGTGGCTCTGGCTGGCGGCCTACGGCATAATTTACTACACTCTTGGGCAAGGTACACAATTCGTCAGCCTGAAATATCTGCCCGCTGTCACCACCAATTTAATTCTGAGTAACATCCCCCTTGCCGTCGCTATCATGAGTATAATCCTTCTAAAAGAAGCCCTTACAATACTTCAATGGGGCGGTATGGCATTGTCGATGGCAGGCGTGTTGCTCTACTTTCTGCCCGTTCAGATTGTCCCTGCCCAATGGCCTGGAATCCTTGCCGCCTTCATCGGAGTTCTGGCCAATGCCAGCGCTTCCATCCTTGGCCGCGCCCTCAACCGAAAAGGAGACCTCTCTGCTTTGTGGATCACTCTCGTCAGTATGGGTATCGGGTCTCCGCTGATGCTGGCTATCGGACTGAGTACAACGCCTTTCCCAACCATAAGTCTCGCCAACTGGTTTATTATCGGCTGGCTCGCAGTGGTCAATACAGCGTTTGCTTTCACTTTATGGAATCACACTCTTAAAATATTAACAGCCACCGAATCTAGCATGATCAACACCTTGATGATCGCAGAAATTCCTTTTTTTGCAACCCTTCTCCTCGGCGAACAGGTAACAGGAAAGGAATTTGCAGGATTGGTTCTGGTCATGGCCGGCATCATCTTAGTACAGCTTTCCGCTTTGAAAACCAGAAGCTAAACCTTCGGGGTAACGGGCAATATCAAGGGGTACCCGTACTTCAGTGATTGCATCACACTGGAGAGGAATTATTTGATGTTGGCATGGGACTTTACTCATACCAACATCTAAATATCCTATTCTTCTGGGATTAGCTCCGGTAAATCAGGGTCATGTAATCGCCTGGGCAATCCCCGGCAGGTCGTAAAAACCTGATGCATTTGTGCTATAAAAGAGCTACATGAAAAGCCATCGGTATTTCTAAATCGTTCTCTTTCAGGAGAATATGGGATGAAAGAAGCTGAAAGCCGTTCAGCCTTAAGAATATCGTTCCGGTATGCATTGCTCATTCTAATATGCGACATCCTCTTGGATATCGCCCTCATTCGTCTTCTAACAGAAACAGGAAACCTGACTCAAATGTTGGTAATGAAAGATACTGTTTTTAACATAATAACCGCCCTCCTGTTGTTTTTTCTGTTAAAGCGGAAACTTATAGAATTAAAACATTCAGAAGCCGCCAGAATAGAGAGTGAGGAAAAATATCGTTCCATTTATTACAACAGTCCTGACGGCATCTTGCTGACCGCTCCGGATGGGAGCATCCTGGCCGTAAATCCAGCTGCCTGCCAGATCTTTGGCCGGACGGAAATGGAAATTTGCCAGCTAGGGCGTGACGGCCTGGTAGATAATCGTGACCCTAATCTGGCAAATGCCTTAAAAATTCGTTCAGAAACAGGTCGCTTCAGGAGTGAGCTGACACTGATACGAAATAATGGCTCTCTTTTTCCTGCGGAGGTTACATCAGCAGTGTTTAAGGACAGAGATGGCAGCCAGAAAACCAGCATGATCATAAGGGATATCACCGAGCGCAAGAAAATTGAAGAAGACTTACAAAAAAATGAAGCCCATCTGCGTATGCTAATCGAAAAAATGCCCGCTGTTTTGTGGACGACTGACCAACGCCTCATCTATACATCTTTGGTTGGCGCGGGGTTATCCTGTCTGGGTATAAAGCCTAATCAATACGTCGGTCTAAAAGTAGGCGCATCTGCTTCGAAAGATAACGCCGCAGCGATCTTCTTGGAACACCAACACCTACTGGCTTTACAGGGCAAATCCACGACGTACGATATCGAATGGGCAGACCGTACCTACCACTGCGATCTCGAGCCGCTCAGAACCCAGGAGGGCACCATTACAGGTTGCATTGGCGTCGCTTTAGATGTCACTGACCGCGTGCGTGTATATCAGGGTTTAGAACAAAGGGTAGAGGAGCGCACACGAGAAATTCAGCGCAGACGCCAGGTGGCGGAAGGCCTGAGTGAAATCGTGGCGATTCTTAATTCCAACCAGCCTCTGGAGGAGATATTAAATTTTATCGTCTCTCAAGCCTGCCATATTCTTCAGGCCGAATCAGTCGCTTTGTACTTAATTCAGGAAAATAACAATAGTCTCCAGATACAAGCTTCTGCTGGCTCAGATGCCGAGCTTCAAAGACAATATTGCTTCGCCGTCGGGGAAGGATCGGTAGGAGAAGCATTTGCAAAACGGCAGCCAGTGATCATTCCAGATATCCAACAAGAACAGGTGCAAGGTCGCCAGCCCTGGGTAACCGACCAGGTCAAAGAGTTTTGGCAACAAGCGGCTCAAAACTATAAGGCTGAAGCAGCAGTACCTATCCTGGCACAAAGTGCTTTATATGGAGCCATTCGGCTTACCTATAGGGACCCCAAGGATCTGACCGCTGATGAAATCGAACTTGCCTCTGCTCTCGGCGATCAGGCCGCGCTGGCAATAGAAAACGCCCACCTCCGCGACCAATCCGAGCAATTAGCAGTGATGAACGAGCGCAATCGCCTCGCCCGAGAACTCCATGACTCTCTAACACAATCTATCTACAGCCTGACGCTCATGGCCGAAGCAGGCCGGCGGTTGATTGAGATAGGAGATTTAGAAAATGTCAAGACCTACCTTTTGCGCCTGGGGCAGACCGCCCAACAGTCATTAAAGGAAATGCGCCTACTGGTTTACGAACTTCGCCCAAATGTGCTGATACGCGAAGGATTGATCGGTGCATTGCAACACCGCCTGGACGCTGTGGAAAACCGGGCCGGCCTCGAAACTCAACTGCGCATAAATGGTTCCCTCCAATTACCCCCAAACATCGAAGTCGAACTCTACCGCATAGCCCAGGAAGCGCTCAATAACACGCTAAAACACTCCGGGGCGTCCAAAGTAGCCATTTCTTTCCAAAACTCTAGAGGGATTTTTGAACTCGAAATAGCAGATAATGGTCAGGGTTTTGATGTCACGGAAAAAAATGTTGCAGGGGGATTGGGACTAACGAGTATGCAAGAGCGCGCCGAGAAAATTGGAAGCAAATTATTGCTGGTCTCCAGTCCTGGACAGGGAACCTCGGTCAAGGTTATGATTAATAAACCGATATGGAGTCAGGAGTCTTACCCGTGAACAGCAAAATTCGCATTTTGGTTGTAGATGATCATGCAATTGTGCGGGAAGGGCTTTGTGCTTTGCTTAACACAGAACCCGATCTGGAGGTGGTTGGGCAAGCTTCCGACGGCATCGAAGCCATCGCCCAGGCAAAAAAATTGCAGCCGGATGTCATTTTGCTCGATCTGGTGATGCCGCGCAAGGATGGCGTTCAGGCCATCAAGGAGATCATGCTGGACAACCCCCAATCGCGAATTTTGGTCCTGACAAGTTTTGCAGAAGATGATCTGCTCTTTCCGGCCATAAAAGCTGGAGCCCATGGCTATTTGTTAAAGGACTCTTCACCGCAAGAATTACTACAGGCAATTAAAGAGATCCATTGCGGCCAGTCTTCATTACACCCAGCTATTGCGCGAAAATTGATCGCGGAGATGCAAAATTCTTCCGATCAAAACGAGACCGTTGAACCGCTGACCGATCGCGAAGTGGAAATATTAACTCTGCTCGCACAGGGTCTTCCTAATAAAGCAATCGCAGAAAAACTGACCCTCAGCGAACGAACCGTTCGCACCCATGTCACCAATATTCTGTCAAAACTTCATCTTGCCAACCGCACTCAGGCAGCTTTGTTTGCGCTTCGCAAAGGGATAGCCAAACCGGAAAACGGGGCTTGACTACAACATTTGCTGTAATCTCAATCACACACATTAGGACAAAAGACTGTCATTTTGGCAGTCTTTTGTTGATAAAAAGACAGGTCACTATGCTGATGAAAAAGCACAGCAGGTCTGCTAAGCTTGAACCGTTACAAACTCTCGGCTTGAGGGAGCATCAAGGTGGTAATCCAATATCAAGAAGGAATGGCCTTGATCATCTATGGATCGGAACCGCTTCGCGAAGGACTGATTGCGCTCTTAACCGCAATCCCCCAAATCAAAGAGATTACCACTGCTTCGAATATTCAGGAAGCAGAGAAGATTGTTCAAAGGCAATTACCGGTCCTGGCATTTCTATTACCCCCATCATCCGAAAAAAACTTACAGATTTCAGCACAAAAGATAAAGTCAAAATCTCCTAAAACAAAATGTATCGCCCTGATTGACGATGAAAAACAAATGAATATCCTGTTGGAGGCAGGGGTTGACTGCGTCAAACCGAAAGGCTTTCCTGCTAACGAGCTTTTTCTTGTAATTCAAAAACTGCTGGCGCTTCAATGAACAGGCCCAATTTTTGGCAAAAGCGGGGAATTACACACAGACCATGATGAATGGGCTTATGCAAATCAACAATTTTCCACGGATCAGCACACCTCAAGACAAAGAGACTGCCTTGTATTTAGCTCAAAAAGGAGATTTAGAGGCATTCAATGAGCTTGTAATCAAATATCAGGATATTGCTTTCAACACAGCGTATCGGATTCTATCCAATCCCGAAGCAGCCGAGGATGCAACCCAAACCGCATTTCTGTCAGCATATCGAAAAATCCATAAGTTCCGTGGAGGATCTTTTCGAGCCTGGATTATCCGGATCGTTACGAATGCCTGCTACGATCAGTTGAGAAAGAAACAGCGACAGCCAGTCGTCCCGCTGGATTTTCCAATAAACAATGAACAAGCCCTCCAGGACATCGTCATTGACAAAAAAACGCTCTCACTTGAAGAACAGATTCAAACCTTCGATTTGCAGAGAAGGATCCAAGCCCACCTGAATGATATGCCAGGAAAATTGCGCGCTGTAATTATCCTGATCGATATTAATGGGATGAACTACAGTGAGGTAAGCCAGGCTCTTCAAATCCCCATTGGGACGGTCAAAAGTCGCTTAGCCAGGGCGCGTCTTTATCTGCGCGCCCACATGGACGTCGATGATAGAGAGAAGTAAATGAGACGCTGGTGTCCTTTTCTCTTGAGAGAATGCAAGAAAAAAACTTAAGGTTATCCACATGTCCGAAATTTTTACGGGTAGAAAGAACGATCATAAGGACATTCTAACAACAACCATCCCGCTAATCATGATCATGATTTATGGGATCGCTGTCTTTGTGTTCATTATAACTCCGATACTTGCTTTCTCATGGACGAACAAACCCTTCCCAGGTTTTATGGTTGAACAAACAGCCGTTCTGACCAACCAAAGCGGAGGCGGGTGGGATAACATTAGGTTGGGATTGACACACCCACAAAAGGTAACGCAAATCGGGGATAGAGCAATCTTAAATTCCTCAGATTTTCAAGAGGCGCTTGAAGTCTATTCACCAGGGGAAATAATTAAAATCCAAACAATCAATCCGGATGGGACTAGAAATCCCTCGACATCTGTTGCTTTAATAACATTCCCAAAAAGAGATTTGCTAAAATTGTTTGGAATCCCTTATCTAACAGGAATCGCATATATTCTCCTGGGGCTGTGGGTTTTCGTCCGGCGCTGGTATACGCGCCCCGGCCGGGCATTCGCATATTTTTGCGCCTGGGCGGCAATCACAAATGGCTTATATTTTGATCTAATCTCAACCCACGTCTGGCCGACAGTCTGGACGGTTGCAATCTCTCAGATCGGCGGAGCGCTAATTTACCTGGCCATGTTCTTCCCAGAAGAGATACCCTGGATTCAAAACCATCCACAAATTCTCTTGCTGCCAATAGCTGTCCCCTTGGGCGTATCACTATGGGGATTATTGGTTTTAAATAGTTACAATGACCCCTGGGCTTATATTTATGCCTGGCGCGCCAGTTACACGCTTGCAGCGATCGGGATAGTTTTCTTTCTAGGAATGATGGTTTATCGACTGCGCGCCAGTTCAAAAACCATCATCCAACAACAGGTTCGGATTACACTCTGGGGAGGAGTATTTTCATACATACCGGTCGGTATTTGGTTTACGGCCCCTCTCTTTGGTGGAAATATCCAGTGGAACCCTCTCATTTTTTTCCCATTACTAATGGTGTTCCCCTTATCCATTGCTTTGGCAATTTTGCGTCATCGTCTCTGGGACTTGGACATCATTATTAATCGCACTCTGGTATATGGCGCCCTGACGATATTACTCGCAGGCGCGTATATCGGTTGCGTCCTCCTTTTAGAAACACTTTTTAGGTCGCTGACTGGTTGGAGATCAACAATATCTGGCGCCCTGTCCACCTTATTGATTGTCTTTCTGTTCAATCCTCTTCGCGAAAAAGTCCAAAACTTTATCGACCTTCGCTTTTTTCGGCGAAAATATGACATTACCAGGACACTATCCTCTTTCAGCGCCATGATTCGGGAAGAAGTCAATATTGACCAGCTAAAGGCTAATCTGATCCATGTAATTGCGGATACGATGAACCCTTTCCAAATTTCGCTGTCAAACTGTTTGGGAGACGATGCAGACCCACCCTATAAGTTTCAAGAAAACGACCCGTTGCGAACCTATCTGATCGAAAGCAATGATGCAATCGAAGTACAAAGGTTCAAGCTGGTAAACTCACCCATCTTGAAAAAGATGAAGGAGGATGGGATCGAATTGCTCATCCCACTCATAAACCAGAAGGAGTTAGTAGGGATGTTAGCGCTTGGACCTCGCAAAAGCGAAAAGGATTACACCAGGGAAGACCGGCGTTTGCTCATCATGCTTGCAGACCAGGCAGCGCCTGCTTTGCGCGTCGCCCAGCTGGCACAGATGCAAAAGGCTGAGGCATTAGAACGAGAGCGCATCGAGCAAGAGATGAGAATTGCCCGGCTTGTTCAGCACGCTCTCCTCCCTAAGAGCCTTCCAGAGATTACTGGCTGGAGGATTTCTGTTCATTACCAACCTGCACGCGCCGTAGGGGGTGACTTTTACGATTTTTTACCCCTGCCAGATGGGCGCATGGTTGTTGTCATTGGAGACGTCACCGATAAAGGCGTGCCGGCCGCCCTGATTATGGCAACAACGCGCGCCGTCTTGCGAGGGGCAGCACGCCGTATGCTCCCTCCAGGCGAAGCGCTTGAACGTTCAAACAACCTCCTCTATCCAGAAATGCTCCCAAACATGTTTATAACCTGTTTCTATGCCATTCTTGAACCCCATACTGGAAGAATCCAATATGCAAATGCTGGCCACAATCTTCCATATCACTACCAGACGGACAGAGTAGATGAGCTATACGCCACCGGAATGCCGTTAGGGCTGATGGAAGAAATGAAGTATGAGCAAAAAGAGTCCTGGATCAAACCGGGAGACAGTCTGCTCTTCTATAGCGACGGCTTGGTTGAAGCTCATAACACGCATCGCGACATGTTTGGCGTCCCCCGCTTGAAAGAATTGATCGCCAGATACAACAATAACCATTCGATCATCACCGACCTGATGAGCGAATGGGGCGCTTTTACTGGTCTAGAGGCCGACCAGGAAGATGACATCACCATGGTTTATCTAAAAAGAGTCTGACTCTAAGTGAACGCCTCAGGTTGAAAGGTAGAAAAGGAGATAACAAATGGTGAACAACGGGAAGGTCACATTACGAAAAGTCAATCCCAATATCAGCGCAATCGAAATTTTTGGAGAAGTAACGGGTTTCGCCGAAACCGGCTTAATCGACGCCTTAGATACTTTGAAAGATCAGGATGTCAAGAAAATCATCCTCGACTTTACCAACATGGAATACATCAACAGCAAAGGGATCGGCCTTCTCATCACAATATTGATACGAGCGCACCGTGAAGGCCAGAAAATTGTAGCCGTAGGACTGAAACCTCACTTTACGCGAATCTTTGAATTGACAAGACTCGATGAGGTCATGCCAAATTACCCCAGTGAATTAGAAGCGCTTTCATTCTTAGAAAAGCAGAGTCAACTTTCCGAAAAGAAGGATGACATTTTACAAACATATAGCAAAAATTTTTTATACAAACAGGAATGACTATTATGGAAACCAGGTCTCTATCTCAGGAAGAAAAAGTGCAGCGTGGCGCCATAGACTCGGGCCGATTTTTTCGCCAGGCAATGGACTTCATTGGTTTCACCGAGGAAGATTCCCAAGCGATCAGGCAAAGCAGCCTGGTGATCGAGAAGCATATCCCCAATATTGTTGCGGATTTCTATGAAAATCTGCTGCGCTATCCCTTTACGCGCAAGCACTTCTTGAAAAAAGATGGGAGCATTGATCAAGATTATCTGCAAAAGAGGATGCAGCACCTGAGCAATTTCTGGCGGCGCACAGCAGGCGGAGAGTACGATGATGAATTCGCCCGGTATGTGGATTACGTCGGTCGCGCGCACACCTCACATGGTGCAGACCCGAACATCTACATCGAAGAACGATATGTTATCGGTCAGGTTGGCTTTATGCAGCATGCTATTAACAACTCCCTGCATAAGGAACTACATGAATACAACCCCGAACTGGAGGCAAAAGCTATCCGGGCCTGGAATCTCCTAATGATGGTAATCCTAGAAATGCTGGCTCGCGCCTACAATGATGAACCTATGGAAGACCAGGATGAATTATTGCTGGTTGTAAAACGAGAGCCCGTCCAGCAGCTTGCCGTTGACGCCTATGAAAAGGGACTGGGACTGATACGCCCCCCACAATATAGGGAGATTCAGGTCGCATCTATCGAAGAGATCCCGAATGGAAAGCGAAAGATTATCCAGGTTGATAATCTCTCCATTGGCGTATTCCACCATAACGAAGAATGGTTCGCGGTAAGGAATCATTGTGTCCATCGGGGAGGACCGGTAGCAACCGGCCCCTTGAAAAGCGACACGCTCATCTGCCCGCTTCACGGTTACCAATATAACCTCAAAACGGGCCAATTGCTGGTAGACCCGACCTCAAAACTGGAAACTTATAAGGTGACCGTCAAGGATCAAAAAGTTTATGTAACAATACCCCAGGCAGAGGAAGAGCAGCAAATAGATTCATTTTTCGATAAAACCAGCTCGTCGCCTAAGGCAGAAAGCGCCCCACGCCTACAACCGAATCAGTTTCTTGCCTCGAAGATCCCCTCCGGGAAAATCGGTCTTGTCGAGGTTAAAGGCGCCGAAGTTGCCGTTTATAACTTGGAAGGGCAATTTTTTGCAACAAGCAACCTTTGCACACACGAAGAGGGCCCTTTGAGCAAAGGGGAAGTAAGAGGTGAGACCGTTATTTGTCCCTGGCATGGGTCATGCTTCAATGTTAAAACGGGCAAGGTTGAATGCGGGCCAGCCGCTCAATCACTGAAGACATTTGCCGTAATGGTATCTGGAGATATTGGAAGCGTTGAGTCGTCTTAACGGATTCTGAACTGTTTTGACCTCAGCGCCGCCATAGCAGCCTGTCGCCCGCACATGCCATGAACGCCGCCGCCTGGCGGCGTTGAGGAGGAGCAAATAAAAATGTCCTCTGCAGGAGTAGAGTAAGGTATGATGCGTGGGACAGGCCGGGTGAATAACTGGCGAATATCCTGGACGCCGCCGTTAATATCGCCGCCAATATAATTTGGGTTATAAGCCTCCATTTGAGCCGGATAGGTAACTTGGCGCGCCAGGATCAAATCCCGAAAGCCAGGCGCAAATCTTTCGATCTGGTTTTCAATCCTTTCAGTCATATCGAAGGTAGAGCCGTTCGGAACATGGCAGTAGGTCCAGACTATATGCTTTCCCTCTGGTGCCCGGCTAGGGTCAAAGAGGCTTTGTTGGGCCAGGATTAAAAATGGCTTTTCTGGGTGCCCTCCTTTCCAAACCACTCGTTCCGACTCGGCAATCTCTTCTAGGGTGCCACCAATATGAAGGGTCGCGCTGCGTTTGCAACCTTCGTCCTTCCAGGGGATCGGTCCATTGATCGCATAATCTACCTTAAATACTCCCGGCCCATAGCGATAACGAGAAAGCTGGCGCAAATACCTATTGGGAAGGCGATTTCCTGCAATCCGAATAACTTGCCGGGGAGTAACGTCAAGCAGATAGACTTTGGATTTTGGCAGCTCATCTAGTGAAGCCACTGGCAGGTCGACCTGCAATTCGCCTCCTAGTTCGATAAAATAGGCAGCCATTGCTTTGGTTAGCGCGTGCGTCCCACCTCGAATCAAAGGCCAGCCATAGCGGTGACCAATCGCCCCGGCAACCAATGCAAAAGAAGAAGTGGCAAGCCATTCTAAAGGCTGGATCGAATGAGCCGACAATCCAGCAAACAACGCTCGCGCTCGTTCTCCGCGAAAAACGCTCCTGGCAAGAAAGGTGGCTGGCCAGAGCGCTTTGACAGAAAACTGAAGAAACAACCATGGATAGCGCGGAGGAAACGGAAAGGTTCCTAAAAACTCTTCCAGAATTTGATCTAACTTGGACACCAATCCACCCATTAACCGTTGGTAAGCCTCAGTGTCCAACCCAAGGTTTCGTGCTGTCTGTGCAACATCACCTTCGAGTAAAACAGCTGGCTGATCATCTAATGGGTGAGCAAAAGCAACTGGCGGCGTAATAAACTCAACGCCATACTTTTGAAAAGGGAAGGAGTGAAAAAAAGGAGACGCTGCGGTTAAGGGCAAAATAGCCGAACACACATCATGGATAAAGCCAGGTAGTGTAAGCTCTGCAGAACGTGTGCCTCCGCCTATAGTCTTTGCCCCTTCTACAATCAGGGTTCTTAAGCCTGCTTCTGCTAGCGTAATTGCCGCCGCCAGACCGTTTGGCCCGCTGCCCACGATGATGGCGTCATAGCTCCCTCTAGGTGGCACAATTCAATTCCTTTTTTAAATGATCATAATCTTTTCGGTGTAACCAAAACCTTCCTAATCATATCCTATTTTTGAATAAACGCGCCCCCCACCGGAAGGGTGAAGCCAGTACGTAAAAAAATGTCCGGATGGCCGCATTCTTCCAGATATTTTTAGCGTTGCTCCATTGGATACACGGGTCAATCAAAACTTTATGGAACTGTACCTGGCCCTGAACACCCCAATGCTTTGCAAGCTGTTCTAACACGTGAAACCAGACTTTGTCTTCAGCGCCCTCCCCACCCATAAACCGGAACCCAAATTCATAAATAGGATCCGTGGTGCGAACTAATCCCTGCACCTGTGCAACGGTGCAGCCGTCCTCGATAAAAGCGGAAAAAGTATTCCAGCCGGAAATAGGAAATCCTTCCGGCGTCATCACAGTAAACATTTCAGGGTCGGAATACAAGACCATCACACCGCTCTTCATTGGTACCAGCCCTCTCACGCCCGGAAAATAAATCAAACGGGTATTGATAAAGATCACTTCGCCAGGCTGGATGCCCGCAAGGGAAGGGTAGAACTGGTTTTCCGACGGCTGGAAACGTGCAAAATTCTCTTTCCAATCCCGAACCACCTCCTCCGGAGATACCTGCACTCCACTCAAACGCACGCGGTACGTACGCTGCCACATCGGACCAAAACCCTGCAGGGGGCCGACCACCTGGTGGCCATCCAGATTCAGTGAAATAGCCCCTGCCGGGACATCGGCTATCGTCAATTTAGACACCGGCTCAGCCCATGACGCCTCGGACTTGACCACAGATTTCTCGGTTGCCTCAGTTTCTGGAGAAATATTGCCCATTTTCTTAACCTCGCGAACGGTTTTTACGGAATGAATTAATTCAAACTCGCCAGGGCTTCTTGCTCATTGGAATAGATTGCAATTGCATCGTTCAGCCTTGTAAGGGTGAATATTTGACGGTAATGCTCACTCAAACCGTAAGCAACCAACCGTTGCTGTTGGCGGTTTGCCCGGATGAGAAGAGTAACCAACAGCCCAATGCCAGAACTGTTCATGTACTCGAGGTCATTGAAGTTAAGCAAGATATTGCGGGCTCCTACCGTTGTGGCTTGGGTATAAGCATCCATTAACAGATTCTCGGCTGCAGAAGTAATTTCACCCTGGATATCAACAATGATCGTTTGATCTGAAGCCTTCCTTACCTGCATTTTTACACTAGATTGTGGCATGGTATGTCTCCTTATTTATTCACATTCTAAAAGTGATTAATGCCTAATGGTTTATAAAATCAAGGGCAGCTTCCCAATCCCTCAAAACAAAGATGTAATCCATCAGGCGAGTAATCTTAAATATCTCCTGGTAATGTTCCGTCAGCCCATAAGCAGCAATTCTTCCTCGTATCTCTGGATAACGCGCCAGTAAACCGACGATCAGAGCAATCCCTTTGCTATTGATGTATTGCACCTGTCTGAAGTCAAGCAGAAAACGATCAGGGTTGCTCTCAATAGCCTTACCCAACGCGTCAACCAGCGAATCTTCGGCATTCGAGTCAATCTCGCCAGACAGATGAACAACGGCGCATCTCCCTTGAAAATCAACATCCGCCTCAAATTGAGAAATCACTATCACCTTCCCTCACCAGAAAAAAGGTCAACTCAACCGTATGGCGCTCTTTATCGGTTGTGAATCGCACATCATCTGCCATACGATGGATTAAGAACAACCCCCACCCGCGCGGAGACTGTATCCCAGCCAGCTTTGCATCAATATCAGGCTCCTCGGCCATAGGGGTGTCTTTTTGGCCGCCATAATCTGCAATCCTGATGTAAAGCGATCCGGGGGTGATCTCTGTTTCGATCGTCACAGGTAAATCTTCATGATATCGATTGCCATGTTCGATGGCATTCATGGCCGTCTCGGCCACGGCGGTTTTAATCCGCTCTAATAGTCGAAGGGACAACCCCAACGGACGAAGGAGTTCCTCGATCTTCTTAGCAGCCAGCCGCTCGTTGCCTGCGACACTAGGCAATGAAAAAGTTCTTACCGCCTGCTCGTTTTCCGTCATCGCCAGCTCAATTCTTCGCATCATCCGCGTTCAAAGTTAGCCTTCATTCTTCCTGGTTTTCATCGTATCCGCTGACTTTCTGCTTCGTTCCCACTCGGCCAGGTGAGGCTCTCCCAACGTTAACCATTGCGGAGCAAGTGGAACGACGCCGAGTGTCTGGAGAATCCTTCTGGCTGCAATTCCAACTACTGCAGTATAGGTTGGATATGGCAATTCTAATTCCGCCAAGTGTTCGACCCACATATCCGCCGCCATTCCAGCCGCGACGATCTGGATAACCTCCAATGCTTGCTCGCCGACAACATGAGCTCCAAGAATACGGTGCGTCTCTGCAGAGACAATCAATTTACAAAACCCTGTCGTATGGTCATCGATGACCGCCCTATCCAGGTCGAGGTATGGAACAATTGCTGTGACGATTTCGAGATCTTTAGCCCTGGCCTGGGCTTCGGTTAAACCAACGCTGCCATATTCGGGATCAGTAAAACCGCCGTGTGGCACAATTTGGTGCCGGTAAGGTTGCCCCACTCCAAGGAGACAGTTCTCAGCAGCAATTCTGCCATCATAACTGGCGCTTTGAACAAGCATCATCCGCCCGGTGATATCGCCAGCCGCGAAGATGTGAGGCACATTGGTTTGCATATAATCATTGACTTGAATATATCCTCGTTCGTGCTGTACCCCGGCTAAATCAAGGTTGAGCGATTCCAGATTTCCAATCCACCCCACCGCCATCGTGATGGCATTCGATTCAATCACTTCGACGCCTTCACCCATCCGGTATTTCAAACGCAGGAATTCCTCCGACTTTTCGATCTCCTGCACCCCGCCGATTCCGGTTATAACGTGAATACCTCGCTCTTCGAATGCCTTTCTCATCGCACGCGAGACTTCCTCATCCTCCGCGGCCAACAGGCGCGGGTTCACTTCCAAGAGATTAACCTCCGCTCCCAAAGATGCAAATATAGATGCAAGCTGGCACCCTGTTGCTGCTCCACCCACGATGGTCAAACTTTTTGGCAGTTTTCTTAACGACCAGATATCGCTGTGTGTCAAGATATGCTCGCTCCCCGGAAAGGGCAAGCGGCGCGCATGCCCGCCAGCGCAAATGATATACTTATCTCCGTACAGAATCCTTCCATCCGGCAGCGAAAGGGAATGAGAGTCCCGAAAACAAGCCGGACCCGCTCCAGAAATCAGGTCAACACCAGCCTGTTGGAGATGGTTGATCAATTGTTTTTTCTCGTGCACCCGATCAACCAGCTTTTCCACGCTTCGCATCAAAAACTCAAAATCAAGCTCGGGTTTTTCTGTCCTCAAACCATACTGAGAAAATTGTTCGTACTCCCGCATCAGCCGCGCCACATGCGCCAGCACACGCGTTGGGACACATCCGTCATTGGTGCAGGTTCCCCCCATTCGCTCTTTCTCTACCAGTGCAACTCTGGCGCCCAATTCTCGAGCCCGCAGGGCCGCAACGGTCCCTGCCGGACCGCCCCCCACCACGACCAGATCATATCTCTCGTGATCAGATTTTTTCAAACTTTCCATGAGATTCTCCTGCCTGTTAACTTTGATCACTCACAACCGGCGGCAGAGAGCTAAGAAACTTAAATATTGCCGCCAAATCTTCTTCCCTCATCTTGCCGTACTCTAACCATGGCATTTCTGGGCTCACCCGTGTGCCATCTGGCCGCATACCCGTTTTCATGACAGTGATAAAATCGGCCTCAGTCCAGGTTGTCATTTTGCCTGCCGGCGTCAAATTAGCGGCTGGAAGCGCCCCTGGTTCGCCGCCCGGTGGCAAACCGCCCGAGAAGTCCATACCATGGCAATCGCGACATCCGCCGACCTTCGCAAGATACTCCCCATATTCAGCCGTGCCAGCAGCCGGCGTTTCTTGAGAGGCTGTAATAGAATCGCCTAAGGACTTAGGCAAAAAAAGTTCAAGGACCAGCGCCGCTTTTCCAAAAGCATTAGCTGAAAAAGGAGGCAACGGATTTTTAACCGGTTTAAGGCTCTTCAAATATCCAACTACGGCAGAAATATCCCGATCACTCAAATCATGATAATTAAAAGCCGGCATAATCCCAAGAACTTTCCCATCTTTATCTAGCCCTTCGCGGATCGCACGGGCGATTTCCGCGTCGCTCCAACTTCCTAACCCGGTTTCCATATCAGGAGTAAGATTAGGCGCTGTGAATACAACTTTAATTGGTCCGATAATCAGATTTTCTGAGGTGCCAGTTAAAGGCGAGCCATCCTTAGGGGAATGGCATGCTCCATTACAGGCCATTACGTTCTCGACCAAATATTTTCCTCTCTCGAGTCCTTCAGGACTCACGTCCGCTTGGATCGGATAGAGCGGTCGGTTATTGCGCAGCGTGTTGTAATAAATTTCGCCATAAAGTAGTACACCGCCCAGTGCCAGCACAACCAACCCTACCAATCCACCCAGAACAATACCTACCCATTTGAACAGTTTTCGCATCCCATCCTCCTGCCAGCATCACCTTCTGTTTCACCCAAAACAGCTATTCGCGCCGTTATCAAACCATTTTCATTGAATTATTTTGCCAAAAAGCCATCACAAAACCGTTACGAACTCCGTTACGATGCTTATGTTGTGCTATCAATTTCATCTCACCAATTGAAGTAAAATAGAATCACCAATCGGTTTTTGATCCTTTTTAGCCGGGAATGCTGTTGAGGGGCGCGCATGACGAGTTTGGCTCTGTTTTTGTTTGGCTTTCCTCACTTCGAAATCGACGGTAAAAAAGTCGTTTTAGATACTCGCAAGGCTGTCGCCCTGCTGGCTTATCTAGCCCTCGAAAATCATCCCCACAGTCGAGAGACGCTGGCCACTCTCCTCTGGCCAGATTACGATCACACCCACGCCAGGGCGGCTTTACGGCGCACGCTTTCTGCACTGAATAAAGCCATAGGCCCCCACTACATAGCTTTGCAGGGCGAAACCATTGAGCTAAAGGCATCTGCTGGTGTCTGGATCGATATCTTGCAATTTGACCGCTTTCTGGATTCCGCAAAGAAACATCAGCACCTAGAAAGCGAAATTTGCCACGATTGCCTTCAGGGCTTGATCGAGGCTGTTCGCCTGTCTCAAGGCGATTTTATGGATGGCTTCTCCCTGCGCGACAGTTTTCCTTTCGAAGAATGGCAGTTTTTCAAACGCGAGGAGATGCGCAGAAAACTATCAGGAGTCCTAAATACACTCTCGCTGAACCTTGGAAAATTAGGCCAGAAAGACGCTGCCATCGAATACGCCCGGCGCTGGTTGGCGTTGGATCCCCTTCGCGAGGAAGCCCATCAGCGGCTGATGCTTCTATACGCGCAATCGGGACAGCAGAACGCTGCCGTCCGTCAATATCGCCAATGTGTGCGCATCCTCGATCAAGAACTCGGCGTGTCACCTTTAGAAGAGACAACCAGCCTTTATCACGCCATTCTGGAACACCGTACGAGTAGCCTCCTGTTGGAACAGCCCAAAGGGTTTTCAGGCCAGTTTCCCTTACCTCACCTGACTCTATCGGGGGGTGTAGAATCTGTTCCCCAACCGGTGGGGCGGGCAAAAGAATGGGAAACCATCCAGACTGCTTACAACCGCGGCGCTGGTATGGTAATCAACCTGGTTGGCGAAGCAGGCATTGGCAAAACGTATCTTGCAGAGGCCTGGCTTGCCTTTGTAAAAGGTAGTGGCGCCGCAGTCCTATCGGGTCGTTGTTATGAAGGGGAATCTAACCTGGCGTATAACCCCCTTCTTGAAGCTTTAAGGAAAAGACTAAAAGAACCAGAGGTGCAAAATATCGTGCTAACAACGCCTCCTTACTGGATCAACGAAGTTGCACGGTTGCTGCCAGAACTCTACACTCTGGCTCCCGGCACCACCCATGCACGGAATCAGGCCGACCAGGGCTCACAAAACCAATTCTTCGAAGGGCTGCGCCAGTTTATCGCCCTGCTAGCGCGAGGCCCTCTCCCCGGCATCCTTTTCCTGGACGATTTACACAATGCCGATCTCTCCACACTCGATTTTCTGACTTATCTGGCACGGCGAAGCAAAGAATTTCCGTTACTGGTGCTTGCCACCTGGCAAGAGGATGGATCAGTCGCTGCCCAACGGCTTAAGCAACTGGCCTTAGAGACAAACCGTGCCGGAACAAGCCAAACGCTCCACCTCAGCCGCCTCAAATCTGAGGAAATATCTCAGCTCATCAAAGCCATTTTAAAAAACTCAGGTAGTGTCTCCCTCGATCTGGACCTGAAGATTCAACAAGAGAGCGAAGGTATCCCATACTTCATCATGGAATACCTGTCCGCCTATCAAGAAGGCAAACTGAACACCCAAAACGCCGCCTGGCTCATTCCTGGCGGTGTAAGAGATTTGCTGCTCGCCCGTCTGGCCAGCCTGGATGAGACCGCCCTGCAATTACTGTCAGCCGCCGCCGTCATCGGACGCTCTTTCAGCTTTGAAGCCGTTCAGCTTATCAGCGGGCGCAGCGAGACCGAAACGCTCAATGGACTGGAAACACTGGTAGCCAGGGGTTTCATCCAGGAGAAAGCTCCCTCTCAGGGGGGAGGATCTGGTGATTTTCGCTATGATTTCAGCCATGAGAAATTAAGAACTATCGTCTATGAACAAATCAGCCCGGCACGGCGGCGCATCCTCCACCGCCGTGCCGCCGAAGGGTTATTAAACACCAGTCGCGGCTCACAAGCCACTGAAACGCTCGCCCACCAGATCGCCCACCATTTCAAAGAAGCGGGGCAATATGAAACTGCCGCCCAGTATTATGCTATCGCCGGCCAACACGCCCTCAGTATCTATGCCAATTCGGAGGCGTTAAAGTATTTTAATGCTGCCCTCGCCCTCGATCATCCTGGCAAAACAACTTTGCACGAAACGATTGGCGACCTACAGACCCTCACCGGCGACTATCGGGCGGCTCTTAACAGCTACGAAGCTGCTGTTGCGCATGACTGCCAGGAGTGCAAACCGCAACTAGAATTTAAAATCGGCAAAGTCCACGCACGCCGCGGCGACTGGGAGACCGCCGAGGCCTATTTCACCACTGCCTTAAACAACATCGGTCTGGGAGAATATCCTGAATTGCAATCCCAGATTTATGCCAATTGGAGCCACATTGCCTATCGACGCGGACAAATTGGCCGCGCCCTGGAACTGGCCTCCCGCGCCCTTCAGATTGCTTCCACTGGCTCAGACTTGTTGTCGCTTGCTGCCGCTCACAACATCCTTGGCATCTTATACCGCGCCATGGGCGAACTCGATCCCGCAGTGGACCAGCTTTCGAAGAGCCTGGAAGCTGCCCAAAGCGTCCAGAACATCGGCGCACAAATCGCCGCTTTGAACAACCTGGCCCTGGTATGCCGCGAGACGCAAAAGCACGATCAGGGCATTCAGTTTGCCTCTGCCGCTCTGGAAGCATGTATCCAGATCGGCGACCGGCATCACGAAGCCGCCTTGAGAGACCTCCTGGCCGACTTTTACCACGATGCCGGCCAAACCGACCAGTCGCTTGCGCAACTTGAACAGGCTGTCAAAATCCTGTCCGAAATAGGCGCATCCGAAGATATCTTTTCCCAACCAGAGATATGGAAACTGGCGGATTGGTAGATAAAAGCTTGAAAGACGGAAAGGAAAAATTTTATATCAGCAAAGCCAGCGTTAATATCCCCAAACCAACCTTAGGAGGCAGCGTGAAACAAAAGAGGCTTGTCCTTTTTATTCTATTATTGAGCATCTCCCTGACGGCCTGCAAAACGGTGAAAAACATGAACAAGATTTCCCAAATTTCTTACACTTCAGACTCAGGCACCATCCTGCCAGAACTGCAATGGCACGAACAAATCACGATCACGCCGGGTGAGGTTACGCTGGCTCGCAACGGCAAAACGCCAGATTCAATCGTTAACGCCGGAACCTGGGATTTTGCGGTGGAGGGGCAAAAGACAGCCACCCTTTTTGAACAACTTGAAGCCATCGACTGCTCGGCCATTCAAAGGATCGAGCCACAAGATCCACCGGATGGCGGCGGCTCTGAAGCTTATACACTGCTCTACGCGAATGGCGACAAGTGTTCTCTGGTATACGACCCGGGAACAAGCTACACCAACGGCGAAGAGGTAGTAAAACTGGTACAGGCTTTTATACAGAACCTTACCCTACCCGCCGAAATCGCCAGCCGTCACAATCTTCCCTCGCCGTGAGGCAGGAAGAACAAAAAAACAGTAAAGGCCGAAGCAGGTTACACAATTTTTTGGGTTAATTTGAAATACAAATACCAGCTATTAGTTGTCAAATGTTTGATTTTGCATTCGTAATTTTAGCCGGCTTAATCGACGGGATTGCGGTAGGCGTCCAATCACCCATCGCGGGGGCCATCGTACAACGCTTCGGCGGGGCGGCAAGCAGCCTGGTCGTTCATCTCTCAGCGGACTCGTCTTTTCCCTTATCCTGTTGATTCTCTGTGATGGTGAGCGAGTTCTAGATTGGAGTACCTTGCCGTCGTATATGCTTGGTGCTGGAATTTTCGGTCTGATTTTATATCAAACCATCAACATAACACTGCCCCGTTTAGGAGCAACCAACATGTTGGTGCTCATCATCGTCGGAAAGCTTCTGACCGGGGTCTTGTTGGATACCTTTGGCTGGTTTGGAATAACAGCCTGCCCGTTGGATGCAATGAGCATCATCGGCATGGTATTTAATAGCCTGTGGTTACCTGGTGATTAAGTAACAGATCCCGCAGCAGCAACGCCCCTTCCACACCGGTCGCAATAATCGCCAGCCAAAAAGCAGCAAAAATAGTGATAACGAGGTTCCACCAGAAGCCCGCTGCTTCATGCTCACCCGAAGCTATTCCCGTGACTTCCGTAAGAATCTGACTACCGACAAGCAACAAGACCGCGAGGCCAAGGCTAAAGCCGATGAGTCGTCGCCGTGAATGCCTTGCCAGCGATGAACCTGCCGCCACGAAAAGCAGCCCGCCGCCCACCAAATGCGCTTTACCCGCTTGTGATTAACCTCCCAGCTATCATTGCACATTGACGGGCTACTAAGTATGGAACAAGAAAATAAAACATGATATAAATCGTTATATTTTTGGAGGAAAGATGTCAGAACAATCTGCTGATTCAGAAAGTCTCAAAGATGAGTTTCGTCTTCTGGGTAACACCCTGCACAGAATCATCAACCTGGCATGGGAAAACCCCGAGCGCAAAAAGATCGAAGCAGAACTGATGGAAGGACTGAGTGGGCTTGGAGACTCAATTTCAAAGTCCATTCAGGAGTTTTCACAAAGCGAAGCCGGAAGACAAATAAAAGATGAGTTTGAAAATATTGAACGCAAAATTAAGAATAATGAGTTACAAGACGAAGTTCGTTCCGAAGCAATTCTTGTTTTACGCAAGATTAACAGCGAACTGGAAAAAGCGCTCGAAAGCTGGAAATCCGGTAAGGAAAACCCAGAATAAGTCATTGTTCCCGGGTGCACTTGTCTGGGTTCCAGGTATTTGAGAAATGAAGGCAGATTCATCACTTTGGAAAACGGCATCTACAATTATCATTGGGATGCTCTTAATAAGCAGTTGTAAACTTGAGAATCAACAACCAGATTCATCGTTGAAGTCAGTCGAAATGAACACTGTAGAATCCCAGGAGGTTGCGACCCTTACAATCACTCCAAAACCATCTTTGGTTCCCATTGCACTGCCTACCGGAACGCCAACGATATCCCCAACCCCAACGATAACAGCGACACCTCTCCCGCCTTTTCCACCAGAGCATTATATCAGGAACATAACCGGCCACAAGCAATACTTTCCCCTGGGGTGTGAGGCTGCAGCCGCCGTTGATTGGGCATTATTTTTTGGCGTTCCAATCAACGAATATGAATTTCAAGTAAAACTGCCACAGTCAGACAACCCAGACTTTGGCTTTGTTGGAGGATTGCAAGGTCCATGGGGGCAGGTGCCGCCATACTCTTATGGCGTCCATGCCGGGCCGGTTGCTGAATTGCTACGCGAATATGGCATTCCCGCAGTCGGATTACGCGGCGCGACCCTTGACTTAATCAAAGAACAACTTTCAAAAGACCAGCCGGTGATTGCCTGGGTCATTGGCAACATGGTTGCAGGCGTCCCCTACGAATACACCGATAAACAAGGAAACAAGGTCATCGTCGCTGCTTATGAACATGTAGTGATCCTAACGGGCTATGATGAGGATTCCATCCGGTATATGAACAACGGCAAATTTTATGAGATTCCCGAAGAAATCTTCTTAAATTCTTGGGGGGTTCTAGGCAATATGATTGTGATGATGGAAAAATAAAGAATTAGGAGAGAAATTATGTAAATGCGATTTCCAGCATTGGAGAGATATCTGTTCTCGCCGATGAATGGGGCATCGTTTTGCTTCTGGATGGATCTCAAAAATGTCTTTCTGCACCGCCAGCCATTTCGTTCGTTGCTATGAGCGAAAAAGCACAAGAGATCATCAATGCCGCGAACTATGTCGGATATGACGCCCTGAAACTTTTCTTGACAGCGCAAAAGGACTTTTATTTTCCTAATATGATATGCCACATCGGCAAGACATAGCTGCATTGTCTACCGCTGTTCAATTAATCTTCGATGAAGGCGTCGATTCCTGTTATCAGGGTCATGCCAGGATCGCGGATTACCGCAGGAATAGGTTGTTAGAAATAGGCTATTGCATATTTCCCGCCCCGGTTGCAATCCCATACCCAACCGTTACAGCAATCTACGTTCCTGAAAGAATTTCCTGGCAAGACCTGGACTACCGCTCTCGCCAGCACAGGTTAGTTGTTGGAGGAAATTACGGCGCTCTCGCTGAAAAAGTCTTTCGGATCGGCCACATAGAAACACAGGCGGATATGAGCCTGGAGAGAAGGCTCTGGACATTGCAAAGGAGGTAGTCAAAAGCATTTAACTCAGCCCCTCAAAACCCTACTCTTGTGAGCTTTCTGCGAGATCACCCCCCTGCCCGGAGCAAATAAGAAAGCCAAAACAAAAAGGAAGGTCGCTGTCAGCACAATGGCAGCGCCTGAGGCAATATTATAGTAGAAGCTCAAATAAAGCCCCACAACACTTGAAAATATGCCAATCAATGCTGAAAAGAACATCATTGGGGCCATTCTTCGGGTGAGCAAATACGCTGTGGCTGGCGGTGTTACAAGCATAGCAGCAACAAGGCCAATACCGACCGTTTGCAAAGCAATCACGATGGTAAATGCAAGCAAAATCATCAAGAGATTATTCAGCAAACCGATTGGCAATCGTAGGGTAGCTGCGAGAACTGGGTCAAAAGATATGATCAGCAGAGGCTTAAAAAGAAGGATTACAGATCCCAGGACGATCACCGACAAACCAATCGTCAGCCACAAATCGCCGCTGCTGACGCCTAATATATTCCCAAACAAAATATGAGATAGGTCTACAGCATAGGTACGGATCGTGCTGATCAGTGCAACTCCCAATGCAAGTGCTGCGGTGAAAAGGATTCCGATTGCCGTATCTTCTTTTACATTTCCCTGGCGTGTCAGAAAACCAATTCCCAGGCCAACCAGAATTGCGGCAAGCAATGCCCCAACCGTCAAATTGCCATCGAGCAAATACGCAATGGCTACCCCTGGTAAAATCGCGTGTGCGACAGCATCCCCCAAAAATGCCATGGAACGCAAAACGACATAACAGCCCACCACCGAACACAATATCCCAACCAGGATCGCAGCCGCCATGCCGCGCTGCATAAATGCATAAGATAGGGGTGAAAGTAATAAGTCAATCATCAGGATCGCGCTCCAAAGTTATCCTGCTCCTCAGGGGGACAACACTCATCAACAACAGCAGCCCCATGAATGAAAAGTACCTTCCCGCCAAATGCGATTTTAATCCTTTCGGGCGTTAGTACTTCAGTCGGCGGACCAAAAGCGATAACTTTACGATTTAACAAAAGGACAAGCTCAAAACGTTCTGCCGCCATATTAAGATCGTGCGTCGAAACCAGCACAGTAACACCCTGCTTGTGCAGCTCTTCTAACAAATTCAGGGCAACTTCTTGTGTACTTATGTCCACTCCGGTAAAAGGTTCATCCATGAGCAGGATGTGAGGCTGTTGAGCAAGCGCTCGCGCTAAAAATACACGTTGCTGCTGCCCGCCGGATAATTCTCCAATCGGTTGATTTGCTAGCTTGGAAACACCCAACTGGTGAATGCACTCAGCTACAATCTGATGATCTTTTTCTCCAGGGCGGGTTAGCCAGCCCAAACGTCCATAACGTCCCATCATCACGACATCGCGAACGGTAACCGGAAATTTCCAATCCACATCTCCCCGCTGGGGAACGTATGCAACACAATCCTGATGGGCGCCCAATGGCAGACCGTGGATGAAAATATTTCCTTTCTTTAATGGCAACAATCCAACTAAGACCTTAAACAATGTGGACTTACCGGCCCCGTTCGGTCCCACAACCGCGACTTGCCCTCCATGAGGAACTTGAAATGTCAAATCTTCCAGGATCAAGTTATTGCCATAACCGGCATAGACATGGTCGATCTCCAACCTGGCCAGATTTTCAAACATTTTGTTGAGCTCATCCATATTAGAATTTTTCCTTAATCTGCTCCTGGTTACAAGGCAGGCAAAAATCTTCCAATCGAAGCCAATATCCCTTGGCCTTATTTAGCTTATGATACACTCAATCCACTCGGATCACACGTGGAAATGAAATCCCGTTATAAAATGCCATTGCATTTGTATAAGCGCCAGCCGAAAAAATATATAACCTGTCTCCCAGAGTTAAACTATCAGGCAACTGCACATTCCGGCTGATCACATCCCCACTGTCGCATGTTGGTCCTGCTAAAACAAATCTCTTTTGAGCACCACCATCTTTATCAGTCCGTATGGGGAATTCAAACCCAATCGATTCCCACGCTTCAATCAATCCATGAAAAACCCCCACATCCAGGTATAGCCATTCATTTTCTCCACGTTGAGCACGATTAATAATAGAAGCCACCAAAATCCCTGCATCACTAACTAGTCCACGTCCAGGTTCTAACCAAAGTTCAACATGATCTGGAAACAGATCCCCGGCTGCGTTATTAATCCGGTCAGCAATTTCTTCCAGTTCTGGGATGCTCTTGCCATAGCGGGCCGGGTATCCACCTCCAATATCGATCACTTGCAGGTCAATTCCTTGAGAATATACTTCACTTCGAAGAACAGCAACCTTTTCCATCGCTCTGACCCAGGCTTCTGGATCGGTATTTTGGGATCCTACATGAAAAGTTAATCCATAGGGGTTTAGGCCTAATTTCTTCGAATACAAAAGCGCCTGGCAAGCTTCTCGCTCATCCATACCAAATTTCTGGTCTAAGGGATAGAAACTCCCAGTGTTGTCAACTACAACTCTCGCCAGGAGTCTACAGCCCGGCGCCAGCATAGCAAGTTTCTCTAATTCCATGATCGAGTCAAAGGCAAAGATATCAACCCCAGCCAGAAAAGCTTCTTTGATCTCACGTGGAATTTTTGTGGGGGCATTAAAGGCCATGCGTGTCGGTTCAATCCCTTCGTGTAACAGCATTTGGATCTCTCCCCACGAAGCCACATCAAAATTAATCTTTTCATCCCGAAAGGTTTGAATCACAACAGGATGGTTATTTGCTTTTACCGCAAAAAATATTTTTGCCCGGGGATAGGCATTGCGAAAACGTCGACAATTTTCTTGTAATTTCTCAATGCAAATAGCGATAAAGGGGGTTTCCTCTTCAGATAATTGGCTAGCAAAGTTTGAAAATTTATTAAAGTAATCTTCTAAAGAATTCATGATGAATCACTCTTGTAACTCAAAAGCATTCTGCATTGCCTCTGCCCGAACATGATACAATCAATCACACCTTTCACACGAAGCACTCATCAAGAACTATGGATTATTTCTTTATTTCACTTTCATTGGGTGTTAGTTCTGCGATTTTTGGGGCGTTGACAAATGTTTTAGCCAAAAAAGTTGTTGGATTTTCAAGCACGCGTGATTATATCAGCATTAATTTTTTGTTGATATTCTTTTTAATGCTGCCCTTTGCTCCTCTTTTCTTCTCGGTCCAACCAACCTCACTGGCTCTGGGGCTGATCGCTGTCGCTGCTTGCATTGACGGCCTGGCCAATTATTTATACTTCAGGGCCTTTGAAATTACCGACGCGGTAACTGCCAGCTCTCTGCTTTCTGTCTCTCCCCTCTTCACTCTAGCATTTTTGCCCATCTTCGAACCAAAGAACGGATCTCTCAATGCCCTTACAGTTCTCGGTGTGATAATCATTACAGTGGGGATCTTTATTCTCAACCGCTCTAATCCGGATAATCATAATCATAAGCTTACCGAACAAAACATTTGGAAATTGTTGCTACCGCTTCTCTCCGCTTTATTATTCGGTGCGAATATTTACCTTGTCAAACATTTGTTCAGTCAAAATTTTGCCAATCCGTACTCTTATTATCTCCTGAGAGCACTTGTTATTTCTATCCTTTCCTTTGTCCTTTTAAAACCAGCTTTCAAGTGGGTTACATTGAAAAATATCAGCCTGGCAGCCGGCCGGGGTGTGGTTGTAATTGGTAAGTGGCTGTTGCTCTTATATGCTTTAGATATCGGAAATCCGCCTGTTGTGAAAGCTGTGAGTGACATTTCTCCCCTGTTCGTCATTTTGATTGCACTGATGTCGAAGCAAAAAATTACCTCAACCCAATGGATCGGCACAATCGGGATCATCACAGGCCTTGTGTTTATAACAACAAAACCGGGGTAAATACTGAATGGAACATTCTCTTACAAAGCACGATGTTGTGCAGATCAAGCCAGGGGTCATTGACCTCAAATCTGGCTTTGACCTTGGAGGATGGCAGGGGCGCATCTATGACTTTTTCGACGATGAAGATGGGAACCTTGTCGCCTATATGCGCTGGGATTCCCAGACAATCAAAACGATGCCAGATGAATTCCGCAGGTACTGCATTGATAATCGGTTATCATGGGTCGATATCTTGATAGGTACCGAGAATTTAACGCCTGCTACACCCAGAGACACAATAGATGAAGCCGACTGGGAAAGGGCTCGCACCCAGTCAATATATCTCTGGTCTCACCTGGGAGAATCGGGGAAAAAAGTTTGTTCGATCTTCGACGCCTTTCCCTCAAATGAAGGGAGTGTGCTTCAAGCATGGGAAAAGTACTTGAAACAGCATCTCTCTTTACCATTCTCTGCCACGTTAAAAAAGAGAGAGAGGTTTTCTGCCAGAGGAAGCAGCAAATGTATTGTTCATGATCTGAATGGATCTGATGAGATCTACGGCATTGCCGCTCTGGTTGAGATCAATCATCAACGGATTGTTCTTCCGATTACAGATATTCACGCACCGCGTGGCTCGAAGAATTATGATACTTTAGCAAATTACAAATTCTGGTTTACGAATCAATAATTTGTATCTCTGGAGCATTGAATGAGACTGACCGCGTTTCTTAATACTTTGATCATTTCTGTGCTGGCGTTTCGAACCTTTTTTATTGTCCATACATTCCCTGTACAAGCCAATCTTCATGGGGAGGTCCCCCGGTTTGAAACAACGCCTTGCATGTTCGAATTGCCCCCAGGCGCGATTGAGGGAAAGGATCTCCAATGCGGTTATCTCCATGTTCCCCAAGAATATAAGGACCCCGAAGGTCCTTCAATCCGGTTGGCAGTTGCAATCATTAAGGCTAAGGATCCCAATCCAAGATCAGACCCGCTGATTATGGCCCAGGGAGGCCCAGGCGGTTCAACAATCCATACCTATGTAACCCAAATATTTTCTGGTACAACTTCTCTCAGAGCTAGCAGGGATATTGTCTTGCTAGAACAGCGGGGAACCCTATACTCACAACCTTCCCTGACCTGCCCAGAGATTATTGATGAAACCATTCAAACTTTAGATCAGGACCTTTCAGTTGAAGAAAGCTTGAAGGCTTATGAAGAAGCAGTCTTAAAATGCCGTACCCGGCTGATTTCAGAAGGAATTAACCTTTCCGCATTTGACAGTCTTGAGAACGCTTCGGACATCAACAGCCTGAGGATTGCGCTAGGTTACGATCAGATCAACCTTTATGGTGTATCGTATGGAACGTTATTGGCGCTTCACACCTTACAAAATCATCCAGAGGGAATCCGCAGCGTTATCCTTGACGCAGTTGTTCCCCCACAAATTAATTTTATTCTGGAATCGCCTCAATCTCAAAAAAGAGCCTTCGAGAAGTTATTTGCTGCCTGCTCCTCTAACCTAGATTGTAGCGAAAATTACCCCAACCTTGAAGATCTCTTTTGGAACACGATTGCCCAACTCAATGAGCATCCCGCAGATATTATCGTCACCGATTTCGATAATGGAAAAACCTATCCGACAAGACTAAATGGGGATTCATTCAGAAGCACAATTTTCCAAATGCTTTATGTTACAGAAATTATCCCCTTTCTTCCTCATGTAATTTATGACGGCAGCGTTGGGAAGTTCGACTTCTTGCAACGTATTCTCAGCCTGTTGATCATTGATAGGACCATGAGCTACGGCATGTATTATTCCGTACTCTGTGCAGAAGACGCAGATTTCACAGCCGCCGATATCAATTTAGATGGGCTGCCGCCTGAAATCGCTCAATACGAAAAAGAAAACATCCTCTCTTTCTTAAGAATTTGCCAGCAATGGAACGTCCAGCCATTGGGAGATACGGCGGACCTGCCGGTTTTAAGTGCTACCCCGACCCTGATTCTGAACGGAGAATACGATCCGATTACCCCACCTTATTTTGGAGAAGAGGCTGCCAAAACATTAAAGAACAGCTATGTCGTTACTTTTTCAAACGGGGGACATGGCGCTGCTATGTCCGGCAAATGCCAGGATCAGATCATCCTTGATTTTTTAGACAACCCTCTTAAGAGACCTGACACATCCTGCATATACGAGGAAGCCTCTCCCCAGTTTATCTCCAGGAACAATACCATTTTCCTTCCGGCACTGGGTAAGTTAATGAACCTGGAAAGAAGAGAGGTGGTTGAATTTCTAGCACTCACCGTGGCTATTCTTTTCATGCTTGGTGCGCCGTTGATCTGGTTCATTGTTTGGTTTGTGCGAAAATTGACTGGAAAACTTATCCTCCCAAGAAGTAGGCCAGCAATTTTCTTTCGATGGGTCGCTGCGATCAATGCAATACTCCTGGCGTTATTTCTTGGCTTACTGACCTTTGTGAGTTTCAGGCTCGCTCTCAACAATGATTTCATTATCTTGTACGGTCTGCCCTCGAGTACAAAACCACTTTTTATCATCCCACCCACAACAATCATCATGACTGCTTTGATGCTAATTGGTGTAATTTTTGCCTGGCGGCGGACCTACTGGTCGATTTGGAATCGCATGTATTATTCCCTGCTTTCGCTGGCAGCCTGTACCAGTTTATTGATTCTGAGTCTATGGAATATGGTTGGCGTCATCTTCAAATGATGGTATTGTTCACTTTCTAGATGGATCCTGATAAGACTTGTTTCCACATTGGCCCGGTACCAATCCAAGGCGATCTCATCCTTGCGCCAATGGACGGCATCACCGATTCCCCTTACCGGCGGCTAACACGACGATTCGGTTCAGCGATGAGCTATACCGAATTTATCAATGCGGTAGATATCATTCACAAAAGCCCTCTGTTGGAAAGTCGTCTCAAATTTACAGAAGAGGAACGCCCGCTGGCCATACAGCTTTTAGACAATGATCCTGAGAGGATTGAAAAAGCTGCCTTATACGTAAAACAGTTACAGCCGGAGATCCTCGATATCAATTTTGGTTGTTGCGCAAGATCGGTTGCCAACCGCGGCGCGGGCGCCGGTCTGTTGCGAGAACCACAAAAAATTGCTCAAATCTTCACAAAACTAAGTACTATCGGAATGCCTGTAACCGCCAAGATCAGGCTGGGTTGGGACGAGACCACACGCAATTATCTGGAGATTGCCAGGATTATTGAAGAAAATGGCGGCAAGCTCATTGCGGTGCACGGTCGCACCCGCCAACAAACCTACACTGGCCAGGCCGATTGGGACGCAATTGCCAGAATAAAGCAAGCAGTAAAAATTCCAGTTATTGGCAACGGCGATGTTAGAAACTTGGAAGACATCGAGAGAATGAGAGAATACACGAAATGCGATGGGGTGATGATTGCCAGAGGCGCGATTGGAAATCCCTGGATCTTTTCGGGGATTGACAAATCCTCGATACCTCCCCAGCAAATCATGGATACGATGATAATTCATCTCAACTGGATGGTGGAATTTTATGGAGCTGCCCATGGGTTGATACGATTTCGTAAACACGCTAATGCATATCTTCAATCTTTCACCGTTTTGCCAGAATTGCGAAATGAACTTCTGACGTGTTCCGATAAGGCCACTTTTGTTCAAATCCTTACCAGGATTCTCCTCGTAAACTACTAAAACAAGGAATGACAATGAGTAATCCAATATTTCGGATATGGGGCGCTCGCTTTCTCATTGGCATCGTAATATTTTTTAACCTTGAGTGTGCGCTGGTTTTTATCTTGACTCCACATCTTTATATTGCTGGCTTTGAATTAACCGGAATCCCAGGAAAGGTGATGGTGCAAGGGTTGGGTATTCTATTTCTGATGTGGAATGTCCCTTATATCTCTGCTTTGATTTCGCCAGTTGCCAATCGACTTTCGCTTTATGAAGCGCTGATCATGCAAACAATCGGCCTCATTGGAGAAAGTCTGCTTCTTGTAACACTTCCCTCCGGATACCAAACATTAAAAAATTCCGCGCTACGGTTTATACTATTCGACGGCGCAGGACTTTTTACACTTCTTTGGGCTGCCTGGCTCGTCAGAGGATTTTGGCACACAAAACTTGCAGGCGAGTGAAAGGATTTCTGTACCAGCAATAGCAATCGGCAACCAAACCTCCGCCCGTAACATCAAATAATGGCTATAATTTAATCAGGAATTACTGGGGAGGGATGACAATGCTAACCAGCCGCCAATACATACCAGATTTGTGGGCGCAGAAGTTAGCCTGCCCGCTGTGCAAGGAACCCCAAACAGAAGTGTTTCGTTCCGCGAACAAACCGGATCAGATCATCTGTAAACAGTGTGGTCTCATGCTTGAGGTTGAGGAAGGCGGCAGCAGGTTAAAAATTACCGCAGTTCCGAAAGGGCTGTCATCTAAAGTGATCGGCCGCTGGTTTAGCTTACCAGAGTTGCAAGAGATTGGTCGGCGGTTAGCAGAAAAACGCGCCGCCGCTAAAAACCCAGCCACAGGAAGCTCGCCAAGCGATCTCAAGAAACCAGAAAACGTCCGGCCATTCACCGATACGCATCTACCCGACTCGATAAGAAAAGAGAGAAAGCGTGTAAAAGAGCTATATGCGTTAGGAAATTCAGCCCGGCAAATCCGCGCCAGTTTCGTGAATACGGATGCTTTCTCTCCTGCCGATATCAATTCTATCATGGCAGAAATTGAGGGACTGGAAAAGAAAAAACATGATAACCAGCGAAAACGGTTGACCGTCATCCTCGTCATTATGTTCGTCTTTGTCCTATGTATCATTTCATGTGTTTTAGCAACCCAAGCTTACCGGAATGGGTTCAACATTGACCTGACCGGTTCAAATCAAACTCATCCCACAGATTCTGTTATTGAAAAGAACCGCATTCAATCGGAACAGCTTCCAGAACCGTTAAGAACTTTTATCCCGGCAGGAGCAAGTATTATCAACCCTCCTACACCTCAGGTGCAGTTATTGTCGCCTGCCATTGGCCAATCTGGGCGATGTCCGCGCAATCCTTTAGAAGCAGCGCAGCTCTTTGGGGGATCAGCCGATACCTGGCAAGCTGCCGATATGAATCGCGGCTGGTTGTACATCGCGAAGGAACCGGTAAATATTACCGTCCCGGCCAACATGAGCGCGGGATACTTGGTTTTCGATCTATCCAGTATGGAAATGCGCTCCGTCATCGGCCCAGCCGTGATTCAAAATGTTTATATGATAACCATCAGTTGCGAATAATTTACCTTTCTGCCAACCTCCAGGGGTATCAATGATGTTTCTCATTTTCCTGGAATGGGTTGCAATAATTCGTCACAGTCAAGGATGCAAAAGGTGGAAAACGTTTCAGCTGGCCGGGTGCAATGGATCTGATGCACAAGAATTACACCAATAACCTTCAAAACCGCAAATTCGTCTTACGAGCGACCGTCAAGTTAGTGATAAATATGTTGTTCGAGGGAAGGATTGGTAAATTCACTTTCCAGTGTGTTGAACCTCCAGAACAAGGCGTACAAAATCTGGTCCTAAGCCCGTTGGATTTTTTCTTGATCGGTGTCGTTTTTTGAATGGTTTCTCAAATAGTGCAATTTGCGTCTATGTTTGAAGTTGTGTTGGAAGATGTCGCTATCGACTTGCGTGCTGAATTTGACTTGGCTGGCATATATCGCCTCGCTGATACGACGACAGCTTTTCAGAATGTTATAATTCTTGCATCGATTCGCAAACCATCTCCGGTGGAACAAATGAAGAAGTTAATTACTCATGCCGAAAACGGGTGCCACGCCGCCCAATCCTTTCGCAACCCCATGCCGGTTTCTCTAAAAGTCCAATTGAATGAGAACATCTTGTTTGATTACACCTAAATCGCTAAGAGAAAATCATCCAGGCTGCAGAAATTGCTCCAGGATTCCTGATGAAAGCTAATAAAAATGAACCAAATCGAAAACGAACAAAATAAGCTCACGCAAGGAGAGAATCAAAAATCATTGCAAGCAATTTGGGGCAGCCTGAACCCGGCCGAACAGAAAGCGCTTGCGTCTCTGCTAAAAGGTGTTCCATCGGATATGAACCTGATGCGTACACTATTACGCCTTTCTGCACAGCATCTTCGAATGGCGTTTGGGAAGAAGCGTCGCGTTGCTATCGTGGGGCCAACCAATGTTGGAAAATCAACCCTCTACAACCAATTGGTACTAAGGAAATCAGACCGCGCCGAAGTGAGCCCTTTACCAGGGACAACCCGGATGACTAAAGAAGCGGAGTCCGATCTTTTTAACGTCATCGATACCCCAGGGGCAGATGCCATTGGAGAAGCTGGAAAAAGTCAGCAAGAACTTGCTATTCAAGCGGCAACAGATGCAGATTTCCTGGTCATTGTTTTTGATGCCATCCAGGGGATAAAAACAACGGAGCTGGAGTTATTTGAACAACTTTCGGACCTCAATAAATCGGTGGTTGTTACTCTTAATAAAATTGATCTTGTAAAAAAGCACAGAACAGCCATTCTTCAACACACCGCTTCCAGCCTCAATATTACGCCGGAGCAAATCATTCCGATTTCGGCCAACACAGGTGAAAACCTGCCCCAGCTTGTCATCGCCATCGCTGCCAAAGAGCCAGAACTGATCGCGGCGCTCGGCCAGTCATTGCCTCAATTTCGCTGGCAATTGGCTTGGCGCTCGATCGCCAGCGCAGCGTCAATTTCAGCGGTCATCGCTTTGACACCTCTTCCGGTCATTGATTTTGCGCCACTTATCATCACACAATCTGTTATGGTTCTCGGTATCGCCAGAATTTACAACTATAAAATCACCCTGGGGCGCGCCAAAGAGCTAGCAATTACGTTCGGGCTGGGTTTCTTAGGACGCACCCTGTTTTATGAACTCAGCAAATTTGGTGGACTCCCCGGCTGGCTGCTGGCAGCCGCAATTGCCTCCTCCACCACGGTTGTCATGGGATATGCGGCTTCCACCTGGTTCGAAAAAGGAGAGAAAATCTCCCAGGAAAACTTAAAGAAAATAATGTCTGATACAACGAAATACCTCCTTGACCGTTTGAAAAGAAAAGGGGATGGAAAGCCTGGCAAGAAAAAGCTTCAGAATGATATTGCTAGTGTGTTGGAAGACTCACCTCTAGGAGAAACTCGTTCTTTCTTTGAAGATTCGCAGAATTCACAGGGATGAATTTCGTGATTGGCATGGAGCAAAGCAATACTCTAAAAAAAACATTACAACCCTGGATCTTAGCCGCCCGTCCAAGGACGCTGCCAGCGGCAATCTCACCCATCCTGATTGGGATTGGAATCTCTGTCTTTCTTGGCCGTTTTCACTTAGGGGCTGCCCTCGCTGCATTGATATGTGCAATCTGCATTCAGATTGGCACGAATTACATTAACGATGTAGTGGACTTTACCAGAGGCCACGACCAATCCGACCGTCTTGGGCCTCTCCGGGTTACCCAGGCGGGGTTATTAAGCCCAAAACAGGTTTGGGGCGGCGGTATTGCCGCCTTCGGCCTGGCTATTGCAGCAGGCTTATATCTTGCTGTGGTTGCTGGCTGGCCGGTGATCTTGATCGGCGCTGCCTGTATTTTAGCTGGGATCGCTTACAGCGCCGGCCCAATTCCGCTTGTCAATACCGGCCTTGCCGACCTGTTTGTGCTGATTTTTTTTGGTTGGGCGGCAGTCAATGGCACCGTTTTTGTTCTAACCCTTTCTGTTCCCATCGAGGCATGGTTGGGAGGGCTGGCGGCCGGGGTCCTGACCGTGAACATTTTGGTTGTTAACAATATACGGGATATTATTTCCGACCAGCGAGCGGGGAGAAAGAACATTCCGGTCATCTACGGGCGACGGGGCGGAGAGATTGAATATCTCATCATGCTGGGGATTGCTTATCTTATGCCGCTTGCCTTATTTCTTGTCATGGACTGGCAGCCCTGGATTCTGCTGACTTACCTGACCTTGCCAGCCGCCATTAAAGCATATTTGGAACTGCACAAAACACCGGATGGAAAACTTTTAAACGTTCAGCTTGCAAAAACTGCCAGGCTGCTTTTCCTCTACAGCCTCGCAATGGCAGGAGGCTTTGTGTTAAGCCGGTGGTTGGGGTAAGTCGCCGGGTTTAGTCCCCCAGTGAATTGCTACCGTTCCAAACATCTTTCGAACAAAACCTACAGAGGATAAGCCTGACTTTTCGATAAGCTGAGCCAGTTTTTCGGCCGTCAAAAATTTTTCGGTTGTCTCCGGCAGATAAGTATAAGCATCAGTAGATCCAGCGATCAATTTTCCCAAAAGCGGGATAACAATATGCAGATGCACCCAAATGAATGGGCGCAGCACACCGGATTTGGGCGGGGTGGTATCCAGAGACACAACCTTCCCACCCGCTTCTAAAACGCGAACTTGTTCTCCCACCGCCTTTTGGGCATCCGAAACATTCCGCAACAGAAACCCAGAAACAACACCGCTAAAAATGGAACCATTGAAAGGCAAATTTTCAGCATCCGCGACGACCCAATGAATCCTTTCCCTGAATGGGCGAAGCCTGCCAATTCGCATCATTTCAAGGGTAAAATCTGCTGCGACGACCTCCGCATGAGGCTCTTTCGAGAGAATGGCATATGCAAGATCTCCGGTGCCAGCTCCGATGTCCAAATACCGGGCGTCAGGCTCTGGAGACAACCTTTCAATAACGATTTTCCGCCAACGTATATCCTGACCACCCGTCATCAGTCGGTTCAAAAGATCATATTTCGGAGCAATCCGCCCAAACATCTTTTGAACATACAGCGCCCTGCTTCTGCCCGTTAAATTGCTCACAATGACCGCCTTTTCGTTCATCGATAACGTAGAAATTATATCGGATCATGCGAAATTATGAACGGCTATTCATCGGGTTCCATAGTAAAGCCCTTTCCTGTAAAACCAGAAAAGGGCTTTTTAAATTTTCATAGCAACGAAGACTCATAATTTTTTGAATAGCGACGATGCGCCAGAACTATCTCCATCGCTGCCCAGGCTGTGATAGCTCGGCTCAGGCCGCCCCGCCGCCTTCAACCCCATCCCACTGCCGCGCACCGCTCCCCTTCCAACCGCATTCAGCGTCCCGGCCGCCGGGCTGCGCACCACCC
>JABLXC010000022.1 GCA_013178185.1 Anaerolineae bacterium | reverse complement strand
TGCCATCTACATACATCTGCACGGCTTGCTTGCGCATTTCCTCTGGATAGCCTCTCGGTTTAGGCTCTGGAGTGTATTTATACCCACAATGCATGCAGCGATACCTTTGTGCACCAGATTCCGTTCGACCAGCCTTGTTCTGGCGTTTCGTTTGTTGGCATTTCGGACAGCTTTTCATTCCTCTATTCTAATCCAGAAATTTAGCCACTCCCCCAAATTAGGATGCAGGGATGAAATCATACCATATGGTATAATCTTCCCAAAAGTTCGCCCCTGTGCAACTCTACATCTGCTTCAAAGAGGCGAGGAGAATTGATTGGCATTTAACCCTCTCAGTTGGTTAATGGGATTATTTTCCCTTGACATTGGCATTGACCTGGGAACGGCCAATACCCTGGTCAATGTTCGTGGAAAGGGCATTGTTATCAACGAGCCGTCCTGGGTAGTGATTGACAAAAGAAGCCGCAGGCCGCTTGCTATTGGCGCCCAAGCCAAGGAAATGGTTGGACGGACGCCCGCGAACGTGGTTGCAATTCGCCCTCTGCGCGATGGCGTGATCTCTGAGTTTGAAATTACCCAGGCTATGCTGGGGTATTTTATCGGAAAAGCTCATCAGCAGTCCATTGTTCCAATGCCGCGCCCACGGGTCGTTATCGGTATTCCATCCGGCGCTACGGAGGTTGAAAAACGCGCGGTTTACGATGCTTCGATGGCAGCCGGAGCGCGGGAGACCTATCTGATTGAAGAACCCCGTGCGGCTGCGTTAGGTGCGGGCTTGCCGATCACCGAAGTACGCGGGTCGATGATCGTGGACATTGGCGGTGGCACTACGGAGGTAGCGATGATCTCAATGGGTGGGATCGTCGTCTCGCGCTCATTGCGTGTTGCAGGCGATGAAATGGATCAGGACATCGTGACTTACATTCGCAATCGCTATAACCTGTTTATTGGCGAACGGATGGCCGAACAGGTCAAGATTACAATCGGTTCGGCGTTTCCCTTGCCGACCGAACGAACCATGGTTGTACGCGGCCGCAACCTTGTGACAGGGCTGCCAGAAGCTATTGAGGTTTCTTCGGTTGAAATTCGTGAGGCGATTTCTGGTTCAGTCCAGGTGATTGTGGATACAATTCGTGATGCGTTGGATGAGGCTCCTCCGGAAATCGTAGCCGATCTTTTGGAGACGGGAATTTGTCTGGCAGGCGGCGGGTCACAATTGTTGAGCCTGACCGAACGGTTGTCCGATGAACTTAAGATTCGCGTTTGGGTTGCCGAAGACCCCCTGACATGCGTTGTTCGCGGCGCCGGCCTCGTATTAGAAAACCTGGAACAGTACAGCCAGTTCCTTGCCAGCCTGGATCGGTCGGGGAACCGCTAAGTGACTATCGTTCATATGTTTGATCTTTTCGCTGGAACGAAGGTGTCCGAACCATAAGGTGTTCGGGTATGAAAAAAGCCTCTTCCAATTCCTGGCAAATCTATATGGTCATGCTGGTTGTCGCCGGTCTTTTGGCCCTGGCGTTAAGCGGGTATCTGAATACAATTCTGCGTTCCGCGCTGTCTCCATTGATTTCATTGCAAACCTGGTTTTCCGGCCGTTACATGGCAATTTATGAGTTTGTGACAGTTCCAAGGGACGTTGCCAGTTTGCGTGAGCGCAATGCACAATTGGAGAGTGAAAACTCTTCTCTTCGTACTCAGATTGTCCAGCTTCAGCAGCAGCTACGGGAGGCAGATGTCCTGTATGCCTTATTGGATTTTGCTCGAGACCGGCCAGAAAATCGTTACGTAGCCTCTGCTGTCATTGGACGCGACCCTAGCCCGTTCCTTCATTACATTATCATTGATCATGGGTCGGATGATGGCCTTCGTCATGGAATGCCGGTGGTCACAGAGCGCGGGTTGGTTGGCCGTGTTGATGCAGTAACCGCTGGAGCGGCGCGCGTTCAGTTGATAACCGATCCCGCTTCGGCGGTGAACGTCCGCCTGGAGGCGGCTGGCGTTGAAGCGCTCCTCTCTGGTTCGATTACTGGCGATGTCACGCTGGAGATGGTTCCGCCAGATGCTGCCCTTCAAACTGGCGATCTCATTCTTACATCTGGTTTAGGAGGAAATTATCCGCCTGATGTTGTTGTTGGCCAGGTGTTGACTCCTCGTAAAACTTCAACCGAGCTTTTCCAATCGGCTTCTGTGCAGCCCGCTGTGGATTTTACAAGCCTCAGAGCAGTTCTGGTGATAATCAATTTCAGGCCGGTTAATATCACCCCTTTGTTAACGACGCCTGTCCCTTGATGACGTAGTGTTAGACTTACTTGCTCTTCCCATCTTCAGCCTTTTGGTGATCTTGCAATCAACCATCATTTCTCGTTTGCAGGTGGTGAATGGTTCCGCAGATTTGGTGTTATTGGTTATTGTGGCCTGGTCATTGCAAGAAAGGGTGAAGCGGGCCTGGGTTTGGACCATTATCGGCGCTGGAATGGTTTCTTTTGTTTCAGCGGTTCCCCTTCTAGCAACCTTCACGGGATACCTGCTCGCGATGGGATTGGCCCGGCTGTTGCATCGTCGCATCTGGCAGGCTCCAATTCTGGCGATGTTTATCACAACCACGGTTTCGTCCGTGCTGCAGCATCTGGTGGCGCTAGTCTTTCTAAATCTGAGCGGTTCACCGATCTCTATACCGCAGGCTTTTGTCCTGGTGACCGTGCCGAGCGCTTTTTTAAATTTGATCTTGGCTTTACCGGTATATGCGCTGGTAACCGATTTTGCGAACCTGGTTTACCCAGTTGAGGATGAAAAATGAACAAAACAGATTCATTTAGACACTTATTCGAGCCATGGCGTATGTGGGTTATTTATGTGCTCATTGTAGGCGTGTTCGGATTTTATGTAATCCAATTGTTTAACTATCAAATTGTTGAGGGAAGTGGTTATCTTGAACAGGCTGAAGAGAACCGTACAACGAATATTAGCATTCCAACTCAACGAGGTTTGATTTATGACCGCAACGGCTTTATCTTGGCGCGCAATATTCCCTCTTTCAACGTTGTTATCACGCCTGCTCTCCTGCCAGCGGATGAAGGCGCCATCCAGCAGATCTATCGCCAACTCTCTGAATTAATTGGCATCCCTGTCAATCGTGGCAATACTGATGAAGAAACAGTAAAGACTTTTAAACCCTGTGATAATGAGCTAGGAATTTCACAAATTGTATATATCGCGGATACCAACGCTCCTTACGACCCGGTGCGCGTTCAATGTAATGTCAGCCAAGAAACTGCCATGATCGTTCGTGAAAAAGCCAAAGATTGGCCAGGAGTCGGTATTGAAATCGAACCCATCCGAGACTATCCAACGGGAGAAATTACCGCCGAAATTGTGGGTTTTCTTGGCCCGATCCCAGCATCTCAGGAAGCGTACTATCGCGACCTGGGATTTGTGCCGGGAAGGGATAAAGTTGGATATGCTGGAATAGAAGCTTATGAAAATGAAATTCTGGCTGGCAAAAACGGTGAGCGTACCGTAGAAGTAGATGTGGCAGGCAAAGAGCTGCGCGATTTGCTGCCCCCAGTCGAACCAATACCTGGGAATAACATCCGCCTGACGATTGATACGAGGCTTCAAAACGCCGCCAAGGCAGCCCTAAAGGAAGAGATCCGTTGGTGGAATGCTCATCTCAACCGAATGCTTTCGAACAATGGCGTTGTGATTGCTATGAATCCGAAAACCGGCGAGATTTTGGCGCTTGTTTCGTATCCCACTTTCGAGAATAACCGTATGGCGCGCATCATCCCCGGCTATTACTATGAACAGCTCAGCCGCGATCCAACCCGCCCGTTGTTTAACCATGCCATCTCTGCAGAGCACCCGCCAGGTTCTGTGTTCAAGCTGGCTACGGCCATTGGCGCCTTGAATGAAGGGGTCGTTACCCCCCAGCAAGAGTTATTCGATCCCGGTAAAATAACCATCACGCAAAAATTTTCACCCAATGATCCGGGCACTGATCGTGAATATGTCTGTTACAATGAAGCAGGTCATGGCTATGTAGATTTCTTGCATGGCGTCGCCTGGTCTTGTGATGTTTACTTCTATAAAATTGGCGGTGGTTTCCCAGGCGAAGTTAACCAGGGTCTGGGTATTTGGCGCATGGGAGAATATGCCCGCGCGCTGGGATATGGCCGCATCTCTGGGATTGAACTTCCCGGCGAAGCCGAAGGGTTGATCCCAGACCCCGATTGGAAACGCATCAACGTGGGCGAGAACTGGGCAACGGGGGATACCTACATCGCAGCGATGGGACAAGGGTATGTGCTTTCAACCGTGCTTCAGGTTTTGTTGTCTGCTGCAACAGTGGCAAACGACGGGAAACACATGCGACCGACTCTCATCAAAGAAATTTTGGACTCGGAAGGGAATGTCATTAAGCCGTTCGAACCGGAAATGCTCTGGGACATCACGGTAGATCCCTTAATCTCTGTTTACGATGAGAATTCTTTCAGGACGAATGAGAAGAAAACGGTTGCGAAGTGGGTCATTGACCTCACAAAAGAAGGAATGCACATGGTGACCCAGGAGGGCGGGACGGCGGATCGTGTTTTTGCCGATATGGAAATCCCGGCGGCCGGTAAGACGGGTACGGCTGAATATTGTGATGACGTGGCTCGTGAAAAGGATGTTTGTAAACCCGGCAACTGGCCAACCCATTCCTGGTATGTCGGATATGCTCCTTTTGATAATCCTGAAATTGCCGTTGTCGCTTTCGTTTATAATGGCGGAGAAGGCGCCAGTGTAGCTGCTCCGATCGTACGCCGCGTGATGGATGCTTACTTTGAGCTTAAAGCCATTGACGCTGCCGCTGGCGTCAATCCATAAATTCAGGTTCTGCTATATAATGAATAAATTACGGGAGCGACACTTAAGGTTCCGGCTCTAAAAAAGAAGTGCTCGAAGGTATTGGATGCAACCAATTGAACCAAAGGTGAGTGGAATGGTCCCTGCCATTCAAATCAAAGGTATCCGTGATAGTTTGTTGATTTCCCTTGGGGAAGGGGAATGGTCTGAACTGCAGAATATTTTGTTATGCCAGATCGATGAACAATCATCATTTTTTAGAGGCGCGAGGTTAGCGCTGGATGTGGGCAATACCGTTTTGCATGCCGTAGAAATGAGTGCTCTTCGTGATAAGCTTTCGGACCGCGAAGTTTCGCTTTGGGCTGTATTGAGCAACTCGCCCACTACGGAAAAAACTGCCCAGATGCTGGGATTAGCAACCCGCCTGCCTTCCTCTCGTCCTGAGAGAAGCAGCCGCCCGGTTGAGAACGATCTCCCTGGAGAGCAGGCAATCATGGTTCGTAAAACTCTGCGCTCTGGGGTGAAGATTTCTTATCCGGGCCATGTGATCGTATTCGGCGATGTCAACCCGGGCGCGGAAATCGTCGCTGGCGGCAATGTTCTTGTTTGGGGACGCCTGCGTGGTGTTGTACATGCAGGCGCAGAAGGGGATGAGAAAGCAGTGGTGGCTGCTCTTGCCATCGCGCCGACCCAACTGAGGATCGCCGGGATTGCCGCGCTGTCAGAGGGATCAATCGCTAAACAACAGCCGGAAATTGCGCATGTGTTGGACGGACAGGTTATTATTGAACCCTGGGTTTATAAAGAGGGAGGAAGATGACAGCCAAAGTTATAACGATTACTTCAGGAAAAGGTGGTGTAGGAAAGACAACTACTACTGCCAACCTGGCTGTTGCGCTTGCCAATGGGGGTGGCAAAGTGGTTTGTATTGATGGTGATATTGGGCTTCGAAATCTGGATGTTGTTCTGGGTTTGGAAAATCGTATCGTCTATGATATTGTTGATGCCGTCGAGGGTCGTTGTCGGGTTCGACAGGCAATGATCCGGGATAAACGCCTATCAGAGCTGTATTTGATCCCGGCTGCGCAAACTCGCGATAAAACGGCAATCTCGCCTAGTGACATGGTCAGGTTGTGTAATGAACTGCGTCCGGATTTTGATTGGATACTGATCGATTCCCCTGCCGGGATCGAACGTGGCTTCCGAAACGCGATTGCGCCGGCAGATCTCGTCCTGGTTGTTACCAACCCCGAGGTTTCCGCCGTTCGCGATGCTGATCGTATTATTGGCCTGATTGAAGCCGAAGAAAAAGGACCTGCGCGCCTCATCATTAACCGGATCAATCCAGCTCTGATTAAACGTGGTGATATGCTTGCATCTGAAGATGTGCTTGAACTGTTGGCGGTGGAACTGCTCGGAATTGTGCCGGAAGATGAAAGCGTGATCGTCAGCACGAATCGCGGCCAGCCGGTTGCCCTCGATTCAAAGTCCAGGGCGGGGATGGCTTTTCAAAATATTGCCCGCCGGTTGAATGGCGAATCGGTTCCCTTGATGAGCCTGGAAGACAAGGATGGTTTCTTTAATAAGCTCTCGAAGATGTTACGGTCTGGAGGGGAGTGATATGGGCGGTTGGCTGGAGAGGTTGACAGGCAGTAAGACAAACAGCGCTGAGAATGCGAAAGAACGGTTGAAGCTGGTTCTCATACACGACCGGACAGACCTGACCCCAGACGCTCTAAATTCTTTGAAAAACGAATTGCTCGCAGTGATTTCTCGCTACGTAGAAATTGATCCAAATGCAGTCCACATTACCATGGCACAGGAGGGTCGTGAACAGCGGTTGGTGGCTGATATTCCCCTTAAAACCGCTCACCGTAAGAAAGTTGGGTATTGAGAGGAAGTGAAAAACCGAGAATTTTGGCGAAATTTTGATTACTGGTTATTCGGCAGTGTACTGATCCTCTGTGTGTTCGGGATTGTTATGATCCGTTCCGCCATTGCGGGCAATGAAGTCCTTGCCGAGCTTGTAACGCGCCAGTCTATATACGTTGCGTTGGGTCTGGTGATCATCCTGGCGACTGCTCTGATTGATTATCATTATTGGGCTTCGCTGACTCGCATGATGTATATCGGCACGATCGTTTTTCTGGTGGTGATTTTTGTAATTGGCGAGGTTCAGTTTGGTTCCGCACGCCGGATTGATACCGGGCTTTTTTTTATCCAACCTTCTGAGCTGGCTAAAGTCATTCTCATCTTAGTACTGGCAGATTATTTTGCTCGTCATCAGGGTGAAAAACATGATCTGGGTTGGATCGTGCGCAGCTTCTTGATGACTTTTGGCGTGGTGATCTGGATTCTGCTTCAACCAAATTTGAGCACCTCGATCGTGATGCTCGTGCTTTGGTTCTCGTTATTGTGGATTACGGGGCTGCCTCCCAAGTATTTGCTCTTTTTTGGGGGGTTAGCAGCCATTGGATTTGTGATCTTTCTCGTTCTATTGGCAAGCGGTGTTAAAATCCCATTTATTCAGGATTATCAGCTTGCTCGCGTAGTCAACTTCCTCTTCCCGGACCCAAATGCCCGCCATGGCGAGACGTATAATGTGGAACAGGCGCTGATAACCATCGGCTCAGGCGGCTGGTTTGGCGAGGGTTACGGCCACAGCAGTCAGGTGCAGCTCCGTTTTTTGAAGGTTCGCCATACCGACTTTATCTTCTCTGCGATGGCTGCCGAATTTGGTTTTGTGGGAACTGTCCTGGTGATGGCGTTGTTAATATTTGTGATTATCCGTTGTTTCCGGGCAGCCCGCCTGGCAACTGATCGCTTTGGAGCTTTGATTGCATACGGCTTTGCCGTGTTGTTGTTTTTCCAAACGTCGGTGAATATTGGCGTCAATTTGAATATCATTCCCGTAACAGGCCTGACGCTGCCTTTTGTGAGCTATGGTGGAAGCTCGCTCATCTCGTTGGTGATTGGGATTGGCCTGGTAGAAAGCGTGGTCTCCTGGCGCACCATTTACGACACTTGATTGGAGGGGTATGTCGCACTCATTGAAACCTGCTCGCGTTCGCTTTGCCCCATCTCCGACCGGGCGCATGCATCTTGGCAGCGCTCGAACGGCGTTATATGATTACCTGCTAGCTCGAAAGACTGGCGGCCAATTCATCCTGCGGATCGAGGACACCGACCGTAGGCGTTTTGTTCCCGGCGCGGAAGAAGAACTCATGCAGGGTTTGCGCTGGCTTGGATTGAATTGGGATGAAGGCCCAGACGTCGGGGGGCCTTATGGTCCTTACCGGCAATTGGAGCGCAAAGAAATTTACCAGGAATATGCCCTCCAATTAATCGAAAGCGGCCATGCTTATACCTGTTTCTGCACACCAGAACGGTTAGAAAAACTGCGGCAAGAGCAGCAGAAGCGGAAAGAAAACAGCCATTACGACGGCACCTGTCGCGCCCTCGCCCCTCAAGAAGCCGCTGCGCGCGTAGCGGCGGGCGAGAGGCATGTGATTCGGTTTAAAATGCCCAGACAGGGCAGCACCACAGTCCATGACAGGTTGCGAGGCGATATCACGGTAGAAAACCGCAATATGGATGATTACATTTTGGTCAAATCGGATGGCCTGGCGCTTTATCACCTGGCACACGTCGTTGATGACCACCTGATGAAAATCACCCATGTTATCCGGGGTTCAGAATGGCTACCAACCTTTCCACTTCACGCGCTCATCCATCGCGCTTTTGGCTGGGAAGAACCCGAGTTCGTGCACCTCTCGGTTTTCCTAAAGCCCAGCGGCAAAGGGAAAATGAGCAAACGGGAATCTGCTGACCTGATTAAAGATGGTTATTCGATTTATGTTAAGGATTTGGAAACATTAGGATATTTGCCAGAAGCGGTTGTCAACTGGATTGCTTTGATGGGTTGGAGTTACGATGATCATACTGAATTCTTTACAATGGATGATCTGATCGAGAAATTCAGTCTAGATCGTTTGAATCCCTCACCGGCAGCGATCAATTTTGCCAAGTTCGATCACTTTAATGGTCTCCATATCCGCAACCTGGAAATTCCTGATCTGGCAAACCGGCTGCGCCCATTTTTTGAAGCCAGGGGATATCTTGTGGATGACGCCCGTCTTTTGAAGGTTGCGCCGATTATTCAGGAACGCCTGGTAACTCTGGAAGATGCTCCAGAAATTGCAGGCTTTTTTTTCCAGGATGTGATCCAAAGCCCTGCGGCTGAAGACCTGACGGCTAAGGGTCTGACGCCTAAAGAGTCGGCGGAGGTAGCCCGCCAGATGCTGGTACTGCTGGAGTCGCAACCCGAAATGACTGCCAACCTGGTTGAACCTGTTCTGCGCAGTCTGGTCGAACAATTAGGGCTTTCACCAGGGCAAGTGTTTGGTATCCTTCGCGCCGCTGTGACCGGACAAAAAATCAGCCCTCCCTTGTTTGAGAGCATGGAAATTATCGGAAAGCAAAAAGTAATCGAAAGACTGCGCAGCGCTATACAGGTTCTGGAGCGGGCAGGGGATGGTTAATCTGGTTTGTTTTTTTGCGTCCCTTCAATTTTTGCCCATGTATCTCGTAAGGGAACCGTCAGGTTAAAAATTGGGCGGTCAGGGGTCGAATCAAGATCAACACAGAAAAACCCTTTTCGCTCAAATTGGTAATGAGAGCCTGGGATAGCATTGGCTAGGCCGGGCTCTATCTTGCATCCCTTTAAGACGGTGAGTGAATTCGGGTTCAGATAATCCAAAAAGCTTTTGCCTTCTTCTGCCCTGCTAGGATCCGGAACGGTAAAAAGCCTGTCGTACATGCGCACCTCGGCGTCACGGGCTGAATGCGCCGAAACCCAATGAATTGTTCCCTGCACCTTGCGTCCGTCGGGCGCATACCCTCCCTTTGTTTGAGGATCAAAAGTGCAGTGAACTTCTTCGATTTCACCTGTTGTTGAATTTTTTACAAAACCCTCGCACTTGATGATGTAGCCATAGCGGAGCCGCACTTCGCGTCCAGGTGCCAGCCGGAAGTACTTTGGTGGCGGCTCTTCGCGAAAATCATCCTGATCAATATAAATGACTTTCGAGAATTCAACCTGGCGAGTGCCGGCTGCAGGATCTTCGGGGTTGTTAATAGCCTCGAGTGATTCCACTTGTCCATCGGGGTAATTGGTAATAACGACCTTGAGGGGATTCAGGACACCCATCACTCGCAGGGCGCGCTTGTTTAAGTCTTCACGCACCAGGTATTCCAGCAAAGAGATATCAACCAGGTTTTCTTTTTTGGCTACCCCTACCTGGTTGATGAAGTTGCGAATCGCTTCGGGCGTGTATCCTCTGCGGCGCATTCCGCACAGCGTTGGCATACGCGGGTCATCCCAGCCATGCACATGACCCCCGTCTACAAGCTGCTTCAAATATCGCTTGCTCAAAATTGTATAAGTGAGATTCAGTCGCGCAAATTCAATCTGGCGCGAATGGAAAATCTCCAATTCATTCAGGAACCAATCGTAAAGTGGGCGGTGATCCTCGTACGCCAGATCACACAGAGAATGAGTAACTCCTTCGATGGAGTCCGATTGGCCGTGGGCGAAGTCGTACATTGGGTAAATGCACCATTGGTTGCCCGTTCTGTGGTGCTGGGGCGTATGGATGATGCGGTACATGACGGGGTCGCGTAGATTGATATTGGGTGATGCCATATCAATTTTTGCCCTTAGAACGCGGGCGCCGTCCGGAAATTCGCCGTTTCGCATCCGTTGGAATAGATCCAGGTTTTCTTCGACAGATCGATGCCGATAAGGGCTTTCCTTGCCCGGCTCTGTCAACGTTCCCCGGTATTCCCGAATTTGGTCGGCGGTTAAATCATCGACATACGCCTTACCTTTTCGGACCAGTTTCAGCGCAAACTGGTAGAGCTGTTCAAAGTAATCGGAGGCATAGTACTCGCGGCCTTCCCAATCAAAACCAAGCCAATGAATGTCTTCTTTGATGGCGTCAACATACTCGACATCCTCTTTTACCGGATTGGTGTCATCAAAACGAAGGTTACACTGACCTCCAAAAGTCTGCGCCATGCCAAAATCAATGCAGATCGCTTTGGCGTGACCGATATGCAAATAACCATTCGGTTCTGGCGGAAAGCGCGTGCGCACATAGTTGAATCGCCCGGTGCGCAAATCTTCTTCAATCGCCTCGCGAATAAAATTGCCAGGAAGAGATGATGATAACTCTTGTGTCATAGTAGCCGCTCCGGTATATAGGTAAAACACCCTGTCAGTCTAGCAGGGTGCTTTTGATAACAAGCTGAGGGCAAAGGATTCGAACCTCTATAGGCAGATCCAGAGTCTGCAGTCCTACCATTGGACGAGCCCCCACTATTGACGGAGGCTATTGTATCATGCCCATTTGAGGCTGTCTAGTGCCATGACTCAAATTACAAAAAGGGTAAAATTTATTGTGAAATTCTGCACCCTGTGTTTTAATAATAAGCACTTTAAGGTTCGTAAGAATAAGGGATCCGCCAGACAAATATAAATCAAACGGATAAAAACGCTCGCCAGAAGGAATCGGAGGTCTCAATTGGGGAAAAAGCTCCTTATGCTCACAGGAATATTGCTGTCTTTGTTTGTTGGCTTTCAATTGATCCCTGTAAGTCGCGAAAACCCGCCTGTCACGCTTGAAGTGCGCTGGGATTCCCCTCAAACGCGGGAACTAGCCAAACGGGCGTGTTTTGACTGCCACAGTAATGAAACCGTATGGCCGTGGTACGCCTATATTGCGCCAGTGTCCTTTGGAATATCCAATCATGTCATGGAGGGGAGGGAAAAGCTCAATTTTTCGGAGTGGGATAAAACAAACTGTGATTTCAGGGAGGTCGAAGAAACGATTACCGAGGGTGAAATGCCGCTTTGGAATTATCTTCTAATGCACCCCGAAGCTAATCTAACGGCGACAGAAAAAGAGCAATTACTGAGCGGACTACGGGCGACTTTTCAGCAGGATCCGCCGCGTATCCCTTGATCTTGCGTCCGTTCACTGATAAAATTTCGGTCGTTCGAATAAAAATTGGGGGTTCGTCCAACGGCAGGACAGCAGACTCTGGATCTGTTTATGGAGGTTCGAATCCTTCACCCCCAGCTGGAAGAAAGACCCGTCAGGGTCTTTTCTTTCAAACAGGATGTTAGAAATATTCGCATAGCCATTAAGTAAGAATAATACCCATTCATAATCCAGGAGTCGCAAATGAAAACAATGCGGGCAGTCCGTCTGGTGGAAGTTGGAAAGCCGTTGGAGCTGCAGGAAATACCTGTTCCATCTTTTAACGAGCGAGAAGTTCTCGTCCGAGTGCGCGCAGCCGGCATTTGCCATTCGGATGTACATTACCGAGCCGGTAAGTCGCCGGTTTATCCGCTGCCTATGACGCTCGGCCACGAAGTCGCTGGTGTAGTGGAGGAGGTAGGTGATGAGGTAACGATGGTGAAACCAGGCGACCGCGTTTGTCTCCATTATATGGTAACCTGCGGCAATTGTTATTATTGCAGCCTTGGTTCTGAGCAATTTTGTGAGCAGGGACGCATGCTCGGCCATTATACGAATGGCGGCTATGCGGACTATATTGCCGTGCCGGAACGTAACGCTGTTCGGCTGCCGGATGAAATTTCTTTTGAGCAGGGCGCAACGCTGATGTGCGCTTCGGCGACTTCTTTACATGCTTTGCGGAAGTCTCGCTTGAAGGGAGGAGAAACGCTGGCAGTTATTGGTGTCGGCGGCCTGGGGATGTCGGCAATCCAGTTGGGGCGGGCGCTTGGCGCCCGTGAGGTATATGCGGTGGATATTCACCCCGAAAAGTTACGCATGGCTGCCAACCTGGGGGCGATTCCGGTCAATGCTATGGAAGGGGATGCTGCGGAACAGATCCGCCGCCTGACGCAACAGCGCGGCGTGGATGTTTCGCTCGAATTGATTGGCTTGCCGCATACCATTCAACAAGCCTTGCTCTCCGTGGGGGTCTTTGGGCGCGCCGTCGTGGTGGGGATCAGCGACCAGCCGGTCATGGTGGATACCTATCATAACTTGCTTGGTCCAGAAGTTGAATTGATCGGCTCGAATGATCATCTGCTTCAAGAACTTCCGCTTTTGATCGAATTTGCACGCCGGGGGCAGTTAAATCTTTCGGGAGTTGTATCGCGGGTAATCCCTTTGGATGCAGCCCAGATTAATCAAGCGCTCGACGCGTTGGAACAATTTTCAGGAGATATTCGTACTGTAATCACGCCGTAAAATCAAGCTCTTTTGGCGTGTGGGTCGCTGACGAAAAAGTGATAAATTAGAGCGGTGACAACCGAAACTGCTGCGGCAACGAGAAAGGTTGTTATGTACCCGTAAAGATCTGCTAGCCAGCCGCCGAACAGTGGCGCAAGCAGCGCGCTGGGTGCGACCAGCGTATTCGCCATGCCAATATATGTGGGTCGTTCGTTTTCTTTGCCAAACTCGATGGACATTGCCAATCCCACCGTCCAGTAGGCAGTATTGGCAAGCCCAGCCAGGATGAAGACAATCACAAACCAAGAAAGATTGGGAGCAAGGGCTGCCAGTAAAGCGCTTAGCAGTGCAGCGATGCTTCCAAATTCCAACAAGGCTCTTTTACTCCAGCGATCTGCAAGCCGCCCCATGAACAGATTGGAAGACACCTGGATGATCAAAAGGGTGCTGGTCATCAGCCCGGCTGTCAGTTTGCTCATGCCGTGTTCGTTGACAGCATAAACGGTGTAAAAGGCAAAAGCCATCAACCCAAATTGCGACAACATTCTGGCAATTAGAAACCACAAGAAATTACGGTCTCGTCTTAACACCACGACTATGCTGCTCCATAAAGGCATTTGGGTAATTCCCGCCATTTCAACAGCATGGTCGGTTTCTCGGTTTTGCTTCAGGAAAATCCATGAAATCGTCAGGAGAAGCACAGCGATTAGAAAACAAAGCGTAAAACTTTCCCTGGGCGGCAAATTCTGCAAAATAACGCCAGCAGCAATTGCGCCAACACTGGCGAGCAGGTTGGAAAGCGCCGATTGAACACCAAAAAAGGTGGCGCGGCTTTCGGTTGGGATGATCTTTCCAATCAGATTTTGCCATCCATTGGCTGCAAAGCCGCCGCCGATCCCCTGCCAGGTTAGCAGAAGGAAGGTGAGGATCAATCCTGCTCGATTTCCAATGACGGGCAGAAACCAGGCGGTTAAAGCCAGCCCTAAATAAGGCAACCGCTCATGGATCGTTGTGAAGAGAACAAACGGGGTAAAGCGCTTTAAACTGGAGAGCTTTTTTGCGGTCAATAGCTGAGGAAGTTGCCAGCCGAGCACGTGCAAACCAGGTATTAATCCAATCAACAGCCCGGAGTTTGTCATCTGAGATACGAACAACGGAAGGATCGTAGTAAAGGAAGCGAAGCCCAACGCAAACCCAAAAAAACCTCCGTCTAGCACATTCACCAGAAAGTTGTGCCGCAGGTTGCGATAAATTTCTTGTCCTCTTTCTTCTGTGATCCTCTTCATCTCAGGTCTCTAAAAAACCCCGGTTGGTTGCCGGGGTTTTTGTTTCTGGATTCTGAGTTAGTGTATTATTACCTTCGCGGTGTCCTTTAATACTCACTATCATCTTCGTCCAGCCACATGTCCTCATCGTCTTCTTCTTCTTCCAGTTCTTCCCATTCTTCAGCTTCGTCGGCATCATCCCATTCATCTTCAACTACATCTTCAGAAGTAGGAGAATAGGTCATGCAGCCCTGGTCTGGATCCAATTCGACCATCCCTGCGCTGCAATAGCCATCGTCCAGAAAAGCGCAATCGATATAATGGCAACGAATTCTTGGCATGGTTCCTCCTGCCCTAGTGGAATTAAATCGTCTTTCGTAATCTTAGAGTACTAATAATCAATAAAACTGTCATAACAACTGCCGAAACTACACAAAACGGACAGATTGCTTTAATAACCGCTATTTCAAGGTATGTTAAATAGGCTGAGTATAAAGTACCTGTCAATGTAATGCCAAAGATCAACCCAGGCAGGTATGCTTTAAACTTGAAATCCTTACCTTCCAACCAGAGCAGTGCAAGGATAACCAGGTAAGCAAGCGCGCCCAATATGGATACGGGGACTCCATAAATTTCTGAGTAACGGCTGGTATTGACAGACCAGCAGTCTCCTAACCCCGGAAGACAAAGCGCCTTATTCTGAGAAATCTTGATCCATAGTAGATAGAGCGAATCGATTAGGCCGATCAGCGTCAGAATAAAAGAGGTAAATCTTAGCCTGTCTTTTTTCATCTAAGCAAATTCCATTGACCCCAACAACCAGGCGTCAACCTCACTGCCAATGGCAAGCGATTTTACCCCAGAGGGGATAATAAGTAAAGTGTTTGCCCGGGTTAATCCGACCAGGTTGTCTGAACCCTGGTGATCTTTTAGACTGGCGAGATACTGTCCATTCTTCTTCCGGACGGTTGCCCGAAAATAGGTTTCTCTTCCATCTGATTCAACTGGATGTTCTAGCCGTACTTTGATGCGAGGCCAGATTGTTTCATTCAACCCTGCCAGGCGATGAATGGCGGGGACTACAAAGACCAGAAAACCGACAAATGCCGAGACAGGATTGCCGGGCAGACCAATGAATGGGATGTTCCTGTAATTTCCAAAAGCGAGCGGTTTTCCAGGGCGCATATTGACTCGCCAGAAATCTAGCTCCCCCGATTCTTCTACGACAGTTTTTACGAAATCATAGGTACCAACGCTTACCCCAGCTGACGATAAAATCAGGTCGGCCTTCATAGAAACAGCAAGTTCCAGACGCTGCCGGATGGATTTCGGTTTATCTGGGGCGATTCCCAGCCGTAAAACCTGCCCACCGTATTGCTCCACCATAGCTGCCAGCATAAAAGAATTCGAGTCGTAGATTTTCCCGGATTCCAGGGGTTCTCCGGGGGGTACTAATTCATCACCGGTGGTGAGGAGAGCGATCTTTGGCCGCTGATAAACCTGCACCCTGGATATTCCAAGTGAAGCCAGCGCTCCGATATCCTGCGGTGTTAAGACCTTCCCGCTTGGTAAGACGACTTCGCCCGCCCGAACACTTTGTCCGCGCGACCGGATAAAATCGCCGTGTTTGGCCGCTTTAAAGATTTTTACCTCTCTTCCGAGCTCTATATGGAAAAACTTATCCGCCTGGTCGGTGTTCTCAACCGGGACGACGGCGTTGGCACCTTCTGGAATCTTTCCGCCAGTCATGATCCGGGCAGCCTGGCCAGCGTCTACCGTGATCTCGGGCGATTTCCCGGCGGGGATGTCGGCAATAACTTGCAGAGTGACAGGATTCTCAGCGCTTGCGTTCAGAATATCTTCTGCGCGCAGCGCGTATCCATCCATGCTAGAATTTGAAAAGGCTGGCAGATCAATGCTGGCCTTTGCGTCGAGTGCCATAACCCGTCCAGGCGCTTCTATTAGCCCCACCTCTTCAATTAAACCTGGTTTTAATTTTTTGATGATCCTTTGTTGCGCCTCGTTTACAGACAGGTGCTCTGGCAATGTCTCTCTCCTGGTTGGTTAAGCGGAGGCTATTATAACATCCCTATCCGGGTTTTTCCCGATAAGCTTCCAAAACGTTTGGCAGATTTTCAATCCGACTTAGGATCCGGCTGAGTTGGTTGATGTTGCCTATCTCTAACAGCAGGTTCACCGTGGCATAACTCTGCGTGACCCTTAAGCTGGCATTTAGGATATTGATGTTTTCCTGTGAGATGATCGCGACGATATCGGCCATTAACCCCTGGCGGTCATAGGCCTTCACCTGGACAGGCACTGGAAAAGTGAGTTGTTTTTCACCCCAGGTCACTTTGATAATTCGCTCTCGATCGGCCACCCGAAGGATGTTCGGGCAGTCATGGCGGTGAATGGTTGCGCCCCTTCCACGGGTGATGAAACCAACAATTTCATCGCCTGGCATAGGGTTGCAACAGCGTGCCATGGTGGTCAACAGACCTTTCAGCCCCAGGACGGAAACAGCACCGCTTTTTTCGCCAGGAATTTGTTTGGGCGTAAAGAGGGGATCTTTTTGCTGCTTATCCAGTTCGCCCAGTTTGTTGACGATCCGCCCTGGTGAAATTTCACCACATCCCAACGCGACGTACAACTCATCAAGCGTTTTGTATTCAAATTGTTGCAAGATTTGATCAAGGTTCGCATCGGCCATTCCGAGCCGGTGCAGTTCTTTTTCTAAAATAACTTTGCCAGTTGCAAGGTTGATTTCGCGATCTTGCCGCTTAAACCACTGGAAGATCTTGGCCCGTGCTCGTTGTGTTTTCACCAGCCCGAGATTGGTGTTTAACCAATCTCGGCTCGGGCCGCCTTGTTTGGCTGTCAGGATACTGACCTGGTCGCCTGTTTTTAGCGTGTAATCCAGACTGACAAGCTTGCCGTTTACCTTTGCGCCGCGACAGCGGTGTCCAATCTCTGTATGCACATGATAGGCAAAATCAATCGGTGTGGATCCAACCGGCAGTTCGATAATATCGCCTTTGGGGGTAAAGACAAATACCCGGTCTTCGAAAATATCGCTCTTGCCGTCTGTGAGTTCTTCGGCCTCTTCAACCTCTTGCCGCCATTCCATCAGTTTGCGCATCCAGATCAATCGCTGTTCGTAAGCGTCGTCTCGCTTAGAGGTTTTCTCCTTATACCGCCAGTGGGCCGCAATACCATATTCTGCGCTTTGGTGCATTTCATAAGTGCGAATCTGCACTTCCAGTGGTTTGCCGTCATCGTAGATCACGGCGGTATGTAGCGACTGATACAAGTTTTCTTTAGGTGCTGCAATGTAATCGTCAAACTCTTGTGGGATTGGTCGCCAGTGTGAATGGATCACCCCCAGCGCGGCGTAACAATCCTCTTTTCTGGGAACGATGAGCCGGACTGCCCGCAAGTCCATGACCATATTAAATGGTTTGTTTTTTTCCTGCATCTTGCGGTAGATCGAGTAGATATGTTTTGGTCTGCCGGTTAGTTCTGCTTGAATGCCCGCCTGCGCCATGATATCTTTTAGCCGACTCATGATATTCTCGATCTCCTTTTCCCGATCTGAGTGGCGGCTGCTCATGTGCTGGGCGATTTGTTTGTAATCTTCTGGCTGGAGGTTTCGAAAGGCTAGGTCCTCTAGCTCCCATTTAATGCTCCAGATCCCCAGGCGACTGGCGAGGGGGGCAAAGATATCCATGGTTTCCTGGGCAATCTGTTTCCGCTTATTTTCCGGCATGTAGCCAAGCGTGCGCATGTTGTGCAGTCGATCGGCCAGCTTGATAATAATAATGCGGATATCATCGCTCATGGCGATGAAAGTTTTTCGGATATTTTCGTTCGTCAAGTCAACCCACTTGCCGCGCCCTTCGGCCGAGTTCTCTCCAACAGACGCTGGCTGGCCGTTTTTCCGATTAACCTCGTCAGGATGTTGGTCAGCCCGTGAAATGCGCGGCATATTTGTCAGCCGGGTTACGCCTTCTACCAGAGCTGCAACTTCTTCACCAAATTCTGCTTTCAAGTCATCCAGTTGAAAGGATGTATATTCCAGGACGTCGTGCAACAAGCCCGCTGCTACAACAACTGGCTGTACTTTCATGTCAGCCAGAATACCAGCCACCGCCAGGCAGTGGGTGATATAGGCATCTCCTGAAATACGATCCTGTCCTGTATGTGCCTTTTCTGCAAATCGGTAAGCCCGCATCACAAGGTCGCGATCGGCCTGAGTGTAATTATCGGGCAGGATTTGCATTAATTCATCAATATTTTTCATTTCTCCCTTTTAGGGCAGGCGTTGAGTTGAGTGCTATGCTAGCAGGAAAGTGGTTCGCCCCCAGGTAATCATCTCTGAATAGGTTTGCTACGAATAGAGCATCTAATTCAAGTCTTTTGCTTGAAAAGAAAATTTCGAAATTAATCGTTCGAGCGGTATTTCTTCCAAAGAGTTAATGATCATGTCCGCCTGGCTGAGATCCAGGTGCCTGGAGATCTCATTGGGAATGGCTACGCACCGCAAGCCTGCCTGATGGGCTGCCTTGATGCCGTTTGGAGAATCTTCCAGGACAATCGCTTCGTTTGGTCTTAAACCCATTTTGTTTAAGACGAGCAAAAATAAATCGGGCTCTGGCTTAACATACCGGACATCGTTGGCGGTGACAATAGCATCAAAAAATGAAGTCAACCCCAGGCGCTCCAGGTGACCTTGCACCCATTGTCTACCCGAACTAGATGCGATTCCCAAACTTAATCCTTTATTCTGAGCCTCAGTCAGGTAGCTCATCACCCCTGGCAGGAGAGGTTGTTGGAGTATGATTTGTAATACCTTGTCATTGCGGTGGTTGAAAATTTCCTCCGCATCGATAGACCGGCCAGTCCTTTGCTCTAAGTGATGGATCGGATCGAATTCTTTGTAAGTAGTCCCCAGCGTTTTAGCCCATTCCTTCAGATGTAGATCAGTATTATAGGATTTGAAGATTTCTTGCCACACTAAAAATTCCGGGTATTCGGTGTCAAGTATCGTCCCGTCAAAATCGAAAATCAAGCCTTTTATTGCCATAAATCCTCACCAACATTTAACACTTGCAAGGCAAAAATGATTTCAAAAAAGGTTCCAATTTGGCTTCAAGCAACGCCCAATTTTACCCCAAAAACCCACGGAATTTACTTCTGCCTTAACTCGAAAATGGTACTTGTATGGTTAATGAAAAGAACCTATAATGCCATTTAAGAATTGAGTGTGGGATGCAAGAGAAAATGAATGGAAGATGAACCTGGTGGTAATCAATATCTCTGGGTGAGATGGTTAAAAAGGGGGCAGGTTGCTTCCTTCACAGTTTTCAAAAAACATCGCTCCTTTCGCCATCAGGATAATTTTCTCGGCCGGCTTATTTGGCTGGTTGTATCTGGCTTGTTAGGGTTTGGGGTTTGCTTTTCCGCTTGTTCATCGGCGAGGAGCAGCCAGCAGGAGGTGGTTATTTACACATCCGTTGATCAACCCTATGCTGAACCAGTGTTTTCCAATTTTCAAAAGCAAACAGGCATCTCTGTAAGAGCTGTATATGATGTTGAAGCAGCAAAAACAACCGGTTTGGTGAACCGGTTAATGGCTGAAAGGGACCATCCCCAGGCAGACGTATTTTGGAATAATGAAATTATCCAGACCATCCGACTTAAAAAAGCGGATGTTCTGGATCAATATTTTTCCCCTGAGGCACTCAGGCTGCCGGTTTCATTCTCTGACCCGGAGGGATACTGGGCAGCGAATACAACTCGCGCTCGCATTCTGATCATCAATAACCAACGCGTTAAAGATCCAGCTTCCATCCGTTCAATTGAAGATTTACTCAATTTAGATTACCCTTCCTCTCAGGTTGGAATTGCTTATCCATTGTTCGGCACCACCGCGACCCACGCGGCGGCGCTCTATACCGTTTGGGGTCATGAGAAAGGATTGGCTTTTTTTGAAGAACTGGCCAGGCGAGGCGTTCAGGTGGTAGATGGGAATTCAGTTGTGCGTGATATGGTAGTAGGCAGCCAGCTTTCGTTCGGGCTTACCGATACAGATGATGCATGCGCCGCAGTGGAAAGAGGCGGCGATGTGACCCTTGTTCTGCCAGATCAGGGTGGGATGGGCACACTGGTGATCCCAAGTACCGTTGCTTTGGTTGCCTCAGCTCCGCACCCGGCCGAAGCAAAACGGCTGATCGATTATCTACTGACCGCCGAGGTTGAGCAAATTCTTCTTGATGCGGGTTACAGCCATTTTCCACTTCATTCTTCGGTCAAAAGACCCCTTACCTGCCCGCTTCCATCGGAGATTGAGGCTATGCAGGTTGATTACGAAACGGTGTATCAAAATTTTCAGATCATTCAGACAGAATTACGCGAGGTGTTTATCCGGTAATCGTTTAAGGCGACAACGGGAGGGATGTGAAAAGTGGGAGGGCGATTAAGAGCAATGGAAATCCGCTTCCAATCGGATACGGGTTAGTATTTATTTTGACGCTTGCGCCAATTCTGCTCTTTTTTCTCTCTACATTGACAGAGACATCCCCCCAAAAAACGGAGTGGATCTTCCTGGCCGTTCCCACCGGAAGGCGCTTTGTTCTTCTGCTCAACACAATTGTTCTCGCCCTAAGTGTGGCTGGAGTCACAGTCCTGGCTGCCTGGGCGGTTGCGTTATGCGCCTGGATGTACGCTCCACGCGTAGCCTCCTGGTTGCTCTTAGGGGTAATCCCCCTGGTCGTCGTTCCCCCATATATCCATGCCTTAACTTGGTTGTCCCTTGACCAACTGGCTGGAAGGCTTTTGGGGCGTTGGGGTTTTTGGGGTGGGGTTCCTTCGGGCATGGCCAGTACGATATGGGTCGAATGGGCAGCTTACACACCCCTGGCTTTTGGTTGCCTGCTGCTTGGACTGCGCGCCATCGACCCTGATCTTTTAGATGCCGCCCGGCTTAGCCGCTCTGATATTAGCGTTCTCTTTCGAACGGTGTTACCTTTGACTTCGCCAGCTTTTCTCACGGCTGGAGGAATTATCTTCCTCTTCAGTCTTTTGGATTATGGAATTCCTTCTCTGCTCCAGATTCATGTATACGCGCTTGAGATTTTTGCAGATTTTAACGCTACAGAAAATGTAACTGGAGCCTTAGGCCTTGCAATCCCCTTGCTTTGCATTGGGGCAGGCTCGTTGGCCCTTTTGCTGGAACCCATTCTGACCTTTGCCTTTCAACAATCCCGAGGCAGCCTGGTCTGGGTGAATCCGCCTTCTGTGCCGGTTTGGTTCAACCGGACGGTGGGCTTTCTTACCGGTGCAGTTTTGTTTCAGGCTGCTTTGCCATTGGTGGTGATGGTCAAAATGAGCCCACGCCTGAAAGATTTTTCAACCATAGTTGCTCAGGCAATGCCGGATATTCTCTATTCTTTGAAGATTTCCACTACCGCCGGCTTGATCTGCTTGCCAGCGGCTGCTGTGATCGGGAGGGCGCTTTTACAGCCTTCTCCCTGGCGGAAGGGCGCCTGGTTTGTGCTCTTACTCCCACTGGCTTTGCCGTCCTCCCTGGTGGGGATAATGCTCATCCAGCTCACAAAGTACTGGCCTGCTTCCAGAGCTTTTCTCCCGGTCTGGGTGAACGTATTTCGATTTCTGCCGTTGGCTGTTTTATTGGTGACCGCCCATCTACGAACAGTGGATCCTCTGCTCTTAGAATCGGCGATGGTATTTCAACCCTCCTGGCGGCGAAGGCTATTTTTTATCAACCTTCCTTTAGCGTCCCCTGGTTTGTTGGCCGGATTGGGCTGTGTTGTTTCTCTGGCGATGGGAGAGCTTGCCGCGACGCTGCTGGTGGTTCCACCTGGAAGTTCCACATTGATTCTTCGAATTTACAACTACCTTCACTTTGGCGCATCCCAGACTGTGGCCAGTTTGTGCCTTACTTTGTCGCTGACCGTGTTGCTGGCCAGTGGGGTAATGACGCTGGTGGTTTTGTGGTGGTCGAAGATTGCTCGTTCTTCTGAGGCTTTGAGATGATTACACTGCGCAATTTGCATAAATTCTACGGCGAAGTTTGCGCTTTGAAAGGAATTTCTCTCGATATTCAGCCCGGAGACAGGGTGGTAATTCAGGGAGCTTCGGGGAGTGGAAAGACGACTCTCTTACGGTTGATTGCTGGTTTGGAACTTCTGGATAAAGGCGAGATTCTGCTAGATGGAAACATTGCGAGCACGCCGGGTTGGGCTTCTCCCCCTTTCAGCCGTAAGGTTGGTATGGTTTTCCAAAGGAATGCTCTTTGGCCGCATCTTACGGTTTCACAAAACATTCTTTTTGCTATGAATGGGGTATCGAGGGAGGAAAAGGCAATTCGGCTTGAGGAGCTAATCCATTGGATGGAGATCGAAAACCTTCTGAGACGATTTCCAGCTCAACTTTCTGGCGGCGAGGCCAGGCGTGTAGCGCTGGCCAGGGCTGTTGCGTCTTTGCCGCGCAGGCTGCTGCTGGATGAACCATTTACCAGCCTTGATTTCTCTTTAAAGTCCCGGCTCTTGGATCTGCTGCTTGCCTTTATTTCAAAGCATCAAATTACAACGCTCTATGTTACTCATGACCTGGATGAGGCCTTTAAAGCAGGAGGTCGGTTAATTATTTTGGAAAAAGGAGAATTAGTGGCTTGAGATTGCCTGGGATCGTGGCGCCGATTTTCCAATCTCTGATCGGTTTGGCGTTGGTTTTCGCACTGGGGTTGGGTCTAGTGGGGTTGGTATTAAAGAAGGAACTCCCCGATGGATGGAAGAATATTCAACCACCCGCGGATGTCAACGCGTTGTTGGAAGTGGGCGATACAATCTGGAGCGGTGGACGGGATGGATTGGATGTTATCGACCGTGATAGCGGGCAGTTCCTGTATTCGATTCAAGCGGATCAACCTTTGAAATTTGTTACTGCGCTGGCAACTGATGGAGATCAAATTTTTGTCGGACACCAGAATGGGATAAGTATCTTCCAGAGGGGCGCGTGGCACACCCTTACCTCAGGAGGTGGCTTGCCGGCTGGTCGAGTTTTGGCATTGTGTTTCAGCGAGAAAACCGGCCTGTGGGCTGGAACTGAGACCGGTTTAGCTAATGAGCAGGCGGGTAAGTTTAAAGTATATGGTCAGGCTGACGGGATGGCCGGTGATTTCATCTTTTCCCTGTTCGAAGATGATCAAGGACATTTATGGGTTGGGAATGGGCAGGATAACCTCAATGCAGGTTTAAGTATGTGGGATGGTATTCAATGGCGCAATTTTTCTGTGAAGGATGGTCTGGCGCATAACAAAATCAATTTTATTACTCAAACCAGAGATGGTATGTTGTGGTTTGCCACGGGCGATTCAGGTCGGGGTGGCGCCTCTTATTATGATGGGAAAACGTTTCGTACATTAACCCAGGCAGACGGACTTGCCAGCGACCATACCCGTTATATCTTCCAGGATACCGACGGTATTTTGTGGATTGGATCGGAATCTGCTGGCATTGCCCGCAGGGATTCGGCAGGCTGGCAGCTTCTTACGCCTGATGAAGGCCTGGCTGGATTAGAGGTTAAAGCGATGTTGGAAGATTCGCAGGGCAACCTGTGGTTCGGCACCGAACGAGGTTTGACAAGGATTGCAGACACCAATAAAAAAGATATCACCAAGTTTGCCAAACCTCCTGATACATGATCGAGAGAGGAGGACGCGATGGACAATTTGTTGTTGGAAACGCTCCAAAAGGAATATCAGCGCTTACGACATCAGGTGGAAAAAGGACAACTGACGTCTCAGCAATATCAAGAATCCTTGGAGAAGCTGATGCTTCAAGATGAACGCGGCGTCTGGTGGACTGTAGACCCTACCACAGGCAGGTATTTATACTATGATGTAGATCATTGGGTGGCATTAGACAATCCATTTCTCCACTTGCAAGCGAAAACGGGGAATGAAAAAGAAAAGCCAGACTGGCGCTCTACGATCATTCTTGTTTCCCTGATTGTTCCAATCCTAACTGCCATTGCATGGTGGGCATATACTTCACTGCCCGCATCCAGCGAAGGTATGGATTTGGGAACGCCGCTCATCATTGCCGGCGTTCCCCTCTTGCTCTACATTTTTCACCAGCCGCTTGATGGGTTGCTGCGCCCATTTCATGGATTTCTCAGGCTTATCCCACGCCCGATGTTATGGGTTATTGCGCTTGCTTTGCCAATTGTCATCAGCCTGGTTGTTTCAAATGCCACAATTTCAGGTTACGGTTCCATGCGGTTTTTATATACATTGGGCGTCTTGCTCCCTTATATTTTGCTGCGTAAGCCGGAGGTGATGCAATGAACACCCTTTGCAAATTTTTATATTCACGGTTGCAATATAGCTTTCTGGTATTGTTCTTCGTCGCCCTGGTTGCTTTATCTACTCCATCCCCAGCTTATGCGGACGATTGTGAGCTGAACCCCTGGAATGCAGCTGATTGTATGCGGACGCCGCGCGTTCGCCTTGCGCTTAATACAATTGCTACCGCGTTAGGGATGTCATCGGCTACACTGATGAGCCAGTTAATGGCGCGAGGTGTTCATGGAAAGTTGAACCGGTATCTAGCAAGGACTGGCAAACGTTCTCGCCGCAAGGCGGAAGAGTGGGCAAGGAAAGCTCTGCAACAGCCGCCGACAGAATCGCCGCAGGAGATGCTGCAAGAATTGAAGCAAGATTATCGCAAGGAAAGGATCTGGCACGGCGAACCGCCTGATACTGCCCAACCACCGACCGCGCCGCCACAGCCTTCCAGTCCAGCCCAGCAGCAACCTTCGCTGCCTGCTGATATTTTGCCGGAATCCCTTGTGATGCATGGTAATGATGCAATAAAAGTTCTCAAGGATGTTGGCTGTGAAGATTTGTTCGACAAATTGAAAGATGCGGAAGATCACGATCGTTTCAACGACCATTACAACAAACTGGCGAACGATATTTGGAATCGGCGATACAAGGCGCCAGATGGCAGTCTCTGGGTCGTAAAGGCTGTTGGCACGCGGGATCCATTCCGAGCCGACGGTGGAAAAGATCCATATACAGATGATAACATTGGAGTTTCAATGGAGAGAGTTTCTTCGGCTGAACAGGCTGAGGCGGATCGTTTGGCGCGGGAACAAGAACGGCTGGATCGCGAAAAGGCACAATTGGAGGATGAAAAGAAACGCCTGGCAGAACAGACCGCGAAAGACTTGCAGGCTGAAGTTGCAAAGAAAAGAGGGGAAATTGATGAATTGACAGAGAGCGCTGCCAATGCCAAGAAAGTTTCTGATCTTCTGCTGGAAGCTGCGAAAGATGGGGATCGTTTGACGGGCAAGGCTAATGCCACTTCTCATGACATGGAAAAAGCGGCCGATAAATTTCGCGCTGAAGCTATTGATGCGGAAAAATCTGCAGAAGCAAGCGCTGCCGATCTCAAGAAGGTGATGAATGAAATCATCGACCGGCAAAGCGCGCGGCAACCATACGATGATCTAAAAGAAAAAGCGAAATCAATTCAAGATGAGATCAATTTCTCGAAATCCGAGGCGGAGGCAAAACGTGCACGCGCCGACGAGCTTGATCGCCTGGCAGCGAACAAACGCCTGGGCGAACAAAAAGCCAAAGAAGCTGCACAACTGATGGAGGAAGCTCTGCGTAAACGTGCAGAGTCGGCAGGTGCTACAAGTTCCACTTCTTCATCCCTTCCAACGACCTCAAGTTCTCAACCGCCACAGCCGCCCACCGTCAGTGTTGAACCTTTCCGGCCGACAACGCCCAGCGTCGAACCGTTCCAACCCACCACAGGCAGTGCAGAACCCTTCCAGCCGACTACGGACAGCTTGCAGGCAGTTCAACCCACAACGCCCAGCGTCGAACCGTTCCAACCCACCACTGGCAGTGCAGAACCCTTCCAGCCGACTACGGACAGCTTGCAGGCAGTTCAACCCACAACGCCCAGCATAGAACCTTTTCAGTCGACGACGGGCAGCGCTGAACCGCTTCAGCCGACTTCTGGAAGCTCCCAGATTGGCGATGGAGGGGTTGAGGTTGGATCGGTCCCGGCTGACCAGGGCATTCCAGGGCGACTCGACGATATCTCGAAGGGCGAGACGGGGCTTACCACCGATACCCCAAGACCAGAAGATGACTCGCTTGGTGGAATCTTGAAGAAATAATGACCAAACATTTTTATGAATGTAGGTGGTCTGTGGGGTTGAGAGAACTTAATCAGGGGAGGTACCTATGCCGCTTAACTCTTTTGTTTGTCCCCACTGTGGGATGTGGAATATTGGCTCGGTTGACATTTGCGTCGGTTGTAATCAAAAATACGGTGTGCCTTTTACTATTCAGGACTCCAATGCACCAGCGGCGACTTTCCAACAAACCGACCAGCAGCCGATTGAAAAGCTTCCCGAAGTAATTTCTGCTTTTTCCACGCAGACTTGTTCTCGTTGCGGCCAGGTGGCGATCCCAGGAAAACGGTTTTGCTCAAAATGTGGTATGCTGCTTGAAGCGAAGAAGTTTTGTGCGCAGTGTGGTTCTTCTATTCAACCAGGGGCGCAGTTCTGCGCTCAATGCGGAAAGAAGTTGTAAGAAGGGTTGGCGGTAAAATAGGGAGAGTCTTATCAGGGCTTTCTGATGAGATTGTTTTAGCGCTCATGCATCCTGTAGTCGGATAAAGTAGCGTAGAAGATTGGAGATGCATTGATGACGAAGAAAATTGCTGTGCTGACAAGTGGCGGAGACGCGCCGGGGATGAACGCAGCCATACGCTCGGTTGTGCGGGTTGCTTTGCATAAAGGGTATGAAGTCTGTGGTGTGCAACAGGGCTACCAGGGATTAATTGATGGGAAGTTTATCCCCCTGGGGGCGCGGGATGTCGGCGGCATCATTCAGCGTGGCGGCACAATTTTAGGGAGCGCCCGCTGCCCGGAATTTAGAACACGCGAAGCACAGAACAAAGCACTTCGCCGGTTGAACCAGGCTGCAGTGGATGGCCTGGTGGTCGTTGGCGGAAATGGATCGCAAGCGGGGGCTTTCAAGCTCTTTCAATTAGGGTTTCCTGTCGTTGGCGTGGCCTCAACAATCGATAATGATCTCTATGGTTCCGATATCACCATTGGCGTGGATACGGCTCTCAATATTGCTTTGGAGGCGGTTGACCGGCTGAAGATCACGGCTTCGTCTCATCGCCGCGCTTTCTTATTGGAAGTGATGGGACGAGATTGCGGCTATATGGCATTGATGACGGCCATCGCTGGAGGCGCTGAAGCGGTAGTAATCCCAGAGCAAGAGTGTGATCCAGAGGAAATTGCAAATATCATTGAGGCTGCTTATGAACACGGCAAAGCCCACGCGATTGTTATTGTCGCCGAAGGTGCGACCTATAACGCCCAAAAGCTAAGCGCTTATTTTGAAGAACATCATGAGCGGTTAGGTTTTGACCTGCGGGTGACTATTTTAGGCCATGTCCAACGCGGCGGAAACCCTGGCGCTTTTGACCGCATCCTGGCAAGTCGTTTGGGAGCTTCTGCTGTCGAGTGTCTGGTCAGAGAAGAACCTGGTGTGCTTGTGGGTTGGGTTAAAAATGAAATTCGTACCACACCATATGCCGAAGTTGTTGGCAGAAAGAAATCTCTCGATATACAGTTGTTACAACTTGCAAAAATGCTTGATTAATCCTCAGGCGTTGATTTTGCTGCGAAGAAAAGCTTCGATAAATTCGTCGATCTCACCATCTAATACAGCTTGCGTGTTGCCCATTTCATATTCGGTGCGATGATCCTTTACCAACTGGTAGGGGTGCAATACATATGAACGAATCTGGCTGCCCCATTCAGCTTTGGTATATTCACCCCGCAGTTCGGCGATCTCCTTTTCCTGTTCCTGGTGCTTGATTTCTAGCAGCCGCGCTCGCAGTACCCGCATAGCGTTTTCCCTATTTTGCATCTGAGAGCGCTCATTCTGGCAGCTTACAACAAGCCCTGTGGGAAGGTGGGTGATCCGGACAGCCGTGGCGTTTTTTTGGACATTTTGCCCTCCAGCGCTGGAGGAGCGGTAAATATCGATCCGCAGATCATCTGGATTGATCTGAATTTCATCACCGTTTTCGGAAGTGACCTCTGGGAGCACTTCCACCAACGCAAATGAAGTATGTCGCCGGTGCGCCGCATCGAATGGAGAAAGCCGTACCAAACGGTGGACGCCTTTTTCGGGTCTCAGATAGCCGTATGCGTATTTTCCTGTAATGGCGATCGTTACACTTTTAATACCGGCCTCTTCACCTTCAGTGAAATCAAGGATCTCGCTTTGGAAACCCCTCCGCTCTGCCCAGCGCAGGTACATCCGTTCCAGCATGGCGGCCCAATCTTGCGAATCGGTTCCACCCGCGCCAGCATGAATTGCAAGCAGGGCATTGCCTTTATCGTATCGCCCGGAAAGCAGGACGCTTAACTCACGGGCGGAGAGCGCCTTTTCGATCTCGGCGACTTCGAGTTCCAGGTCAGGCCGTAGAGTTTCATCCCCCATGGCTGCCAGTTCAAGGGTGTCTTTGACCCTTTTTTGCAAATCATGCCAACTTTCTACTTCTTCGCGGACTTCGGCCAGCCTCTTCATAACTTTCATGGCCTGTTCTCGGTCGTTCCACAGGTCTGTTTGTTCTGATTTTTGTTGCAGTTCGCCCAGTTGTGTTTCAAGTCCCGCTAAGTCAAAGACGCTCCAATAGGTCTTTGAGTTTTACAGAACACTGATCCAGCCGTTCAATTAAATCTTGCATACGATCTCCTCAATTACGATTAAGAATGCCCTCAACAAATGCCGTCCGGTCAAATGGCTGCAAATCCTCTGGTTTTTCTCCCAACCCGGCGTAGAGGATAGGGATTCCCAATTCTCGCTGAATGGCAAAAGCCATTCCTCCCCTTGCAGAGGAATCCAGTTTGGCAAGGATGATCCCGGTAACATTTACGGCTTCTTTAAAAATTTTTGCCTGCTGAAAAGCATTTTGCCCGGTCGTCGCATCCAGCACCAGCCAGGTGGCGTGCGGCGCGCCTTCAAGCGCTTTTCCGGCTACACGGTAAACTTTCTTGAGTTCTTCCATTAAGTTGAAACGGGTGTGCAAGCGGCCGGCTGTGTCCACGATGATCCTGTCAACGCCCCGGGCAATTCCCGCCTGAATGCCGTCAAAAGCGGCTGCGCCAGGATCTCCACCTTGCTGCCCGGCAATCACTGGCAGCCCGAGTCGTTCCCCCCAAATTTGAAGCTGATCCACAGCAGCGGCGCGATAGGTGTCGGCTGCGACAAGAAGGGTTTTTTTACCTGAATTTAAAAATTGCTTGCCCAATTTCGCGGCTGTGGTTGTCTTCCCGGAGCCGTTGACGCCCACCAACAAAATAACCGCTGGTTTGTGTTCATCCAATTTGAGAGCAGGGGCGGCGTCTAATCGTGACAGTAATTCACTTCTCAACACTTCTTGAAGCTCATCGCTCCTGGTTAATCCATGAAGGCGCACCTGGTTTTTTAAGGAATCCAGCACCAAGTTGGTCGTCTCCAGCCCCAGGTCTGCCTGTATCAACGCGGCTTCCAGGTCTTCCCAGGTTTCGTTTGTAATCTCTGTTACACCTAAAAGGCTGGCTATTCTTCCAAAAGTTACTTTTCGAGTGCGGTCCAGTCCATCCCGCCATTTATTCAAAAAATCGGCCATAGGTGTCGATTATAACATGCTTATCATTTGGTGATTTTTCCGGTTGCCCGCTCTCATGCACTGTTCTCTTTTTCAAAGCGGCTGGCAAGTTGCCCGCAGCCGGCCTGGATATCGATCCCGCGCCGTATTCGGATTGTGCAAGGGATGCCGGCAGTCTGGAGAGCGTCTTTGAACGCCTGGGCGCGTTCGCGCGTCGTGGATTTTCCGTCGAACATACGGGTTGGATTGAGCGGGATGACATTCACATGACAAAGCAGGCCTTTGAGGAGTTTTGCCAGTTTTCTGGCTTCACCAACGCTGTCGTTGACACCCTGTATCAGCGCCCATTCAAAAGTGATGCGGCGGCCTGTGACGGCAACATACTCTCGACAGGCTTCGATTAAATCCTTAATCGGGTACTTTTTATTAACAGGCAGCATACTGCTGCGTAATTCGTCTTCTGATGCGTGCAGGCTGATCGCGAGGTTGATCTGACGTTTTTCGTTGGTAAAACGTCGGATGGTCGGGATTAACCCTACGGTGGAGATTGTGAACCGACGTTCTCCGAGATTCATCCCATCTGGGTGGTTCAGGCGGTCAATCGCCGCCAGGGTGGATTCGTAGTTGTGAAATGGCTCTCCCATGCCCATGATCACGACATTGGACACCTTTTCCTCTTGCTGGTGCAGTAATCGGGCATAGTGAATGACCTGCGCAACAATTTCACCGCTGGAAAGGTGCCTCCTGAACCCCATCTGGCCTGTAGCGCAAAAAACGCAGCCCATCCCGCAGCCGACCTGGGTGGATATGCACAGCGTCCGGCGGTCATCATAGCGCATTAACACCGTTTCGATGGCCTGCCCGTCCACAAGTTCAAAGAGAGTTTTGACTGTCTGACGATCGCTCGATTCGAGCGTTCGGATGGGGCAGAGGGGGGTGAATAAAAACGTCTCACCCAGGCGGGCTCGTAACTTTGCCGGTAGCATGGAAAATTCTTCGGCTTTGTCCCAGAATTGCCGATATAATCCTTGCCAAACCTGCCTGGCGCGGTAGGAAGGCTCTCCCCAGGCTGCGAATGCCTTCTCAAGGTCATCAAGGTTTAGATCGTAGATCAATGTTTTTTGATCATAGGCTGGTTTGGCCATTGTTTTCCTATCTTTCAAAAGAGTGCGGCCAGATTCTCACAGATGATGTCCGGCGGCGGCGACCAGCTTCTTGCCTGTTCGAGAGTGGTTACACCTGAGAGAACCAGCGCAGTCCGACATCCGGCTGCCTGGCCGCCGGCGATATCGGTGTCCAGCCGGTCGCCCACAACCAGGGTCTGGGCAGGGAGTACCCCCAGGTTTTCCATCGCCATTTCCAGCATGGTTAGCGCTGGTTTTCCTACAATTAGAGGTTTCGTGTCGGTAGCGGCTTCGATTGCAGCTAACACAGTGCCGGCGCCGGGGATCAGGCGGCCGGGCATGGGATAAGTTCGATCCGGGTTGGTGCCGATGAACAGCGCCCCGCCCCGGATCAGGTGCATTGCGGTGGCGATCTTCTGGTAGGTAAGCTGCCGGTCGATCCCGGCCACGACTGCAATCACGTTTTCTTCTGAGAGCGTAAACCCTTGTTCTTCTAAAGAGCTGATTAACCCCTTCTCCCCAACCACATAAACTGGCCCACCCTCTGGGAACCGTTTCTTGAGCAGATAAGCTGTTGCCAGCGCTGAATTAACCACCTGGTGCGGGGCTAGACTGATCCCATATCTGGAAAATTTATCTAAAAACGTCTCACGCGATAGGGTCGAATTGTTTGTGACCAATACAAAATCAAGACCAAGCTCCCTGATCTTCCGAAAAGTTTCAGGAAAATCAATCAACGCTTGGTTTCCTCTCCAGAGAACCCCATCCATATCCAGGATAAGCGCTTTAATGGGCGGTGTCAGACCAAGCAGCATCATTTTTTCTCTATTAAAGAAGCCGGATAGCAGACGCCACCCGGCTCCAATCATTCTCCTTTTTGGGTTAAGTCCTATTTTTCGGTCTGCTGGAGAACCTGGTCAACAAGACCGTATTCTACAGCCTGTGCGGCGGTCAAGTAAAAATCGCGTTCGGTGTCCCTTTCGATGACTTCCATCGGCTGACCGGTATGACGCGCCATGATATCGTTCAGGCGGCTCTTGAGGCGAAGGATTTCCTTGGCCTGAATTTCGATGTCTGAGGCCTGGCCTTGCGCGCCGCCCAGCGGCTGGTGCAGGTGGATGGTCGCGTTGGGGAGGGCGTACCGGTGGCCTTTTGTGCCTGCGGTGAGCAACACGGTTCCAAACGAAGCGGTAACGCCAACGGCCACGGTACTGATTTTGTTCGGGATCATTTGCATCGTATCATAAATGGCCAGCCCGGCGTAAATCTGTCCGCCTGGCGAATTGATGTACATTTGAATTTCTCGTTCAGGATCTTCGTGACTCAAGAAGAGGAGCTGTGCAACAATCAAATTAGCAACCTGGTCATCGATGGGGGTTCCTAAGAAGATAATGCGCTCTTTAAGCAACAACGAATATATGTCATAGGCGCGCTCGCCCCGGCCAGTGGATTCGATCACCATAGGAATGACGGATTTGAAATTAGAGATGGACATAGTTTCCTTTCTTACGCCCTTCGTAAACTAAACTGGTCTATACTTCGGTCGTTTCGCTGCCAGTCTTTTTAGATTTCTTTTCAGGCTTGGGGTGCGGTTCTTCTTTGGTTTCAGCAGCGGCTTTTTTACTTTTTGCGCTTGCTTTTCTGGTTTTTGGAGCTGCCGCTTCTACTTCTTCGGTGCTGCCGCTAGTTTCTTGTTCTTTTTCAGCCTGGAACTCGCCGGTCGCGATCGCTTTCAGGCGGTCTTTGATATGCTGGTTCAACAACCGGCCGGCGGTTTCATATGTGACTGCCGTTGTGAAGTTCTTGCGGGCAAGGTTCGTTTTTACAGCGCTGAGATCGATTTCATTACTCATCTGGGCAATGGTCTGGGCTACTGCATTTTGCAGTTCTTCTCTGCTGATCTGGATATTTTCAGCTCGCGCCAGCTCGTCCATCACCAAGGATCGTTTCAGGCGCTTAATGGCGGCTGGTTTCACCTCGTTTTCGATGAAAACATCTTTTTCTAAATTTCTAGCTTTGAGGTAGGTTTCGAGGTCCATCTTTTGTTGGGCAAGGTCCTCTTTCAAATGTTCAAGGATGTGTTCTACCTCATCAGCCAGCACGTTAGGGGGGTACCTGGTGGTTGATTGGTCAACGATGGCATCGATTAATTCGTTAAAGTATTTCTGGTCGTATTCGTTGGCTCGTTGAGCCTCCAGACTTTCTTGTACAGTTTCCCTCAGTTTTTCAGCGGACTCAAAATCGCCAAGCGATTGCAAAAATTCCTCATCGAGTTCGGGCAGCTTCATCGCCTTAACGTTTTGAATGCTGAATGTAAATTCAGCTTTCTTCCCCCGCAGGGATTCAAGCGGTGATTTCTTGGGATAGGTATAAACGATGGTTTTTTCTTCGTTTGCCGAAAGCCCAATCACTTCTTTGGAAAAGCCCTCGAAAGGCCATTCCTCTTCCTCATTCGCACTTTTTCCTGCAATCACCTGCAATGGGCTTTCATGGATAAAGTCTGGATCCTCGCCTTCGTCGGGTTTGACCAGGCGTCCTTTCAATTTTAGATAAACCAGGTCACCTTCCTGCACCGGTCGGTCGACAGGTTCTGCAGTGGCGTAGCTCATTCTGAGGTTTTCAATAGCCTGATCGACCTCTTTTTTGGTTACTTTTTCAGGCTTGTATTCTTTACGTATCGTATGGTAATCTGGCAGGATGACTTCCGGTTGTAGAGGGACGATGAAGGAAAATTTTGGTGGCTCGGTGCTGAGGATGTCTTCGAGTGAACCAGGTCCCGAGGGGGTAATATTGGCTTCTTTTAGAACATTGGGGTAAACATCGTCAATCAATAATTCAATAGCTTCCTTCTCTATTGCCTCTTCGCCGAAGTAACGCTTTACCACATCAAACGGCGCTTTGCCCGGTCGAAATCCGGGAATTTTGGTATTTTTTGCAATTTTCTTCGCAGCGCGTCGTTTATAATCCTGCATAGTTTCAGGTTCAAATTCTGCAATCACCTGAACTTGATGATCTTCTCGAGGTTGGGTTTCGATTTTCAATGCACTATCCCTTTAAAGAAAAATAATAATCGCAGGTGGGGAAGAGGGGACTTGAACCCCTACGCCTCGCGGCACATGATCCTAAGTCATGCCTGTCTGCCAATTCCAGCACTTCCCCATGCAGCAGGATTATAAGCGAGGCAAAGGCGTTCGTCAATAAGGATGGTTTAATTCATATATAATGCATATAATTCAGACAAAACTGGTACGGATGTAACAATTTGGAAAAATTTTCATCTAAATGGCAAAACAAAAGATGGAACTGGAGAAGAAGCAATGCCAAAAACCATACAGCATTCTGCCAACCGGCGTCCTAATGTCTTAATTCCCCTTCTTGTCGGAGGGATTTTGATTGCTTTGCTGGTTAGCGTCTTGTACCTGACCCAAAATCCTACTACCGCTGATTCTCTTCCGGCTGAGGTTTCTGTTGCAGAGGCTGCACAAATGCGTGAAGCTGGCGCTTTTGTCCTGGATGTTCGCCAACCGGAAGAATGGAATCAGTTTCATATCCCTGGTGCGACTCTTATTCCTCTGGGTGAGCTGGAAAGCCGTCTGGATGAAATACCTGCCGATCAGCCTGTACTGGTTGTCTGCCGCTCCGGTAACCGCAGTGCAACTGGGCGGGACATCCTGCTTGAAGCGGGTTTTTCAAAAGTTACCAGCATGGCGGGAGGGATGAATGAGTGGCAGGCGTTGGGCTATTCAACTGTGAGCGGCCCTTAATGCGAAAGGGGCATTCAGGAACGCAAGCTATTACAAAATACTAAGAGGCGCAGCGCGCTGAAAAGCATTCTTGCCGAAGGGCTGGCCAGGCTGCGCCTCTCTTTTGTCATGCGCTCGCTGGTGTTTATTTGATTGCTCCGATCGATCGGTAGCCCTCATTGAAAGCTTCTCGGTTTATCTCAACAAATTTTGGCGGTACCCGACCGTTGATCACTTCCAGCCAGAGAGCAGGTTCCGATCCTAACAGAGCGCATAATGCGCCCAGGATCACAACGTTTGCTGTTTTGGTGTTCCCAACGATTTCGGCAATTTCCAGACCTTTGATCCAGAAGCTCTTTTGGGTTACAGGCGCAATCATGGCTTTGATCGCATCGTCGTCTGGGTAAACAGCCTGACCAGCGCTTACAGTGACAGGCGTGATCCGGTAATCGTTCACCAACACCGATCCGCCCGGTTTTAGGTAATCAATATACCGTCCTGCTTCCATCTTCTCAAACGCGATCAAGAAATCTGCTTCACCTTTGGGGATGATAGGCGAAAAAACCTGGGCAGCCCAGCGCAAATGTGATGTTACGCTTCCGCCGCGTTGAGACATCCCATGAACTTCTGCCTGCTTCGCTTCGAACCCCAATTTCAACCCTACCTCGGCCAGGACGTTGCTCGCCAGAATAGTTCCTTGTCCGCCGACTCCGACCAGCAAAAAGTTAACCGCTTGTCGAATCTCTGTCTTTAACATTCTCCATGCTCCTCTCCGCTGGCAAGGCTACTTTCTGGGTTTTCCAACATCTGTTCTCGAAATAATATCGCATCTCTTGGACAGACCTGCGCGCAAATTTCGCAACCCGTGCAAAGCAGTGGGTCGATCTTAGCCAATGGCCGGTGATACTTTGGATCCAGTTCTTCCGATTTCAGGATGGCAGGGCAGCCGATTCGGAAGCAGACCGTACACCCGTTGCATTTCTCTTGAATGACCTCCAATGGCAACCACCTTGCTCTGGCGGAAGGCAACAAGGCGCACTCTTCTAGGGTGATCAAAACCGCTGGTTCGTCTTCTTTTAACCACTGTTTCAAGGTTTTTTCTATGGCATCAACGTCATAGGCTTCAACTGTCAGAACTTTTTTAATGCCTAGCGCTCGCACAAGCGGTTCAATTTCAATTTTAGGCGCTTCTTGTTGTTGGAGGGTTTTACCCGTGCCTGGATTTTCCTGGTGACCGGTCATGCCAGTTACGCGGTTATCCATGATGATTGTAATCACATTACTCTTGTTGTATGCGACGTTCAAGAGGGCTGGTAAGCCAGTATGGAAGAAGGTTGAATCACCAATGACGGCAATATGGCGTTCAATATCCCCGGCAATGGCAGCTCCATGCGCCACCCCAATGCTGGCGCCCATACACCCGCAGGTATCCATCTTGTTCAGAGGCGGTTCAACGCCGAGCGAATAGCAGCCAATATCGCCGTTTACAGGCAGACCAAGTTTGCTCAAGACATAGAAAGTGCTTCGGTGGGGGCAGCCAGGGCATAAAACCGGAGGGCGTACGGGCAGGCTTGCAACCCGGGAGTTCTCGCGCAGGTTCACTGCTGTGGTATCGCTTGGTAAAAGCCCGGCAGCCACTGCGCTCTGGCGCACTATGCTTGGGTCGAGCTCGCCGGCGATAGAAACAATGGTTTTGGTAGAAGGATATCTTTCGGCGGCAGGTGGAAGATTGGTGGGGGTGTACAGATTTACGCCCATCAACCGCACCTGGTCTTCTACAAAAGGATCCAACTCTTCGAGAACGATCAATTTATCTACCTGCCCGGCAAAATTTTGGATTAATTTGGGCGACAACGGATAGACCATTCCCAATTTCAATATACTTGCTTCGGGAAAGACTTCACGCGCATATTGGTAGGCGATTCCACTGGCGATGATCCCCAATTCCTTCGAGCGCATTTCAACAGTGTTATATGTGAAGGTTTCGGCGAAATCAGAAAGCTCTCGAATGCGCGTTTCGATAACGAGATGGCGTCTACGGGCATTGGCTGGAATCATTACATATTTGGCAGGGTTGCGGGGGTATTTTTCTTGGGTGCGCGGATGCTGCCTCTCTTCGCCCAACTCAACAGGCGATGTGGTATGACAAACGCGCGTTGTAGAGCGTAGCATTACAGGCGTATCAAATTGTTCGCTGATATCAAAAGCTGCGATCATTAAATCGTGAGCGTTTTGGCTGTCAGACGGGTCCAAGCAGGGGATCCGAGCAAATTTTGCGAACTGACGGTTATCCTGCTCATTTTGAGAAGAATGCATGGATGGATCATCTGCGGAAACAATCACCAGCCCCGCTTCAATTCCAGTCATTGCTACGTAAAAGAGAGCGTCTGCCGCCACATTGAGACCCACATGTTTCATAGTGGAAAATGATCTCTGACCTGCATAGGCTGCCCCAATCGCGACGTCCAGGGCAACCTTTTCATTGGGCGACCACTCTGCATAAACCTTTGGATAGAGAGCAAAATTTTCCAAGATTTCGGTGGAGGGGGTGCCTGGATAGCCGGCCCCAACAACAGCCCCAGCCTCCCAGGCGCCCCTTGCAATCGCTTCGTTTCCCGAAAGCAATCGTTTCATGTATTTGGCTCCTCACAATGGGTTTGAGAGATTGAAATGGTTTAAATGGAAATACGAGAGGTGTTGCTACGATCCAGCATCATTATGAGGAGAGATGGTTGTTTCGGCAAGTGAGATTGTGCCTTGATCTTTGAGAATAAAAGCACCCTGTCACTCGCCGACGATAATATCGATCATGACGGAGCAAAGTAGTTTGTTCCCCTCCATCAGCCCCCACACGCTGGTGTACTCGCCGGGCTCTGCAGGGGCTACCATGTCAACCCTGATATCCAGGGTATCCTGGGGTTTTACGTTATTCGGCAAAATGTAGACGTCAATTCGCTTTTGCAGTTCCGCACCGCGCAAATACCGGAAGTCGATTTCATCTTTATCCCATTCAGCGAATCCTGAATTTTGGATCCTCCAGATCGCATCGAAGTCTTCGCGTGGTCCCATCCTGGTTTTCCCTCTTGGCGTTTGTGAGATTAGCTGGCAGCCTGTCTTTGGAGGCAAGGGGGTTAAAGTTGGCCGCGCTGTTGCCGTCTGAGTTGCTGTTGCAGTGGTGGTTGCCGTGGGCGGTATCGGTGTAATCGTTGGGGTGTGGGTTGACGTTATTTTTTCTGCGGTCTCAGTAACCAGCGCGCTGAATGTGAGGATCACATTCTGGGAAACCTCGGTTGGATGTTCTTCGATTACTTGAAAGGGTAAGTTGCATCCCAAAATTGTTATAAAAATGGCTAAAACCAGGATAGAACGGTTAAATATAGAAAGCTTCATTATGGAGCTCCTTCATGACCTAATTCATGGGAGCGGGATTGAAAAAACTGTAAACTACCTTTGAAAGGGCAGCCATCACCGCATTTCCTTGATCGAACACTAGCTGATCAGGATGATACATATAAATCAGTAAAACGTAATCGCCGCCAGCGGTGTACACAATCGCAGCATCGCTCATTGTATGCAATAAACCATCCGTTTCCTCAATCCACCCGTGTTTATGGGCAATTTTGATTCCCTCGGGGAGGCCAGCCGTGAGCAGATATGGTAGCTTGTTTTGGGTAAGAAGATCTAAAATCTGCTGGCATTCCTCCTGCATGATTTGTCCAGAGAAGGTCGTAATCAGCGGCCCGTTGTTGCTCTCAGCGCAGGTGTAAATATCTTCCAGCAACATCCCCATCTCACGAGGGGTGGTCTGGTTGTAAATATCGGGTTGTAAATTGATATCTGTTCTGGAGTTGGCGGGGGTTTCAAAGATATTCAAAAGCGGAGCGCCCATGTAGAAGTAACCAGCCAGGAAAGTGTTTTGAAAACCCAGAGCTTGCATGTCTTCAGTGACGATCAGCGGTCCCCGAATTGGGTCGAGCACTACTTCCATCAACCGGTCTGCCGGTTCATTTTTAGACTCGGTGATCATTAGGGTGAGCATTTGCAAGATATCCGGTGGAGGCGGAAAATCCTCGCGCCGATAAATGGACACCATGATCGGAATTTTTATCGTGCTTGCGGCTGTAAAAGCAATATCCGGCGGCAGGTTTTGACCATTTTGATAAGCGAAATGAAGCCCTTCTTGACCTGCCAGCGGTTTCATGTAAATTTCTACTAATCCATCAAAACCGGCCCGGTCTATGGTCTGCTGTATCATGAGCTTTAAGTGTTGTATGGATGGCGGGGGAGACGCTAACTGGCTGAGCGATAGGATAACCGTCCGTCGTTCTGGCGAGCGCAAGGCCGCCTCGATCTGTTCAGCAGCCAGCTCCACGTTGAATGTTTGTCCATTTTGTCCGGCTGTGAAGGTTAAGCTTTCGGGTTGTGGTTGGGCGGGGAGAGCAGGTTGGTCATAGCGCGGCATGATTTCGCTTTTCAGATATTTGATGATTTGTTCTTTATCTATAGAAGCCTGCAAGGGAATATCTGCCTGGATTTCATTCGGACGATTCCACAAATAATCCCATAATTGTGCCCAAAAAGCTTCCTGGTTCTGCCGTTCTTCGGCCGCGGCCAGCATAGCGGGTAAGTTCAATTGAAACCCCAAATCTTCTGGAGTTACGTGAATAATTGCATCGCCATAGTGAATTTCAATGGGTGTTTGATAAATAGCTTCAACGCGCCTGGCGGCTTCCTGGCGGTCTACTCCTCCGACGGGTATACCCGCAATCCTTAGACCATTGGGATATTGGTTTCGCGCTTGTTGAAATTTCATCAATTCAATTAGACTTAGTGAAAGCGCCGCCAGGATCATTCCTAACGAGGTGCCTAAGATCAGATAACGGATCAACTTTGATTTCACAGCAGGTCCTTCGTGAAACATTTTGCGCCTACGATTGTACCAGATATATTTTGCCGGTTTTCAAATTCTTCACGCTCATAGTTGTATTCAAACGTGCGAGCTGAGATCGGGAGATGTGAATGCCCTTGATCACCCTTTGGAAAAGATGCCTTATGTTATTATTGCCCTGTCACTACACTCGCATTGGGGTTTCTGAAAACATTCTACCTCCCAGAAGAGTACAAGCGATTTTTCGAACTTCTTATCGCACGATATTTCGATCCTGAATAGATCCCTTTTACGCCGGGAACGTTTTGGATTAATCACAGACGTGGATTGATACGACATGGTTGATCACCCTTTGCGGGTTTTGATGGTGAGCAATTAGTTTCCGCCCATTGCATCCGGTTCGTCATTTTACGCCCTCAGCCTGGCAAAGGCGCTAACTGAACTAGGGCACAAAACATGTGTTGTGACTATTGATTGGAAATTACCAAATGACGAGGATGCATCCCTGCCATTCCCAGTTTACCGTTTGCCGGTCGTACGTCTGCCGAAGCTTCCCGTTTTTTACAATATTGAGTTGATCGGCAGAACCTTCACCCGAAAGAACCAGCGCTTACTAACCAAGGTCATTCAAGATTTCAAATCTGACATCCTTCATCACGTCAATCATATCTTTGATATGGTCTATCTAACCAATTGGGCTGGCAAAAAATTTGGGATCCCCGTTGTGGGTTCCATAACAACGATCGTTCAGCATGAAAACCCACTCATACAAGCAATTATGAGTCTTGCCGATAAGTTTGTGTTGGGAATTCCGGGTGTGCAAAGATGGGATGGTATCATCAGCCTGGATAAAAACGCTCATGACTACGTCACTCGGATTTATGGCTCTGAATGCAGCCGGAAGTCTCAAATCATCCCATTTAGCATTCCTCTGAAGTCTCACACGGTTTATGGTAATCACCTGCCGCTTCCTGCCTGGCCACAAAATTTTATACGCCGGGCATATTCATCCTTTTCGTAACCCTAGCAGGCTGGTCGAAGCCATGCCGCTTGTTTTGGAGAGGTTTCCATAAGCACGATTGGTGATGGTTGGCAGGGCATTTTTACAAGAACCCATTGAAATAGCAAACCGGCTGGGTTTGACACAAGATCAGGTCTGTTTCCTCGGAGAGATCTCTCACGAAGAATTGATCACTTTGTACAAACAATCCCATGTATTTGCAGCCTGGATGACCGGTCGGTTTAAAAGCCTTGGCACAGCTCCTATGGAGGCTATGCTGTGTGAGGTTCCAGTGGTAACCGATATCCCTGAAGATCTGTTCGGCAAGGCGCGGCTGGTGGATGGCCAAGATGTTATCCTTGTTAATTCCCTCAACCCAAAATCTATTGCCAGCGGAATTATAAAAGTTTTGGAAAATGAAAAACTCAGACAGACCGTGGGAGTAAATGGGCGCAACTTTGTATTGGAGAATCTAAGCTGGTCCACGATTGCCAGACAAGTGGCGCTTTTTTTTCAGGAAGTTCTCAATCGGACGAAAAAATAACCATGGATGAAGGAACAACGAAAGCCAAAACGCTCCTGCACTGGATCATGATCGCGTCGGCGATTGAAGCGCTCCTCGCGGTCGTTTTTCTCGCCAGAATTCCGGTAGATCAAAAGAACGTCTTTCTTTTTGGTTATTCACCAGCCAGGTTGTTGTTGTTCCTCCTTCTAGGTCTTTGTGCAGGCTGCTGCCTTTTGCTGGCGTTTGCGTTGCGAACTCGTCCGAACTTTCCATCCTGGTTGCTGCCGTTCTTTGAACCGTTTCTTTGGCAGAGGAAAGCATTTTTAAGTCTATTGTTGGGGTTGATATTTTTCTGTCTTCTAATTCTTCTCTCGCCGTTTTTCCAGGCGGGGCGGTGGGTTGTCTTGATTAACCGCCTGGAACCCCTGGTTGGATGGATTCTAATTTTTGCTATTCAGATTTACTTTTATTTTGTCCTGACGCCGGAAGATTTTTTGGTGAGGTTGAGAAATCGTTGGCTGGTTGGTTTTGTGGGAGTTGTTTTCCTGGTTCTGTTTGTTAATCGTCTTCCGCAATTGCTTTATCTCGCCAGAGTGGTGGATTTACAAACTTCTCATAGTGTTGTGATGGGAGTAGATGACATCGAGTACATCGCTCCTGCAATTAATATGATCAACGGCTATGGTTACGTGCAGTCCTTGGTCCTTCCCTTAGAGATTTATCATACTGCTCCGGTTAGCTTTCTTGAGCCTCCGGCGCCCGGGAAATACGTCATTTCCCACAGACCACCTGGCACCAGTTTTCTGCTGGCGCTCCTATATGGAATTTTCGGCACCGAGGTGATCGTTCCTCGGTTAGGATTCATCTTTTTGGCATGGATGACTGGCCTGCTTCTGTTATTTATTGGCGCTTATCTGGCAGGATGGGGCGGCGCGATTGCAGGCGGCCTGGCAGGGTTATATTACTGTTATTTTTCTCAGGCTGTGGACTATGCCCTGGGATTAGGTGTTGTCAATTCTGAGATACCGGGCGTATTTTGGTTTGTTTTGTTCACTCTCTTATTCAATGTATTCCTAAGGAAACGGAGCAAGTTGTCGCTGGCTGCAGCGGCGCTTTCTCTTTCTATGTTTGTGATGACGCGAGGGAATTATTTCCCTTCAATCTTTTTCCTGCTAGCCTGGATGTTGCTGTTCCTGGATAGGGAAGGCAGAAAACAGGCTCTGGTTTTTGCTGGAATCGCTCTCCTGCCGTCCTTGCTGTGGTCACTTTATCTGAATATCTTTCGTTGGAACACGGGTCATTATTACGAACCGCAAGCAGTCTCCGCTTTTGCCATGACGAACAATTTGGATGTGCTGGAAGGAGTTGGTCCTCAACACATCAATCGCGGCGATTGGCCTCCCCAAGACGGTGTTTATCAGGCTTATGGTCTTGAACCTGAGTATTGGCCCAAATCAGGGGAGAACCCAACTCTTAAAGGATTGAAATTCTGGTGGGACTATCGTGATGAATTGCCAATTCTCTTTTACCGTAAGCTAAAAGTAGGTACATGGTATCATGATGGCGTACCTCGTTATCCTCTGGGGCGCATTATGAATGGCTTTTTTATAGCGGGGGTAGGGTTTTTATTGGCAGCACTCGGGCTTCGACCAGCTGTAAACCCTCCCGGTCTACTGCCCAGTTGGCCAGCGCGCCGGATTGTATTTGTTCAATTGATCCAGATAGCTATCTTGTTCTTAGTGTCGAATTTCCTGGCTTTTTGGTTAGTTCTTCTTCTTTGGGGAAGTATTACACTCTTTGCCATCTTTCGACCTTATGGGGATGCGGTTCAACTGCCGTTTGATCATCCTTCATGGATGGTTTCCTTCGTTACTACTTATTTGGTAGCCACGATGGTTTATGCCAGCGACCGGCAGCGTTACCATGCTCAATTGGACCCGGTCCTCCTGTTTTATTCTCTCTTAGGGGTTGGGTTAGTAGGGGGTTTTATTTTGGCTAGATTGATTTTTCGAAGAATTTTGCCGAAAAATACCTGTTAAGAACCCTTTTCTTTAATTCCGATTCTGCCCTTCTAGCAATAGGAATGGCAACCCTGTCAATTCCTTTCGAGGATTTCCATCCTACGTTTAATTTGGATGGGCGAGTTTAATAAGAAATGATGAATGGAGCGATTTCCTTCAACTTGCTTCTTGCCCCCTTATTGATAGTGGCTATAATAATGATTAAACGTTAGAAGGAATATCGGCGGGGTAACATAAGATAGGGGATGGAATCTCTCTTCTGGTAAAGGCAGGGTCTATGAAAAAGGGGTCGTCAGCGCACATCGGTGTATTGTTGTTTGGACTGATGCTATTGATTTTGGCGTGTAATCTGCCAGGCAACAAAGCCCAAGAAGAAAGTGTCAATAGCACTGAGGCAGCATTGGAAAATGAGATCCAGTTGACCCAAAAAGCGCTTTCGGTTAGCCAGGTTTCTACAACATCTGATACTCCTCCCCCTGTTTTACCCCCTTCTGCTTCGTCTCAACCTGCAGTGACGGAAACTGCTACCAATATCCCTATCCTTACGGTCACAGTGGTTCATACTTTAACGCCGATGCAGCCGCCCGCTGTAAAAAGCGAAATTCTTGATATGGATTCCAAGCCGTATGCCGAATCAAAATACACGACGGGCGGAGATAGCTATAAGACAATTTTCCTGGAGCGACCTTTTGATTCTTCAATGAACTACCGCGCCGACATCGATCTTATCAAAGCGGAGTTATCCGTAGATGATCAATATTACTATGTAACCATTTACCTGGCGGGGAAAGAAAAAGTTTCTCAGTCGCTTAAGGCTTTCTATGCTGTAGAAATCGATAACGATTACGATGGCCGGGGGGATTATTTAATCTGGACTGCTCCACCGGCAAGCGGAGATTGGAGTTCCACCGGTGTAGAAGTCTACACGGATACCAACAATGATGTTGGCGGCGTCAGGGCTTTGTTTTCTGACGCGCCGTCCTCAGGGGATGGTTTCGATGCTAAAATTTTCCCGGCAGAGGGTGGAGCGGACCCGGATATGGCCTTTAGCCGGCTTGCTCCCAATCAATCTTCGGCCATCCAAATTGCTTTCAAGCCGCAGTTGATGGATAAATCCAAGTCGTTTATGTGGGGGGTTATCGCAGATGACGGGTTGAAATCGCCGACAAAATTTGATTATAACGACCAATTTAGCGAAGCGGACGCGGGTTCTCCGTTGCAAAATAATGCAAATTATCCACTCAAAAAGCTATTTAATGTGGACAATACCTGTCGGATGAGTTACGGTCGCCTGTACTTATCCACCGATCCAGGCGCTTGCGGCGTTAAGACGCCAACGCCGCCGCCGATCCCCACACTTAAAGTACCAGAATTGACTATACCTCCACTTTCTCCTTGACAGCTTCAAATCATTGACTTGTTGAGGAGCTCTGTTGCACATGGATATTGGAAAAGGTAGCTGAAAATAAGGTGGATATGATGAAATCTTATCAATTATCAATTTGTTCAGGAGAAGGTGAGTGGAAGCAAATTGATCTTTTACCTGGCGTTCATGTAATTGGCCGTGCGCCGGATTGCCAGATTGTGCTTCCAAGCACCGAGGTTTCCAGGCATCATGCCCAAATTGAGATCTCAGAAAGCGGATGTTTTCTGATGGACCTGGGATCGGTCAACGGCACTCAACTTAAAGGCTCTCCGCTTCAACCGCGCCGAAAAGTTATCCTGGAACCTGGCCAGGTTTTCTTGATCAGTTCTTTCCAATTTAAAATCAATTTGGTTGAAGCAAAAGCTGGGTTTGCAGAGGGGACGGCGGTTTCTGTTGCCGAGCAGCCCAAAACGGTGATTGGAGTCCTTCCGCCCGCAGTGGCTGCTCCGGGTCAATCTGTCCAGCTTGTGCTTCGATACCGGCGCGGCGAAGGCCCCTGGCAAACCTATACCCTGGTAGAAGGGGAACAATTTATTGGCCGTGTTCCCACAAATCAAATCGCTCTCGATGCAAGTTGTGTATCTCGTTGTCATGCCAAAGTAGTATTGAAGGATGGCCGGGTTACAATAACTGATCTTGGATCAAAAAACGGGGTGCTTTATCATGGCCAGCTCATTCCGCCAAACCAACCCGTTTTGTTAAATTTGCTCGATTCATTTCGAATTGATGAGTTTACTTTTGAATTGGCGGCAGGGGCTCAACTTTCTGGCTTAAATATTGATCGGGATAGCTCGACAGTATTGGAAGTTGATGCAAGCCGTTTGGCAAGTGAACCAATCCCGACAGGACGCCTGAACCTCCTGGGTCAGGATCGTGTCACTATTGGGCGTGCCCCTGACAACCAGATTGTTCTCGATCATCCAATGGTTAGCCGGTATCATGCAGTTATTGAACGATTAGGGACGCGTTCCCGTATCGTCAACACTCACAGCGCCAATGGACTCTACGTCAACGGTCAGTTGGTCGAAGGCACAACTTGGCTCAATCCTGGAGATAATATAAAAATCGGCCCTTATCAGATGCAGTTCACAGGCAACGAATTGCACCGTTCTACCGCAGAAAGTTATGCAATTGATGTCATAGGGCTGAACAAATATGTTTCGAAAGACCTTAACCTACTCAAGGACATCAGTCTCAGTGTTGGTCAAAATGAGTTTGTTGCCTTGGTGGGGATGAGCGGTGCAGGCAAGAGTACGTTGATGGACGCCATCAATGGTTTCCGCCCGGCTACCAGTGGGCAAGTTTTGGTTAACGGTGTTGATTTATATAAAAATTATGAGATGTTCCGCGATGATATTGGCAACGTGCCTCAACGCGATATCGTCCATATGGAGTTAACCCCAGAACAGGCTTTAAATTATGCTGCCCAGTTGCGCATGCCTGCTGACACAAGCGCACAGGAGCGCGCGGCTGCAATTAATTCTACCTTGAATGATCTTGGGCTTACTTTCAAGAAGGATGTGCCGATCTCACGACTATCCGGTGGACAGTTGAAGCGTGTTTCGATTGGCGTGGAATTGCTTACCAAACCCCGCCTGTTCTTCCTGGACGAACCTACCAGCGGCCTGGATCCCGGCACTGAGTATGAGATGATGAAGTTGTTGCGCCACCTTGCAGATCAAGGGCGTACAGTACTTATCATTACCCATGCGACCAAGAACGTCATGTTTTGTGATAAAGCCATTATCCTGGCGAAGGGGGGTAATCTTGCCTTCTATGGGCCACCAGAGCTAGCATTAGAGTATTTTGACCAGTACCGTACTCATCGCGAGCGGTTGGAAAAGGATATGGAATTTGATGATATCTACCGCATTCTCACAGATGAAAAACGAGGCAAGCCTGAGGAATGGAGGCAAAGGTATCTACAAAGCGAATATGCCCGTTACATCCGGCCTCAGTTCACTCAAGCGCCTGCTGGCCAGGCTTTTGTGGGAAGCAACCGCAAACGAAAACGCATTTCTGCATTTAAACAATTCTTTATCTTGTCGGCGCGTCAAATTCGGTGCATGGTGCAAGATCGAGCATCTTTGGGACTTACACTGGCTTTGGCTCCTCTGTTGGGATTGATGAACTTTATCTGGGGATCAAAACTTTCTGATCCTGTCGAAGGAGACGCTACTAAGATCATGGCAATGTGGTACATGGTTGCTGTGATCGCACTACTTGTTGGATCGATGGGAAGTATGCGCGAGATCGTTAAGGAGCTTGATATTTACAAGCGTGAACGCGCTGTCGGGTTAAAGATTTTTCCTTATGTCCTTTCAAAAGCATGGATTGGCGCGGCATTATCGCTGTATCAAGGCACTGCGATCCTGTTTTTTGTGATTATTTTGACCAAACCTTTCGTCAGGCACCTTGATGGATATTTTGGCTTGTGGGTGACAATCATATTAACGATAACTTGTGGCTATCTTTTAGGGTTGGTCGTTTCAGCGCTATCGCCAAATCAGAATTCTGCCCAGACGATCCTTATAGGTGTGCTTGTTCCCCAATTGCTATTTGTTGGCTTGCTGTTACCTTTGGACAAAATCCCAGGCGGGAATATTATCAGTCTTGGGATTGGCACGCGCTGGGCGTATGAATCTTTTGTTAAATCCACCGGGATTGGTGATAAGCTAATTGCAGATCCTTGTTGGAATTTGCCAGCCGAAGAAAGAAATGCCTTGACACCCACTCAAAAAGAAGGTTGCTTGTGCATGGGACCGAATATTTTCAAGAATTGTAGAGATTTTCCAGGTATTCTCTCAAGCGATTTTTATGATGAAGACGCGAAGGTGGCACTGGCTCAGGATGAGCCCAAGAGACCTCTTGAACCAACCTGGCTTCCTTCTCCGACACCTCGCAATACCCCCACGCAATTGCCAACCCCCACACTACTGGCGACACCGACCTTGTTTCCAACTCCTACTTCATATCCAACCCCCACTCGCCTGCCAGTCTCCATCGGAGGTAGCCCTGAGCGTCGCTCAACAGATTATGCTGGTCTCTCTCCGGAGGATGCAGCCGAAAAAGCACAGAATGAAGCTTACTGGCGGGCGAACAAATATCAGTCTGATACCGAGAAGCAATTTGAGGAATACCGCCTCACTCGCGAAGCTCAATTCAACGATTATCAAAACCAGACTCGGAGTCAGTTGGAGGAGTATAAGAAGCAGGTCGAGGGTCAATTCGATGCCTACCAGCAAGATGTCCGCGTCCAGGTCGAGAATCATATCAACAGCGAGATTGACTCGATGGAAATCTACAAGGAAGATGTCAAGCAGCAATTCACCGGGTATCAGGAAGAAATGGAAGATTACGGCGAGACCTATTCTGACTGGACGCGAAACAGGCAGGAAGCCATTGGTGCAGCAGAAACAATTTTAGGGATCGTTTATGACGATTATGGCCGTTCTTTCCATGGATCGGTGATCGCTCGCTGGATCTACATCTTGATCATCACCTTTGCTCAATTTGTTTTAGTTCTTATCTTGCAAAAACGGAAGGATGCAATCTAAGTTTTTTCTTATATAACAGGCCACTGAAGGTGCATTTCGATCCCTGCTTTTTTCGCCAGCCGGGCTTTCCGTTCACGTATGTCTGCCAGGATGGCTTCTTCATCCATCGTCAATACTTTTCTGCCTTGCATGATGATCTTGCCATCGACAACAACGGTATCTACATCACTTCCCAGCGCCGAAAGGACCAGCGTGGCGACTGGATTCCAGACAGGTTGTAAGTGGGGTTTATCCAGATCGATCAAAATGAAGTCAGCGTGTTTGCCGGGTTCGATGGAACCAACTTCATCTTCGATTCCCATCGCTTTTGCCCCATTGAGGGTGGCCAGTTCAAGCGCCGTTTCTGGAGACATGGCAGCCTTGTTATTTTCAAAAATGCGCGTGGCGTGGAGGGCGACCCGCAAGTCTCTCACCATGTCCATCGCATTGTTTGCCACCGCGGCATCGCATCCCATTGAAACATTAACGCCCGCTTTTAGCATTCGAGCAACTGGCGGTGGCCCCCACGGTTCTCGCTGGTTAGAGCCAGGATTATGGGAGACGGTCGTCCCGGTTTCTACCAGAAGCTTCCAATCCTCTTCATCTGAGTGAATATAATGCGCCAGAACCGTACGGGGTCCCAAAATGCCGTGCGCCATGCCAAATTCCGTTGGCGACCGAAATCCTTGGGATTTGGCGTAAGCCACGTCTTCCGGTGTCTCAGCGAAATGAATGGTGATTCCCATGTTGCGTTCTCGGGCCAGTTGGCTGATCTCGTCGTACATGTCGGGGCGGTTCCATTCCCCTGCCGTTCGCGCCCCAAACCAAACCTGGATCCTTCCATCTGCCGCTTTGTTCCAGCGGTCGAACATCTTTAGAGTATTTTGGATACAGACCTGGCGCGGTTCCCACATGTTTGGATGGATACCGATCTGATCCCGAATCGCGGGGTCCATATCCATCACAATTTTTCCCAATGCCGCCCGAATGCCTGCTTTTTCAATCATTTCTGCAATGCCATCGAAGCCGTAGTGTTCGGCCAGGAGCACTTCGATGAATCCGGTGGTGCCAGATTTGATCATCTCCAAGACGCATAAAGAAGCGCTTGCCAGACCATCCTCAGGCGTCATATTTCCCAGGATCGGGAAAATCCTTCCGGTTAACCATTCTAAAAACTCATATTGTTTATCATCGGTATATCCACGTAAGATGCATTGCGCCAGATGAACGTGGGTGTCTATTAAACCGGGCAACAATAAATTGCCATTGCAATTGATGCGGGGCAATTGAGGGTACCGGGCGACGATTTCTTGTGTTTTTCCAATCGCAGCGATCAGTTTGCCGTCCACAACCACAGCGCCGCGTTCGATTATTTCTCGCTTGGGGTTCATCGTGAGGATGGTTGCATTTTCGAAAATCATCTTATCTCCTCCATTAAAAATCTTTGAAAGGATGTGGATCCAATAAGTAATTAAACCATAGAATTTGTAATCAGAAGCGCCAGATACGATATAATCTCTTGACTTACTTTCTTAGATGGGAGTGTTCTTTGGGAAGAGTGATCAACCCGGATAGCGCGGGTAAGGCGCGCATTCGTTTATCGAAGGAGATTGTTTTAGCGCTGCGGGAACTGATGCGGCAGCAGCAAACTGATGATCTTAGCCGGAATCTGGCTGCCTTTATTGCCCTGGCATTGTTGGAAATACACAAAACGGTGGATCAATCCGTTCTTGCCTGGGAGAAAAGGGGGTACTGGGTTAAAGCAGACCGTTTCCGAGTGGAATGGGAATGGACCGCGACGCTAGGCGAGAAAATGCGCTGTGCGGTGATGGACGACGATTGGGGCGCGGTTGCTTCCACTGCCGCGATGATTGCCCAAAAGTTAATGAAAGTTCAGGTAGCCTCCCACAATCGATTAGGGGAACCCTGGTTGAACGCCTGGCAGCGCTTGAAGGGTGAATAAATTGACCGGTATCCTCAGACCTCAGAGGTGCAAAAAGCACATTTTTTTGCTTTCAAAGGAATTCTTGAGAGGCAGTACGGGCAATCTTTGGTCTCTGTTTCGGGGGACGGGGCGGCCGGTTTGCGCATCTGGTTCATGGCGCGGACAATAAAGAACATCACTACTGCGACAATCAAAAAACTGATGACGGTGTTTATGAACAGCCCATAGTTGATGGTTGGCGCCCCGGCTGCTCTGGCTTCTTCTAAAGCGGTGTATGGAGTGGTCGAGAGGTTAATAAAGAGGTTTGAAAAATTTACTTTTCCGAGCAGCAGTCCAATGGGGGGCATGATGATATCGTTGACCAGCGAGGTTACAATGCTACCAAATGACGCCCCAAGGATCAACCCCACCGCAAGGTCTACAACATTGCCTTTCATCGCAAAATCTTTAAATTCTTTCAACATATTTCCTCCCATATTTTTCCAGGTGTCGCAAGGTGTTTTCTAGCAGATAAAAATTCCTGGTAAATCCACGGTCTACCAGGAATTTGCTAAAACGCTCAAATCTTTTACCTATATCCGGCGTAGTAGCCGGATAAGCGCCATCAATACTACAGAGCCAAGAAAGGCAACCACAACGGTTGTCAGGTTTAATCCGCTCACCGGGTTGGCAATTTTAAAAAGAGACGAAGCCAGAAATCCTCCCAGTAGACCGCCAACGATGCCAATGACGATATTGCCAATCAGGCCAAACCCTCTTCCCTTCATTACAAGGCTGGCAAGCCATCCAGCGATCAAGCCAACAACAATCCAGGATAATACGCCCATCTGTTATCTCCTCTACAATCTAGTGATATTTAACTTGATTGAACCTTGTCAACGTTTATTGTACCGAAAATAGGGCGTGCTTGCAATTTTTTCTAAACTGACTGCCTGCCAGCAAATATTCAAAGAAGATTTTGGATTAGAGTGCTTATTTGCGATCTTGCCGCCAGGAAAAGTGATAGAATTGGCAGGCTGTGGGTTGTTCGAAGGCTCATGGCGCGCATTCAACTGATGGATTGAAGGGATGGTTATGTCTTACGCCGAAAAAATCTCCGCGCAATTAAATATCAAACCTTCTCAAGCTGCCTCTGCTATTGAACTGTTGGATGAAGGAAATACTATACCTTTCATTTCACGCTATCGAAAAGAGGCCACCGGCTCTTTGGATGAAGAACAGATCCGACAGATTGAAAGCCTCCTTGCCCGTCTCAGATCGCTGGATGAGCGGCGCGCCGCCATTTTAGCTTCCATTGAAGAACAGGGTAAAATGACCGATGAACTTCGGTCAGCTTTGTTACGGGCTGAAACCCTGACTGCCCTCGAAGATCTGTACCAACCCTATAAACCAAAAAGGAAGACGCGCGCCAGCATCGCTCGCGAAAAAGGGTTGCAACCCCTGGCGGATAAAATCCTGCAGCAAGAAATCAGCGAACAGACCGCCGAGACTCTGGCGATGCCTTTTCTTAATGAGAATGTCCTTACAGCTGAAGATGCTTTGGCCGGGGCCATCGATATCGTCGCGGAAACTATCAGTGACCACGCCAATGTAAGGCATATCACCCGCGAACGAGCGATGCAATGGAGCGTTCTACGGAGCGAGAAGCTACCCGACGCGCAGGACGAACGACGTGTGTACCAAGTTTATTATCAGTTTGAGGGCAGGGTTGATCGCCTTCGTCCGCATCAGGTTTTGGCCATCAATCGCGGCGAGGCCGAAAAAGTGCTGCGTGTCCAGGTTGAGATTCCAGAACGGGACTGGCGGACTGCAGTTACTTCCTTCTTCCGGCCAGACCGGCGTTCGCCGTTCGCCGATCTTTTGAAAAAAGCTATGGAGGATGCAGCGGAGCGATTGTTGCTCCCTGCAATTGAACGTGACGTTCGACGGACATTGACCGAGACCGCCGAAATGCACGCCGTGACTGTTTTTGCCTCAAACCTGCGCGCCCTCATCAGCCAGCCTCCCCTGGCAGGGTATACCGTTTTGGGGCTTGATCCGGGGTTCCGCACTGGTTGTAAAGCGGCGATTGTGGATTCCACTGGGCGGCTGTTGGATACCTTTACCATCTATCCGCACGAACCACAAAAGCAGAAGACTCAAGCTTTGGAAATTTTAAAAACGATGGTAGAAAAGTATGGCGTAACCCTCATCGCGATCGGTAATGGGACCGCCTCTCGGGAAACTGAGCAACTTGTGGCAGAGCTGATCCGTATGCTTCCAGGCCTTCGTTATCTGATTGTAAACGAGGCTGGCGCGAGCGTTTACAGCGCCAGTCCGCTGGCGCGCGCCGAACTGCCCGATTTGGATGTAAGCTTGCGAGGCGCTGTTTCTATTGCCAGGCGGGTTCAGGATCCTTTGGCGGAACTTGTCAAGATAGACCCTAAGTCAATTGGTGTAGGGTTGTACCAGCACGATGTAAATCAAGCCGAGCTTAATCACGCTCTGGACGGTGTGATTGAAAGTGTGGTGAATAATGTGGGCGTCGAGGTCAACACCGCTTCTCCGGCTTTGTTGACCCATGTGGCTGGTATTGGACCCAAGCTTGCTGAACGGATCGTAGCCTTTCGTGAGGAAAATGGCCCGTTCAAGAACCGTTTTGATTTGTTGAAGGTGAACGGTTTGGGACCTAAGGTGTTTGAGCAGGCTGCCGGCTTCCTCCGCATTCGAGGTGGAGACAATCCACTCGACGCCAGTGCCATTCATCCTGAAAGTTATCCGGTAGCTCAAGCAATCCTTCAAAAAGCTGGCATTTCTATCTCTGTTTCTAAGGAAGAAAAGAGAATTGCGCTCGGCCAGCTTCAAAGGCATACCCCGGTCGAAAAGCTTGCGGCAGAATTAGGGACTGGCGAGCCAACCTTGCGTGATATCTTTGAACAAATCATCCGGCCGGGGCGCGATCCGCGGGAAGATACCCCTCCACCAATCTTGCGCAATGATGTTCTTTCTATGGAAGACCTCCTGCCTGGGATGCGCCTGAAGGGAACTGTTCGCAATGTGGTTGACTTTGGCGTCTTTGTGGATATTGGCGTCAAACAGGATGGTCTTCTTCATCGTAGCCGTATCCCAACTGGCAACATCCTTCAGGTTGGCGATATCATCGAGGTGGAAGTTCTGGCTGTTGAAGTGGACCGCGGGCGTATCTCTCTTACCTGGGTCAGCGCTGCCTGATTTGTTTTTTTTTTGTGATTTGAGAAAGGCGTTGTCCGTTTCGGAATTTCCGATTGGGACTGCCCGCCAGACCGACCCTGAAAGGGCCGGCGCGCTGGATTGCATCTCATGTCATCCGGCACTGGTCAGTTGCCATCCTGGCTTTGGGTGGCGCGTTTGGAAACGCCTCTCTGGCTGGAGTTGTCCCGGTTCTACTTGGGCAGGTGTTCACCATTATTACGGATGCCTCTCCTGATTTGTGGCGACTTTTATAGATGGCTATCTTTGTAGCAGTTTCTTAGATTGTGCGCGTTGCTTTCCAGGGGGCAACGCCAACTTCTCTCGCTCATGCGAGTTCTTGTTCAAAAACCGGTTATCATCATTCTCGATGAAGCGACTGCAAATATTGATCCATTTACCGAATGGCAAAGACAGCAGGCACTTAAAATTATTCTGGCGCGATCCACCAGTATCCTTTTTGCTCACCGGCTTTCTACTGTCAGAATGGCCGATCGAATTATCGTGATGTAAAGTGGACGGATTATTGAGGAGGGGACGCACCAGGACTTGCTGCAGAAGACCAGCCATAATGCAAAATTGAAAAATACTTATTTTCGAAATCAAAGCCTGGGCTATATTGAGGAGGCTTGCGCCATGGAAGGAACAAAGACTGGCCAGAATTAATCGCTGCCTGTTTGCTCTGTACTTTTGGATATCCTGCTCCAGTAATGTTCTAAATTTTCTCGGGTAATTTTTGTCAACTGCTGGGGGGCGGCTTCCGGCAGAAACCAGCCGATTTGGCTACATTTTCCTGGCTCTTTGATCACCGGCTTGCCGTTTACGATCTTACACAGGAATGTTGGCGATACCCAATGCTGTCCTTCCTCAGGAAGGATGTGATCAACAACATCCAAAAGTTCTCCTACCATGATCTCAATGCCATATTCTTCGACCATTTCCCTTTTTATAGCGGCCTCCATGGTCTCACCGAACTCAACCGATCCGCCGGGAAATTCCCACAACCCCCTTTCGTTTTTTGCCAGCTCGCCGCGCCGGGCAAAGAACAGCTCTCCTTTGTCATTGATTATGATCGCTCCAACTCCCACTCCGATAAAGTCTACTCCTCGCTTCATTGCCATATCCTTTCCAATATATAATAATAGCGAAACATGATAGAACCCTATCCAATCCCAGCCAACGAAGCCCGCAGCGAGTTAATTGTCTCGGCATCCCGATTTATTGCCAGTGCAGGCCCCGCTTTTTCAGTGGAGCAGGCGCGAGCTTTCATTGAACGCATTCGAAATGAGTTTGCCGATGCTACACACCATGTCACCGCTTTTCTGATTGGTTTTGGTCCTTCGACGATTGCCCATTGCAGCGACGCTGGTGAACCTGCGGGGACGGCAGGAAAACCGGTTCTGTCGGTCTTGCGTGGTAGCGGATTGGGGGATATCGTTATGGTTGTAACCCGTTATTTTGGTGGAACGAAATTGGGCAGCGGCGGGCTCGTGCGGGCATACAGCGATTCTGCTCGGGCTGTTCTGGCGGTGATGCCGCGTGCTGTGAAACGAGCCACCTATACAGCCATGCTTGTCGCTCCGTATACGTTTTTTGAGCGAATTCGCCTTCTGATCGCCCAACACCATGGTGTTATTTTGAACGAAGTCTTTGCCGCCGATGTGACTTTGACCTTTCGATTTCCAGTCGACGAATTTGAATCTTTCCAGAAAAAGCTTGCCGAACTTTCTGCAGGAGCATTGAGCGCAGAGATTATTGAAACAAATCTTGCAACGATTTTGCCGCTGGATCCACCGTTTTTCATATGAGGTGCTATTTTGCATTCTCTTGTAGCCAATCCGGCTGCAGCAAGGCCATCAAATAGCTGCTGTAATACCGATTGTTTCCTGCCTTGCGAAAATCTCGCAGGTGGCCCTCAATCTTGAATCCGACTTTCTTGTAGCAGTTTATAGCGGGTTCATTAAAGTCAAAAACGTATAAGGATAAACGGTGCAGCCCCAGATCTTCGAAGGCGACCTCGATTAATCGCTGCATCATCTGGGTTCCAATGCCATTTCCCCTCCTATTTTCATAACCCACCAGCACTTTGGAAACCATCCCCGAAAGGTTTTTCCAATCGATCATATTCAACTCGATATGGCCGACCACTTCACCTGTTTCTCTATTGACGGCTTTAAAGATTTTACGAGGGGGAGGGACACCTTCGGCAGATTGCAGGTAGGCTTCCAGTTGCGTTTCATTGAGGGGAAATGTAAAGTAAGGCCCCGACCACAAAAGCATAAACTCTGCATTTGACACCCAGCGAATCAGCCTGCGAAAGTCACTGCGCCCAAATGGTTCTAAATGGATGTTCATTCTGAATGCCAAAAAATTGTTCAGAAGTTCAAAAAGCGGACATGGCTTTTATAATTCTAGCAGGGAATGGATAAATTGAGCAATTTGTTCGGCCCCATTCGGCGCTGTGCGCTTAATGCGTGGGATTTCAACTAGCATGGGCAGCGCTTCTCCCCAACGATTCTGAAGGTATGCTTCTTCTGAAATCTCAATCCCATTCATCTCGCGGCAGATGAATTCCCTAAGAGGTTGCGCCTCGCGGAAATTAGAACGGCTTATATATCCGAACGGCACTCCTGCGTGATATACTTCGGCGATTGTGCTATACCCTGCTTTGCCTATGACCACATCGCTGGCGTTGATGAGATCAGGATGGTAAAAATTGGAATGATGTGGTAACAGAACCAGGTGATTTTTCCAAAGGTAGTCTGAATGACCGCCTGGCACTACGAGGTAGAACCGTTGGTTTTTTTGCACTTCCTCGAGGTTATTAAACTTCTCAGGGATACCCCCCATGGTTACCAGCGTCATGATCCCATCAGTTGGGATTCTTAACAACCTGCGGATTTCGCTTGGGATCCGGCGCGGCTTGCGGCTCACAGGAAATGTGGTCAGCACGGTGCTTGGGCGCTTTTGACAAACAGGTTCAGTCTGGATGTGGAAGCGGGCGGAGGAGAAAATGTCGTTAAGGTAAATAATATGCTTTTTGAATCCTGGGTGAGTCTGGACATATTCTTCATAAATCCAATCCCAAGTGAAATTTTCGATCAGAACAGAGGGGATATTTGCTTCTGAAGCTACTGCAAGCCCTAAGGGAGCGATATCGCAGATCACAGCCCTGCACTGCTGCTTTTGGATTAATCCGGCCAGACGACGTATATTTTCCTTATCGAATGGCAGGAAATGATCCAACGCCTGCAAGGTTGCATCCAGGTCCTGCTCCATTGGTTTTTTTTGGATTAAGCCGATGTCTGTTTTGTCTGGATGGATTGTAAAAGACAGGTCGCTGAGCGACTCGTCGAAAAACCATCGGGGGATTTGGGTGAAGATATCGAAGTGCACAGATGAGAATGTTTCTCCAATGGCAGCCATAACAGCCGAAGCCCGCGCCGCATGGCCGAATCCATGCGCAGAAATGAAATAGGCAACGCGAACAGCTTTTTGTGCGCTCATAAAGGGACGTTTGGGCTATGGTTCATGGGTGATGAAGTCTCCAAACTCGATTGCGGGAATTGCTTTGATCAGCGTTTGACTCTCAATGATAATTGCTGTCCCCCGCACTCCAGATCCAAGAGAGAGGGTATCCTGGCGCAAAACGTTGTGATCTGCCAGGATTCGGAGGGGTACGGGCAGTCCGAACGGAGAGACCGCGCCAGGTGAGCTTCCAGTCATCTGCAAAACCTCGGCATGGCTTGCCATAGTCAGGCGAGAATATCCCAGATAATGGCGCAGTTTTAACCAAGAAATTTGGGCAGGGCCGGCTGCTAAAACCATGACGAACTCACCTGTGGGAATTTTGAAGAGAATGCTTCGGATCACCTGGTCAGAGCTTTGACCTCGTTCAAAGGCGGCCTGCTCGATGGAGCTGGGCGGAGATGTGTGCCGGAATACGGAGAACGGTAAATTTCGTTCGCGCAGAAAGATCACGGCTGGGATATCGGCGAGATCATCGCTGCCGGTCTGATACGGAAATGAGTTCATTTTGGAAAAGCTAAGACCTCTTATTAGCCTGGAAGGGTGCCAAACACAATGTCCCATCCGTGTGAGCTGACCCCGAACCGCATGTTGGGGGTTTTGTAATGGTGCTTGAGGTGATGCTGTTTTAGAAACTTTGCGTACCCCGTCCGCATTGGAAAATGATGTGTGGCGTAATGGGTGAGGTCATAAGCCAGGTAGCCGGTCATGAACCCCGAAAACATCGGGTTTAGCCACTCTCCTGCTCCAACAGTATTTAGGATGAGATAGAATAACCCGTAGAAGAGGATGGCCAGCGGGATGCTGACTGGAAGCGGCATCACCAGGCGGGTCTTGCACTGCGGTTGCGCGTGGTGGACGCCGTGAAAAAGAAAACTGACCCGTTCTTGCCAGGGCGCGCGAGGTTTGAAGTGAAAAACAAACCGGTGCATGGTGTATTCGGTAAAGGTCCAGACAAAAAGTCCCAGCAAAAATCCTACGGGGATGAACCAGGGAAAACCATTCCCAGCCGTTGCAATGGCTCGGTAGAGGAAGAAAACGGCCACCGGCGCCCAGATCACAACAATTGTAATGGGGCTGATATGGGTGAAAAATTCTAAAAAGTCTGATTTGAAAAGCCGGATGGGGTCATCACTGTGATTAATTTCAATGTGCATGGGGGAACTAACCTCACATTAGGAATAATTTGGATGATCAATGGATGATTTCTGAATTAAAGTATACCATTTCTTTGCTGTGAGGTTTACCTCTGTTTTCGGTTCCATTGCCATGGCCAGACTGCGGGAATGATGGCAAACACGCCTATACAGAATGCCAGAACGATCAGAATTGCTCCTAAAACGGTGATGGGAGGGATCGCGGTAAGTAATAAACCGGCGATGAAAAGCGCCAGTGCGATTCCAGACGAGACTCCTGCCCAAATCCAGCCTTTTCGTTGCGAGGCGGCGCGTATCCCGCGGATCTGCCCATTTTGTCCGTTGATCCATACCGGGTAAACCTTGCCATCATCACCGTGGTAATAAGAGACAATCATCGGGAGGAGCATTTGAGACCATCGCTGGTTTGAATATTCAGCCTGGATGCTAAAGTTTCGAGCGTGCTGCGCTTCGGCTGCTTTCTGGCATTCGTTTCCAGCGGCCTGTTGGATGGCTTTTTGGGCAATCTCCCACGAGTTTTCAGGCGATAGATCTGGCAGCCAGATAAGAGCATTTCCAAGGTCTTCAATCTGGTAGGTTTTTGCCTGCTCTAGCGCATAATCTCCTAGCAGGCTACTCATTTTGGCGTGCTCCTCTAAAGCAGGTACGGCGATATTGTCATAATGACGTTCGAGCGTTCCAATTCGGGTTTCCCAACGAATACGGGTCTCGATTCTTTGCTGGGTGTTCCATTGGCCAGCTTGATAGGCTTCCACTGAACTTTTAACCTGGTAATCAAACCCCATTTCGGCTTGCCAGACGCCTTTCACGTCACTGTCTACCAGCCACATAGGCCAGAAAACGGGCATGGCGCGTTGAAGCAGATGATTGGGATTGAAATCATCCGGCGCAAGCCACAACCCCCTTGTGAATTGCGTATAGATATTTTGGAGTCGGGCTTTGTTGAGCTGAAAGAGGATGAGTAGTTCAGGAGGTTCCTGGCGTACAACGGCAGGTTGTTCTTCGAGACGCCCATTGATACAATGGGGACAAATCTGCCCGATCCAGCTCTTGCTGATCAGATACGCCTGGCCGCAGGCGCGGCAGCCGCCAACGATTCGTTCAAGCCCCCATGTCAATTCTACTGTTTCAGTGATGTGGCTGGGAGGAATGATTTGCTGCTCCATCAGTCGGCCTCCGATTCTCTGGCTTTACGATACAGGTTGAAAGCAATGATCCCGCCTATAACCAGCAAGATGAAACCCGCGAAGAGGGGCAGGACGCCAATCCCACCTGCTAGAAGCAGTGGCAAACCGATCAACCCTAGAAGAATTCCCGGCGAGAGCAAAGCCCCGATTGCCAGCCATACCTTCCACCAGGCGACGGGTTTTTGCCCTGCGATTGTCCCTGTCTGGCCGTTGACCATTACCTGAAAAACCCTGTTATCAAATTTGTACGCAGCCAGGTAAATTGGGAGCAAGACGTATCTCCACGATTCATCCGCGAAATCTGCCTGCATGCTGAAGTTGCGGATGTGGGATGAAGGAATGTCGGCATAGCAGGCCTCCTTTGCGCGTTCCCGTATTATGGCTTTGCCTGTTTCCCAGGCGTCGGGTAACTGAATGTCGTACGCCTGCGCCTGCCAACCAGCCAAATATCCGGCTGCATAGGTGACCAGTTCGCTTAAATGGAAAGGCAGGATCTGGTTGAGGATGTGCTGGCTGATGTGAGAGTTCCCTGGCGTAATCAGGTCATCGACGGGCAGGTAGATTTGTCCACTTTCCCAGCGCCAGTGGATTCTGGTGCGGGTCCTCCAGGTTTTGCTGCTGTGATCGTAATAGCTCTCGGTATGTTCGTATCCGACTTCGGCCTTCCAATTCGCGGTGATATTGGCGTCGAAGGTCCAGAAGGGCATATAAATTCCGGCAAGCCGGTCGAGGATGGCTGAAGCAGCCAGTTCATCGGGGTGAAACCAGCCTTTGCCTAACCACTGGCGGATTCGTTCCTGGTTACTTTCAGGCGATACCTTAAAAGGGATGAGAAAACGAGGGCGCAGAATAATGTTGCTCTCAGGGGCCAGCACATTAACCTGATTAGAGGCGCAAAACGGACAGGTGCTGGTGATCGCTTTCTGGTCAAGGGCGATTTCCGCGCCGCAACTATTGCAGTGCAGCACCCGGCGATCTTCCCCCCATCCTTGCTCTCCCCTCTTTAGCGCTTCAAGGGTGAATTCGTTTTCGGCAGCTTCTCTGCCGACTTTTTCTGCCGCAACCGGTACCGTATAGCCACAATGTTCACAGGCAATCCCGCTTGTTGAGACGTTGAACTTTGTTGTCGCCCCACACTTTGGGCATTTGAAGGACTCAAGTTTTTGCTCTTCTTCGCTTTTTTCTACTTCCGCGAAGATTGTTATCCCGTCGATTTTCGAGGGGAGTTGCCGAAAGTTCGCTGGGGGCTGCCATTTTTTTGAGTTAGAAGTGTTTGAAATAATCATCTTGTTTCCGAAGGATGCAATAGAGGATTGTTGGTGACCACTCATAAATACGGACTGCAATCCAAAAAGTTGTACATCTCAGCGATGAGGGGTTTCTCTTCCTGTGAGGTCTGCGGCCTGTTCTCAATGCGTTGCCATGTGCTGCAGAACATTGGGCGGTAATTTTGGTCCACGCGCATGCCTGTCTTTGTGATTTCTATTGCCTCTTGCCATCGCCCAACCGCGGCGTAACTTTCAAGGATGGGCATCCACTCTTGCGGCGAGTTTGCTTGCGAACTGGCTGGCGTAAACCCTTGCGCGATAGCTTCATCGGCGAGCGCGGCTGCCTCCTCGTAATCACTGTACTGGTATGCTAAATCGGCTTTTTCATAATAATAGCACCAGCCCCGCTCTGCCTCTGCGCCGAACACATCCTCTGGAGGCGTATGCCCTGCTTTGGCAGAAGCATTGATGCGCGCCAGGTTGGATAATGGCAAAGCTTGCCTAACCAGGTCAGGAAGATACGGGTTGTCTTTGTCTTCCTCGTCCAGTATCCATAAACAGTTGCTGGTTTTATCTTCCTTGAAAATCACGAGGCTGTTCTTCGTTGAAGACCGAAAATCGAAAAACAGATATTTAATTTCCAGGTCTTTTCCATTAAGCCAATTTCCCTGGTCTCTTCCAAAGTCGCCCAAATAGCTGAAGATGTATCCCCCTTTCCCGTAATTCTGAGGTTCGCGATATAAGAGGTTGAACGAAAATTGTGGCATTACATAAGGGAACAACTGCCCATCGGTCAGGATTGTTGTATTGGGTTGGATGTACGGCGCACGCCAGTAAAGCTGCCAGTAGATCCTTTGTTGCAGAATCCATGACCATCGAAAATCGTTAGCAGTTCGGAGCTGCAAGCTTACGCCAAGCAGGATGAGGGAGTTCAGGAGGATCAACCTCCGCCGAGGGTTTCCCACCAGCCATTCGAGGAATGCAACCCAGCTCAGGCTGGCTCCAGCCATACAGGCCATGGCAAACCGGTCGGTAAACATCCCTTCGGTGCTGACGGCGCGAAAAGTAACCCATACTGGCAGCGCGCCTAGAAACGCAGCCAGCAGCCCCAGCAGAAAAGCCTGAAATGACCAGCGGTCTGCCGAAAGAGATGGTTCTCCATCGTCTTTCAAGCGCAGCATATAGAATGCCAGCATAGCCGCCAGGATGAAAGCGACCCCCCAGGAGAGAAGCGAGAAGGGCGCATCCAGGCTAATGACCCCTGGTTTGAGCGTTTTATGCCAGCTGGAAATAAAAATGTAGATTGCATCTTGCAACCCTATGTTTGCTAGGTTTCTCAGAGTGAGGAACGGATTTGCCAGTAAGCCGCTTAAGAGCTGGGGACTGTAAGGATTGTCCTCCAGGTTGGCGCCGAAATAGAGTCTCCAGGCCGCGTATAACGCGAGCACTGCGAGATAGGGTAGCCAAAGCGCCAATGACCTGCGAAGCGCTTTTTGCAAAGGAGCAACCGTATCTTTCAAGACCAAGTAGATGACCAAAGGCCTCAAGAGTTCCAACCCGGCAAAATATTCCAGCAAGGAGAGGTGTAAAAGTTCGGTAAACACTGCGCCGGCAAAATACGCCAATCGTTTTTGACGTTTTCTGATGCCCTGAATTGTCAAACCCAGGGAGAAAAAGTAGAAGGAGTAAGCCAGCCAGTGCTTAAAGTAAACGATGATTGACTGCTGTAAAAAGATTGGGTAAACCAAAAACAGAGCTGAGGCGTAAAATGCCTGGCGCTTGTAGGATGGCCACAGATTCCTCAACACCCACCAGAAGCTGACAGCTGCCAGCCAGCGCGCTGCCAGAGATAGCACATGCCAGCCAATAGGATTGCCTCCTAAAATTGGCCCGAAAAGGAAGTACACCCAGGCAGCGAACGGGCGTTTGGTGCTAAAGTAATCCCAAAATGCGTTAGCACCATAAAGCTTGAGTACCAGGATTCTTTCCCAATCATCCCAGTAAAATCCAAGTTCCGGGATTAATAAACCAAAAGCAATCACCGCAGTTGCAAGTAAGGCGATGGGGATTGTTTTTTGAGAAAAAGATTTATTTTTCAGAGTGTGGTAGAAATTCTTCAACATGGGTGAATCCGGGGGGTGTTAGTGAGATGTTAGACTTTTCTAAAAATCTTGATCTTGATCAGGGCTTGGAGGAATGGGATCGGGTTCAGGGAACTTTTAACGAGCAGGTCGTCCAGCCAGGAGCTTTCTTCATCCAGAAAGCGAAACAGGCGATCGATCGGATTGTTTCGAAACAAATCGGTGAAGATCGAATGCATCAGGTCTCCTCTGCGGTACATCAATTGCAGCATGATCGAGTCGTTCAATTTGTGGACTGACCTGGTTTGCGGAACGTGATCGGGGGTCTGGAATGTTTTTATGGACTCAATGATTTGGGTGCAGTCTCTTTGGATGCGTTGAAAGGCATATCCTGTCGAAGGTTTGACCATGCCCCCTTTGGTGCCGATATTCATGATCCGCAGGCCTGATTTTCGTGGAAAGGGATGGTCGGTCATGGGGATCTTACCGCTTTCGATGGCTGTGATCTTATAATCCTGTACTCCAAGGATATCTTGTAGATATTGCTTCAGACCGGCGTCATACTCTTCGGGATTTAATAAAGTAGCTGAAAACAAGGTGTATTCAACCAGGGCGCTGCGTGTAGAAAAAGGGAGGATATAAATAAAGCGCATTGCGCCTTGTTGCGGCGTACGGAAGTCGAACATGGTAAAAACTTCTGGATCGAAGATATCCTGCTTGGTTTCGATCTCCCATCCTTTGAAATGCTGCATCACATAGTGATATCGAGCGGGATTGGGGACGAATTCCTCAACCCTGAACATGCTGTCGAATATCCATCTGCCAAAATAATGGGCGTTCTCAGTTTTTACAATCGCTTTCTCGCCGTAGTCGGTAATGCTGATGACATTTTCTTGAATAAAATCGACCTGTGGAGATCGGCGCAACTCTTGATGAGTATAGCGGTAAAAATCTATTCCCCGGATCATGGCGTAGCGATAAGGGCGGATATCGAATGTCTTCTCGAATCCATCGCTGACGAAGCGGAGTTTGACCCAGGAATGAGTAACGATCTCATCAAAAGGGGAAGGTTGTGCGCTCCAAAAACACCAAGTGCGATCATTCTGGTCTTTTTTGTCCTTATCCAGAATCAAAATGGATGAGCGCCCCGGTAATTCTCGGATCAAACGGCTGGCAAGACTTAATCCCGCTGCACCTCCTCCCGCGAAAATATAATCGTATATTGGTTTCATAAGATTAACATTTCTGCTGGTCGTCTATCGGATATTATAGTTTACATTCCCCTTCTTGTTGGTAGAACTGTCGTAATGATTCGGGCAACCGCAATCCATTGTTTGCAACCCACTTAGGTTATGGGAGATTGTTTTTAGGTTATGGGATATTGTTTGCAACCCACTGAGGAGGAATTATTGCGTGTTGGTATGAATTTTTTTAGATTAGCTCTAGAAAATCAGGGTAATGCAATCGTTCTTTCGTAATGATATTTCAGTTAGCAGGGGAACATGATTTGAGGGTAAAATGGAAAAATTGGAATCAGTATGGACGGCTTTCAAGCGCGGCTGTGAAGGGACCTCAGAACCTTGCTTTAGTTAAAGTATGTTTTGATCACAGATAGGAAAATCGTTGAAGAACAATGTCGTTGAGCTTTCGTTACAAAAAATAATTTCAACATGGTGGCCCCTGGCAGCAAGCTGGTTGTTGATGGGGATTGAATCTCCTGTATTGAGCTCTGTCATGGCCAGGCTGCCACAGGCTGAGATCAACCTGGCGGCTTATGGAGGGATTGTCTTTCCAATTATGCTCATTGTCGAAGCGCCGATTTTGATGATTCTATCTGCTTCGACAGCCCTGTGTACGGATAGGTCATCATATAAGAAGGTTTACCGCTTTATGTTGGTTAGCAGCAGTATCTTGACGGTCGCTCATATTTTGGCTTCATTCACTCCTCTCTATTATTTTCTGGCCGAAGATTTGATTGGCGCTCCCCAAGAGATCATCGAGCCCGCCAGGCTTGGTTTGATGATTATGACCCCCTGGACGTTTTCAATTGCATACCGGCGTTTTCAACAGGGAGTGATGATCCGGTTCAATAATTCTCAGGCGGTGGGGGTTGGCACACTGGTGCGCCTGGCTGCCGATGTGGTTGTGTTGGCGATTGGGTATTGGATCGGCAACATCCCTGGGGTCGTTGTCGCGACAATTGCTCAAGCGATGGGTGTGATTTGTGAAGCGGTGTATGCCGGAATTCGGGTACGCCCGATTTACGGGGAGTATTTGAAACCGGCGCCGAATGTCCAACCAGCCCTGAGCTGGGCAACTTTTGCACGTTTTTACACTCCTCTGGCGATTACATCTTTTATCTCTTTGGCGTGGCAGCCGATTGGAAGCGCAGCCTTGAGCCGGATGAACATGCCGGTGCCGTCCCTCGCTGTCTGGTCCGTTGTTTCTGGCCTGGTATTCATGTTCCGTAGCGCCGGGATGGCTTACAATGAGACGGTGGTTGCACTGCTAGACCGCCCCTATTCTTATAACTCGCTCAAAAAATTCACCCTCATTCTGATTGCTGGGATCACAGCCGTGTACGTTCTTTTTGCGGCGACGCCGGTGGCCTATTACTGGTTTGGTGCAATAACAGCGTTGGACCCCGTCCTGGCAGCTATGGCTGTAACCGCCTTTTGGTTGTCGCTTCCCATTCCAGCTTTGAATGTGTTACAAAGCTGGTTTCAGGGAGCGATTGTTCATCAGAAGAAGACCCGCGCCATTCCAGAAGCGATGGGGGTTTTTCTGGCGACTGCGCTCGTCATTCTGATCATAGGAATCTATTCAAAAACATTAGTTGGCCTCTATGTCGGTTCGGTCGCGTTTTCACTCGCCAACCTTACCCAAACCACCTGGCTTTGGCTGCGGAGTAAGCAAATGCTTGCCAGCCTGGCTCGAAGGGATGCTATTGTAAACGAGCGTTAGTTAGCTTCTGGATAAAGATCTGGGTTTTTGAAAGGGATCAAGGCCATGATGACAGCTTGTTCGTATAGCTTAGCGCGGTCGATGACATTGCCAGTTAACAAGCCAATGGCGCCATTTTCCTGTTTGGAGTTTGAGCGGTTGAAAAAGATGTCATCGGCTTTTCCTAATTCCATTCCTTGCTGGATTAACTCTGCAATTGCCCTGGGCAGCATGAATGCGCCCGTCTTCCCTCTACCAATGCGCAAACCGTCTGTGATGACGATCCAGGCAAAGGCTGCAATTTCTGCGCCGAGTTTCTCCACGCCGCCTTCAATTCCTACCCAGTAATCTCCATCGGGGACTATGTAAAGGGCATTCCTGGCTCGATTGAAGGCGCCCAGAAAGGTTTCGTGGTCTGAAAATGGCTGCTCGCTCACGCCAGATTCGGCCGCGATCGGTCTGGCCTCGAAGGACTCGGAAGGGAACATTTGCTTGAACCCTGATAGCGTTGTATTGATTTTCACAGGGTTTTGGGAGGCGATTACGATTTTCTTCACGGATTATTCACCTCTACCCAGTCGATGATAAATTCCTCCAGGTCATTCAGATTAATGCTTATTTCGGGGATCGTTTTTCCAAGAACCGAGGCGTGCGCCAGGTGAACGGTGTCTGGGTTTTTGGAAAGGAGGGGATGCCACCCGAATAATGGTTTCCTCTCCCAAATCCGCCGGTAAGCGCAGGTCTCCGGCAGCCATTTTAACTGGGGGGTCAGCTCAGGGGTTAGCCGTAAACAGGTTGGAACTACTTCGGTTCTATGTTCGTAATTTGTGCAACGGCAAGTTTTGGGATCCAACAAGCGGCATGCCACATTTGTATAATAGATTTCCCTCGTCTCCTCATCTTCCAGTTTATACAAACAGCATATCCCGCACCCGTCGCATAAAGATTCCCATTCTTCAAGCGTAAGCTCATCCAGTTTTTTTGAGATCCAAAAAGGCGATTTATTTTCCATGACGGCCTTTCTCGGTCTGTGCCCGTTTCGATCGTAATCAAGTTAGATGGATTATATCATTGGCAATTTTCTTTTTACCTTTTGGTTGGAGCAGTAGGCAGGCTTGGGTCAGAAGGAGGAAAAACACCACTGAACTGGACAGAAGTTCTTGACAAAATAGAATATATGTTCTATAATCAAAATAAAGGACAAGGTGTCGGAAGGAGGACGAGATGAACCTGTTAGGAGCGAAAGTGGATCGGGGTTTGATGCCATTCAAGTTGGGGAAGGTGAAAGTGAAACCGGGGCTGGTGTTGGGGCTGATCATTATGACGGCGCTGCTGGCGTTTGAGATGTTCAATTATTCGACGACGGAATATGCGTTGCGGGATTTGTTGGGGGAGCTAAGCTTTGCAGGGTTGAGATGGGCGACGATACTGGCGGTGGCGTTTTGTGGGATAGATTTTGCGGGGATTGCGCGATTGTTCACACCGGAGCAGGGGAGCGAGGAGCCGAAGGAGGTGTGGTATTTGTTTGGGGCGTGGCTATTGGCGGCGACGATGAACGCCATGCTGACGTGGTGGGGGGTGTCGATGGCGATCGTGAGCCACAATGTGCAGAGCACGGCGGTGGTATCGGCGCAGATGTTGACGAGGGTAGTGCCGGTGTTTGTATCGGTGATGGTGTGGGTGATCCGGATTCTGATCATTGGGTCGT
>JABLXC010000021.1 GCA_013178185.1 Anaerolineae bacterium | reverse complement strand
CTTGACTTCTGGCAGTTTCAGAACAATAATTGACATGGCAGGCTCCTGGGCGATGTCAGTGTGATAACTACCATCTTACCCGGAGCTTGCTCTTTTTGTCAAAACCCACCGCCTATGTTACAGTCACGGATTGTTTTTCTAAATTCAGGAGGATTGATCAATTACCTGGTCAACGTGAACATAAGGGTGAGTTGGCAGTTAAAAACTTTCAACGTAGGTAGCGGTTGAGAGTATCAATGGGTGGGATAAAGACCCGGCTCTTGAAGACCGGCTCTTCAGCTCCTGTTTGAAAGATGGAATAATCGACCCAGTCGTTCATGCGTCGGAGGGGGCCGCTACAGTACAGGCGTTTGGGATAGGTTGCCAACACCTCGCACCGGTATCGAACAGTCTGATCTACCAGCGCTTCATAGGAGCCTTTCATCTCTTCCTCGGCTTGAATTGCAATGAAGAAACGCCAGTTGGGCAGAAATCCGGCAGTGTAGAACTTTGCCTTGCTGAAATCCACTTCGGGGGTAGGGAAAGGCGTATTGGATGGCAGGGGAGTCGGGGAAGGCAATGGCGTTTCGGTAGGCTGAGGGGTGATGGTCGGGGCCGGGGTACTGGTAGGGACGGGCGTGCGGGTCGGGCGGACAGGGGGCAGGGTGGGGGTGGGCACCTGGCGCGGGCCGCAGCCGATCAAGACCAGCACCGCCGCCAAGCCAATGACTGCTATAATGAAAGGGGGCAATGGTTTAACCATAACGAGAATATTATAACCTCTTTCCTCTGCCCGTGAATGACCGTGCTGTATCAGTTTCAGGTCGGATGAATTTTCTACCGGGCTGGTTCTTCAAAGTTTTATATGGCTTGGGCTAGTAAAGTTCCCAAAGTTCGATATCCGTCATCTGGCAACGAGTGCCGTAATCTTTGTTGGTGCCAGAGGAAAGGGTAAGCGCTAACTTTCCATCGGAGAAGGATTTCTCTTGTTTGCGGAGCACTTGCTTGCCATCGACAAAGACGGTGATCCAGTCCTGGTCAACAGCCAGTTGAAACTCCGCGCCGCCCTTGGGAAGATCCAGTTTGCCGACCCAGCCTTTTCCAAAGGAAGCGTATCTCCCATTCTTGTAGCCGTTGAGGTAGACATAGCCATCGAGAGCGAGGAAAACGATGTAATGGTTGTCCTCATCCTGTTCTCGAAATACCATTCCACAGCCAGAAGAAAACCAGTTGGCGGTATTGCTGGCTGAATCCCAGCTCATATTGGTGCGGATGACAAAGTTCGAAGGTGCGAAGCCTGTTTCCCACCACTGGTACCAGTTGATTTGCGCCCAGCTCTCGTCGAAATCGGCCAACCGGTAGTAGTCACCCTCGGCTGATGAGATTATTCGGTCGCTGTAGAGATCATTCACTTCTTGCCACAAATTAGAAGCAATGGCGGTAGACTCGGCAAAGACGGCCTGGGTAGCTGCCTGGCTGGTGCTTTCACGCGCCGCCTGAGCGACAGCAGTAGCCGTCAGTTTTTGTGATTCGAGGACAGCCTGCGCGCTTGCGGTAGCCTGTTGATTCTCCTGTTCTTTTACCTGAGTGCTCTGAAAGTCAATGGTCGGCGTGCTGATCGGCGTTGCAGGGCTGGACATGCAGGCCAAAGAAATCAAGGTTCCGATCAAAACTAAAAACAAGATCCTCTTCATGGTACCCCTCTGTGACTCGAAAACTAACACTTTTATCACATTCTTCCCCCTCACGAAATCCTTTAGAGGGTTTTCTAAATTTATTATATCCGGTATTGAAACAGGCGCGCCCGTTTTAATAAGTTCTGCTGTGCCTGGTTCGCCATTTATATAATTCTGCTACAATCAGGATAATCGCGCCCAAGGCAGCGAAAATCAGCCAGTATTGTAGCGACAAGGACTGGGTGCGCAGCAGAGACTGTAGAAATGGCACCTCAGTAGCCAGAATGTGAAGGACCAGCACCAGGGCCATCCCACTGAGGAGAATTGGGTTGTTGCGGAATGGGGTGCGAAAGATCGAATTACGCTCAGAGCGGCAGTTCAACACGTGGTAGAACTGGATCAGGACAAACAGCGTCAATAAACTGCTGCGGGCGGCTGTCTCTTCCCAACCTGCGCGAAGCATCCAGGCCCAGGCGCCAAAACAAATCAGCGACATGACTACCCCGCTCAGTAATACCTGGTCAATCATTTTGCGATTGATCAATCTTTCTGAAGGGGGGCGGGGAGGGGTATTCATTACATCTTTTTCGCCCGCTTCGAAAGCCAGCGCCACATCTTGAATGCCGTTTGTTACCAGGTTCAACCAGAGAATTTGAACTGCCAGGAGCGGGATGGGTAGACCGGCGGCGATAGCCAAACCGATCAGGATTAACTCTGCCAGACCGGTTGAGATGAGAAGGAGCGTCACTTTGCGGACATTCGCATAGGCATGGCGACCCTCCTCGACGCCCGCAACAATTGAGGCAAAATTATCGTTTGTGATGATCAAGGAAGCCGTATCTTTGGCGACGTCGGTACCGGAACCCATGGCGATCCCGATATTTGCTTTTCGCAGTGCAGGGGCGTCATTAACCCCGTCGCCGGTTACGGCAACAAAATTTCCAAGCGACACCAGCGCATCAACAATGTGCAATTTTTGTTCTGGCGAGACTCGCGCAAAGACACTGGCGCGCTTGACGCGTTCGTAAAATTCCGGGACGTGCACATCTCCAATTTCGGCCAGTTCCTGACCAGTTACCACCTGATTTTGGGCGCTGGCGATCCCAAGCTCTCTGGCAATTGCCAGCGCAGTGGCAGGATGATCACCTGTGATCATTACTACTTTGATCCCGGCATGGCGAGCGGTCTCAACGGCTTGATAGGCCTCCGGGCGTAGCGGGTCAATAAATCCCACTAATCCATGCAAGGTCATCCCGGTGAGCAAGTCTTCTTCCAGTTTTTTGGGTTTCTCCTTGCTTGTGAGCATTTTAGAGGCAAAGGCAAGTACCCGATACCCCTCGTTGGCCAATTCTAGCGCCATGCGGTTGATTTGTTTGGCATCCAGTGATTGGGGTTTGGTTGACATGCACATTTGATCACAAAAAGACAATACGGTCTCAACTGCGCCTTTGACCGTAATCCTTATTTCGCCATCAACTTGATTTACAACGGCAGCGTAGCGTTTTTCTGATTCGAAGGGTATTTCATCCAGTTTGGGGTATTTTTCGTGAATATTTTTAGGATTGAGCTTGAGTTTATAGCCGAGCGCCAACAAAGCGACGTCCATCGCATCACCGTTGTGCACCCAGCCGCTATTTTCTTTTGATAGAGTGGCCTCGTTACATAAAATTGCATCACGCCCTAGCTCTTCTAGCTGTAATTTTACAGCTGGGGTCAGGTCTTTCTGATCCTCCAGGGAGACGCTTCCTTCATCGTTATATCCCTGCCCGCTGACTTTGATTCGAGTTCCTTCTGGCAGTGCGATGACGCGGACGGTCTGCTGGTTTACAGTCAATGTGCCGGTTTTATCGCTTGCTATAACAGTGCAGCTGCCGAGGCTTTCTACCGCAGTTAGCCTCCGGACAATGACATTGCGTTTTGCCATCCGCCGGGTGGAGATCGAGAGGGCTACTGTCATGGCGACGGGTAAGCCTTCGGGGATGGCTGAGACTGCCATAGCGATCACCAGAATAAGTACATCATTCAAAGCCATCCCACGCATGAACGATATGAGGCCCAAGATGCCGGCAAAACCCAAGACGACCACACTTATCTGGCGTGAAAACTCTTCCATGCGCAGCACCAGCGGCGGCTTGGCGCCGGTTTCTTCTGCCACGATATGGGCGATTTTTCCTACCTCTGTGTACTTTCCAGTGGCTACCACCAGTCCAAGCCCTCGGCCTGAAACAACGGTCGAGCCGGCGTATGCCATGATTTTTCGATCGCTCACGGGGGTCTCTTTATCTTGGACTTCTAGTCGCTTTACGGCCGCGACCGATTCTCCAGTGAGAAATGATTCGTCAATCGAGAGGTTATTAATCTGCACCAGCCGCAAGTCCGCTGGAACTTTATCGCCCGATTCCAGCAAGACCACATCTCCTGGAACCAATTCTTCAGAATCCAAATAGAATTGATGACCTGATCTGCGCACCCGCGCCTGAATTTTGAGCATTTGCTGCAGGGCATGAGCGCTCTGTTCAGCCTGCCATTCCTGAATGGCGCCAATGGTCGCATTCAATAAAATCACAACAAGAATGAAAATGGCATCTTTCAAATCCCCAGTCAAAAGCGCGATGACGCTGGCCGCAATGAGTATGTAGATCAACGGGCTTTTGAATTGATGAAGAATGATATCGAGCAAGGTCGGCGGTTTGCGCTCCGGGAGTATATTTCGACCGAATTCCAGTTGGCGCTCTTCAACCTGCTCTTGACTCAGCCCGCTCAGGCTGGTTTGTAGTTTGTTGAAAACCTTATCGTCAGGGATGGCGTGCCATGCAATCGGTTGGTTGGGCATTTCGACCAGTTGAACGGTCTTTTTGTCCAGGTATTCCTCGATCATCATCCATTCCTCTTTTCTGGGAGCAATTTTTATCTTAATTATACACAATTCAAGCCAGTGGGTTTTGGAAAGATTAAGCATTTATGTAAGATAAGAATTTCGCGGCTGAAATGATATTAGAATGTGGGATCTTGAGATTCTATTTGCTGGCAGCGGAGGTGGTGGTCTATTTTTCCATCCTGCTGGTGGAAGGGGTTTTTCGCCGTGTGAGAGAGGGTGGATGAAAAACCGGGTCAAGCGTGAGCTATCCCTGGTGGAAGCAGTTATTAATTTTTTGTTTTTTAATTATGGTATAATTTCACGCGCTCAATTGAATAGAGAAGGACGATTGGAGAGGTAGCGTAGTCTGGCCTAACGCGCACGCCTGGAGAGCGTGTGTACCGCAAGGTACCGTGGGTTCGAATCCCACCCTCTCCGCTGTTTTTTTAACACAGGCGGTGAGAGGTTTTACTTAATTTTGTTGGTGGGACTGAGCAAGACGTGTAGTGAAATGGAAAAAAGGGGATAACAGGAAAAGCACAGCGATTCAGTGTGGCGCGGCGATGAAGGAAGGGGGAAGAATGTAGCTGAGATATGCCTTAAAAAGAATTAAATTTCGAAAAAATGCCTTTTTCTGAAATTACCCTGCGAGGCATCTGAATATGCTGAATGTTACTTTTATATGACGACATCTTTCATCGTACCTTTTATGTGAGTTCGGGAGAAGGCGAGGATATTCAAATGAGAGTAACCATATGTCTCCACAACGAAAGTCGAAAACTAAGGAGACCTTTTTGCTGTATCCATCCCAGTTTTTTCTGCCCTCGGCAACAGCGATCTGGCTCTACGGAGCGCAGTGGAAAAAGTAGAACTGGGAGCGATTTCCCCGAAACAGGCTCTGGACGAAGCCAAAGCATCGGTTGATCACGCCATCAAGATGCAGTTCCAGGCAACCCCATAAACTTTTTCTGAGAACTTCCAGAAGATGCAACCAGTAATTATCTGATGATCTCGCGCAGCGCGATGAATTTAACGCTGGATTGTTCCGACGCGTAAGATGGGGCCTTTTTGAGGAGAATCGAAGGGGCGTCCGATAGGCATCTGGCGGGTGAAAATCTGGATGTATAAAATGGAGCGTTCCCAGCCTTCTTTGCTCTTCAATATGTCTTGACCTTTCTGCTGAGAAGAGACCCGGCGAGAACCGGCCAGGATGTCCTGGTAGGAATTCAGGCTCAGGTTGGCGGCCGATTTGGCGATATCCTGGCCGTGGCATGTGGTACAGGCAATGGCGCCGGCGTACCAGATGTTTGGTTGATTAAAGAGAGGAAAGACATCCTGCTCAAAGCTTGCGAGACAATCAAGATCATCTTCGCTTTTAAATTCAAAAGGATCGTTCTCGGGTGTCCCTGCGGCAACCCAGGCGGTAACAAGATCCAGGGCGGCGATGCGGCATTCGCCCTTTCCGATGTTGAATTGTTGGGATTGGATGGGGAGGGGAGGCAGGGTAGCCGCAGCAAGAGTTGGAATCGGAGTGAATTGAACCGGTTTGGGCGGACCGAAGGGATTGACATTAACCAGAACCAAAATTGCCACCTGGATAAGGAATAGCGCCAGAATGATGAGTGTAAGAGGCCGGTTTTTCATATTTTTTCTTTCCCTCTTATTCAGCCGGTGCCTGTTCTTGTAAATGCCGGACGTAGTTGACCACATCCCAACGATCCCGCGGGGTGGGCAAGTTTTCACGCAGAGCTGGCATGCGGCCTGGAACGCCGTTGGAAATTACGATAAACAATGAGCCGTCGCTGCCGGTAACGGGATTGCCCTGCAGCAGGTTAGCGGGTTTATTGTTTACCAGGAAGGCGGCGAAGGGGCCATTACCCCGGCCCTCTGGCCCGTGGCAGAGGGCGCAATTGACCTCGTACAACTGTTTGCCCCGCTCAAGGGATAGATCATCTGATATAACTGGGTTGACGGGGGCTCCCAGGCCAGAGATATAGGCGGCGCCTTGAACCGGAACAGAATCCGGTGGTAGGGGGAGTGGATCTTCCTGTGCGCTATATGATGGCTGAATTTCCATGAAGCTGATCCAGTCGATTTTAATCACGTCATAAAGAAACAGCAATCCAAAAATGAAGGGCGTAATGGCGATCCCCAAAACGAGCAATAGTCGTTTGATCATGAGCGCGGTACCTCCGACCTGTGTATCAGTTCTGCCCCAAGAGCTTTGAGGGCTTCGTGCACCTTTTCATCCATTTTTTCTGGACAGTCAAACAGGATGCCGATGTGACCATCCGTGATTTTTGGGTGGTACCCTTTTGGCCCAAAGGATGGCGAGATGGTCTCGATGAAGACCCCCAAAAAGGTACTTATCAACAAACCCAGCATGGTCAGTTCGAAAGTGACGACGATGGAGGTTGGGATGGGGTAGTAAGGCATACCGCCGACACGGATGGGATATTGCATGACGGTGCCAACATTGAGCGCTAAAGCAACCAGGAAACCCACACCAGCGCCAGCCAGGGCGATATAAGGTACTCTGGTCCATGCCATCGGTCGCCCCAGGATTTTCTCGGAGAAAGGAACCCCGGAGATGACGGACATATCTTTGTCACGCAAGCCGAGCTTTTTGAGCTTTGCGATGGCCTCGGCGACCTGATCCAGTTGATCTTCGTGAAATAGTGCCAGGTGAAATGTATCTTCCATAGGTTTACCCTTCCTTATCGCCTATCAGTCCAGCTCTGTAACGGAGGGAACTTCGCTCTTCCCTACCTTGCGGAGGGTGTGGGCGTGCTGGCCTTCCTGAACCTCCCAGACCGGCACCAGGGGGATGAGCCTGGAAACGACCATGTACAGGAAGATAAACAGGCAGAACGTTCCCAGAACAATGCTGATCTCTGTCAGGCGGGGGGTGTATTGACCCCAATTGAACGGGAAACGCTGGTATCCCAATGTGAGCGGGATGATGGTATATCGTTCGGCAAACATGCCGACATTAATCAAGAGGGTGATGACAAACATGGCAGTGGGGTTCGAGCGGATCTTCTTGTTCCACAAAGTCAGCCAAGGGATAGCGACATTGCAGATGAGCATGGTATACCAGATCCAAGCGGCTGGGCCAGTGGCGTGGTGCATGAGCAGGTCGCGAACTACTTTGTAACCCCCGTACCAGTGCAGCAGATACTCGTTGAAGAAGAAATAAGCCCAGGACATGGAAAAGACCAGGACAAGCTTGCCGAGGGCGTTGAAGTGCTCTGGGCGGATGAAATATTTCATATTCTTCATTGTGGAACGCAACACGAAGAGGATGGTGATGACTGCCGATACGCCGGAGAGGATTGCTCCAACGATGAAATAGGGCCCGAAGATGGTGGAGCTCCAACCTGCAACCTGGGTGGCCGCAAAATCCCACGATACGATCGTATGAACAGAGAACATCACCGGGATGATGGCGAATGCAAAAATACCGATGGCCTTTCTGAGCCTCAGCCATTCGGCTTCGGTGCCGCGCCATCCCAGCGAAAGGACCATGTAGAAGTAATGCCGCCACCCTTCGGTTCGATCACGAGCCATGGCGAGGTCGGGGATCAATGGCAGATAGAGATAGATCGTACTGCTGAGGAGATAGGTAGTGATCGCCAGAAAGTCCCACACCAGTGCAGAACGGAAGTTGGGCCAAAGCCAACGGGCGTTCGGGTATGGCATCATCCAATAGAACACCCAGACGCGTCCCAGGTGGATCAGAGGGTAGAGCGCGCCGGCGGCCAGGCCAAAGGTGGTCATTAATTCAGCTGCACGGGTAAAAGGGCGGCGGAACTCGGCCTTGAAGACCCGCAGGATAGCAGATACGAAGGTGCCGGCGTGACTGATACCAATCCAGAATACAAAGGTGACGATGAAAATACCCCAATAGATGGGGGGACGGACACCGGCCAGCCCAATGCCATTGAGAATCATGTTCCCCCAGGCGCCAAAGAGCAAAAGGGCGACCAGGAGGCCCAAAATGCCCACCGTTATCCAGTAACGGGGGGTGGTGGTTTGCATGGCTTCAAGCACCATGCGGTTCATTTCCTCGCGCGGGCGCGGGTCAAACATGAGATGTTGACGAGGATCTTCCTCTTCTTCATATCGGGCAATTTGCATGTCGGTCAGTGATTGGGCGTCAGCCGCCATAATATCCACCTCCCTTAAGGTAAGTTACACGAGGTTCAGTGCCTAACTCTGGCAGGAGTTGGTAGCGTCGTTCACTGCGGGCGATATGGCTAACCTGGCTTTCGGAATCGCTCATATCACCAAACACGATTGCGTCGGCCGGGCAGGCCTGCGCGCAGGCCGGAACGATCTCTCCATCTTTGACGGGGCGGCCTTCCGCGCGGGCTTTCTCTTGCCCCTTGTGGATCCTCTGGACACAAAAGGTGCATTTTTCCATCACACCCCGCCGCCGTACGGTGACATCCGGGTTGAGGTAGAAGTCCATGGGGGTAGGAAATTCGTGGTCAAAAAAGTTGAAGGTTCGGGCAGTGTAGGGACAGTTGTTGCCGCAATAACGGGTTCCAACGCAGCGATTGTAGACCTGGAGGTTAATTTGCTCTGCCTCGCTGTGGACGGTGGCAAACACCGGGCAGACTGGTTCACAAGGGGCATGACCGCATTGCTGACACATGGTGGGTGTGAACTCAGGTTTTACTTCTGGATATTCGCCATGCCACAAACGCTGGACGCGGATCCAGTGCATCCCCCGGCCATAACCGGCTTCTTCCTCGCCGGTCCAGGGAATATTATTTTCCATTGCACAGGCCGTTACGCAGGCCATACAACCCGTACAACGATCTGTATCAATGACCATCCCCCATTTGCCAGTATTTTCAGTATTTGCCATGATAAACACTCCTGAGTAGCTCGATAACACTAATGTTGGCTTCCATAGACGCCTTCTCGGCTTTCGAAGCGGGCGAGTTTTCGAGAGCGGCCAGTTGGGGTGACGGAGACGATTGTGTCGCCGAAGGCCAAATCACCCGCCTCGTTGAATTGCACGTTCAAAACCTGGAGGGGGTTACAACCCCGTCCTTCGGCCCAGCGGCCCAAAGCGGTATGTCCCTGCCCAAACGGGATCGCGACCGTATCAGGGCGGATCGCTGGGTAGAGATAAACGCTGGCCTCAATTTCGCCAGCTGGGGAGCTGATCTTGACGACATCGTCATCTTTAACTCCCAGTTTACGGGCGGTGTCGGGATGGATTTCCACCCAGGAGTTCCACATCACGGTCGTCATAGGATCGGGGGTTTCTTGCAGCCAGGGACGATTAGCACCGCTGCCATCCCCAAACAAGGTTGGATAGGTGACGAAGAAAAACTGACCTTCCTGTAATTCTGCTACATTTGCGGCTGGCGCAGGCGGGGTAGAAGAGCCGTTTGGTTTTTCCAGGCCTTCGGTCGGCGTCCACCAGCCACCGTATTGAAGCCATTTGGACCAGAAGGTGAGGATCTCGGGCGCAGTGTAAAACCCACCGCCCCGCTGCAAGAGGGGAAGGAGTTTTTGCTGGAGAAAATCGACCTCGTCCTGATAAGGAACTTTGCCGCTTTCCTTGAGAGCAGTCAGCAACACGTCGGCGGTGGCGTGAGTGTCATAGAGCGGAACAACAACAGGTTGGCTAGCCGAATAGGTGGGGCGATCTGCGCCTGCCAGGACGTGCTGGTACCCCCAAGATTCCAGCGGGGTGTGATCTGGAAGGATGTAGTCGCTCTGCAGGGCGGTCTCGTCGGGGAATGAGGCAAAGGAAATGACGAGAGATACGTTTTTCAGAGCCTCCTGAAATCCCAGGGCTGAGGGGAGGTCGAATACCGGGTTGACGCCATGAATGAAGAGCGCTTTTATCTCTCCCCGGCTCATTCTACTCACAAGCGCTTGAATTTCAGAAAAGTTGCTTGCAACGGAGGTAGATGGTATAAGGAAAAGTCCGCCTTTTTTACCAAGGTTCTCTACCATTCCGTTAAGAGCCAGAATAGCTTGCGTGGCGGCTAGACCATTGGCATGGCTGGCAAGCTGGCCGCCTGGAATGGCCAGAGGATGATCGGCGGAGGCGAATGCGTGAGCGATTTCTTGAAGCTTCTTGAGGGAAATATCGGCTGTATTGGCAACCTGTGCGACATCCAGCTCAGAATGGTCAGAAGCTCCCTCGATGCCCTTGATCTCTGCCACCAGCTTGGTGAGCGCCGCGATGACCAGGCCTTCAGATCCGGGTTTGATGGGGATCCATTCATCGGCATTCGCTGAGGTAAGCGACTGGCGGGGCTCAAAGGAGACAAGATAACCACGCCTGCCGGGGATACCCTGGCGCAGACTGCCATAAGCGCGGCTATAACGGACGGGAGAGAGCCAGGTTTCAAGGAAATTTGCGCCAAAGCTGAGCACATAGTCGGCGTTTGCCAGATCAAAAAATGGCAGGCTATCTTTATGAAAGATGTTGTTGACGGCTTGAAGGAGGGTTGTCCGGCCTTCGAACATCCCCAAGGCGCTATAGCGGAGTGGCGGCGGCGACCCGAGGGTCTGGGTGATCTCTGCCACCAAGTCATAGAGGTGATCGGGGGCCAGCCCCATCAAAAACGCGACTCCGGATGGCTCGTTTTTCAGAAGTGCAGAAGTTATAATCGGTATTGCTGTCTCCCAATCGATCTTTTCGAACGAACTCGAACCTCTGGAAGCCTGTTTAAGGGGACCCTGAACTCGATCTGGGTTATAAAGACCCTGGACTGCTGTGAGTCCCCTCGAGCAAACCTTGCCATAATTTACCGGAAAGTCTGGATTTCCCTCCACTTTAATGGCGCGGCCTTCTTGGGTGCGGACAATCAACCCGCAACCTGCCGGACATTCCCGGCAGCCAGTGGCGAAGTAAGTGCTCGCGCCCGTTTGATTATATTCGGGCATATCGGGGTAGGGTTTTCGCACTACGAAACGGGAGGCCGGGCCGCAGCCAGTCAACGCGGCCAGAGCAGCAGAGCTTACCCCGGTTATCTTTAGAAAATCTCGTCTAGAGATTTTTTGGCTCATAGAGTCTTGTCCTTTCTGGTTCGGGGGGAATCAATAATGACAAATCGAACAGTCGGATAAGCGAGTGAAATTTTCGGGAGCCATTTTTTGGTGGCAATTTAAGCACCAGCCCATGTTCTGCCCTTTTTGCGGTTCTGCAACAGTCATGGCGGCAAGATTACCATGACAGCTTTCGCAGTTGAGACCGGCGGCAATATGGGGGGCATGGTTGAAGTGGACAAAATCTGGTTGAATGGCAACTGGAACCCACGGTATTGGCTCGCGGCGAGAAACAAACCCGGCAAGTTTTTCCAATTCGGGGGATTGTTTTTTAATCTGCTGGTGACAGCCCCAGCATTTGGACTGGCTGGGTAACCCCGCCACCGGCCCCGAGACGGCGCCTGGATGGCAATAGAGACACTGAGCGCCGAGGCCGACATGGACGTTATGGGGGAACTGGATGGGTTGCTCCGGCGGCAACTGGGTGAAATAGATGCCTCCGGCAGCGCCACCAAGGATGATCAAAAATACCACCGCGATCCCAATGCGAAAAACTGGACGCTGCCACAATGCTTTTGGATTTTTCATAAATGCTCTCCGTCCTTTCTTCCTGGTAGGGTTATTTTCGACTTCGAATTACCCAAACCAGCAGCAGAATGATGCCCACCAGGGCTGCAGCTACGAGGATGTTGAAACCGAGACCAGCCGCCATGACGCTGAGGGCGGTCAGGAGACTTGTGAAAAACGAAGTAGCCGGTCCACCAGGCTGTTGTGGTGAGGTTGCCGGTCTTTCGGGCATCACGGGCGCCGGCGGCGAAGCTTTCTGACTAGCAGGCAGAGATTGGGCATATTTCAATACGTCCCTGCCATCCTGGGGCGTCCAGCCGAGGTTGTAGCCGATGACCATCTCAGTCCCGGGGGTGCCAAAACGGCTTTTATGCAAAAAGCGCCAAGGGTCCTGGTTTGCAAGCGTTCCGAGGGTGGCGTCCATCCCTTCGAATCGGAATTTGAGACCGGCGCCGTCCATGCCGTGACAGGAGGCGCATTGTTCTTCGTATAATTTTTGCCCGTTTTCCGAATTGCCGTTGAGAGTCTTCAAAGTTGTAAGATCAATGAATTTGTTGTCGTCAATCAAGCCGGTGGTGATAAACTTTGCAAGAGCGTTGAGATCGGCTTTCGAGAGGTAAGGAGAAAAATCGTGAGAAGGGTCGCGGCTGCCATCTAGTTGGCGAATGATTTCTTCCGGTTTCTTGGATTGTCCAGCCTGGTAAATACCTGGGAAGCCTGTATAATTGCTCCCAGCTCGGTATGCGCCGTCTTTGCCCTGGTAATCCCAGCCGTGACAAGTAACGCATCTCCAGGTATCGGGTCCACTGCGGGTATTCGTGGATTGACGAGACCACAGTGGCATATCCCCCTTTGGGGGCTGCTTTGAGAGTGCTGCCCACCAGTTGTCAAACAAGGCAGCGCCGCGCGGAATTTCATCGTCTGCGTTTTGTGCGAGCACCAGGGAAGGTTGGGCGATTGTCCAAAAACTTCCAGCCAGGAGGATCACATAAATTGGGAAGAACCATGCCAGGTCGATTCGTTTCATCGCCAATCTCCTCATGTTCAGCTTAGCGGATATACCCATTCGCAAAAAATTGTATTTCCACCTGAATTGCAAAGGAGTAATTGAATCATTAATATTTCGTTAAACCTCAACCATAATACTGGATTTTCAAATAAATGTCAAAAAAATTGAGGGGGGAATTCTGATATGTAAGATAAATTTAGTGCTTATATTCATTAATTAGACTTTAAAATGAACTTTATTACGATTAAGACCGTTTCTGAACTTGAAAGGGAAAGGTGATATGGGCGACGAAATCATTGAAGTAGATATCGAGGCTCTTGTATATGGCGGCGATGGGTTGGGGCGTCTCCAGGATGGTAGGGCAGTGTTCATTCCCTTTTGCTTGCCTGGTGAGCGGGTGCGCGCCAGAGTGCTGGAAAACAAACGAGGCCATGTGAAAGCGGAATTGTTGGAGATGCTTTCAGCCTCGCCAACCCGCATCCGGCCGCGCTGCAAGCACTTTGGCGTTTGCGGGGGCTGCCACTACCAACATATAGAATACGCTGAGCAGCTTGAGTTCAAACGGCAGATCCTGGTTGAGCAATTGCAGCGGATTGGCGGCATCGCTCAGCCGCCGGTGGAACCGGTCTTCTCATCTCCATCCCCCTGGAATTACCGGAACACGGTACAGTTGCACCTCTTACGAGATGGGAAGCTAGGTTTTCAAAAAGTGGGATCGCATGAGGTGATCCCGATTGAAGAGTGTCATTTGCCAGAGGCTGTGCTGTGTGAGCTTTGGAAGAACCTGTCCATTGATCCAGAGGCGAATATCCGGCGAGTTGATTTGAGGGCGGGGGAAAATGAAGATGTGCTGCTGGTGTTGGAGAGCGATGAGGTTTACCCCGAGGAGTTCGAAGCGGATTTGCCGATTTCGGTGGTGCATTTGGGGCCGCAGGGACCTTTCGTACTGGCTGGCGATGATCATGTGGTGTTCCGAGTTTTAGGGCGGAATTTTAGAGCGTCAGCTGGTTCATTCTTTCAGGTTAACACCCGGCAAGCTGAAGCGATGGTAGAAACCTTGATTACGGCGCTACACCTTTCAGAGGCTATGACCCTTCTTGATGTCTACTGTGGGGTGGGTTTGTTTAGCGCGTTTCTTGCGCCCAGAGTGAGAAAGTGCATAGGGATCGAGGCCTCGCCCAGCGCTTGCGAAGATTTTGCGGCCAACCTGGATTCATTCGAGAACGTCGATCTTTTCATGGGCGAGGCGGAGCGCGTCCTGCCGGCTTTACGGCAACGGGCGGAGGTGGTGGTGCTTGATCCACCACGCGCTGGCTTGACGGTGGAGGTGGTTGACTTCCTATGCGAGACCCGACCCGAACAGGTAGCTTATATCTCTTGCGACCCGGCTACCCTGGCGAGGGATTTAAAGAAATTGATTGCAGGCGGGTTCAGCCTGAGATTCGTGAAACCTTTTGATCTTTTCCCCCAAACTTACCATCTTGAGAGCGTAACTCTGCTCGTGAGGGGGACAAATTGATAGAAGTGATTTGCAGGGGGAAATGCGATGTTAATTGACTTAAGCATCCAAGTAACCGTTGCGATCGGTAGGATGCAACCCATAAGGAACTTACGTAAATTTTGCGGGCATGATTGGCATACCCTCCCTGGTTGCTGCAGAGGTGATAAAACGAAGAGCTTATTGATGCTGGTTTGTTATATTATGGGAAAAGGCGGCGGGTTTTGACTTCGGCAACGGCGTCGTGGCGGTATCGGAACAAACGAGCCGGACGGCCCTCGCCAGCGCGCTGGTGGGGGGTGGGTTCGATAATGTTGGCCTTGAGGATGCGGCGGCGAAAATTCCGCTTATCCAGTTTTTCACCAAGAATTATCTCGTAGGTGGCCTGGAGTTCGCTGAGGCTGAAATTTTCGGGCAACAGGTCAAACCCAACGGCAGTATATTCCAGCTTGTAGCGAAGCCGCCGGAGGGCGTACCCTAAGATTTCGGCGTGGTCACCGACTAATAGGAGTGGTGTATCGATGGGAAACCATCTGGCCTGCTTCGGTCTTTCCTGGCGGGCGGTTGTAATGGCAATTTGGGGGACGAGCGCAAAGTAAACGATGGAAATGATCCCTCTTTCCGGGCTGCTATAAGTGTACAACTGTTCAAGGTACGATTCGTGCTGGTTTGTGTATGTGGAGAGGCATTCGCTTGCGATGCACTCTAAAGATGGGCAGCCGATTACGGCCATGCCAGGAATAGTCCAGCGCGTGCCAGGATCAGCATGGTCTTCTGGAACAAAAAGGGCCTGTAATTTTTTTTCTTGCAGGCTGAAGACGACAACGCGTACTTCAACTGGTGAATCGTGGTTTTCTTGACGATCATGGGGATGTTGTTCTTCCATATCTATGGCCCTTTTAATGATTATAGCTGGATTGCGCTAAATTTCAAACGCACTATAATAAAACCGTACCGTTGTGTGATTAAAAATAGCACCCAGGAAGACGAGGACCTATGAAAAAGGGAAAAATTACAATCATCCTGGCGATTCTTGTCTTGTTTATCAGCATGGCGTGTGGCCTTCCGTTCGTTGAAACCTCGACGGAAGCGCTACCTGGACCCGACATGACGATGACGGCGCTGTTCGCCTCTGGAATTTTTGGGTCCCTAACGCCACAGCCTGTGGAAAAATCCGCAGACACGGAGACACCCTTGCCAACTTTAACGATGACTGTCACGCCGGAGCCCTCGACAGCGACTTCAACAGAGACAGTCATGCCGACTTTTACTTCAATGCCAACGACGGCGCTACCCGCCACGGCTGCGCCTGCCCGACCTGGACCTGTTGTGGTGGCTTATTTTATCGACCGGCCGCTGATTGTAGATGGCAATTGGGATGATTTTAAACCAGTTGAATATGGCGCCAGCCATGTTACCTATGGGAGGGCGTACTGGAAGGATGCTAATGATCTGAGCAGTTCCTTCCGGATACAATGGGATAACCAGTTTCTTTATGTAGCCGCACGCGTAATTGATGATGTTTATGTGCAAAATTCAAAGGGGCAGTATCTTTACCTGGGAGACAGCCTGGAAATCCTGATGGACACGGATCTCTATGGAGATTTTTATGCCAACCAGTTGACAGGGGACGATTTTCAACTTGGGATCTCCCCGGGGCTTTATGGCATTGGCGGTGTAAAAGAGGCTTACTTATGGTTCCCCAGGAGCGTGCAAGGGACGCGTAGCCAGGTGGTGATTGCCTCGACCAGCATTCCGGGTGGTTACCAGGTAGAAGCAGCGATACCCTGGGGGGTCTTTAATCTCGTTCCGGCGGAGGGAGATCATTACGGTTTTGCTTTTTCGGTTTCAGACAACGACAAGACAGGGACCAGTGTGCAGCAGAGCATGGTCTCGAATGACGCCAACCGCCACCTGACGATGCCTATGACATGGGGTGAATTGGTGTTGATCAAATAGAACTCGGTTTTTCGGGAGATGCCAGCGCGTACCATCATCCACATTGACCTCGATGCTTTTTTTTGCGCGGTCGAAGAATTGAGGGATTCTTCATTACGAGGAAAACCTTTTGCCGTGGGCGGTAAACCTGAAGAACGAGGGGTAGTGGCTTCGTGTTCGTATGCAGCACGGCGGTGTGGGGTTCATTCGGCGATGCCGACTGCGCGGGCGGTTCGGCTTTGCAAGGATTTGATCCTTGTGTCGCCGCACCGGCAAGCCTACCGGCAGGCGTCAGAAAATGTGATGTCGATTCTGCGGACAGTGACGCCGCTGGTTGAGCAGATCTCGATAGATGAGGCTTTTCTGGATGTAAGTGATTTGCAGGAAGATCCTGGTGAGACTGCCCGCGCACTTCAAGCTCGCGTCTATCAGGAAACGGGGTTGCCGTGTTCGCTTGGGGTGGCCGTCAACAAACTGGTCGCGAAAATTGCGACCGATGTTGGGAAAGCCGGGCACCATGGCGATGCGCCCCCCAACGCAATCACGATCGTGCCGCCGGGGTCTGAACGGGAATTTTTATCGCCCCTGGCGGTGCAAATGTTGTGGGGGGTGGGACCGAAGACCGCCGAACGCTTAAGGAACAAAAGGGTGTACACGATCGGGCAACTGGCGGATTTGCCTGAAAAGGTTTTGCTGCAGGAATTTGGCAGGAATGGATTTGACATTGCACAGCGGGCGCGTGGATTGGATGACCGGCCAGTGCTGATTGAACACGAGATTAAGTCGATTAGCCAGGAGATAACGTTTCAGAAGGATCTCTCCGACGAAAAGCGGCTGCGGAAAACGATCCAGGATCTAGCCGAGCAGGTGGGTCGCCGCCTGCGACAGCACGGTTTTGTAGCTGGCACAATCCGGTTAAAAGTGCGCTGGCCGGATTTTACAACTTTCTCGCGACAGTTCACGCTTGCTCAGGCTACCGATCAAGACAGCGTGCTAGAAGGCGTAGCGCAAACCCTTTTTTCCCAGGTCTGGAAAGCTGGGAGGGCGGTACGGCTACTGGGTGTTGGAGCGAGCAACCTGAAACAAGGTATCTACCAATTGAGTTTGTGGGACACACCCGATGAAAAAATGGATAAGTTGATGAAAGTGATGGAGGAGCTTCGCGAGAGGTTCGGTGATAACGTGATTCAAAGAGGCGGCCAGTTGGTAAGGAAACATTAAACAATATGGAAACGAAACAAGGAAGCCTCGTGAAAATTCAGCGCGACCTGGCGAGCAAGCTGATCGATGGGATTGGGACAGTCGTTATCTTGCTGCTGCTTTTTGGGTTGCTGATTTTCCTTCAAAAACCGGTAGACCAAGTGATTGGAAGGCCGGGGTTGCTGGCTTATGCAATTGTCATCCTGGCGGTTTCGATATTCTGCCTAGGGCGTTCAGTGCACGCTCGTTTATCGGGCGTTCGGCAGGCATGGCACGGGATGATCGGTGGATTGCTGGCCTGGCTGGTCATTTGGTTTACGATCGAGTTAGGCGGGCAGACAGTGTCGGGACTCTCGGCAACACTGGGCTTTCTGATGACCGTGCTGATCACGGCGACGTTGTGGCGACAGGTACTGCCGGTGGGGGTGCGGTTCTTCTCCTTCACTTTTCTGCTGAATTGGTTTGCCTGGCTGTTGACGCTGGGGGTGCGGGTGTGGTTTGTGCGACTGGTTTACCTGGGGGAGATCTTTCGGGTGATGGGGTATCTTTGCCTGGTCGGGGCGGTGATCACGATGGGGTGGATGCTTTACTACTCCGAGCGGCGGATGCAGCGCCTGTGGTTTGGGCTATGGACGTGGTTTTTTTGCCTGTTGATGGTGATGGTGTTTTGGGGTAATCTATTCTACAACTTCGCATAGCCATATTTTTGTGCCTTTCAAAACAAGCGACAAGGACAAAACACTTGACGGTTGAATACAGGTGCTGGTATCATTTCCGGCGCGCCACCGTAGCTCAGCTGGTAGAGCAGACGATTCGTAATCGTCCGGTCGAGGGTTCGAATCCCTCCGGTGGCTTTTGAGTATATGGGGGTATCTATGTACTCTATTCTTGCAATCTTTTAATTTTGGCACATCAACGTTCTTAAAACTTGTTCTCCAAATTGGGTTTCAGAATTATAATTGTGAACGTTAGAACAATAATCATTGTCATGAGGTGAACTATTGGTAAATTGTCATTTTGCTTGATTTTCTAATATTCTTGCTTGATAATTGGCCTTAAACATTTCTATCTATTTGTTGGAAAGGAGTATTTTATATGTGTGCAGATAGAGCCGCAGTTTCTCGCCGGCAATTTACCCCAATAAAGTTGAAGTTGAAATCGCCTGTTCCAAGTGATATTGAAATTGCCCAGGATTCGGATCTAAAGCCGATTACCCAAATCGCTGAAGAATTAGGGATTCTCCCAGAGGAATTGGAGCTATATGGTCCCTATAAGGCAAAAGTGAAACTTGAAGTGTTGGAGAGGCTGAAAGATATTCCGGACGGGAAATACATTGACGTTACTGCAATTACTCCCACGCCGTTGGGTGAGGGAAAGACCACCACAACTGTTGGGTTGAGCCAGGCATTAGGGGCGCATCTTGGTCATCGTGTAATTACCTGTATTCGCCAGCCAAGCCAGGGGCCGACGTTTGGTATTAAAGGTGGGGCAGCCGGTGGTGGTTTTAGCCAGGTTATCCCGATGGAAGATTTTAACCTGCATCTGACTGGTGATATCCATGCAATTACTGCCGCGAATAACTTATTGGCAGCTGCAATTGATGTGCGTATGTTGCATGAAAAAGGCGCGACAGATGAACAGATGTTTGATCGGATGTGCCCTCGTGATAAGTCTGGAAAACGCCATTTTGGACTTGGAATGCTGGGGCGGTTGAAACGATTGGGAATCGATAAGACGGATCCTGATGAATTGACCCCTGAGGAACGGAAGAAAATGTTCCGGTTGGATATTGATCCCGATACCATCACCTGGCGACGTGTTCTCGACACTAGCGACCGGATGTTGCGGGGCGTAACGATCGGTACCGGGCCGGAAGAGAAAGGGAACGAGCGAGAGACTGGCTTTGATATAACGGTGGCGAGCGAATTGATGGCCATCCTTGCTTTGACAACCGATCTGCAAGATATGCGGGAGCGATTTGAGCGGGTTGTTGTGGCGTTGAACAAATCTGGTGAAGCAGTGACGGCCGGAGATCTGGGAGTCGCCGGCGCAATGACCGTTCTGATGCGCGACGCCATTAAACCCAATCTAATGCAAACGCTTGAAGGTACGCCGGTTTTCGTTCATGCTGGTCCGTTTGCAAACATTGCTCATGGCAATAGTTCGATTATTGCGGATCGGATCGGTTTAAAGCTGGCTGATTATGTGGTAACCGAATCCGGTTTTGGCGCAGACATGGGGATGGAAAAATTCTTCAATATTAAGTGTCGCTATTCCAATTTAATCCCGAACGTTGTTGTATTGGTGGCTACTGTGCGCGCGCTTAAGATGCATGGCGGCGGTCCTAAGGTTGTCGCCGGTAAACCGCTCGCGCATGAATATACCACTGAGAACATGGAGCTTCTACGCAACGGCGTGGGAAATATGGTTCACCACATTAAAACCGCGAGGAAATTTGGCATTCCAGTCGTTGTAGCTGTTAATAAGTTCCCAACTGATTCCGAGGCAGAACTGGAATTTGTTCGTAAAGTTGCTATAGAAGAAGGCGGCGCTGTAGACGCTCTGGTAGCCCGAAATTATGAATTTGGCGGCGAAGGGGCGTTGGAGCTGGCAAAAGCGGTTGAGAAAGCTGCAAATATGCCTCAGAATTTCCAGTTTCTCTATCCGCTGGATTGGCCAATCAAGAAAAAAATCGAAACCATCGCCAGTGAAGTCTATGGGGCCGATGGTGTTGATTACTCCCCCGAGGCAGAGGAACGGATTGCAGAATATACCCGTCTTGGTTTTGATAAGCTTCCTATTTGTATGGCCAAGACTCACTTGAGTTTGAGCGCTGACTCTGCCTTGAAGGGTGTTCCCAAAGGCTTCCGAGTCCCGATTCGCGATGTGCGCGCTTCGGTAGGCGCCGGTTTCATTTACCCGCTATTGGGCACCATGGCGACGATGCCAGGCTTGCCTACGCGCCCAGGGTTCTTTGATATCGACATCGACATGAAGACGGGCAAGGTTTTGGGGCTCTCGTAAAATAATTTCTTTCGGTTCAAAAGCCTGGTGCGATAAACTACCGCACCAGGTTTTTTGCTTTTAGTGTGCGGTAGAATTATGCTCTACCTTAATTTCAGAAGGGGCGCCTATGTTTGTTTTCCTATCAAAACTTTTACCTTTGCTGGTTTATCCTGTAGGACTAGCTTGTTTTCTGTTGGTGCTGTCTTTGATCTTCAGAAGAGAGGGTTGGAAGCGATTTGCAGTTGTTTTGGCGTTATTGGTTCTATGGCTGAGCGGAAACCGCTGGATCTCCATGAGCGTGGTGCGCACTTTAGAATGGCGTTACCTGCCATTGGAAAATATCCCCGAAGCAGATGCTATTGTGGTTTTGGGCGGTGGAACAGACGCCCCCGATTTTCCACGCCCAATGGTGGATGTTACTGCCGCTGGGGATCGGATCTTGTATGGGGGGCTTTTGTACAAAGAGGGAAAAGCACCATTAATCCTTTTGAGCGGTGGAAATATTTCCTGGCTGGGAACCAAAGGAAACTCGCCAGCAGAGCAGATGGCTCAGATTCTGTCTATGATGGAAATCCCAAGGGATGCAATCCTGCTTCAAACGCAATCCCAAAATACTTACGAAGATGCGCTTTATAGCAGCCAAAAGCTTAAAGAAATGGGCCTCAACCGAATCTTGTTGGTGACTTCGGCTTTGCATATGCCCAGGTCTGTGAGCCTATTTGAGAAGCAAGGGATTGAGGTAATCCCGGCGCCAACCGATTATCGAGTAACCCGGGCCTCATGGGACGATCTAAAAAATCCCTCGTTTGAATCCTTTGTGATCAACCTGTTTCCGAATGTTTCCAATGCAACCGCATTGACTAATGCCTTAAAGGAATATATAGGGATGATTGTTTATCGCATGCGAGGGTGGTTATAATGTTGCTTTGTTGGCGAGCTTAATTTGCATGCTTGAGGAGTTGCAAGTCCCTGAAAAGGATTAAAAGCGATATCCGCCTCTAGAAAAACTCACAGATTCAACCACTTGGCGGCAATATTTGGTAAATCGTGCATTGAGGCGATCCGCACGCTGCATGTAGGCAGGGATTGCAGAAACTGTTTCCCATATCGCTTAGTTAGAATGCGTTTATCCAGGATCACAACCACACCTCGATCAAATTGGGTGCGAATGAGCCGCCCAAATCCCTGCCGGAAACGGAGGATGGCTTCTGGTAGATGATATTCATTGAAGGGATCATCGAACAATTCTGATCTGGCAGCTACAATCGGATCAGTAGGAACATCAAACGGCAGCTTGACAATGACAAGGGTTGAAAGGGCTTCACCTGGGATATCGACCCCCTCCCAGAAGGCACGAGTCCCTAATAAAATAGCCCGATCCGCTACCTTGAAGGTCTCCAGGAGTGTGTTTGGGGAAGCGCCTTCACCTTGTTCGTACACGATAATCCCGGCATCGGCCAGGACAGGCCCAATTGCCTGGGATGTTCTTTTAAGTTGTGCATACGATGTGAACAACGCCAACAAACGGCCGCCGGTTGCTTTGCTCAATCTGATCAAAATACTCTCTAAGCTTTTTTGGAAATGATGCGTATCAGCAGGTTCTGGAATGTCATTTACGAGGTAGAGCAGCGCAGAGGTTTCGTAGTCGAATGGCGATCCGACTACATATTCTTCGGCCTCATCTGCATACAACCTTTCGCGCAGATAATCGAAACGATCATTGGTTGTTAAAGTTGCAGACGTGAGGATGATGCTTGCTTTTTCATGCCATAGATACTGTTCCATCATTGGGCCGATTTGCAGGGGAGCAATCTGCAGGGAAATTAAGTTTGAGTTTGGTTGAACTTCAATCCAGTACACAAATTCGTTGGATGGTTGGCTGACAAGCGCTGAAATATTTGCTTCAATTTCAGCCAAACGCCTGTAGAGCGTGCCTAACCCAGCGTGGGCATCCTCCAGTTGTTCTGGGATTGTGGATCCGATTTCACTGATGGCTTTATAGATTTCGGCTAAGAGGTTCAACAATAGTTTGAGTGTCTCATCTGTAGTATCCCAAACCATCTCAACCTGTTCCCATAAGGGGGTTGTGCGCGTTGCGGGCAATATCCGCTCTTGTTGACCGTATCCGCTAATCACCTGACCGCCGCGCTGGTCGAGCAAGAATTCTTGAATTGCCGCAAAAAATTGTTTTAAGTCATGTTCAAAGCGAAAAGCCAGATCTGTTGACCGCTGGACGACCTGATGAAATGTAGCAAAATCGGAGGGGGTTGCCACCGCTTTTACTTCGGCTAGCAACCTGCCTAAGATACCGCTACCAGCTCCTCCCAATTCACGCAGCAAGCGGGTGATGTCGGCTTGTGTAGCTCGAAAACTCAATGCGTTAGTTGTGGCTTCCTCCAGATGGTGGGCCTCATCTACAATCAGGTAGTCGTAATTGGGGAGGATACGGCTTCCGGTTGCGATATCGGCAAGAAGTAAGGCATGGTTAACGATGATTAGATGTGCGCTTTGTGCGGCTTGGTGAGCTAAGAAGAAGGGACACATACCTTCCATTCGTCCCAGACAGGTTTCAGATTTACATCCTTCATCCTCGGCAGAAATGTGTCCCCACAATTCCCTTTCAACAGGACCGTTCAGGTTGATTTCTGTGCGGTCACCGCTGCCACCTTCCCATAGCCATACCAAGACCTTAGCCAGCAGACGCATTTCCTCTGGGCTTTGGGGTCCCCGCTGTCTTAGTTTTTCAAATCTCCTGGGGCAGAGGTAGTTTGATCGACCTTTTAGGATGACAGCCCGCAAGTCCAGGTTAAGAGCTGCTTTTAGATCGGGGATGTCTTTGTTGATTAGCTGGTCTTGTAAATTGATCGTATTTGTGGAAATTACGACACGAAGTTGGTTTTGGATAGCCCAAAGCGAGGCAGGAACCAGATAAGCGAATGATTTTCCTGTCCCTGTGCCAGCCTCGACTAAAAGGTGTTGGGATGAAGAAAATGCATTGCTTACAGATCGCAGCATATCTACTTGCTGAGGGCGATGCTCATAGTTCTCGAAATAATGAGAAAATGGCCCACCATATTCCAAAAGAGATGCTACCTCTTCGGCATCCAAAGGATGAGGAGGGTCCACGGGCGAGAGCGGCGGGGCTAATTTCTGATCTTTTAGGATCCTTGGCGCTAGAGGGAGGCGTCTGACAGGGGCGGTTGTCTTGTGTTGCTTCTGCATGAGCGCACGTTCAAATATCCAGAAAGCCCCCCAATTGAGAGGCTCGCTTAACTGAAAAATTTCTTCCACCAGTTCCGGAGGCAATTCAAGCGCTTTCTCGTAAAGCCTCAGGAAGATGGCATGGGTTACACGGGCATCATCGAGCGCTCGATGAGTCGCCGGGAGCAACACGCCTAGTTGTTGTCCCAGGGCGCTCAGATTATATCGGCTGGCTGTTGGCAATAAGACAGAAGCAAGTTCGTAAGTATCCAGGATTTCATTGAAGGAAACGATCTTGTGTTTTTGCAAGAAAGATAAATCAAATTGTACGTTATGCCCTAAAACTGGTAAATTCCCCACAAATTCTGCGAAATCATCCAATACGGCTTCAATGGGAGGGGCGTTGCGGACCATTTCATTCGTAATTCCAGTTAATTGTGTAATAAATTGAGGAATAGTACGGTTGGGGTTGATAAGCGTTGACCATTCAGCATCTACCCGATTGCCATTGAAACGGACAGCGCCTATTTCTATAATTGCATCACTTTCAGGGGAGAGACCGGTTGTTTCTATATCCAGGGCGACGATTGGTTGCATATTGCCGATTATACCATTCGGGTGACTTGTGCTTTCCCTTCTTGTGCTATATTTAGTTTATTGCATGTGAAAAACCCCAATCATTGCTACGAACATTGGAGAAAACAGGTATGGCTGTGCATATTTTAGTAATTGACGATGACGTAATTATCCGAAGATTATTCTCTATGTACCTTCAGAAACAGGGCTTTTTGGTTTCCAACGTTCCTTCTGTAGAGGAGGGGCTAGAAATCTTAAGGCACAGCAAAATTGATGTCGTAATTTGTGATGTGATCATGCCGGGGATGAACGGTTTTGATTTTCTAAAAATTGTAAAATCTGATTCAGCCCTGAAGCGCATACCGGTCATTGTTTTATCGGCCACAGGATTGCAAGAAGAAATGTTGTTATTGGAATTCAAAGCTTCCAGGGTACTTTCAAAGCCATGTATGCCCCAGGAGCTTGAGAAGGTTATTCTGGAATTGATGCAAAAAGGTGAGGACTAGTAAACAAACCGCCGGTTTTTTGGCCGGCGGTTTGTTTACTATTTTTCTTCTTTAACAAGAGCTTCTGCTTGTTTTTGTTGTTTTCTCTTAAGCCACCAACGACGGCCGGTTCTGATTATTAGCCATCCAGGGATACCGATGAGAATTGAAATGGGCAGACAGAAGATGACTAACCAAATGGCTGCATTTGCCAGGAATTTCAGGGTGTCGATAAGAGCTTGCAAAGCATCCCTGGCTACTCCAACGGGCTGCCAACCTCCGATTGTCAGGGGTTTTACCGATTCTTGGGATTGAATGTTGACATGGAGGGCGGAAAGCCGTGAGGACTCATCGTAGTACTTAATCTGTCCTTTGATTACTTCGATCTGCTCCTGCACATTGGTGAGTTCGCGATAAACATTTAGAACGTCTTCAGTTTTGGATGCTTCCGCCATGATTTTTTCAAGCTGAGCTTCGGCATTTTGTAGATTCTTTAGTCTTGATTGCAAATCCGTATATTCTTTGGTCACGTCCTGGCCGCTGACGTTCTCGGAAAGAACATCCATTTGAGGGTCGGCAACAAGGGATTTTATTTGATCCATGGCTTCTGTTAGTTTTTCCGCCGGGACCCTGACCGTGATATCGGCAACCGGAACTTCCAGTCCCTCTTCAGTCCTGGTTTTATACAATTGCGAAGAGACGATAAACCCACCCATGCCTTCTGCCATCGTTCCAATGGCTGTCATTGAAGCTGCCGGATCTTCCACGACGATGGAGAGGTCTGCATTCTTAATAATTATCCGTTCTACAACGTTCGTGTCGAAGCTAATTTCAGCGCCTCTTCCCCCTGCTTCCATGGCGATTGGTGTAGCAGCAGGCGCTTCTGCTTCGAGCATGACAGACTTTTGATCTGCGGATTCGGGCACTGGAGCGGCGGCACCGGACGCGCATCCTGTCGTAATAACAGCAATTACAAAGAGTATGCTGATCGTGAAAATAACCGGTTTTTTCATATTCTCCTCCTATAACAAGAATCCTTTCTTGTTGGACGCTGGTGCAAATAAAAAGTTCCCTGGATTTACCAGCCTTCTGCAAGTCTTTGGGCGTGCCTAAGAGGTAATTTTGCGGTAACGATCCGTTGCTGGACGCTGCTGATGTCGTAATCTATGCGATAAGCTTCCCAGGTTTTTTGCTCTGGGTTATAGATCGCGTACGACGCGCGTTTGTCCCGGTCCCTTGGCTGACCAACAGATCCAGGGTTTATGATTAATCTTTGTTTTAAGGGGACAATCTCTTTGTGGTCAAGCTTTCTCATTGTTCCACCGCCTAGTTCGTCTACCGTATAGACCACGGGAACATGAGTATGGCCGACAAAACAAAGCTGGGTTTTAAAGTACGAGGAATTGATAGCGGCAGCCTGAATATCGAGCAAATATTCCCAAACTGGATTGCGCGGGCTGCCATGAACCAGGGTGGCTTCTCCAATAACGACGCGTTCTGGTAGGCTCTTTAGAAACAGGATGTTTTCTTTTGAAATCCTTGATTTTACCCATTGTGCTGAAAGCCTGGCTTCTCGATTGAAGAACATTGTGTCGATTGACCCGATCGCGGCGGCATCATGATTCCCGATCAAGCAGGTAAGATTTTGAATTGAACGTACCAACTCGACGCATTCATTGGGGTCGGGTCCATAACCAACGAGATCCCCCAAGCACCAGGTGGCATCTACATTCGCTGCCGCATCCAGGACAGCCTGCAAAGCTGTCAAATTTGCATGGATATCGGATATTACTAATATGCGCGTCATGGCTTTGTTGTTACATTTTTAAGTGTTAGTTTTATGGAAGACGGAATCTCAATTCCCATGCACCCGGTCCTATTGTATCGAATGTCGAACTATTTCCTACAAGGGTTATCCAACTTTTCCCCGGCTTTAATGCCATAGGTAGCCCGAAGTCGTTATAGAATTGGATAGGCTGATGATGTCCAGGAGCGCGCCAGGATCCATTAATTAATACCCCATCTCTAAAAAATAGAGCTCGCTGACCCTCTTGATTATCCCACACTTTAATATTATGGAGGGTGGGATTAAATTCCACATATTCTACAAATAAGATAATCACATTTGCTGCAGTGACCTGATCCCCTGTCAAGCGATCTGTCAACGGGATCATGTTGGTTGAATCGCCTTTGTCATCTGTCCAACGATTGTAGGTTTTTGTTTCTGGGTCGTAGCGCCATTCTCCTCTATTGAACTTCGCATATTGAATTCCTACTTGAACGGCATATTCGTTTTGCGAGGGAGGAGCGGGATCGAAAAAGAAGCCATGTAGTTCTTGTCGTTTTTCGTCAAGCCCTAATTTTCTTGAATATTGGGTCAATTCAAAAGTGTTTCCATAGACTCCTGGATTCGCATGAGTATCCTGACCACAAATGACCGGGCATCCGATTTCCAGGTGGGAAATTGCCCGATCCCCCAATTCTCTTTTCAGAATCTCATCTACTCGGGGATCTGCGCTTCCATAAGCAAGGATGCCGCGGTACATGCTGACGAGCTGTGCATCAACCATCCTTCCCGACCGGATTGGTCCTGCCTGGGGGACATCCTGGCTGTAAAAAACGGCCAGGAAACGGTTGATCCCCTCGCCGATGTAGTATTCGAAGACAATATCTGCAAAGGACAGGCCGGATTGAGGCCGAACGTTTAATGAGTTGGATACCTTCACCATGACTGGGTGTCTTTCAAGTCGCCAAAGCTCATCGACAGACAGACCAGTCAAAGGATTAATTTCCGAGGTGATACCCTCAAGCCCCAAAACCGATTGGGTAAAGCCGCCGGGCGGGGGAATTGGGGAGGGATATGTGGTTGGAGTGAGTATTTTCTCTGATGATGTAAACGTCTCTGGCGAGTGGGTGTTATTGACAGGGAATGGTTCTTCAGTAGGTAATAGTTGGGCGGCTTTGTCTTGCACAGCGGGGATGGTATCGTTCCCTTGAAACAAATCTATGCTCAGGCAGCTCACCAAAGCCGGCAGCAACAGGATGATCCCTGGCAAAAGCCATTTCTTTAACACCATTCAATTACCTGTTCGATGACTTTCTCGGATACTTCGCTCTTTGCCATCTTTGAAAGGTTTTTCTGCTCCCCGTTGGGATAAAGGAAAGTAACTCGATTCGTATCTGCTTCAAAGCCAGCGTCTGACGCGCTGATGTCATTTGCGATAATCAAGTCTAAACCTTTTGCTTGTAATTTTTTGGTTGCATTCTCCAGCAGATTTTGGCTTTCTGCTGCAAACCCAATAACTTTACGGGGATATCCCGTCTTCTTCCGGTATTCATTTACGGCTTGCAAGATATCTATCGTTGGCTCCAAGGGGATGGTAGTTACTCCTGAATCCTTCTTGATTTTTTGGTCAGCCTGTTTTGCCGGACGAAAATCGGCGACGGCTGCCGCCATGATCAAAATATCTGCAGTTTGGATCTCTTGCAGGACCGCTTGGTGCATTTCTGCAGCAGTGCATACTTTGACCAGGCTGGCTCCAACTGGCACGGGGAGATGCGTGACGGTGGAGATCAGGACAACATCTGCGCCGACATCCGCGGCAGCCTGAGCTAATGCAAACCCTTGTTTGCCAGATGAGCGATTGGTGATTAGTCGAACGGGGTCTATTGGTTCCTGGGTGCCGCCGGCAGTGACCACAATTTTCTTGCCGGAAAGTGGTCCCCCGGTCGAGAGAATCCAACGGGCGTAGTTTAATATTTCTTGAGGTTCGGACATCCTTCCAACCCCCACCAGACCCGAAGCCAGATGTCCAGCTGTTGGCCCAACAAAATGAGCCCCTCTATTCTTGAGGATGCCAATATTCTCAGTGGTGGCCGGGTGATCATACATGCCTGCATCCATCGCCGGAGCAATTAACAATGGGCAGTGTGAGGCAAGCACAGTTACCGATAATAAATTATCGGCGATGCCATGCGCTAATTTAGCTATTGTATTTGCGGACGCTGGAGCAATTACAATCAGTCTGGCTGCCCTTCCTAATCCGATGTGGGTTACATGGCCTTCACCTCCCCATAGGTCGGCGTCGGTGTAAGCCTTTCTGCCGGTTACGGATTGAAAGGTCAGGGGCGTGATGAATTTCAGTGCGCTATTGGTTAATACAACTTCAACGATGGCTTCAGCCTGGTGAAGCTTCGACGCTAAATCGGCTGCCTTATATGCCGCGATGCTTCCGGTTACGCCGAGGAGAATGGTTTGGTTTTTTAATGGGTTTGGCATTTCTTAATGGTTCATTTCCCAAATGATTCGAAGGCCATCCAGGGTTAGCCAGGGCGCTAAGACCTGGATCACTTTGGTTTCGTTGGCGACAATCTCGGCCAGTCCGCCGGTTGCAATGACTTTCATTTCAGGGCTTAATTCAGCTCGAAAGCGTTCCACCATCCCTTCTACCATTGCAACATATCCGAACAGCAGCCCCGATTGCATTGCATGAACGGTATTGCGACCGATTACAGAAGGCGGCCTTTGAAAATCTACACGTGGAAGCTTGGCCGTGTGCTGAACGAGCGCTTCGGCGGCAATTCCGATGCCTGGAGCAATGGCGCCTCCGAGGTATTGCCCATTCTTATCCAGGGCATCGAATGTCGTCGCAGTGCCAAAATCCACCACACAAGCTGGGCCTCCATAGAGCTGCTTAACTGCAACGGCATCGACAATTCGATCTGCGCCAACAGCCGACGGGTCTTCGTAAAGAATTTTTATCCCTGTTTTCACCTTGTGATCAACGATGAACGCCTGTTTTCCCAGGTATTGCTGACACGCCTGAAGGATTCTCCCTGTGAGGGGGGGAACAACCGAAGCCAGGCAAACGCCTTCAATAGAGTTCAATTTACAACCGCTGTTTTCAAGCAGTCCCAGAATCTGAAGACCATACTCATCTGGCATGCGGTCATGGTCTGTGGCAAGTCTCCAGCGGGCCCCTAAATTTTGATTTTCGTACAGCCCTAAGGTAATATTCGTGTTGCCGATATCAATTGTCAGGAGCATTCGATTTTTCCGATTGATAATTTCATGCTTTATGAGCGCACTTCTTCGATTATTTCGGCGGCGAGATCATAGCGACTAAAGGCAGGCATCAGGTAGATGCCCTGGGCAAGAGTTTTGATTCCTTCTATCAATTCTATCGCGATTCTCACCCCTGTTTTAGCTCCATTTTCCCCTGAAGATGACATTCTGGCAACAAGCTCTTCTGAAATCGTAATTCCTGGCACTTCTTGATTTAGAAAGGTCGCATGGCGAGAACTTGCCAAGGGCAAGATGCCAACGAAAAGCGGGATTTCCAGGGGACCATACAGATTATTATACATTTCATAAAAAGATTGAATGGGTTTTAAGTCGTAGATTGGTTGGGTTAAGATAAAATCGGCCCCTGCTTCGATCTTCTTCTTCAAGGTCTTGATTTCCTTGATCGGGTCCGGAGGAAGCAGATTCAATGCACAGCCGACGAGGAAGGTTGTGGGTTGACCGATATTGGTCCCAGCATGATCAACGCCCATATTGAAACCTTGTTTGATCAGTTTAATCAAGCCAGAGGGAACCAGATCGAAGTTGTCCATGGCGTTTGGATAGTCCCCAATTGCGGTTGGATCACCCATTACAACAAAGACATTTCTAACGCCCAGCGCATGCGCTGCCAATAGATCACCCTGAACTCTGATGAGATTACGGCCGCGGGTTGGGAAATGAAGGATTGTTTCAATTCCCACCTTTCTTTGGATGAGATTGCATACTGCCCAGGGGCTCATCCGCATACGCGCCATCGGGCTATCCGCAACGTTGATTACGTCGGCCCCTGATTCTGTTAATAGACTTGCTCCTGCCAATAGTTTGTGTGTGGATAAGCCACGGGGAGGATCCATCTCAACGGCGATAATAAATTTCTTGTTAGAAATTTTGTTTGAGAGTTCTGTTGGCTGTTCTGCTGGCGATGCTTCCTCTCCTTCGAGGGAAGAAATCGGTAATCCAGCTATCGTATTAAGCTCTGGAGCAGACTGGAGAGCTTTTGCCATTGCCTCGATATGTTTGGGTGTTGTTCCACAACAACCCCCGATTACAGAGGCGCCTGCCTGCCAGAAGGCCAGCGCGTACTCTCCGAAATACTCAGGCGCAGCCGGGTACATAATTCTGTCGCCAATTTGTTCGGGCCAACCAGCGTTAGGCATCACAGAGAAGCGCCCATGCGGGACGGCCTGCCGCATTTGCTTGAGGATCCGGAGGATTTGATTAGGCCCACCTGAACAGTTTACCCCTATGATATCTGCACCATCTTCGTTAATTTTCTGTGCGACTTTGGAAGGGCTATCTCCTAACAGCGTGCGGTCATCGCGTGTAAAGGTCATTGAGGCAATAATGGGCAGGTGGGGAGCAACTCTTCGGGCGGCCTGAATGGCAGCATGCACCTCATACAGGTCGGTCATCGTTTCGATAATAATTAGATGCGCTCCACTATTGGCGAGGGCAGAGATTTGTTCGGAAAAAGATGCTATGGCTTCATCCAATTGCACCCTTCCAAATGGAGCTAACCGGACTCCCAATGGGCCAACATCTCCGGCAACCAGCACGGGCTTAAAAGAGGCCATAATCACCCGATTGGCCAATTCCACGGCTGCGGTGTTAATTTCTTTAACTTTTTCTTCCAACCCGTGGCGTGCCAGTTTATACCGGTTGGCGCCAAAGGTATTGGTTTGAATGACCTGGGCACCAGCCTCAATGTATTCGCGATGTACCTCTGCCACGATGGCAGGTTGGCTCAGATTCAATCCATCGAAACACTCATCAAATCCAATGCCGCGCTGATGGAGGATTGTCCCCATTGCACCATCAAACAGGACAGGGCGGCCAGATTTTATCAACGATAGAAATGGATTATTGTTTCTTTCCATGAGTTACTCTTTGATGAGTTGGTTGATACGGTTTTCACCCACGTTGTAATATTTTGCGTGGGGATGATGAACGATGATCGCGGCGGTAGATTGTTCCGGAACGAGCTGGTAAGCCGATGTAAGTTTCATGCCAAGCTCTCTCTCGGCATGTAAAAGTTGAAACACAGTTTTATGGTCTTTTAGTTCTGGAATGGCGGGGTAACCCCATGAGTATCGCTTGCCCTGATATTCTGATAAGCCCAATTCACGGCGAATATGGCGATGCAAGTATTCTGCTGTGGCTTCGGCGGTTTGCACTGCCAGTCCGTGAATAAAATAAGCTTCGCTATAGTTGCCTTCCTCTTGTAATTTTCCAATCAGCTCGGCGGCGGCGTTTCCGACCGTCACTACTTGAAATGCAACCACATCATACTTTTCAGGGTTAACCTCGATGAAGTAATCCGATAGGCACAACATTTCGCCGCTGCTCTGACGGGGGAAAGACATTCGCGCCAGTTCGACAGGGTTGCCGGAATCAATACTATCGGGGGCATAGATGATTAAATCGTTTCCCGTGGATTGGGCTGGAAAATATCCATAGACCCCTTGGGGCTTAAGCCAACCTTCTTGAATTGCCTGGTGCTGCATTTTAATCAGCCGATCCTCAAAATCTTGCCGTAGTTTTTCCCAGTCTTCGCCGTGTGTGTTTTTTCCTCCCCATGACAGCCGGAATAATTCGTTGAGAGGGAGAAATTGGAAAACAATTTCCAGTGGCATTTGTCTGACTGTCTTCACACCCCAACTTGGCGGGCGCGGGATATTCTCTGCGGGTGGGACGTTTGAACGCGATGAGGTTGTAACCTCTGCTGTTTCGGATGAGAAGGATCGCCCAAGCTCTATCTCGGCTTCTCGCTTAATGCGATCGAGCAACTCTTCCCGGCTGCGCCCGTTCACAAGGGTTTCGATGGTTTCTAACCCTTCAAAAGCGTCTTTGCAATAAAAGACTCCGGCTCGATAATATTCTCCGGTTTCAGTCCGCAGAATGCGCCTGCCAAAACGGCGGTTAATGGCTGCTCCGCCAATCAGCACAGGAAATTCCAGTTTTCTTCGATGCAGCTCATTTACAATTAATGGCATTTGTTTGCTTGTGCTTACAAGCAAGGCGCTCAACCCAATGGCATTTGCATTGATTTCTACAGCTTTTGTTATGATTGTCTCAGCCGGCACCTGTTTTCCTAGATCGATCACCTCATACCCATTGTTGGATAAGATGGTTTTTACAAGGTTTTTGCCGATGTCGTGCACATCTCCATACACGGTGGCAAGGACGATTTTTCCTTTGGATACCCCTTCTTTTCGTTCCAAATATTTTTCTACATGAGAAACAGCTTTTTTCATCACCTCTGCAGATTGAAGCACGAAAGGCAGGATAAGCTCGCCGCTTCCGAACTTATCCCCAACTTCTTTCATGGCCGGCAATAGAACGTCGTTCAGAATTTTGATAGCGGTGCCATGTTTTCCGTTTCCGGAATTTTCATCAATGATTACATCAATATCCTTTTCGATATCTTCTTTTTGCCGGTGGACGATGCGCCAGTGAATTCTTTGCGCGGGCGTCATGGCAGAAAGTAGCGCCTGTGTTCCACCGGTTTTTTCTTTGTCGCCGCCTTTGAATTTTTCGAAATATTCAATGTATCTTTGAAGGCTGTCATTTCGACGGTTGTAAATCAAGTCTTCGGCCAGGGCTCTCTCATTTTCAGGTATGTCTGGGTATGGGGTGATCTGTGCAGGGTTGACAATGGCCATGTCCAGTCCTGCTTGAACGGCGTGGAAAAGCATCACGCTGTTTAAGACATGGCGAGCTGCTGGCGTGAGCCCAAAAGAAACGTTGCTTACCCCCAGGGAGGCAAGTACGCCGGGCAGCTCTCGCTTTATGAGCCGGATGCCCTCTATGGTCTCATAAGCTGATTGCATGAATTCAGGATCGCCGGTCGCAAGCGTGAATGTCAGCGTATCGAACACCAAATCTTTAGGTGTTAAGCCATGGTCATCTACGGCTATTTCATAAATTCTTTTGGCTACTTCTAATTTCCTCGCGGCGGATTTTGCCATTCCCTGTTCGTCTATCGTCAAAGCAATGACAGCCGCATTATATTTTCTTGCAAGACTGAAAATTTTATCTGCCTTTTCCCGTCCGCTTTCCAGGTTTGCGGAATTTAAAAGGCAGCGCCCCGGCGCGGTTTGTAATGCAACTTCCATAACTTCCGGCTCGGTGCTGTCAATTACAAAGGGGGTGTGAATCACAGGGGCTAAAGTCTTGATCACTTTGCGGATCGTCTCGGCTTCATCTGCCCTTTCAGTCAAGGCGACGCAGATATCTAATCCGTGGGCGCCATTCTCCACCTGCTGTCTGGCAATTTCAAGAATATTCTCATAATTTTCTGCAAGGATAATCTCTTTAAACTTCCGGCTTCCCTGCGTATTTAGTCTCTCCCCAATCAGAAAGGGAGGAGGTTCTTGAATCATCATAGCTGCTCTGGTGGCTGAGGCCAGACGGGGTGAGGAGAAATGAGGCCGATTATTGGGTGGGGTGTTCTTCAATCCTTCGACCAGGCGTTTTAAGTGCGCTGGCGTCGTTCCGCAGCAGCCGCCTACAATGTTGATTTTGTATTTGTTGACAAATTCGATTAGAGTTTCGGCGAAGGGTTCGGGTTCGAGTGGATACACTGCTTGCCCATCGATATTCAGTGGGAGACCAGCGTTAGGGATGCAGGATACCGGCAGGGTAGATTGTTCTCCCAAGAGTTGAATGGGTTCTCGCATGTAATCGGGGCCGGTGGAACAGTTTAGGCCGATGGCGGCCAGAGGAAAATTCTCTAAAATTGTGAGCACGGCGCTGATGTCTGTTCCCAATAGCATACGACCGGTAGTGTCTAGGGTTACTTGCGCCTGGATGGGCAAACGGACGTTGTTTTTTTCAAAAGCCTGATGGATACCCAAAATTGCAGCTTTGACTTCCAGGATGTCCTGAGAAGTTTCGATTAGGATTAGATCAACGCCACCTCGAATTAATCCCGTTGCCTGTTCTGAAAAGATATTCACCAATTGCTCAAAAGAAATATCGGATAACTCTGGGTCGTTCATCGAAGGTAGTTTGCCGGTAGGGCCAATTGAACCAGCAACCAGGCGCTCTTGCCCTGTTTTTTGCGTAAATTCATCCGCAAGTTTGCGCGCGAGCGCCGCGGCCGCCTGGTTTATTGTCAATACGCTATTTTCGAGGCCATATTCAGCCAGCGTGATACGATTTGAACGGAAAGTGTCGGTCTCGATAACATCCACGCCGGCTTCCAGGAAAGAACGGTGAACAGATTCGACTGCTTTGGGGTGACTAAGCACGAGGTAATCATTGCACCCATTCGTTTTTTCACCGCCGAATTCGGCCGCGGTTAGACCCAAAGCCTGTAAACTGGTACCCATGGCGCCATCAAAGACGACAATTTTATTTTTGATCAACTCGATGTACCTGGAATTTGTATACGTTTGACCCATTGAATACCTCTATCGTTCTTCAATTCTCCTAGATAACAAAGAAAGCCTCTCTGGCAAGAGAGGCGCGTCTTCTTAAGCACTCTCATCTTCCAGAAACCCTGCTGGAGCAGCTTCTGCCGGAATTGGCACCATCCATTTGAAGTGGTTGCCGAGGTTTCACAGGGCCGGTCCCTCCACCTCTCGTGATGAGCAGGCAAGAAATTAATTCTTACCCTGATCAATTTTGTCGTGATTGTAACATAAAGACCAAAACAGGTCAATTTGCCCTATGATATAATCAAAAAAAGTCCATCACTTCAGGAGCATATCCATTTGCCCCCATTGCGCAAATTTGTTTGGACGGGTTTCATTCTCGGTTCTATAGGCTGGAGCGGGGTTTTTGTTGTCATTTTTCTAATGTTGCCCACCCTGGGCCCACGATGGCTTTTCTACTTTCTCCTCACTATGGCTTTAGTTGGAACTTCGCTCCCTTTCATTTCCTATCTCCATATGCGTTTTCCTGGTGAAACACCGATCTCGGGCAGCGCGATTCTCAGACAGGCGATCTGGATTGGAATCTATGGCGATTTAATCGTGTGGTTACTTCCTGGGGGGGTGTTAAATCCGGCGCTGGCTCTATTTTTGGCAGCAGGGTTCGGTTTGGTAGAATTCTTGTTGCGGTTAAGGGAGCGCAGCCAGTGGAAACCCAGAGAACCTAAAGAATGAATGACCTGCGCTCCTTACCTTCCATTGAGCAACTATTGCAAACCCGGACTGCGGCAGAATTAATCGCGTCTTTTGGGCGACCTCTTACGCTTGATGCTATACGGCACGTCTTATCGGACATTCGTTCTGCATACAAGGATCAAAGCACGATTCCTCAAAGGCACCTGGTTTTGGATCTGGCTCGGGAACAACTTGAAGCATGGACAGCGCCAACATTAATATCTGTCATCAATGCCACAGGGGTGGTCTTACACACCAACCTTGGACGTGCTCCGTTGAGCAAATCGGCATTGCAGGCTTTGGCCAGTTTGAGCGGGGGATATTCAACACTGGAGTACGATCTTGAACTAGGGAATCGGGGATCAAGAGGGGTTCATGCTGAGGAACTGTTGCGGCGTATTACAGGCGCCGAGGCGGCTCTGGTCGTAAATAATAATGCAAGCGCTGTATTCCTTATCCTCTCTGCGCTGGCAAAACGTAAACGAGTTATCATCTCTCGCACCCAACTGGTAGAGATTGGAGGCGGGTTTCGAATACCGGATGTGATGAAGCAGTCGGGCGCAAGACTTGTTGAGGTAGGCGCAACAAACCGGGTAAATTTATTGGATTATCAAGAAGCTCTGCAAGAACCAGCCGCTTTGGTTTTACACGCCCATCAGTCTAATTTCAAAATCATTGGTTTCACAAGTGAACCTTCGCTGAGCGAAATCGCCTCTTTAGCGCATGAATACAACGTCTTGTTTGTGGATGACCTGGGTTCGGGCGCTTTACTCGACACAACTCGTTTTGGACTTTCTCATGAGCCAACGGTACAAGAATCGCTCGCGGCGGGTACTGATCTGGTGTGTTTTTCCGGCGATAAACTTCTTGGAGGACCCCAGGCTGGGATTATCGCGGGGCGTGCGGATCTGATAGCAAAAATCAGACGGCATCCGATTGCCAGGGCTGTTCGGGCGGACAAGCTGTGTCTGGCTGCGCTTTCGGCCACTCTGCTCCATTACTTGAAAGATGAGGCCGAGCGAGAAGTGCCTGTCTGGCAAATGATCGCCAAAACACGGCGCGAAATTGAGATTCACGCCAGGCATTGGCAGGAAAATCTTGGAATTGGGGAAATTATCGAGGGGTTTTCGACCATTGGGGGTGGAAGTTTGCCGGGAGAGACTCTGCCCACCTATTTGTTTGCCCTTAAAATTGAGCAACCCAATCAGTTCTTGAAACGCTTACGCTCGGCGAATCCTCCGATCATCGCACGCGTGCAAGATGAGTACGTTGTGTTTGATCCTCGAACAATCTTACCAGACCAGGATGGGGCATTGCTGGTTGGTTTGCAAAACGCAATAAAAGGGATCGTGTGAGTATTCAATGGGATGGTGGTATGAAAAAAGACCTGGATCATTTGATGAGGCGTAATGATGTAGAGGCTCTCCTGGTTACCGGAGCGGGAGATCACAACCCATATATGGTTTACTTTACGGGCGGTGTGCACCTGACACATGCTGATTTGGTTAAACCGCGCGACCGGACAGCGGTGTTATTCCATGCGTCCATGGAACGGGATGAGGCTATAAAAACCGGGTTAGATACACGCAGCTATCTTGATTATCCGATCAAGGATTTTATCAACGAGGCTGACAAGGATTTTGCTCTTGCAATGGCTTTCCGTTATCGGAAAATGTTGATCGATGCTGGGGTGTCCTCAGGAAAAGTTGCTCTCTATGGGAAAATCGACCTTGGAAAAGGGTACGCCTTTTTCTCAAAACTTCAAACCATTATGCCGGAAATCACGTTGGTTGGGTTTCAGGAAAACGACCTGTTGTCGAGCGCGATGATGACTAAAGATGCAGAAGAACTTGAACATATTCGGGAAATGGGCAAAATTACGACAACGGTTGTTGCAAAAGTAGTGGATTTTTTGGCAAGTCAGCGGACAAAAGGCGACGTTCTGGTAAACCGGGCAGGCGAACCCATTACCATCGGAGACGTCAAATCTAAGATTAACCTGTGGCTGGCTGAAAGCGGGGCTGAAAATCCTGAGGGGACGATATTTTCCATTGGACGAGACGCGGGAGTTCCCCACAGCAGCGGAACTGCTTCGGACTTTCTCCGCCTTGGACAACCAATTGTCTTGGATATTTTCCCTTGTGAACAGGGGGGAGGATATTTCTATGATATGACAAGAACCTGGTGTCTGGGGTATGCTCCTGATCAGGTTTATAAAATTTTTGAGCAGGTGAAGACAGTTTATGATCAGATTATCGCTGAGCTAAGGGTGAACGCTCCTTTTTCGGATTATCAGCGGAGAACTTGTGAACTGTTTGAAGCGATGGGACATCCTACAGTGCTGAGCAATCCAAGGACTGAGGTTGGATACGTTCATAGCCTTGGTCATGGCGTGGGATTGAATATTCATGAGCGGCCTTCGAGTTCTATGGAGGGTTTAGAAGAGGATATCCTTGCCCCTGGTTCTGTTATTACGATTGAGCCGGGATTATATTATCCAGATCAAGGTCTTGGTGTTCGTCTGGAGAACACGTTATTTGTAGAAGAAAATGGATTTCGTGTGGTGGGGGATTTTTCCATGGATCTGGTTATTCCAGTGAAAAGTTGAGGACTATGGAATCGATGAATGATCCTATTTCTCTCCCGCCGGCTCGTATTTTGGGAATCGAAAGTTCCTGCGATGAGACTGCTGCTGCTGTTGTGGAAAATGGACGCGTGCAACTGGCAAGCATCGTTGCTTCTCAGGTAGATTTGCATGCGAAGTATGGCGGCGTGTTTCCTGAAGTCGCCTCGCGGCAGCATATCTTATCGATTTTCCCGGTGGTGGAACAGGTTTTATATCAGGCTCATCTCACGTTAAATGATGTGGATGCGATTGCCGTAACGCGCGGCCCGGGTTTGGCCGGTTCGCTGGTTGTCGGGATGAATATGGCTAAAGGCCTGTCTCTGGCAGCTGATTTGCCGCTTGTTGGGGTGAATCACCTTGAAGGACATATCTATTCTGCCTGGGTTTCACCTGGCGATGTGACCCACCTGCCGCCAGAACCGAAGTTCCCTCTGCTGGCGTTGCTTGTATCGGGCGGGCATACGGAGTTGAATCTTGTACGCGGGCATTTAGATTATCAACGTCTGGGCGGCACGCTGGATGATGCTGTTGGAGAGGCTTTCGACAAGGTAGCCAGGCTTCTCAATTTGTCTTATCCTGGCGGGCCTGCAATTCAGAAAGCGGCGGCAGAAGGAAACGCAGAGGCTTTTAATTTCCCAAGACCTCGCCTGGAAGGGAGCTGGAATTTCTCTTTCAGCGGTCTGAAAACCGCTGTTCTCAGGGTGGTGCGGGAATTTGAAGAAAAACAGAAACCCCTCCCTGTCGAGAATCTTGCCGCCAGTTTTCAAGCCGCCGTCGTAGACACGCTGGTTGGAAAAACAATCCAGGCTGCCAGAACCTTCGAGGTAGAAAATATCCTTGTGGCCGGGGGCGTTTCTGCAAACCGTGCCCTTCGAACAGCCTTTTTGGCCCAAACCGAATTTCCTGTGCATATCCCTTCTCTTTCTTTGTGCACAGATAACGCCGTAATGATCGCATCGGCAGGTTACTATCGCTACGCCAAGGGGCAACGCGACTCCCTGGATATGGATGTACTTCCAACCTGGCCGCTTTCTCAATTGTGAATTGGAGTGTGCATCTTTGAGAGATCTTCGTCATTGGACCCCGCGCTATCTATTAAATCGCAGCATTGAAAAAATATACCGAACTTCAAACCCAGATTTGCCGTGGCTGACCCAACAGGCGAACTCGATTCTTGCCACCTGGCTTTTGCCAAAGGACCGCGGCCTGGAATTCGGCTCTGGCCGCAGCACGGTCTGGTTTTGTCAGAAAGTGGCATCTCTGTTCAGCATCGAGCACAACCCGGCATGGTATGAAATTGTGTCAAAAAAGCTTCAGACCCTTAATCTCACCAATATTGATTACCGGTTGGTTCAGAAGCATGAGATGGGTATTGCAAAGCCATCCTACGTGGAAACCGCTGAAATTCTGGAAGATGAAAGCCTGGATTTTGTGCTTGTTGATGGAATTTATCGCGATGAGTGCGCACATTTGGCAATCCGAAAGTTGCGTTCAGGTGGATTATTGATTATTGATAATGTCAACCATTATCTTCCCAGCCGGTCAATATCTCCAAACTCTATACCTTTAGGAAATGCTCCTGCTTCTCCTCTCTGGGAGATCGCTTATAATACTCTCAAAAACTGGCGGTTTATATGGACCAGCAATGGCGTCAGCGATACTGCCTTATTTTTCAAACCGTGTGGCCAATTTTAGGAAAAATTGTAACCATTGCGTGTTTTATGAATCTAATCAATGAATGAAATCAACCTGACTTCTGACACGATCTCATTGGATTTATTAAAAAATGGCGATCGAGCCGAGTTTGCCAAATTGGTTGAAGCCTATTCAGGTCAGATTTATAAGCTCGCTCTTCGGATTTTAGAAAATCAACGAGATGCAGAAGATGTACTTCAGGAGACATTTCTCAAAGCGTATCGCTCTATTGCAAACTTTGAAGGCCGATCCAGCCTCGCCACCTGGCTGTATCGGATTGCCACGAATGAAGCGCTCATGATCGTTCGCAAGCGGAAACCCGAGTTGTCGCTTGAGATAGAAGGACAGGACGACCACGAGGATGCAATTGTCACCCCATACCATTTTACCGATTGGCGCTTTTTGCCTGAGAAGGAGCTTCAATCTTCCGAGGCGAAACAGCACATGGATCAGGCGGTGCAAAGATTACCTGCTTCTTTGCGAGCGGTTTTTCTCTTGCGGGATGTCGAAGGGCTTTCTGTTAAGGAAACGGCAGAGGTCCTGAGGATTAGCGAAGGCGCAGTGAAAACAAGGTTGCTCAGAGCTCGCCTGCGCTTAAGGGAAGATCTTTCAGAATATTTTGGCAAAGCTCTGACGGAGAATGCGGGATGATGGGACATTCTAATTGCCATGATTTGTTGACCAGCCTTTCAGACTATATTGATGGCGAATTGGATTCCGCTTTGTGCATGGAACTTGAGCAGCATCTTAAGGAATGTAAGAATTGCAGGATTGTTGTGGACACGCTGAAAAAGACTGTTGAACTATACCAGCATGAAGATGAAAGCCAGACTTTGCCTGAGGATGTCCGAACGCGCCTGTTTTACCGCCTTAATTTGCGGGATTTCTTGAAGTGAAGTTGGTCCTGTAACTTTGAGGGGGTTAGTGCATCTATTGTTTTAGGTAAACAAAATATGCAAATTGGAGCAAAATATGGAAAAACTGCTTGATGAACGAACGCAGCAACAGGTCAAAGAGGTATTTCAGTCTTTGAAAAGGGATGTGGCGATTATTTTCTTCGGAAGCGAGGATCAAAACTGCACGTATTGTGAGGATACAAAACAATTGATTACCGAGGTGACCTCACTTTCCGATAAACTTCATCTTGAGATTTATGAGTTGGAAAAGTTCCCGGAAGAGAGCAACAAATACCATGTAGACAAAGCGCCCAGCTTTCTTGTGGCAGCCTACGATCAAGGAGAGATTGTTGATCATGGGATTCGGTATCTTGGAATCCCTGCGGGGCATGAATTTACTTCTCTAATACGAGATATCCTGATGGTCTCATCCGGCGATTCGGGATTGCAACCCGCTACGCGTGAGTTTCTGGCGGACTTAAAGTCCCCAATCACTTTGCAGGTTTTTGTGACTCCCACTTGCCCTTACTGCCCTCAAGCTGTTGTGCTGGCACATCAAATGGCCATGGAGAGTCCAATGGTTGAGGCCGAAATGGTAGAAGCAATGGAATTTCCTGAACTTTCTGCCCGACATAATGTAAGCGGAGTTCCACATACTGTGATCAATGGTGGAGCCTCGGAATTGATTGGGGCGGCGCCGGAACAGTATCTTATGGAGAAGATCCGCGAAGCTTTATCCCTGCACACGAGCGAGAACTGACCATGGAAGCAAAAGTAACCTGGAAAGGCAGGATGAGCTTTGAAGGAGCGGCAGGAAGCGGATTTAAAGCGCCGCTTGGAACTGAGAAACTTGTTGGAGGCGACGAGGACGGATTCCGTCCCATGGAGCTTTTGATTATGGGGTTGGCGGGGTGCACTGCCATGGATGTCATCTCTATCCTGACCAAGAAGCGCCAGGTTATTACCGCTTTTGAAGTGAAAGTGGAGGGTCAGCGAGCGACAGAACACCCTAGAGTGTTTACGCACATCACAATTGAATATGTCATCACTGGCCACCAGGTTGATCCCGAGGCGGTCGAGCGAGCGATCGAGCTCTCGGCCACTAAATATTGTCCAGCGCAGGCGATGTTTGGAAGGATCGTTCCTATTGATATCAAGAAAACTATCCTGGAGGGATAGATAGCAGGTCTGGGCGGATTATTATTGAGGGGTTTTCAGGCTGCCTGACTGAATTTGACTGGCCTGATCTGAACAGACACAAGCCCGAATACTGTGGCTGAAGCGCGACATGGTTCCCTGATAGGGGCCAGAACCATTGGCTGCAATCCAACCCTCCAGGTTGAAAGCTAGCGGGCCCCCTGCCAGAATCCATTCCCCATTGTATTTTCGGGCAATATGCACATGGGTGCCTGTGGAGACGCCTCCTTCGCAAGAGGGATGGCCAATGGGGTCGCCGGTTTTTAATTGAGTTCCGGCCGGTGGGATGCTCGCAGTGGAAAGGTGTAGATAAAAGACGACCCAACCTGTGCGTTCATCGCCATCCCCATCGAGATCGAGCTCGGCGGTTGCAGTTGACTTTCGCGCGATTATGCCATCGGCAACTGCAGTAGCCCATTCTTCCGTCCCGGCACAGCCTCCAACGACGGCCGGTGGGGCAAAGTCAATTGCGGCAAAGGGTTCGCCATCTCCCCAGCCGGTATGAGGCCCACCGGTAAATGACCAGGATTTTCCCCATTCGAATGGGAAATTCATCGCTGGTTGTTTGAGGTTTCCCGGTATATGGGAGGGGGCGTCTTCGGGTATGTTGCCGAAAAGAGACTCGTAAACTGCTTCGAATCCCTGACTGTGAACGGCCTGATTGTACTCTTCTCCAGACATGGTTTGTGCGAAGTAATAGTGCAGCGCTACAGTGGCGGCATTTTGCCAGGGATCGGGCCGTTCCAGCGAGCCATCGGCCAGTTCAAAAGCGGTTAACTTTCCTGTCCTCCAACCATAATAACCGTTATTAAGGATGTTGGCAGCCCAGGTCAACTGGCGATACAGGCCCTTATGGGCGTAATGCTGGAAGCCAAATGGATAATCTTCTTCGGCTTTGCTTGGGTCTAAACTGTTCAATGCGCCGGTTTGGTATTCAACCAGCGCTAGCAACAAGCGAGGGCTAATACTGAAATTGCCGGCAACATGGTTGATCAGCTCGCCGCCTTTTAATGTCCCGGCGGAAGTGAAAAATTCATAATTCTTAAACCAGCCCGGACTTTTTTTGACAAATTCTATCGTATTGAAATCCGATTGGAGCGGCCCATTTACATAAAGGCTGTCTGGAATGATTTGGTAAGGGCTGCCCCACAAAGCTTGATAATAAATTGGAATCTGCATGGGAAAGCCGGGGGGAAGGGTGGTTACATCTAACGGAATGGTAGGGTTTGCCTCAAAAATTTCCTTTTCTGTGGTGTTGAAGTGGGCAGCCAGCGCAGGGATGGTATCGCCTGTTTGCGCTTCATAGGCGACCAGTTCGCCTGGGGAGTAGATCGGGCGGGTTGGAAGCGGTGTAGGGTTTGCTGAAATTGCACCTTCGTCTGGATGTGAGGTCTGCGCCTGGACGATCGGAGCGGGCTGGGTGGCCGGTGTGCAACTCGCGAAGGTGACCCACAGAACGCAGGACAGGATCCGTAAAATACTTACGGACAGGCTTACAGAGCTAATTGGTGCATACTTAATAAACTGGTCCATAGAATATCGAAAAGCTGATTATGGCGTTGGTTTTGGACGGGCGATATGGGTTTCGTAGGAGCCGCACTGGCAAGCCGTGACAACGTAGTTGTCCCGAGTCAACGTACCCAGATACGGTTTCTCTCCGGCGTGAACACGCCAGCCGCCCAATATCATAGGGATTGGTCCGTCTGCAAGGATCCATTCCCCATTATACTTACGCGCAAAGTGGAAATGGGTTCCTGTAGAAATGCCGCCTTCGCAAGAGGGATGTCCGAGGCGGTCGTCGGTGCTGACGAAGGTGCCTACCTGGACGCGATCCTTTGTACTGACGTGTAAATAGAGCAAAGCCCAGCCAGTTTGCTCGTACCCGTCACCATCCAGGTCAATGACAACAATGCCATTACCTGCACGTACAATCTGACCTGGCGCGGCGGCGGTAGCCCATTCAAACGATTCGACACAACCTGAGTCCATCGCCGATGGAGCGAAGTCAATGGCTGCCAGAGCGCCATCTGGCCCCCAAGCGGAATGCGGCCCACCTGTAAAGCTCCAGATATTTCCGGGGGAAAAGGGCAGTTCAAGGGGAGGTTGCACCAGGTTGGGTGGATAAAGGGGCTCAACCGACTGCGCCCTCAACCAGGGGTTGCCGAACATCTGTTCATGAATGGCGGTAAGACTCTCTGAGCCGTATAAAGCCCCTGACCAGATGCGCTGATTCTCATAGAGCTTAGCGAACAAATACTGGAGCGCGACAGATCCAGCATTCAATTGGGGCGCCAGGCGCAGGGTTGGGTTTTGGGCGTCCTTTGGAAAGGAGATTTCGGTTATCAGCCCAGCCCGCCAACCATAGTACCCAATCGAAATTTGTTGAACCACCCAGCTTAATTGCTTGTAGAGGCCTTTGTGATTGAATTCATTGTATCCAAGCGGGTAATCGGTCTCTGCCAGGCTCTGTGGTTGGCCGTACACCCAGTGCCCCTGGTACTCGATGAGCGCCAGGACGAGGCGTGGGTTGATCGAGTTTTCGATTGAGATCCTGCGCACTACATCGGCGCCGGTATTCCAGCCGGTTGACAACCATTCGCGATAGGTACTTAAGTATCCCCCCGCCTGGTTGACAAATTCGTTAATATCAAAATCCACGGCAGAAGGTGAGAAAACGACCTCGCTATCTGGCAGGACGGCGTCGCCGGGACCGGTCTCAGGGAGGCGGTTGGGGATGATCAGGAGTTGGTTTGGAGGCAGCAGCGAACCGACCGGCGGCATCTTTTCGGGAGTAATGATCTCATCCACCGAGACATCAAACCGAATCGCGACCAACGGGAGCGTGTCTCCGGCCTGAGTATAATACAGGATGGGCGGTTTTTCGGTCGAGGCTGCCTTTGGCGTTGCCGTAGGCGCCGACGCAGTGCGTGTTGGGGTCTGAAGAGGTGTTGAGGTTGAGACGAACCCTGTTGGATTGGGCGATGTAGAGGAAGCATTGGAAGGTTCTGCCAACAGGCTGGCGGTTTGCGGCAGCGGTTCGGCGGCGATGGCAGTAGCAGTGATTTGCCAGGGCTGTACGACGCTGCGTGTGCAAGCTAAGATCGATACCAGCCAGGCAATTAGGATGAAAAAAATAAAGAACCGTTTAGCGTGAAATTTGATTTTCGGTTTTGCGGCTATCCCAGGCTTCAATCGTTTGTCCATTCTTTACCAAATAACCATCGTATTCTTGCCCTGTACCTTGCGAGAGCCACCCGCTCAGGTTAAACGGAACGCTGCCATCTGCTGATATCCATTCACCATTATACCGTCTGGCGAGATGCACGTGGGTTCCGTTTGACAAACCGCCTTCACAGGAAGGGTGGCCGATGATATCGCCAGTTTTCACCCACTGGCCAACCGGGGTGCGATCCCGACTCTCAATGTGCAGATAGAGGATTGTCCAGCCGGTTTGTTCGTAGCCATCGCCATCCAGGTCCAGAACCACCGCGCCCTCACTGGAATGAATGATGAGCCCATCGGCGACAGCAACGACCCATTCGTCACTGGGAACACATCCGAGCGCATTACCGGGAGGTGCAAAATCCAAGCCAGCCCAGGCCGAACCATCTCCCCAACCGCCGTGCGGACCGCCGGTGAACGACCAAATTTTCCCCACTTCAAAAGGCAATTCCAGTGGCGGTTGTTGAAGATCTGGCGGTAAAAGTGGCTCGATAGAAAAATCAAACGGAGAACCGAACAGCTTGTGATAACTCCGAGCCAGACCGTCCTGGGAGACTGCGTGATCCCAGTCGGAGCGATTAAACATAAGGCTCATGAGATACTGGACGCCTGCCGTGCCTGCATTGATCGTGGGGTTTATCAGGATCACGCTTCCATCCACAAGATTCCAATGAGAGAGGGCGTTGACTTTCCAGAGATAATAACCGCGATTCAGGTTATTGGCGGCCCAGATCAGTTGGCGATAGAGCCCTTTTCGGTTCGAATCGACATATCCAAGCGGGTATTCCAGGGTCTCGGTGGGCGGGTTCTTTTGAGTTACCCAGCCGCTTTGATGCTCCAATAACGCTAGCAGCAAACGGGGGTTTACCGAGAACTCCCTGGCGACACGCGAGACGATCTGGCCGCCGGACCACCATTCGTCGTTTAACTCTTCGCGGTAGTTCAGCAGGTATCCCCCTTGCATTTTCAGAAAGCCATCCATATCCAGTAGAACCGAAGCCGGCCCAAAGACCAGTTCCGAATCGGGTATGACTTTGTAAAAACTCCCTGTTCCCGATGGCTGCGGGGGTGGGATCACCAGATTTTGCCCGACTGAGAGCATATCCGGATTTTCTAAGTTATTCTCTGCTGCTATACTGGCCCAGAGAACACCGTATTTCCTGGCGATGATTGCCAGGGTTTCGCCGGGTGCGACGATATGGATTTGGGACTGGCTGCGCAAGGTAGGCAGAACCCTGGGAGGGTCTGGGGTGGGCGTTTGCAAAGGGGCATTGGGCAGCCGGGTTGGCAGATTGAGCGGTGCCATGGTGTTCAGCTTTACCTGAGTTGGCAAGGGCGGGGGAACAACGCTTTCGCTAGCCGCCCCGGGCAGCTCGCCGCCGGCGATAGGAGTCGTGAGGCCCGAGCGGACACAAGCCAGGATGGTAAGAGCCAGGAAGCTCCATCCCCATAAGATTTGCCTGCCGGTCGCGCTGCGTTGTGGCTGCATCTTCTCACTACCTGAAGGCTAGAGGTCTCGTAGCGGATAGGCGATGCGCTTTCCTCCGAGAATATGGAGGTGGAGATGAAAAATGGTTTGCCCTCCATCCGAGCCGGTGTTGATGACCAGACGGTAACCGCTTTGGGCTATGCCTTCTTGTTGTGCAAGCTGCCGGGCGACCAGGAGCATGTGTCCCAGCAAGGCTTCGTCCTGCGGGCCGGCCTGATTCAATGATTCTATATGTTGGCGCGGCGCCACGAGCAGGTGAACCGGCGCCAGGGGACGGATATCATGAAAGGCAATCACCTGCGCATCCTGGTAGAGGATGCGAGCAGGGGAAAGTCCGGCGGCGATATTACAAAAGATGCACGAATCCATTGTTATTGTTGAGGTGGGAGGGTGGGAATGGGGCCGAGGGTGGGTTTGCAAACGATGTCGTAGTATTCCAACTCGGTTTGCATGTTCTCTTGGGCGTAGGCTGCGGCTGCTTTGCCTAACTGCCGGACGGTGTCGATATGAGCGACTGCGTCAGTATCCCAATAGCGCGGCAGTACCATGAGGGGATCGTTGATTTGGCCCTCTGGGATGTAGGAAGGACGGGCCGGGTCGCTGGCATCGGCGAGGGGCACCCAATTGAACATGACCGGGCCACGTGGGTTAATGGTGAACCCCAGGCGGTAACCAGCCTCGCGGGCTATTTCGGCGGCTTTCTTGGTAAATCCACCGCCGGGCCAGATGTAGGCGATGGGGCGTTTTCCGTAATATTTTTCGATGGCCTCGATCGAACCGAAGAGTTCACTGCGGATGTAGTCTTCAGGGGAGTACTCTCCAACTGGCTCGTTGTGAACCACGCCGTGCGCCTGGTGATCAACATAACCAGCGGCTTCGAGAGATTGGTTTTCCTGCCAGAGATAATCGGGCGTATCCACTGCGCTGATCCAGGCGTTGGTTACCTTCCAGCCCCAGGAGTCAAAATAAGGCTTGAAGTGGGTCTCGAAATACGCTGAGCGCTTGCGGTCATCTACGATGAGCAAGACGGAGCGAGGCGGGATTTTGGCGTTTTTTTCCATGAAATCGGCAAATTGCTGCATGGTGATGGCCTGAAAGCCCTGGTTGGCAAGATCATTCATGAGCTGATTGAATTGGGTAACGTGGATCTGGTCAATATGGGTCACTTCGCCATCGGTGATCGAGTGAAACATAATGGGCATCACCACCGTACCGGGGGCGCTGTTGTTGGGGTCCCAACGGGATTTGATGACCTGGCAGGCATCCTGGATATAAGTATGGGGAGTATCCCCTGGTTTGAGAAAATCGGTCTGGAACTCGCCGGGCAAGGCTGGTGGGGTGCGGTTGGGGTCAGGGGTTTCAGTGGGAATAATCGTGGGCGTGGGGGTCCCGGTGGGAGGCGCCGGAGTGGGGGGCTCGGTGGGGGATATGAGTGCATAAGTGGCGGTCAGAAGGGCGTTTTGGAAGGCCTGGGTTGGGTCGACCGGGTTTGCTTTGGCTGATGGGCTGCAAGCGGAGAGCAGGACGCCGAGCAGGATGAGTGATGTGAGGAGAACACAAGTTGGTTTGTTGGTGTGCATGTCTTACCCTGGAGCCGTGCAATGTGGCGGGTTTATTGAAAAGAATACCCGTCTTTGACCGGAAAACTAAGAACTTATCATACCATGCCTGGGCTGGAATGAATAGCGGTGATCAACGCTTATTCAGAAAAGCCGATTTTTTGACTTGTTTCCACAGGTATAATAGTTAGAGCAGAAGACGCTGGATTCATTATTGCTCGCCTCATTCTATGGAGAAAAAAGCATGGCGCGATTTGAAATCATCCCTTCTAAAACGGCGCTGCTGGTGATTGACCTGCAGAATTTGTTCGTCAAAGGATATGAGCCAATCTCAGCGCCGGAGGGGCCGCAAATCGTCGAACGGATGAACCGGCTGGCGGCGGCCTGCCGAAGGTGCGACATTTTGGTGATCTATACGGCACACAAGGTGCGGCGGGATTTGAGCAACCTGGGGGTCTTTGGCGAGATCATCCCGCAGCCTAAGTTCATCAGCGAGGACGACGAAGCGACGGATCTTTATCCGGGGGTGGATATCCAGGTAGGGGATGTGTTTCTCAAAAAGCCGCGCTTTGGAGCATTCACAGGGACGGATCTGGACCTGATCCTGCGCGGGAAAGGGATTGATACTGTGATCATTGGCGGGATTGCGACCAACATCTGCTGTGAGACAACTGCCCGGCAAGCGAACCACCTGGAATATCGGGTGATCTTTCTTTTCGATGGAACGGCTTCCAGGGGATATCCAGACATGGGCTTTGGGGCATTGTCGCCGGAGGATGTCCAACGAGCGACCTGTACCGTGATCGGGAGCTACTTCGGCGAGGTGGCGCGAGTGGATGAGGTGATTGAGCGGATCGAGCAGGCTCCGAAGAGGTAAAGGTTTTTCTTGCGCGAAGCGCGGGGGTAGAGTATAATCACAGCGTTCGGGGCGTGGCTCAGTCCGGATAGAGTGCACGGTTCGGGTCCGTGAGGTCGGCGGTTCAAATCCGCCCGCCCCGACAAAATCTCCCAAAAGTTCGAAATCAATCCTTATAATAAAATCTCAGACCTGTTTAAGCCATGAGTCCAATGGCGCGGGCGGCGATGATGACGATGGTGATAACCGCGTTGAAGATATTGAGGATCAAGAGCACCTTGGCTCGAGGCGAGAGCACCTGGGTATCGGAATAGGGGGAAAAGGTGGCGCTGGTGGTAAAGGCGATGAAGAGGTAATCAAAAAAACCGGGCTGCCAGTTCTGCCAGCCGGGCGTATGGGTGGCGTATTGTGGAAAACCAAAATCGAGCGGCCTTCCTTTTCCCTGGCGACGCAGAAGGTAGTTTTCGGAGTCGAGCAGCCAGTACCACAGGGTGAAAACAATGAGGCTGACCACCCAAACCAGGCCAGCATCGAGGAGCAGATTCAGGGCGGCTTGGGGGCCGGAAAGCAAAAAAAGGTTGAGAAACATTCCCAATACAGTGAGTTCCAGAAAAATGGTTACATAGGTAAGATATACCAACACGATAGGGCGGTAAAGTTTATGCCATCCTATGATCCAGATCAGGAAGATCGCAATCATCAGTATCCACTGAACGATGCTCAAGAGATTGACATGGACCACAATCCTTCCGATCGTCTGCGAGCCGAGAATGGGCGAAAAAACCAGAGCTGCCAGGCCGCGGTTGATGAAGTTATCCAGAAGTGTGATGACGATAACGCTAACGATCTCCGGCAAGCCTTCAGAGCGGTCGCTGAGCCAGCTTTGCGCTGTTTTGATGCGGCGGTGATTGGGCATGACGTTCTTCAGTGTCGTTTTTTGGCGGCAATTTTCGAGGTTTGAATTCCGAAGAAGCTTTGAACGACGGCGACCCCCAACCCGAGGACAATGCCGGCCAGGTCTTTGACGAGGGCAGGAGTGGTCTGGGGTTTGCTGATCCAGATGACCCAGGCAGCCAGGCCGATGAGGGTATACAGCGCAGCGTAGATAGCGGCAAGGGTGAATTGGAGGTCTTCCGGCCGGTTGGGCGCGAGGCGTATGCCGAACGCCAGAAAACGTTGGGTGATTTTGCTTTTGTGCAGGGTTTGCGCTTTTTCGGGGGGTGAGGCGCCCAGCCCGATGGAGGCTACCCCGCCGACCAGCCCGGCCAGGGTTGTGGCGGCGATGGTGAAGGGTTCGCTAAAAACGGGTGGTTCTTCTGCCGCCTGAATGGTCTGGATAAAGGCGGAAACAAACAGCCAGGAAAAACCGGTTAAGGCAATTACAACGAAGAACAGGCGTAGATAAAACTGGACTTTGGCATTCATCGCTCATCTCCCTCCGCCGGCGGTACACCCCCGGAACTCATATGGTGATCTCTTGGAACTCTTGTAAAAAGCGTTTGCGGTAACGGACGACTGCGAGGAGCAACACAAATTGGATCGCTGCTGTAATTATCATCGAGAATTGCTCAAAATAGAATAGCAGGGGGTTGACAACCGTGAGGGCAACCAGCAACCCGAAGTAGCTGATGAAGAGGGCGCGCCGGTCGAATCCCAACGCCAGTAAGACCGCCGCGATCATCAGGATGAGGCCGATGGAACTTTCCAATCCCAGGCGGGCGTTGAACAGGCTGAGGCTGATCGAGCCTCGTACAAGGCGTTGCGATACCAGGCGGTCCAAGATCATGGCAAGCTCATGTGTATGCTGAAGCGAAGATAAGATCGAGACCGGGTAGCTGATGGCCCGCAGCCCAAAGGCCAGCAATCCGCCCACCAGCGCGCCGCGAAAACGGTTCTGGGTCAGGATCCGTTTTTCGAACGCTTCCAGTCTTTGGAGGAAACGTGTCAGGGCATCTGGTTTGATCGGCTTAAGATAAAGCCGCTTGGAACGAAAAAAATCACTCAGGTTCAAAGCCAGATTGGTGAAGACGGGGTCGGTATTATTTTGGGAGACGGTTTCCAGCCTTTTCAGAATACGGTCGCGCTCCTCATCTGAAAGATCGTGATCAAGCACTTCTTCCAGCTCTTCTAGAATATAATACAATTCGGTGCGAGTATCCGTCGGATGGGGGCGGCGCACAAAAATGTACACCAAAAAAGTCAGGAGAAAGAAGACATAGATGATGGGGGCGGCAGCAGGGTAAAAATAATCGTTGGTCTGGGTGATGAATTTGCCGACTTCATCAATAAATAGCCCGATTCCAATCCCGGCGAGGAGCGAATTTGCCATGTAAACCCAGCGGTTTGCCAGGATCACCGGCAGGAGCGCGGCGACGAATAAGAACAATCCTCCCCAAAGGACATGGGCGATATGAAGTTCCTTGCTGCCAAGCTGGGGGTAGCCAGTCAGCTCCAGGAACAAGCGGGTCAGAGATACCGAAGCGGCAAAGCTGAGCAGCATCCATACCAGGTATTTCTCAGCATTTAGACGGCGGATTGCCTGTCGGTTGGCAGCCGGTGGCGGAACAGAGTTGAGATTGGTGCGTTTGGTTTGCATTTGATAAAATCCAGGTTTGTAACGATGAACTTGCTGTACAGAACAATTTACGAATTTTGCACGACGCGAGTTGCGTGTCTCATCAGGATTAAGCAGTTGAGTTAAAACAAATTATATAGCGCGAGGCAAGGATTTTTATTAAGGGATGAGCGAGGCAAAACTAATGGAGCTGGCAACGACAATTTTCGAAACACTCAACCTGGTTCCGTTGGATCGCCGGGTTGGCCAGGTTTTGCGGCATTCGAACCGCTTTCCGATTCTGGATGAGCGCTCAGTTGTGACGGCTGCTTTGACCCCCGAAGGGATCCGAAACGCGGAGGCGTACGGCCGCTTCCTGAGCCAGAAGTTCCGCATTGGCCGGTTGATGTCCAGCCCGATCGGGAGATGCATTGATACGGCCGCTGCGATTGCGAGCGGTGCGTGCATTGAGAGGGATGTTATCGTAGCGCAGATATTGAGCCATCCCTATCACGAGGAGGCGTGGAATCTCAAAGATGAACTGGCGCAAGCCTGCCTGCCAGAAAAGACGGTTTCTCTCGTGCAATTGCTGTTGGATGCAGAAGCAAAAGCCGGGATGATGGATCTGTTCGTGACCCATGACACTGTCGTTGGGGTGCTGGTGCAATATTTATTGGGCGAAGCGATTGGGGATGAAAACCTGCCTAATTTTTTGGAAGGGATATTCTTCTGGCATGAGGGTGAGGGGGTGAGGGCGGCCTGGCGAGGGAAGATCTATGAAGTCAGGCTAGATCGGGATGTATGTGGAGGCAGCGGCGGCTGATCGCGCTTTATATTTGCGCATAGCCTATATTACCGTGACATAAAAACCGCCCAAGGCCAGGCTCTGGGCGGTTTTTGGAAGATGATGGAAGGGTTAAAGTTTAGGAAGGATGATGGATTGCTGGTGCTGATACTTTCCCTTTTTATCGGCGTAAGAAACCTGGCATACTTCATCGCCTTCAAAGAAGAGAACCTGGGCAATGCCCTCGCCGGCGTAGATTTTTGCAGGCAGGGGCGTGGTATTGGAAATTTCCAGGGTTACAAACCCTTCCCATTCCGGCTCGAAGGGGGTCACATTAACGATGATGCCGCAGCGGGCATAAGTGCTTTTACCCAGACAGACTGTGAGGACATTGCGCGGGATGCGAAAATACTCGACCGACCGGGCAAGGGCGAATGAGTTGGGGGGGATGATGCAAACGTTGCCGCGAAAATCCACCATAGAGCGAGGGTCAAAATTTTTGGGGTCAACGATAGCCGAGTTGACATTTGTAAAAATTTTGAACTCCTCGGTGACCCGTATATCATATCCGTAGGAAGAGACGCCGTAAGAAATCACGCCGTCGCGCACCTGCGATTCTACAAATGGCTCGATCATGCCGTGTTCTTGCGCCATCTTTTTGATCCAATGATCCGGTTTTAGCCCCATACTGCCTCCAAAAAAATAAAAGAATAATTTTACCAACCGCTGGCTTTAAAAACGGTCGCCAACAGATTCTGCCGTTCATCTTCAGTCATTAATCTTGCACGAGCCAGATCTACAAACCATATCGTGATCAGCTCGGTGTTAATATACCTGCCGTTATAAAAGACATGCCGGTCAATGAAGGCCTGGCGGGTGGGAGTTCCCTCAACGATCTGGTCAAAGAAGAGGTTCCCCAGGCCATAATGTAAGAATGAGTTGTTCAAAAACTCGATTGCATGTGGCTGGTGCGCCTGGCTGCCGCTGACGATGACAGCGCCGGCTTTAGCCACGCTTTCGAAATCCGCCTTTAGGATGGGGTTGGCGGTATAAGCGTAGTATTCCAGGTGCTGAAAAGTGACGATAGGAAGATAGCCCTGGCTTACCAGAGTTTTTATCTCCTGCTGCATTTGCTTGAGATTACACAAGGCAGCACCGGGTTGATCTACCCTGGCCCCGGCGTAACCGGGGCCTTTAGCGTTACAGCCCAGGAAGGCGATTTTGTTGTGGTTGTGTTCAAGTAGAACGGGGCGGCGGGCTTCTTCTAGATTTGAACCGCCGCCATAATAATGCCAACCCTCCTCGCGATACATTTCGAGGGTGTAAAGCATAGCTTCCTGGCCCCAATCCTGAAAGTGGTCGCCGGTGAGCTCAACGATATCCGTCCCCACGTCTCTCAGGAGCTCGATGTATTGCGGGCGGCTGCAAAAAACCAGGTTATTCTCCTGGAGGTACGGCATGGGGCACTTGGGGCTGAAGGGAATCTCGTTGCTGATGTGGGTGATATCCGCCTGGCGCAGAATACCTCCGATATCTTGCGCTGGGTAGGTCATCCCATTCAGCTCCATCATGCTGGCCGTACCGCGCACCAGGGCGGTGACCCCGGTGAGAACGACCGTGGTGAGTCGGTTAGGATCCCTATTGGAGCCTGGGGCAAATGGCGTCTGGGAAGCCGGGCCGTATTTTTCGAGAACGGCGCGCATGGCGGCTGGATCTCCTTGTAAAGAAATGAACGCATTGAGGGGATAATTTTGCATGTCGAAATTTTTGTGGATGGGGGATTGCTGGTCAATGGAAAGTACCTTCCAGCGAGGCTCGATTTCTTCGAAAGGAAGGATAGCCCAGAAATCCCTGGCCTGCCAGGCTTTTTCGATCATCTGAGCAGGAGAGGCGACCGAGACGATATTCGCGCTGGCAGCGCCCCAGAGATGTTCGAAGACCTGGCGCGTATTGGGGGAAACAAGAATTTTTTGAGCGGGGAAATCCCCGACGGGTTCGCCTCTCCAGAACGCCAGAAAGTCGGTTGAAGAGACATTATCTGCCATTGTAGGAAACGGCGCTGCCAGGGCGTAGACCCAATTGCTAACCGGATTTTCTGATCCAATCACAAGTTGGAGCGATCCGTTCTCCGGTGGTTTGGTTACGATCAGGTCTTCCGGTATTTTTAGCGATTTAACAAGGTTTTCAGGCAGATCAGGCGAGAGGCTTATTGAGGCGGGGAAGAGCGATGGAGGTGCAGGAAGAGGCGTTTCTGTGGGGGTTGGGGCTGTTTGAACGGCGGTCGGAGGCGTAGAGGGCGTTTCGAAAGCCGCATTCACGCCTGGATTGCAGGCGGCCAGGAAGAGAGAGAGGATGAATAAATTTGAAGCCCTACGTATGTCTTGCTTCTTAACGCTGAAAGGCATGATCAATCCGGCAGGCTGAGGTCGCTGCGCTCCTTCAAAGTAACTCTCATTTTCTGGTAAAGCTCTTCTGTTCTTGCTTCGACGCTCTTCATTTCGGCGAGGATAGGATCAGCCTGATCGGCATGCGCAAAGCCGAGCAGATTGGTACGTACATTCAGCCCGGCGCACGTGATGGCGGCGCGCGCCAGGGTTACTGCGCTGGCTGCATCGGAAAGGGCATTGATGTTGCCGAGCTGTCCAGCAATCAGAGCTAATTCCATGGCTGCAAGGGTGTGTTTGGCGGTTTCGAGGGGAACCTGAGCGGCATGAAGCGTCGCTTTTTCGATGGCTTCGGCGCGCGCGACCTGCTGGTCGGGGGTATCCTTGGGCATACGGGTGGCTTCCATGTACCAGATGAAAGCATTCGAATCGTTGTCTACATCTTGCATCAAGACGCGACGGGCTTCTTCCGCCTTTTCGATCAGGGACTGCATTTCCCCCTCGACATGGGCATATTTTTTCTTGCCGACGGTGACGCGGGCCACCATTGCTGCCAGCGATGCAGCGGCGGCACCAGTGAAAGCGGCTGCAGAACCGCCGCCTGGGGTAGGCGAGCTGCTGGCAAGATCATCCAGGAAGATAAAGCGTTGATCCCGCCCTTCTTGTTTTTCCTGAGGTTTTAACTGACTCAGACGGTTTTCGAGGATCTGGTGCGGTTCGAACCCGTCCAACTGCAAATACCAGGCGGCTGAATCTGTCAATGCGTCTTGGGGGATCAGGCCGACCAGCTCGCTGTGGTGAATTGATACGCCGTAACGTCTGGCTTCGGCTCGGATCGTTTCGACAACCCGGTGAACGGGCGTCTCGCGAAAATTTGTGAGGTTCATCGAAACCTGAGCGCGCCCTTCCACAAGCACCCCCATGGCTTTGACATAACGGAAACCCCCGGAAGAATGCCTTACAGTGCGGGCAATTTTTTGGGCGGTGCCGATGTCATCGGTGGTCAGGTAGACGTTATAAGCAATAAGCGGCTGGCGGGCGCCGATGACGGTCGCGCCGGCCGGGCCCAATTCTAAAGGGCCGAAATCGGGGGCGCGATCCGGATTGGTTTGAATTTCTTTCTTTAGCTGCTCGTATTCTCCGCGACGGATGTTTTCAAGCTGGCGGCGTTCGGGGGCAGTAGCGGCTTCTTCATAGAGATAGACGGGTATCTTGAGGTTTTCACCCACTCTTTTTCCTAATCGCCGAGCTAATTCCACACATTCTTGCATGGTGATATTTTTTATGGGCACAAAGGGGACGACATCCGTAGCGCCAATGCGGGGATGTTCGCCCGTCTGAACGTTGAGGTCGATTAGAGAAGCTGCTGTTGAGATGGCTTGAAAAGCTGCTTCTTCGACGGCAGAAGGCGGTCCTATGAAAGTGATCACCGTGCGGTTGTGGTCGAGGTCAGAATGTTGATCGAGTATCTCGATGTAGGCGACTTTTGCGATGGAGTCGCGAATCTTCTCGACGACTTCTGGCCGGCGCGCGTCAGAAAAATTTGGGATACATTCAACCAAAGCGGAGTGCATAACAACCTCATGTGCTGGAGATAGAACAATTATAACCCACAAAAAAAAGAACTTTTCGGACGGACGGCTGGCTAATGATCCTGACCAGGAGTCGGTGCAATTTCTTGAACTTTGAACAGTTCATTCAGGTATAATCATCTTAGCCGCGGTCTGTTCTTGTGAGGGTAATATGTGTGGACGATTTACCATGGCGTTGGATGCTTTAGAGCTTCAAAAAGAGCTGGAGCTTGGTGAGATGCCGCTTGACTGGTTGCCTCGTTTCAACATTGCGCCCAGCCAGATGGTGGCGGTTGTAATTGAGCCGAACAAGCGAGATGTGAGCTGGATGCGTTGGGGGCTGATTCCGTCCTGGGCAAAAGATATCCGGATCGGAAGCCGCATGATCAACGCCCGGGCTGAAACGCTTGAAGTCCGCCCAGCCTTTCGCCGGGCTTATGCGCAGCGGCGGTGCCTGATTCTGGCGGATGGTTTTTATGAGTGGAAGCGCAACCCCGGAAAGAAAGTTCCTGCAATCCCCTACCACTTCTATTTGAACGGGCGCAAGCCTTTTACCTTTGCTGGGTTATGGGAATTCTGGAAATCTCCGAATGACGAGGAGATCAAGAGCTGCGCCATCATTACTTGCGCCGCGAACCCAGCGGTAGCGGCAGTGCATGAACGAATGCCGGTTATTCTCGGGCGGGAGGATTGTTGGAGATGGCTTGAACCCCGCTCAACACCTGAGCTGGCGAAATTGCTGCAACCCTATTCGGGTGAGGATTTGAGTCTCCACCGGGTTTCAAAGCTTATCAACCGGCCGGAGTTCGATCATCCGGATTGCATTCTGTCACAGGAAGAATAGCTTTCGATCTCAGAGGGTAAAGATGGCAAATCGAATCCTGGCTGTTGATGATAATGCAGTCAACTTGAAGGTTGTTTCTGCAACCCTATTGCATGCCGGTTATCAGGTTTTTACCGCCCAGAATGGAGCTGAGGCGTTAAGAGTAATCGAACAGGTCTGGCCTGAGGTGATCATTTTGGACGTGGATATGCCTGAGATGGATGGGTATGAAGTGTGCAGGCGTTTACGAGCGAATCCGAAAACCTCTCATATCCCCGTGATGATCCTGACCGTCCACGATACACTGGAAGAGAAGGTGAAAGGGTTTGAGGCTGGCGCTGATGATTATCTCACCAAACCTTTTCAACCGGCTGAATTACAAGCCAGAATCAAAGTGTTGCTCCGACGCAAATTTCTGGAAAGCGGAGTCAGCGGTCCCCAACAAGGAAAAGTGATCAGCGTCTATTCGCTGCGCGGGGGTGTTGGTGTCACCACATTGGCGACAAACCTGGCCACAGGTCTGGCCCAAATTTGGCAGAAACAGGTTGCGCTGGTTGATCTCAACCTTACCATGGGACAGTCGGCCCTGATGTTAAACCTGGCATTGCGCAACACTTGGTCGGATCTGGCAAAGATCCCAGTCGAGGAAATAGATACAGAAGTCATCACGGCAGTCATGCTCCACCACGAATCAAAGGTAGATGTGCTTGCATCCCCCAGAGATATTAGCGACAGTCAGATGGTGACGGCAGATATTGCAGATCGTGTGCTTGGTATTCTGAAAACGAGTTATCCTTATGTGGTTGTCGATCTACCCCACGATGTGAGTGAACCCACCCTGGCTGCGCTTGACCTGACGGATGAGATCGTAGCGATTTTTGCGCCGGATATTGCCTCGGTGCGCGCTATGGTTGGCGCGCTGGAATTGTTCGGCAAGCTCGGCATTCCGGATGATAAGGTGCGGGTGGCGTTGAACTGGACGTTCGAACGAAAAGGATTGGCCCGTAAAGATATCGAACGTGTATTGAAACGACCTGTGCAATGGATCATTCCTTTTGCGGCAGAAACGATTGTCTCGGCTATCAACCTTGGGACGCCGCCAGTGCTGAGCGCGCCGACTTCTCCGATGGGGATGCTATTCGAAGATTTTGCCTATGCTGTCAGTACTGTGGAGGATCAGGAAAAACGGGAGAATCAGCCGAGCGAGGCTTTATTGAGAGCTAGAGAGAGGGAAAGGGTAAGGCGACAGGGTGACCAGCCCTAGTGCGAACGGGTTGGAAAATTCGTCCTTGCTTTTTATCTCTAAAAACTTGACCATCCTACCTATGGATGGTAAAATCCTCCTGCTGTTGCCTCCATCGTCTAGGGGACCAGGACGCAGCCCTTTCAAGGCTAAAACCGGAGTTCGAATCTCCGTGGAGGCACTACGATCAGGCCGGCAAAGTCTGATCGTTTTTTTTGGGGAAGGGGACTAATCAGCGGCGGAGGCCCTTTCTGCGGGCGGGTGAACAATCAAAATAAATTCCGCTTTTTTCTGAGCTATTTGCTCAGAGACCCTTGCAACAGCGCCCCGATAGATTTTTTCGGAAGGTTTGGTGAGATCACATGCCAGGGTGATGCGCTGGCCTTTGCCGAAAATTTTGGCAAGGTCGGACAGGATGCTTCCCAGCCGGTAGGGGGTATCCATGATCACGATGGTCGTCCGCAGCGACTTCAGGCGCACCAGCGCCTTTTGACGCTCTTCTGGTCGTCGTGGAAGATACCCTGCGTAAATAAATTGGCGGGGCTCGAATTCGAGCACGGAAAGGGCAGCCATCAGCGAGGACGGCCCTGGAACAGGTGTGACCTCAAAACCGGCCAGAATTACCTGGTCGATGATATAGTGGCCGGGATCAGAGAAGACAGGCGTGCCACAGTCCGAAATCAAAGCCAGGTTTTGGCCCCGCGCCAGCCGTAAAATGATCTCGTTGGCTTGCGTTCGCTCGGTATGCTCGTTCACCAGAAGAAGTTCTTTTTTCTCGACGCCCAGGCGCTTTAAGAGTGCGCTGCCCTGGCGGAGTTCCTCGCAAACGACAACATCCGCATTTTTTAAAGTTTCGATCCCGCGCAGTGTGATATCACCCCAGTTGCCAAGAGGGGTTGCGACGATAGATAATTTTCCGGTTCGAGGTTTATTCATTTTTCGGTTTCTAAGGGATTATATAAAGGCATTATAGAAGTAAGTGTGACAGTGGTCAAGCAAATGGAATGGATATGCTATACTTGCGGGAACGCCAAAGGATACTATGAGCCGATTAACCAAAACGTCCCTTCTTTTAGCATTTTTTTTTGCACTGGATAAAATCGCAGCGCTTCTGCGACAGGTGATCATCGCCAGGCAGTTTGGTTTGTCTGCGGAACTTGATTCTTTCAATGTTGCTAACAATCTGCCGGATATGTTATTCGCGCTGATTTCTGGGGGAGCGCTGGCGATCGCGTTTATCCCGGTTCTCTCCGAAGTTTTATCGCGCCAGGGAAGAACTGCAGCCTGGGAATTGTTTTCAAGGATTGCGAACCTGGCATTTTTGGTAACCGGTCTGCTGGCAATTGTGATCGCTGTCCTGGCCGATTCGTTGGTGCGATGGGAGATCGGGGTCGCTCCCGGTTTTGGGCCGGAACAGCAGAAACTGGTGGTAACACTGATGCGAATGAATTTAATCGCCACGCTGATCTTTTCGATCAGCGGTCTGATCATGGCCGGTCTTCAGGCGAACCAACATTTTCTCTTGCCTGCTATGGCGCCTCTTCTTTACAACATTGGACAGATCATCGGAGCGTTGGTTCTTTCCCCTGAAAAGGGGTATGTTCTTGGAGGAATAACATTGCCGGCCTTTGGTTTGGGCGTTCATGGGCTAGTGTATGGCGTGATCCTTGGGGCGGTTCTACACCTGGGAATACAAATTCCAGGTTTGATCAAATACCAGTTCCGATGGGCAGCGGGGTTAGGATTGCGCCTACCAGATGTTCAAAAGGTGATCAACCTGCTCGGCCCGCGTCTGATCACCATGTTGTTTATCCAACTCATCTTTATCATTCGTGATAATCTAGCCTCTCGCCTTCAGGAAGGAGCGGTCACCGCTTTGACTTACGGCTGGATGATCCAGCAACTTCCTGAGACATTGATCGGGACGGCGATAGGTACAGCCTTATTACCCACACTAGCCGAGCAATTTGCGCGAGGCGACCGTGAAGCTTTTCAACAGACTATTCATCGGGCTGTCAATATGATCGTGGGGGTGACGCTGCCGATTGCGGCCATCCTGTCCTTTGGACTGCGCCCGGCGATGGAGTTTGCTTTTGGTTTTGATTCCCAGGGGACGGACCTGTTATTGTGGGTTACGCGAGGTTACCTGGCCGGGTTGATGGGACATAGCCTGTTAGAAATTGCATCCCGCTCATTTTATGCGCAACAGGATGCTCTTACCCCGCTAGTGGGGGTGATCATTAACGTTTTGATTTATGTTTTCCTGGGCAGTGGGCTGTTTCGTCCGCTTGGGGCGGCGGGTATCAGTCTTACCGATGCGATTGCATTCACAAGCCAGGCAATATTTTTACTTTTAATGTTGCGCTGGTATCCGAACGCGCGCGCCGGGATTAGGCGATGGCTTTCTGGGTTGACAGGCAGGCAAAATCCTTTGCCTCGCTGGCTGGCGCGCATGGCTGGGAGACCGGATGAAGCTCAAGGCAGAATGGTGGCGAGCGTTGATCCCAAGAAGACGCTTCTTCGAGCCTGCGCGGCTGCTCTTGTTGGCGCGCTCATCAGCGCGTGCTCGCTGGAGCTGGGGGGCAACGAGGTGTCCTTATTGATCGTCTCACTGGCCGGTATGGGAATTGGGGGAGCGGTGTGCCTGCCTTTGATTTGGAGCGAGCTGAAGCACTTTCGCTGGCTGTAATCTTGACAGAAAAATTCTTAGGGTATAATTACGGCTATGTCTGAAAACCTGATTGAAGATACTTCACCGATGAGGACACAGGCGCTGCCGCCTGAGATCAAACCTTCCGAACCGACTGAATCACCCAAAAAACCTAGACGATGGTTGTGGATTCTTGCTGGATTGCTCCTTGTCATCGTTTTGGGCGGGGTGGGAGCTTTTATGGGCTATCAGGTTGCGATCAAGGCCCGCCTGGCGCGACAGTCCGATCAAATGGCGCTGCTCACGACCACCCAATTTCAACTTGGGGTGCAAGATTTAGAGGCCAAACGGTATAATGTGGCTCGACAGCGGTTTGAATATGTGATTCAGCTCGACCCGAATTTTCCGGGAGCGAAAGAGAAGTTGGCTGAGACGATGATGGCAATTGCCATGGTTGCTACCTCTACGCCGGTGATGACCCCCACGATTGCGGTAACCCCTACGCCCGATTTGCGCGGTGCAGAAGAGCTTTTCAATACGGCGCAGCAATATTTGCGTGAGAGGAATTGGGCGGCAGCGTTTGACACCTTGGAAGCCCTCCGCACCGAGGACGCCACGTACCGCTCAATCGAAGTGGATGGGATGTATTATATCGTTTTAAGATATCGTGGCGTGGATAAAATCATTCTTGACGGCAATCTCGAGGGGGGAATGTACGATCTAGCGTTGACAGAGCGGTTTGGACCGCTGGATAAGGAAGCTGACAGCTTTCGGACGTGGGCGCGCCTGTACCTGACCGGTGCCAGTTTCTGGGGTGTGGACTGGCAGCGGGTGGTTGAGGCTTTCATGCAGATTTACCCTTCGCTGCCGAACCTAAGGGATGGTTCCGGTTATACTGCGGCAGAACGTTTTCGCATTGCTTCCATTCACTATGGCGATCAACTGGCTGCTGCTGAGGATTACTGCGGTGCCCGGGACCAATATTTGAACGCTCTCGCTATTGCGCAAGACAATAATCTTGCTCCTACTGCAACCGCAGTGCAGTTTATTTGTTCTCCGCCGACGGCAACCCCTGGACCTACAATTTTTGTTCCCACAGAGACCCCTGCGACCGGAATTACACCAATTACTGTGGAAACACCGACTCCAACTGCTACACTAGCACCGTAATGCTCTAAAGAAAAATGGTGGAGCAATCACCTGCCTGGGCTTTAACGCTTGCCTATTGGATCCACATCGCGGCCACAGTCTTTTGGTTGGGCGGTATGACCACGTTGATCCTCTTTATTTTGCCGCTGGCCAGGCAATATCTGGTTGGCAACGTTTACCGCCCATTTCTCATGAAGGCCTATTCGCGAATCCAGCAAGTGGGTTGGTTCTGCCTCGCGCTTCTGACAGCAACGGGAATGTTCCAGATGAGCTCGCATCCCTCTTACCAGGGTTTTTTAGCCATCAACAATCCGTGGGCGCTTGCAATCCTCATGAAGCATCTGGTCATTGGCCTGCTGTTGCTTGCAAGCGCTTACATCACATGGATCCTGGACCCAAAGATTACACGATTGAACTTCCTCCAACAGGACATTGAGAATGAAGTGAATTATCTGGAGTTGAGAAGGCTTGAGATCATGAAAATGAAGATGTCATGGTTCAACCTGATCCTCTTTCTCGTGATCCTTGCATTAACAGCCTGGGCGCGTACTTCTTGAACTGAATCTCGAATCGATTCCGGCACAATATTTGCACGCTTTTTGGCTGAAGGAGAGCGTGTAAAAGTTTTTGGATATGGACTCGATCATCGTTCTGTTATCCTATCTGGGGTTTGTATGTGCGGGAGGGTATCTTTTCGCATTGAAACAGGGAAGAATTCCCTGGATTTCAATCCTTTATTCGGTTTTTGTGCTGCTGCCAGTTTCGGTTGGTTTGCCTTTGGACTTTAAAAGCCGCATTGTCTGCTGGGTTGCTGCGCTTCTGCTGGCTGGGGTTTACGCCAAACGCCCCCACTGGATACCAGCTTGCCTGTACAGTTCCAGGGTTTTATCGGCCTGTTTTGCAACGGTTTCGTTCTCTGTTTTCTTTTTGTGTTTGCTGAACAGCAATGCACCGGGGTGGGTTTATTTGAGCGGCCCGGCATTTCTTGCGGGATTATTTAATCTGCTTCACGTGATTCGGAAATCTCGAGGGGGCGTGGGGTTATAAAGAATTTATAGGGTTCGTCGGCGTAATAGTGAAAGAGATTTCTCTCCGGAAATTGCGCTGCAACTTTCTGATCCAGCTCTTCTCCACGACTGAAGGTGAAAATGAAGGGGGTGTCATTGTAGGGAGTGCTTAACTCCAGAAGTGTGCCATATTCCACCCAATCGTGCTGCATGTGAACGATCACTAGAGCTGGGGTGAGTTCTTGAGCTTGCGGAACCAGGAAAGGCTCTAAGCGTTTTTTCTGATGGCCATAGAGACCCTGGAGGCTGGTGAGCCGGAGAGGAAGGTAAAAGATGAAATTGCCCAGGATAAGAATAATAACCAGGCTTGTTATCAGGATGAATCTGGCAGAGTGAATCCATTGGGGCAGGTGGTGCGACAGGTTAAGAGGCATTTTGTCTGTCAGGAAGCGTATTCCGGCAGCAGTGAGCATTGAAATGCTGATCAGCCCCTCGAAGTAATAACGCGGTCCAAACAGCCAGGCGCCGATCCAGTAAAAAAGATAGACAAAAACAAGCGATGGGAAGATTAGCCCAACAAGCCAGGCTTTTTTATTGCGGAACAGTGCGAATATGCCAAAGGGCACCAGGATATAGGAAAAATAAGGCCAGCCAAAAAGATCATGGGAGCCAACCCAAAGACTGAAATTAGCATTTGAATAGGCTGCGCGCAGCGAATACCCACCTTCTTGGAGGCCAACGCCGGGGCCAAAGCCTATTTTGTCATAAGGCCACCATAGCTCGTAAGGATTTAACCAGGGGTTTCCAGTGACGGAAAATTGCCAAACAAAATGGAGGCTTGCAACCAAACCGGCGATCAAACCAATCATTAGCACATAATGCCGGGCGGTTTTATCCTTTCCGAGCAGGATGAAAATACCGTGAAATGTAAAAGGAAGGGCAATGCCCAACGCTGACATTGGGCGGGTTAAGGCCAGGACGCCTAAAGAGAGGGCAGCCACGCTGGCAGCAAGAATTTTGGGTGCTTTTTCGTTTGTGAAGAAGACATCAAACCATCCCAGGATAAATGTGAGCGTCAGAAAAAGCGACCAGTTGTGCGCCAACAAAGAAGAAGCATTCATTAGGAAAAATGGCGAACTGGCGATCAGGAAGATTGCAAGCAGGGCGGTTTTTTTATCGAAAATTTTTTTGAAAAGCTGGTAAGCCAACCCAATGTTGATGCCCGCAAGCAAGGGGGGCAGCCAGGCTCGTTTGCCTAACCAAACCGCGAAGGAGAGAACCACCGGCCATCCGATGGGATATTTTCCGAATCTCAGGCCGTTGTAGTCAACGACAAAAGGCACCAGGAAGCAATTTGGACAAACAGGGGATTGGAGGGTCAAGTTGCCGCGTGCGATGACATTTGCCTGCCATACGTAAGCAACTTCATCCTCGATGTGAGGCAGGTTTTCAAAGATATTCAGGCCGATGGAGGCTGTTGCTGCGACTGTGGCGAGGCAGACCAACAAAGCCAGGTGGTCCCACCGGAAGATCAGGCGAAGGTGTGACTTCATTGCTCCTGGATATGTCCCAAAAGATCATAGGGAAGAGCGCCGGTGATTTTTACCTGAGCAATTTTGCCGACCGAGACTTTACCATCTGCAAAAACCAGGCCATCGATTTCTGGTGCGTCGCGGTAGGAGCGACCAATGGAGATGTTGTTTTCATAGCCTTCGATGATAACCGATAAAATGTTCCCAATTTGGGCCTGGTTTTTTTGCTGCGAGATCTCTTGCTGCAAGAGCATGACCTTTTCTAGCCGTTCCTGTTTGACCTCTGGTGGGATGGGATCCCCGAGTGGTTCGCTGGCTGTTCCGGGTTCGAAGGAAAAAGGAAACACACCGATGCGATCAAAATGGATCTCGGCGATGAAATCGAGCAGGGCCTGGAATTCATCTTCGGTCTCGCCAGGGTAACCAACGATGAATGTGGTGCGGAGCGTCAGGTCTGGTATGGCGGCTCTCATTTTTTCAATGGTTTTTTGAACCCAATCCATATTTGCTGGCCGTTGCATGCGCGCCAATGTTTTCGGGTGGGCATGCTGTAAAGGCATATCGAGGTAATGTAAGATTTGCGGCTGGGTTGCCATTCTTTCGATCAGTTGATCTGTGACATATCCTGGATAGGCGTACATAATGCGGATCCAAGGGATGTGCGGAACCTCTTTGGTGAGATGGTCCAAGAGTGTGACCAACCCATCTTTGAGACCGAGATCGTAGCCATAACTGGTCGTGTCTTGCGCGATCAGAATAAGTTCCTGGATATTGTTTTCTTGCAAGGCTTGCGCGTCCTTGATAATGGCAGAGATCGGACGGCTGACAGTGGTCCCTTTGATGAGCGGGATGGTGCAAAAGGCGCAAGGACGGTGACAGCCGTCCGCAATTTTTAGATAGGCACTGCCGCCCTGAATGGCAGCGCGGGAGATGCCGAATTCATCCCTGCTGAGCTGCGCGGCTTGCGGGAGGTGGAAGAGCGGTTTAATGGGATTTTCGGATCTGAGGCGTTCGGCGACGGCGACAATATCCATCCAGTTCTTCGTCCCTAAGATGCCATCTAATTGGGGCACCTTTTTTGCTACGTACTGGCCGAACCGTTCCGTCAGGCAGCCGGCGGCAATCAATAACTGACCATGGCGTTTTTTTTGAGCAAGTTCTTCAAGAACCTGGATTGCTTCATCCCTGGAGGATTGAATGAAACCACAGGTATTTACGATCAGTAGTCTTGCCTGAGCGGCGCGGTCCACCTGGCGGTAGCCGTTTTGGAGTAGCAAAGCAGCCATGGAATTTGAATCGACCGTGTTTTTTGCACAGCCTAAAGATACCAAATAAAAAGAATTTTCTTTCATAGCGGTAAACTACGGGATAAACGGGGTTACGGTGGGGGTGAGAACGGTAGGGCTAGGCAAGGGTGTGACGGTGGGTTGCAGCGTTTCGGTAGGTGTGGGGGAAAATTGTGCAGTTGGGGTCACAATTCCGCCGATGGTGAAGATTTGACTCGCCACCTGCCCAACTACCCCTAAGACTCCCAGGTCGTTCTGATTAAAGTAAACCTGGAGGGCGCCGGCATTGCCAGTCAGTAACTCAATCTGGTTTTCCGCTGAAAAGGTATAGGCATTCCCAGGGGAAACGCGGTCGTTGAAGACGATTTTGCCATCTGCGACGATACGAAGATAGGCTCTCTGGTTTGCTATGATGTTGAGCTGCAGAGGCGCAAGGCTGGTAAATTGAGTGGGCTCGGCTTCAGATGCTAAATTCGTTCCCGTTTCTTGGCGGTCGTCCTCAGGGTTTCTAGTTGCTTCGATTTCCGGTAGGGTAGCTGTCAGAAGCAATTCTGGCGTGGAAAGCAGGGATTGAGGAAGAGCTATCAGGTCATTGGGCTCGCTTTGTTGCGTTCCGGCGGCGGTGATCTGCGAAACGCTCCAAAGAGCAAAGAACAGCAAGGAAATTACGACTGCACCGCCGATAATCAGATCGGGTGTGATTAGCATCCTCCAACTGCCTGCTTGCGCTGGGCGTTTGCGTGTAAGGATATTTTTCGATACGGCAACCTCCGCCTGGGTTTCAAGTCGGCGGGTTTGCAAAGCCGAGGCAAATTTTAGGAGAATCCCATCTACGTCCAGTTCTAAAAATCGGGCGTAGTTGTTGAGCATGCCGCGCGCCTGAACGAGGGAGGGCAGTTCTTCCATTTTCCCTTTCTCAAGCGCTTCGAGGTAATATTGCCGTACCAGGATATACCGTTCTACATCGGCTAATTTCAACCCAAGTTTTTCACGACGCTGCTTTAGAGCGACGCCGATCTCCCCGAAGATTTGATCCGCAGTTGGGGGGGGAGGTGGTTCGGGGTTCTGCTGCGCCGCCTGGAAGTCTGGAGTTTCTGCAGTGAGGGTTTCAGGCAACGTTGTCTCAGATTCCGAAGGAGGCTGAGGAACCGGCGAGGTGTCTTCGGGTGGATTTACTGGCGGGACGAGCGTTTCCAGAATGAAACCATCGTTTGCCCAGGCGTCTAGCAATGGCTGAGGTTCAAGGCCAAGATAAGCAGCATATAACCTCAGGAAACCGCGTCCCTGAACATCGGATGGCAGAAGCTGTCGCTGATCATTTTCCAACGCTTCAAGGTACTTGACTTTGATCCTTGTAGCGGCGGCTGCTTGCTCGGTAGTAAGGCGGCGGTCTGCCCTCGCCTTTTTTAACCTTGCGCCAATTGTCTCTAGCATGATTTTATCAGCGGGTTTTTACTAAAAGCCGGCCTCGAATCAGCTTTGCTGAACCAGACCGGCAGTTGATGTTTTCCAAAAGCCTGGACTGGGGGTTTCCCTTTATCCGGCTTGATCTTCAGAAGCTTCTTCCGCTGCCGCAAGTGCTTCTTCTGAGACGGGAACGCTTTGTCTCGGTTCTTCCACTGCGACCTTTTCGCCTTCGCGATGAACGATGATTTTAATCTCAGGAACAAGATCGACGGTGAGACGGACATGAGCTCTGTGTTCGCCCAGGGTGCGAATAGGTTCCGATTCGACCTGTCGTTTGTCGATTGTGACCCCGAATTTTTCGGAAAGCGCATCTGCGATCATCTGGGTCGTGATAGAGCCATACAGTTTTCCAGTTTCACCTGCTTTGCTGGCGAATAAAATGACGGCGCCGGTAATTTTCTCGGCTATGGATCCCATCTCGGTGTTGAGTTGAGCGCGCGATTGAGCGGCTTTTTCTCGAATATATTCGACCTGTTTTACCGCACCGGGGGTGGCCAGAACAGCGAGACCTTGTGGTAGTAAGAAATTTCTACCATATCCATCGGCGACTTTCTTGATATCTCCTGCCCGACCGAGTTTGTAAACGTCTTTTAGTAATAAAACTTTCATTTTCAAGCCCTTTCGTTCTGAATTTTGCTGCGGCGAAGGGTACAACGCCCCAAGCTGGAGAATTCTACCAAAGGTCTTACCCCGCGTCAACCATCGCGTTGGCACTGTTAAGCCAAAGTAGAAATGTCCCCTTTTACCAAAGTTAAAATGTCCCCATACGAAAGGGACAGAGAAGTGGACAAACTACACACCATGAGCGAAAGAGAAATCTATCGTCTACAAATCATGACCAACTGGCAGAAAAACGGATCACCCAAAAACAGGCAGGAGAGCTGTTGAGAGTGAGTGTGCGACAAGTCAAGCGAATGTGGCGGAGGTTCCAGCTTCAAGGGCCCGAAGGGTTGATCAACCAAAGTCGAGGGAAACCGAGCCACAATCGGCTGAGCGAGGAAGTAAAACAACAAGCCTTGGACTTGATCCTGGGGAGGTATCGAGACTTTGGACCCACCCTGGTAACCGAGAAGCTCACGGAAGTGCATGGGTTGCGGATCTCAGACGAAAGCGTACGGAAGCTGATGATCACCGAAGGGTTATGGAAACAGCGACGGAAGCGCAAATTTCGAGTATTCCAAATGCGCGAGCGGAGAGCCTGTTTTGGCGAGTTGGTCCAGATCGACGGCTCAGATTATGATTGGTTTGAGGGCCGAAGTCCGCGCTGCACCCTGTTGGTCTTTGTGGACGACGCCACTGGGAAACTGGTGGAAATGCGCTTTGTGCCGCACGAAACCTTCTTTGGGTACTGCGACGCTGCCAGAAGCTACTTCGAGCGCTACGGCAAGCCTGGAGCCTTTTACAGCGACAAGCACGGTATCTTTCACCTGAACAACCCGAAAGTAAGCCCTGGCGACGGCCTGACCGACTTTGGCCGGGCTATGCAAGAGTTAGGCATTCAAGTGATCTGCGCCAACACCCCGCAAGCCAAGGGCCGGGTGGAACGCGCCAATCAGACCCTGCAGGATCGCTTGACCAAGGAATTAAGGCTGCAGGCGATCTCGACCCCCGAGGAGGCCAATGAATGGTTACCCACGTTTATCGATGATTACAACCGGCGTTTTGCAACCCCACCCCGCAGTCCAGTGGATGCCCACCGTCCCCTCACGGATGCCGATCAGCTGGGTCGGATTTTGTGCCGCAAAGCCGAGCGGATCCTGTCAAAAAACCTGACTTTCCAGTATCATCGTGCTGTCTACCAAATCCAGGTCGACCGCCCAACTTATGCCATGCGCAATGCCAAGGTGATCGTCCTGGAAAACTCCAAAGGTGAAATCACCGTCCTCTACAAAAACCAGCCCCTCGCCTTTGTGCTTTCCGCTCAACAGGCAGAACAGGCCAAAGTGGTCGCTGCCAAATCAGTTGATTTCGAGTTGCTCAATGCATCCAAAGCCATAAGCCTGCACCCAACCATCCCTGGCGTTCACCCATATCTACTCGTAACCCTACTAAAGCTGCTCCCTGAAAGGGGACATTCTAACTTTGGCAGTTTGGGTGACATTTTAACTTTGGGCTAACACCATCGCGTTGGCACTGTTGAACGCGCGAACCTTGACCATTCAGGAGGTTCAGGCTAAAATCCAGGTCTGCTGTTTTTGGCCTTGATGGGCGATTTTTGTGTTTTCATTATATAATACACACGTTGTATGTTTGAGAATCTGACAGAGCGCTTAAACCAGGTCTTCCAACAACTCCGCCGGCGAGGGAAACTATCGGCGGAAGATGTGGATTCGGCAATGCGCGAAGTCCGGCTTGCACTGCTTGAAGCGGATGTCCATTACAGTGTGGTGAAGAGCTTTATCGCCAGGGTGCGGGAACGGGCGATTGGCGCCGAAGTTTCGCGGGCGTTGAATCCCGGCCAGCAAGTGATCAAGATTGTGAATGAAGAGTTGATTGCTACGCTAGGGGAGCCGGCGCGGTTGAACCTGGCGGGTCCGAAGCCGAGAGTGTTAATGCTGGTAGGCCTTCAGGGTTCGGGCAAAACAACCGCTTCAGCAAAACTGGCGCGGTTGATGCGGTCGCAGGGAGAACGGGTGCTGCTGGTGGCGGCGGATCCCTACCGGCCAGCGGCCATCAAGCAATTGCAAACTTTGGGTGAACAATGCGGCGTGCCCGTATTTACCCAGGAGGGCAAAAGCCCGCCCGAGGTTGCCGCCAATGCGCTCGACCAGGCGCAGAAGGGGGGTATGTCACTGGTCATTATCGACACGGCTGGGCGGTCTCAGTTGGACCAGCAGCTCATGGATGAGCTGAAAGCAATTGCGGCCCGGGTGAAACCGGTTGAGACGCTGTTGGTGGTGGATGCGATGATTGGCCAGGAGGCGCTGCACATTGCCGAAGGTTTTCGCGATGCCGTTGCATTGACTGGGTTGGTCTTTACAAAGATAGACGGCGATGCGCGCGGTGGCGCGGCGATATCCATTCGCTCCGTTACGGGTGTGCCGATTAAATTCCTGAGCACGGGCGAGAACCTGGACGCGCTCGAAAGTTTTGACGCGAGTCGACTGGCTTCTCGAATCCTGGGTATGGGAGATCTGCTGGGTCTCATCGAACGGGCAGAATCAGCTTTTGATGAGAAATCGGCGCGCGAACAGGCTGACCGGATGATGCAGGGCAAGTTCACGCTGGAGGATTTTGCCGAACAGCTTCGCCAGGTGCGGAAGTTGGGACCGATTGGACAGCTTTTGGAGATGCTGCCCGGAAACCTGGGACAGGCGGCGAGAAATTTGGATCCGAAGGACGCTGAACTTCAGATTAGAAAGACCGAGGCGATCATTGGATCAATGACTCGCGATGAGCGGCGCAACCCTGATATCCTTAATGCCAGCCGGCGGCGCAGAATTGCGCGCGGTTCTGGTACGGAAGTGCAAGAAGTGAATCGTCTGTTGAAGCAGTTTCGCGATGCGCAGCGATTGTTTAAAACTTTTAAAAAAACAGGTGGACGCGGTATGCCGCGCCTGTTTGGTTAGTCTGGGTCTGCAAACCCGGGTGTGGAATTTCGCTTCCTTCAGCGTACCCTCCTCTCCTCCCCGGGAAAAGACCGAAGACAGTGCAATTTGGTAAGATATATTGATGACAACAGGAGAGAAAGTTCGATGGTTCGTATTCGTTTACGCAGGACAGGTTTGAAAAAGCAGAGCAGCTACCGTGTAGTCGCGGCTGATGAGGAGAGCCCTCGTGATGGGCGGTACCTGGAAATCTTGGGGTTTTACAACCCGAGAACCGATCCTTTTACACTGAATTTGCAGGAAGAGCGGGTTTATCACTGGCTGGGCAATGGCGCTCAACCGAGTGAATCTGTTATGAAGCTGTTTAATTCGGTTGGTTTGCTGGATCGTTTTAAACGCTTCAAGAGCGGAGAGCCGCTCGAAGGGTTGCTTGCCGAAGCCCAACCGATTTACGAGAAGCATACTTCGGCTCAGAAAACTCAATAGGCTTTTGACCTACAGAACCACGCAAGATTGATCCGCTATCAGACCGCGCTTCAAAAAAGAGGAGACAAGGTGAAAGAACTAATCGAGTATATTGCACTCTCTTTGGTAGATGACGCGACCCAGGTGCAGGTCAAACAAGAAAAAATCGGCAATAAGGTTCGCCTGGAACTGAAGGTGGCGCGCGAAGACATGGGGCGGGTAATCGGAAAGAGTGGCAAAGTGGCTACTGCCATGCGGGTTCTGCTACGTGTTGCCGCGGCGCGCGAGGGTAAACAAGCGAACCTGGAAATCGCTGAACCGCGCTAGTGGGCAGAAGAATGGCTCGCGAGAAAGAAAAGCTATCTAAGACGGGCTTGCCTGCGCCGGGCAAGCCCCTTTACTTGGCAATTGGGTTTTTACGGCGACCTCATGGCGTTTTTGGCGAAATGCTTATGGATGTGTTAACCGATTTTCCAGAGCGCCTGAGAGCCGGTAAAAAGGTATTTGCCGGCGAATCCCATGAGTTATTAATCATTCGCAGCTTCCGCCCGCACAATACCGGGGCTCTAATTGCGTTTGATGGGTTGATGGATTGCGATGTTGTCGGACGGCTCCGTAATACCACGATTTACATCCCTACTCATGATATTCCCGCACTACCAGACGGGGAATATTATTTTCATGACCTTTTGGGATTGAGTGTTGTCGCCGAGAATGGCGATAAGGTTGGAAACCTGGTCGAGATTTTGGAAACGGGGGCCAACGATGTTTATGTTATCCGAACAGAAGGTGGAAAAGAAGTGCTTGTTCCGGCGATTGATGAAGTGATCCTTCACATCGATCTCGAGCAGAAGGTCATGCGAATTCGACTCCAGAACTGGTTGTAAACAAGGGTTTGGATGGATACGAAAGCCTACTGGGTTGGATTTAACCTGGTTAAAGGTATTGGAGCAGTGCGTTTGCGCGCCATTTTGGAATATTTTGGCGATCTGGAAACAGCATGGTCTGCCCCGCTTTCTGCTTTTGCCGAGGTGGGCTTGCCAGCCAATGTCCTTGAGAACCTGAACCAGATCCGACACGACATTAAGTTGGAAAAAGTTTGGGAAAAGATCCAATCTCAGGGGATTCAGGTTAAGACCTGGGAAGATGATGACTACCCGCGTCGTTTGAGGGAAATTGATAACGCCCCGCCGGTGCTTTATCTGCGCGGCTGTGTGGATGTGCGGGATGAGTGGGGGATTGCGGTGGTTGGCACTCGCCAGGTGACGGCTTACGGCCGGCAGGTGGCGGAGGAGCTGGCCTCTTTTTTGGCTCGAAACGGGGTGACGATTGTGAGCGGCCTTGCCAGAGGTGTGGATGCAATTTCACACCAGGCAGCTTTACGTGCCGGGGGACGCACACTAGCTGTGCTTGGGAGCGGCATTGACATCATCTATCCCCCCGAACATCGTCGCCTGGCCGAGGAGATTGTTCATCAAGGGGCATTGCTGAGCGATTACTCGCCAGGCACGATCCCGGACAGTATCAATTTTCCACCGAGGAATCGGATAATTTCGGGGCTTTCGGTGGCGGTTGTGATCGTTGAAGCAGGGGAGAGAAGCGGGGCTTTGATCACGGCGACTTTTGCGGCTGAGCAAGGACGGGATGTTTTTGCAGTTCCTGGGACGATCTATGCACTTCAAAGCAAAGGAACCAACCGCTTGATCCAGCAGGGCGCCAGGCCTCTATTACGCGTCCAGGATGTCCTGGATGTGTTAAATTTGCAGCAAGTGCAAGAATACAAAGCAGCCCGTTTGACTTTTCCAGTGGATGCAATAGAAGCCGCTTTGCTTGAAATTCTTGGTTCGGAACCGCTTTATATTGATGAAATTCAAAACCGGTCTGGCTTGTCAATTGATAAAGTTTCGGCTACACTCGCAATGATGGAGCTTAAAGGCCTTGTTCACCAGGTGGGTGGGATGAATTACACCGCCATCCGTGAAGCAGGAAGCGAGTATCAAGGACGCTTAAATGAATGAAGATTACTTTGCTGTCATTATGGCAGGGGGCGGCGGCACCCGGCTGTGGCCGCTTTCGAGGCAAAGCCGCCCAAAGCAAATGCTTCGGCTTGGAAGCGCCAGGACGATGTTTCAACTGGCGATTGACCGGTTAGAAGGTTTGTTTCCTGCTGGTCGTATCCTGGTGGTCACTGTGAGAGAGCAGGTGGAAGAATTACAGCGGCAATGCCCATCAATTCCAGCCCAGAATTATCTGATCGAACCGTTGCCGCGAGGGACTGCCTCTGTGGTTGGATATGCGGCACTCGCGCTGCAACGCCGGAACCCTGATGCCATCATGGCGATTTTGACCGCAGATCACTTTATCCAGGATGTGCAGGGTTTTCAGCAGCTCTTGTTAGGCGCTTATGAGCTGGCGATGGCTGGCAAGCTGGTCACGCTCGGCATTCCGCCAGAGTACCCTGCGACAGGCTATGGTTATATCGAGCGCGGTAATGCCCTTGGCAATTACCGTGATAAACCCGCTTTTGAGGTTGTAAAATTCAAAGAAAAGCCCAGTGAAGACCTGGCAACAGAATTTGTGCGCCGGGGAGACCATTATTGGAATTCAGGGATGTTCATCTGGCAAGTGGGCAAAATTATGATGGAGTTCAGCCGCCAGATGCCGGATTTATTTGCGCAATTAGACGAAATTGGCCGGTTCTGGAATTCGGATGCTCGAGGGGAAGTCATCCAACGTATCTGGCCGACCATCAAGCCGCAGACGATTGACTACGGAATTATGGAAAATGCTGAGGATGTATGTGTTCTACAGGCAGAGGATCTGGGTTGGAACGATGTTGGAAGCTGGGAGTCTTTGTTTGACGTTATCCCTCCGGATGAACAAGGCAATATCATCCTGGGCGCGAGACATATCGGTCTGGGGTCAACTTCAACGCTGGTTTGTTCGGAATCCGGAGAGCGATTGATTGCGACCATCGGCTTGCGGGACTTGATTATTGTGGACACAGGGGATGTCGTCCTGGTCTGTCCCCGGCAGGACGCGCAGCGCGTGCGCGAGATGGTCAACCTACTTAAACAAGGTGGATATTCCGTATATCTATAGGAGATGATTCCTTTGGAAGCTTATTGTGTAAAATGTAGGACCAAAAGAGAGATTCAAGATCCTAAGGCTGATTTTAACGCTGCCGGCGCACCCGTAACAACTGGCGTTTGCTCAGTATGCGGAACAAAACTATATCGGACAGGACGAACTGAGGCGCACGAAGGCCTTGAACCAACGGGGCGGAAAAGACGGAATGGAAAACTGGTGATTGTCGAATCGCCGGCGAAAGCCAAGACAGTGGGGCGTTTTCTGGGCAAGGGATTCACAGTGAAAGCCTCAGTTGGCCATGTGCGTGACTTGCTGCGTTCCGAATTATCGGTAGACCTAGAAAACAACTTTCAGCCCAAATATCGCGTTCCGAACGAAAAACGGCCAGTGGTCAAGGAACTTAAACAGCTTGTAAAACAAGCCGAAGAAATTTACCTGGCAACCGATCCTGATCGCGAAGGGGAAGCGATTGCCTGGCACTTGGTGGAAGCGGCCAGCATTCCGGCTTCAATATCTCGCCGGGTTGTCTTTCATGAAATCACCGAGCCAGCAGTTGCCGAGGCCTTTGCACACCCGCGCAATATCAACATGAAACTCGTGGATGCCCAGCAAGCGCGCCGGGTACTGGACCGGCTAGTCGGTTATGGTATCAGCCCGATTTTATGGGAAAAAGTACGCAGCCGACTTTCTGCCGGGCGCGTGCAGTCTGTGGCGTTGCGCCTGATTGTGGAGAGAGAGCGAGAAATTGAAGCTTTTAACCCGCAGGAATACTGGACGATCAAGGCTGAGCTTTGCCCGGAGGGTGGGAAAATCACCTACCTTGCCCGGCTGGTCCGCATTGATGATAGGGACCCTGAACTGCCGAGTGAAGAGGTTGTAAAGGGCATCCTGGTTGATATGGAGCAGGCCAGTTATGTCATCTCTAAAATTAAAAAAGGCGAACGTCGCCGCAAGCCGAACGCTCCGTTTATCACCAGTACTTTACAGCAGGAAGCGTCCCGGCGGCTTGGGTACACAGCCAAACGGACGATGGCGCTTGCCCAGCAGTTGTATGAAGGCCTGGATGTGGGTGAGGGCGGGAATACGGGTTTGATCACCTATATGCGAACCGACTCGACCAATATCTCTGAACTGGCACTGCAAGAAGTGCGGCAGTTCATTGGACAAACTTATGGGGAAAAATACTTGCCCGAAAAGCCGCCCCAATACAAGACAAAGACAAAGGGCGCCCAAGAAGCCCACGAAGCGATCCGCCCCACTTCTGCGATGCGGTTGCCCGAAAAAATAAAAGAATTTTTAAACCGGGACCAATTCCGGCTTTATCAGTTGATCTGGCAGCGATTTGTGGCTTCTCAGATGGAGGCGGCGGTTTATGATACTGTTTCGGTAGAGGTGACAGGCAAGACGAGTGGACACGAATATTTGCTCAGGGCTTCAGGTTCAACCTTAAAGTTTACCGGATACCTGGTTGTCTATGAGGAAGCCCAGGATGAAGACCAGAAGAGCGAAGAGAGTGAGGATGTTCGCATCCCGCCTGGCCTGGAAGAAAAACAACCCCAACGACTGGAACGTCTGATCCCGGAACAACATTTCACGCAGCCACCCCCCCGTTATACTGAAGCTTCGCTGGTTCAGGTCCTTGAAGAATACGGTATTGGGAGACCGTCTACCTATGCGCCAATTCTTTCCACGATCCTTGAGCGCGGGTATGTGGAGCGGGAAAATAAGCGCTTAAGCCCTACCGAGACGGGAATCCTGGTCAATGATTTACTGGTCGATCATTTCTCGAATATTGTTGATACAGGTTTTACTGCGGCTATGGAAGAAGAGCTGGATAAGGTTGCAAGCGGGGGCCGTAGATGGACCGATGTCATCAGAGAGTTTTATTCTGCCTTTGGACCTCAGCTCAAAAAAGCCCAGCAAGAGATGCCGGTCTCGAAGGCCGAACTGGAAAAGGTGGGGAGGCCATGCCCGAACTGCGGACATGACCTCGTGATCCGGTGGGGCCGGTATGGAAAATTTATTAGCTGCAGCAATTTCCCGGAATGCCGGTACACAGAAGCCTGGCTGGAGAAACTAGGCGTCAAATGTCCAGAGGACGGCGGCGAACTTGTGATACGGAAGTCGCGCCGGGGACGGATTTTCTTCGGCTGCGCTAATTACCCTAACTGCCAGTTTACCTCCTGGAAGCGACCCGTTCCGCACCTTTGCCCTTCTTGCGGCGGATTGTTGGTCATTGCGAACAAACGTGAACTTCAATGTATCAAATGCGAAGAGACATTCCTCGCCGAACAATTTGAGGATATCACCGAAGCGGCATAGAAATTGCAACGGACAGTTCACAGGTTGCTATGCAGAGTGTTTTGCTCTACAATAATACAAATTGCAACAGATTGTCTTTCCCATAAAGGGCGGGAGGAATAACCATGAATGTTGAGAAGATTCGCCAATACCTGTCCAGGCCGCTAGTCGCTGCTGGAGTGGGTTTCCTTCTTGGACTTTTGATTGGTCTTCCGGTTCTGGGCTGGGGGATATTCCCGGTTGAATGGACGGATGCAGCGCCGGTGCACCTGCGACAGGACTTGAAAACAGATTATCTCCGGATGGCTATACAAGCCTATTCGGTTGATCAGGATTCTCAACTGGCATTGCAGCGATGGCAAGAATTAGGTCCAGATGCACAGACAATCCTTGACTCTCTGGCAACCGATCCCAAATTAGCGGCGAAAGATATCGTCGCATTTCGCGGGATTGTATTAGCAGGGCAAGTATTATTGCCCACCGGCATAGCGCCGCAATCCACCCAGGCTGGCCAGGAAAGCGCGCTCCCCTTACCGACTTCGCAGCAGCCCAGTGCCGAAGCTCCTGCCGCTGCCGCCGGATTGACGAATTGGCTCGTCTTACTGGGCGTTTTTTGCTTGTTAACCCTGATCATAGGCGGAGCTCTCTTTTATATTCTTGTGATTCGTAAACGAAAGATCAGCACTGATACTGTAGGGGGACAGACGTTGCCAAAACAGGCTGAACAAGCATATTATGAGGAGGGGCAATCTCCCCCGATTGCCCAGTTCATGACGACCTATATGTTGGGCGATGATCTGTATGATGACTCGTTCAGCATTGATTCGCCGACCGGCGAGTTTTTGGGAGAATGCGGTGTCGGGATTTCAGATACGATTGGCGTTGGCGAACCCAAGAAAGTAGCCGCGGTCGAGGTATGGCTGTTCGACAAAAATGATATTCAGACGATAACAAAAGTGCTGATGAGTGAACATGCGTATAATGACCCGAATATCCGCCAGAGGTTGCTTTCCAAAGGCGAGCCGGTAATGGTACGTCCTAACGAGAGTATTCTATTGGAAACGGCTACCCTCCAACTTGAGGCCAGGGTGATCGATTTGGGATACGGCCAGGGCGCTTTGCCGCAAAACAGCTTTTTTGAACGACTTACGCTTGAACTGGCAGTGTGGCCAAGGGGAGAGGGTCAGCGGTAGGAAAAGACTACTCGAAAAAGAAAAGGCGCAGCTCACCTCGGTAAAGCTGCGCCTGATTTTTTGTGAAGGTCTGCGAGGAAAACATTTATTCAATTTTGATGATCTTGAGCTTTATCGCGCCAGTGGGCGTCTGAGCTTCGACAACATCCCCGACCTTGCGCCCCATCAGGGCTTGCCCGATCGGTGATTCATGAGAGATTCGTCCATTGCCTGGATCAGCTTCTTTTGGCCCAACCAGAAAATAAGTTTCTGGCTCGAAATCATCTTCTTGAATGGTAACATGCGACCCGACATTAACGGCGCTGGTATCCTTTTGGATCTCGTCAATGATAACGGCATGACGTAAAATTTTCTCCAGTTCAAGGACGCGCCCTTCCAGAAAAGCCTGTTCTTCTTTTGCCGCGATATAGTCGGCGTTTTCGGAGAGGTCTCCTTGCTGTATGGCGGTCCGCAAACGCTTTGCCAGTTCCGTTCTGCCCGGACCTTTCAGGTATTCTAATTCTTGCCGAAGTCGTTCAGCACCTTCAGCGGTCAGGTAGGATATTTCTTCTTGGGGCATTCATCCAGCTCCTATGGTTAACTTGGTTTTTATCATGGCCGAAAGAGGGGATCGAATATTTTTTGGTGTTCTTCAATTGCGTAACGGTCTGTCATACCAGCGATGTAATCGCCAATGGTTCGTTCGAGACCTCTTTCTTCAATAATGGATTGCACATGCGGTGGTAGAATGGTCGGTTCTGCATGGTAGGCCTGGAAAAGGTCTGTGATGATCCGCTCGGCCTTGACTGCCATCCTGACAACCCGGTAGTGGCGATAAAGATTTGCAAATAGGAAATCCTTCAGCTGCCGGTTGCGACGGCGCATCTCTTCGCTGAAACCGACTACATTATAAGGCAAGCGTTGCAAATCGTCCACCGAGCGGACATTGCTCATGCGGATTTTTTCAGCAGTAGTATGCACCAGGTCGTTCACTTCCATTCCAATCAGTCGGCGGATGATGCGATGGCGTGCCAGGTCATCGAGATGGCTTTCTTTCCATTCGAGGCTATTGAGAACGATTTCCCATATTTCGATGCCATTCAGCATCGAATTGGTGATCATGCTTGATCGCAGCCCATCATCCAGGTCGTGGGCAGTGTAGGCGAGTTCGTCAGCAATGTTCGCAATTTGTGCTTCGATATGGCCGCGCAGGTCGGGATTAAAATCCCTGGCATCCGATTTGTCGTATTCGGTTTCGTGTTTTACCAGGCCCTCGAGCACCTCCCAGGTCAGGTTCAAGCCGGGGAAGTCAGGGTATCGGTGTTCAAGTTTGGTGACAATGCGAAAGGACTGCTTGTTGTGGTCAAACCCGCCGTATTCTCGCAGCAAAAGGGATAAGGTTACTTCGCCGGAATGCCCGAAGGGTGGGTGTCCGAGATCGTGCGCAAGGCAAATGGCTTCGATCAGGTCTTCATTTGCCCCAAGGGCGCGGGCGATCGTTCGCCCAATTTGGGTCACCTCCAGGGTGTGCGTCAGGCGCGTCCGATAGTAGTCCCCTTCATAGTTTATGAACACCTGGGTTTTATACTCCAGCCTTCTGAATGCTGTGGTGTGCAAAATGCGGTCACGATCGCGTTGAAAACAGGTGCGGTATTCCGCTTCTTCTTCCGGGACGCAGCGCCCATGAGAGTGCTTGCTTCGAATTCCATAAGGCGCCAGGAATTGATCCTCGATATTTTCCAGCTGTTCTCGGGTGAACATCATCTTGGGTACCTCCTGGTTACATTTCACCGTGTAACAATGTTCCTGGGGTGGAACCTGAAAGCGCATGGAATACCAAGCCAGGGATCTCGCCAGAGAAAATGGAGACCTGTAATCCTGGGATGGATTTTACCAAATCTAACATTGATTTGACCTTTTGCGCCATCCCACCGGTTACATCGGTCGCAATGGCGTCACCGATGTGACCGGTCATCTGACGATACGTGGCGGGGGTGATTTGTTCTATCAAACTTGTGCAAGCCGGGAAATCTGCCCAAACGCCTTGCTCGCTGCCAGCCAGGAGGATCCTATCTGGTTTTAAGAGGTGAGCGAGGTGGCTGAACAGATCCTCTGTCGAAAGGATTGTGCCTCCACGGACGGTATCGAACACCACATCGCCATAGACCAGTGGAGACAGACCGTTTGCGAGCGCTGACCTGAGCGGTCCGATTTCCCAGGTGCTGATTCTGGCATCGCTGGCAACAATACAGCATGAAGGTGGGAAGGCGATGACAGGTAAACCGGCCTGAGTTAGGCTCTCGATGACGATCTGATTCAATGAACGGGCAGCGCTCCATACCTGAGCGAATCCCAGCCATTGTTCATGACCGCGCACGCCGCTTCGCGTGGCATATTTTTTCCCTTCTACATGGCCAAAAGAGCCAGAGCCATGCCCTAGCACCCATTGCAGGGCAGGATTCTGGCGACGGGCGCTTGCGATCTCTGCGGCGAGGCGGTTAATGACCTCTCTGCGTGGCGTATGAGGTTTATTTTTATCGGTGATCAGCGAACCACCTAGCTTCAAAAATACCAACATGGTTTTCTCAATCTTAACTGAAAGATGTAAGACGGGTGGTCATGATACGGACCGCGCCAGCTTTCTGAAGCGCGACAGCGATATCGTCTTGCTGTTCCTGGGGCACGAGGGCAATCATGTTCCCACCCTGGCCAGCACCCGATACCTTGGCGCCATACGCGCCGGCAGAAAGCGCGGCGGAAACGAGGCGATCGATCTCCGGGCAGGAGATGGAAATTTCTTGCAGGTACTGGTGGTTCTTATTCATTAACTCACCGATGGTTTGATGTGAGCCTAACTGGATCTCGCTGCGGCCAGCCCGAGAAATCTCTCCAATAGCGGCGAAGATGCGCTGATATCTTTCGGGCTCTTTTTGCCAGCCGGCGCGTACCTGGGCCACAACCTTGCTGGTTGAGCTTTTTACGCCGCTATCAGCGATGAGAAACATCAGAGGGTAGCGCACCTGCAAGAGTTCAAAGGGCTGTTCCCGAATAAAAAAGAGCGGCTGCGCATAGGTAATGACGGTGTTGTCGATGCCGGAAGGGTTGCCATGATAAGTTTTTTCGATCTCGTAAGCGATCGCAGAGACGCGATCATTGGATAGGGGTGATCCTAAGAAAGTGCTGATCGCCCTGATGACTGCTACCGAGGTGGCTGCGCCGGATCCCAGCCCGGCAGCCACCGGGATGGTTGAAGTGATCTTCAAATGAAATGCTGGTAATTTCTTGATGCCCAACTCAGCCGTGAGGAGAGTAAACAGCAGCCTGATGGGGTGGTTCTCTGGCAAGCTGGAGAGTTTTGCGTTGAGATCGATGGTAGGAGATTCAATATGAATTTCGCCTGAGGGGTCTGCTATTCGTGGAAATATGTATGCTTTCGTATGGATTTGCGTAACCGGGATGGCAACGGCTGGTTGACTATATACAACGGCGTGTTCGCCAAACAAGATGGCTTTTCCAGGCGCAGAAGCGGTTATGGCAGGCATCGTTTGACCAGGGCTAGAATATGTAGAAGATGATCAAAATAGATATACCCCATAACAGAATTGCGATCTGCAGTGGACGGTCTGAGAGCAGCAATTCTTCGGGGGCGCCCCCTTCTCCATTGACCTGGATCAGTGATAGATACCGGAAAATCCCGTATAAGACGAAAGGAATGGTCAGCATCATCGTGTGATTTTCAGGCAGATTGGGCGCAGAAAAGGTGTACAAACTGTAAGCTACAATAGTCGTACTGGAAACGACCGTGATCAATTGATCTAACAGGGGGATATTGTATCCATCGAGGACGCGTCGGTGGAATTCGGCTTTTTCGAGCAAGAGCGTCATTTCTGCCCGGCGTTTTCCAAAGCCGATGTAAAGGGCAAAGAGGGTGGTGACGACATAGAGCCAGGGCGAAAACCGCTGAACCTGGATGAGGCTTACACCGGCTGCGACCCTAAGGACAAACCCCGCGGCGATGATCAAAACATCCACGAGGGGAACGTGTTTAAGCCAGGTAGAATAAGCCAGGTTGATCAAGAAATATACCAGGGCGATGATGGCAAAGCCGGGTGATAAAACGTAAGCCAGAGGAAACGTGATCAAAAGGATCACAACTACAGCGCCAATTGCTAGGTGGATGGGGAGTTTTCCCGAAGCGATGGGTCTGTTCTTCTTGACCGGATGCTGTCGATCGGCCTCGGCATCGACGATATCATTGAGGATATATACGGTTGACGATAGAAGGCAGAACAGGAAGAAACCAGCCAGTGACCTGTAAAGCGACGGCATGTTGGTGAGTTGACGGTCGAAGACCAATGCGGCCAGTACGAACACATTCTTAGTCCACTGGCGAGGACGCATGGTTTGTATCAGGGCGCGTATCATATTTTTTATGATATCACAAGTTGATTGTTAAGATCGGGAAAGAAGCATGTAAAATTAGAGCCATGAACATGATCCGGTTGGATACATTGATGGCGGAACGAGGATTGGTTGAGAGCCGGTCGCAGGCTCAAAATCTGATCATGGCGGGAGAAGTGCGGGTCAACGGCGAGGTGGTTCTCAAACCGTCTCACAAAGTCTCACCCCAGGCGGATGTGATCATTAAACAACCCCCTCGTTTTGTTTCTCGTGGAGGGGAGAAGCTGGAAGCAGCGTTGGGCGCGTTTGGTTTGGGAGATTTATCCGGGCTGGTTTGCGCGGATGTTGGCGCTTCGACCGGGGGGTTCACAGATTGCTTATTGCAGCATGGAGCGATGAAGGTGTATGCAGTGGATGTTGGATATGGTATTCTGCATTGGAAGCTGCGCAAGGATGAGCGGGTGATTTCGATGGAGCGCACGAACGCCCGTACGCTTCGTGCTTTACCAGAACTTGTGGATCTGGTCACGATTGACGCCAGCTTTATTTCCCTCCGATATCTGCTGCCGGTGGTCAAAAATTGGCTTGCGACACCTAAAGGAATTGTTCTGGCGCTCATTAAGCCTCAATTTGAGGCAGGGCGGGCCGAGTCGGCGCGCGGGGAAGGGGTTATTCGAAATCCTGCGATCCACCGTCGTGTTTTGATCAATGTGATTGAGTTTGCCGTTCGTGAAGGGTTTGCAGTTGGAGGGTTGATACGGTCTCCCTTACTGGGTCCAAAAGGGAATGTTGAATTTCTGGCGTTTCTCAGGCTCGGCGAGGACTGCGGGGACTATTTGCCGTTGGTTGATCGGGCGCTGGTTGGCGAGGATGTATAAGGGGCGTTCCATCATGTTTTGAAAGGAACAGGAAAATTGGGGTATACTTCACTCGGCCTATGACAGACCATATCCGAAATTTCTGCATTATTGCCCATGTGGATCACGGGAAATCCACGCTGGCTGATCGTATGCTGCAGATGACAGGCACCATCTCAGATCGGGAGATGATGGAGCAGGTACTGGACAGCATGGACCTGGAGCGCGAGAAAGGCGTGACGATTAAGGCTTCGGCTGTACGAATGGTCTATACAGCCAGTGACCATACCAGCTATGAACTTAATCTCATCGACACACCAGGGCATGTGGACTTTAATTACGAGGTCAGCAGGGCGCTGGCTGCCTGTGAAGGCGCTTTGCTGGTTGTAGATGCCACGCAAGGGATTGAGGCGCAGACCCTGGCAAACCTTTATCTGGCGCTTGAGCATGATCTGGTAATCATTCCTGTGATCAACAAGATTGATCTACAATCCGCCCGCGTTGAAGAAGTCGCTGACGAAGTGGGAGCGCTGTTGGGAATTCCGCAAGACCAGATTTTGAAGATTTCAGCAAAAGAGGGGATCAACATTGCCCAGGTGCTTGAGGCGATTGTTGAAAAGATCCCGCCGCCTCGCGGTGATGTAGAAGCGCCCCTGCGAGCTTTGATATTTGATTCACACTATGATCCCTATAAAGGTGTGATCGCTTATGTTCGCGTTGTGGAAGGGGTCATCCGGCCTAATGATGTTTTGCGTCTGATGGCGACTGTTACCGATGTGAAACCGGTAGAGATCGGTATTTTTTCACCGACTTTGAAGCCGATTGACCACCTTGAGGCGGGAGATGTAGGCTATGTTGCTACGGGATTAAAAACGGTCTCGGAATGCCGGGTTGGCGATACTTTTACGAGCGCTGTTCGCCCAGCTGCGCAACCTTTGCCAGGTTACATGAAAGCCAAACCAATGGTCTTCGCGGGAGTATATCCGGTAGAGGGTGAAGATTACAATGACCTCAAAGAGGCGTTGGAAAAGCTCCAACTGAATGATGCCTCTCTGATTTATGAGCCAGAAGTTTCTCAGGCGCTTAATTTCGGGTTTCGCTGTGGGTTTTTAGGCCTGTTCCATCTGGAAATCATCCAGGAACGGCTAGAACGGGAATACGACCTGGACATCGTTGTTACCGCCCCATCTGTTGAGTATGAGGTCATCTTGCTGGATGATACGATGTTGCGGATCGATTCGCCGGCGCAACTACCGGCTGAAGCAACGATCAAAGAAATTCGGGAGCCATGGATGGCGTTGGAGATCTTCAGCCCGACCGAGTTTTACGGGACCGTCATGGATCTGGTAACTAAACGGCGCGGCGTATTCAAATCCCAGGATTATCCAGCCACTAAGCGGGTGCAGCTTAATTTTGAAATCCCGTTATCCGAACTGATCGTGAATTTTTTTGATGAATTGAAATCCAGAACGCGCGGGTATGCGTCGATGGATTACCAGTTTCTGGATTATCGGCCTGAAAACTTGGTGAAACTTGAGGTATTGGTAGGCGGTGAGCCGGTCGACGCGCTGGCTGCAATTGTTCACAAGAAGGATGCCTATCACAAGGGTCAGGCTCTTGTCAGTAAATTGAAGGAATTAATCCCCCGGCAATTATTCGACGTTCCGATCCAGGCTGCCTCTGGTGGACGGGTGATCTCCAGGGCAAATGTAAAGGCGTTGCGTAAGGATGTGCTGGCAAAGTGTTACGGCGGCGATATAACGCGGAAGAAAAAATTGCTGGAAAAACAAAAACGCGGCAAACGCAGGATGAAAATGGTCGGCAGTGTTGAGATTCCTCAAGACGCCTTTATGGCAGTTTTGCGACTGGAGGAAGAGTGAGCGGTAACGGTGCGACAATCTGGCGGGATGTACGGCAGTGGCTTCCCGGTGTATTAATCAGCGTGGTTGCATTATTTGTGATCTTCAAACTTGCCAGCTGGCCGGATCTGCTGGCAGCGCTTACTTCTTTTATGTCCCCCAATTTGATTCTGGCACTATTTCTTTCCGTTATTTCGCTGGGAACGCGTGGGTTTGCCTGGAGAACCTTGTTGGGGAAAAAAGCCACATTCAACCAGTCTTTTTTCATCATCAACGAGGGTTATTTACTTAACAACCTGTTTCCTTTGCGAGCAGGAGAACTGGCAAGGGCTGTTTTCATGGGCCAGGCCAGCGGGCTTGGTCCTTACCATGTCCTTTCGACCATCGTGCTCGAAAGGGCTTTTGATTTGGCAATGGCTGCCAGCCTTGTGTTGATTTCCTTACCGTTGGCGCTGGGGATGGAATGGGCGAAACCGGTTGCTTTAGCGGCGCTTGGGTTGGTGGTTGCCATGCTGGTGTTTCTCTTTCTGGCTGCCAGATACAATGCAGTTGTCCGGAATTGGATTGAAAAGCTTGCAAGCCAATCGCCAATAGGTCAGAGGATTGTGGTGCCACGTTTGGGGGCTTTGCTGGATGGGCTGGAAACGTTAACAAAGCCATCGCAATTTATTGTTACCCTGTTCTGGATTATCCTATCCTGGGTGATTTGGGTTTCTACGCATTATGTCATGCTGCGTACGATTGAACCAGATGCCCCATTCTGGTGGGCGGTGTTCGCGGATGGGGTACTGGCGTTGGGGGTGGCTATTCCTTCGGCGCCGGCGGCATTGGGTGTTTTCGAAGGAGTGTTAGCTGGCGCATTGACCTTTTTGGGAGTGCCCCTCAATACTGCCGTGGCGTATGCAATCATGATGCATTTTCTTAGCTTCTTTTCAACCGGCGTTTTCGGTTTTTGGGGGCTGATCCGCGAACGGCGATCTATCTCCGGGTTGTTTTCACAAATTCAACTTAAGAATAAAAATTCTACAAGCTCAACTTATTCCAAGGTGGAGTGAGAATATAATGTCAAAATTGACTTTGGTCACAGGGGGAGCTGGTTTTATTGGATGTAATTACGCCGCCAGGTTACTGGAGAGAGGCGAAAAAGTAGTCATTTACGATAATTTGTCGCGCCACGGCGCGGTGAAGAATCTGGAGTGGCTGCACCAGCGGTTTGGAAGGGATTCGTTTCAGTTGATCCAGGGAGATGTGCGCGAGGCTGACCGTATCCGCATGGCGGCAGAAAATGCAGATGCGATCGTGCACCTGGCCGCACAGGTCGCGGTGACCACCTCTGTCACTAACCCGCGCGAGGACTTTGAAATCAATGCACTTGGCACTTTCAACGTTCTAGAAGCGGCGCGGGCAAGCGGACGCAATCCAGTTATCCTTTATGCGTCCACCAATAAAGTTTACGGCGGGATGGAGGAGCTCCGGGTACTTGAGGACGACAGGCGATATCATTATGCTGATTTGCCATTAGGTGTTTCAGAAACTCAACCGTTGGATTTTCATTCTCCTTATGGTTGCTCTAAGGGCGCCGGAGACCAATACTGCCGAGACTATTACCGGATCTATGGAATTCCGACAGTGGTCTTCAGGCAAAGTTGCATCTATGGTGAGAGGCAGTTTGGCATCGAGGATCAGGGATGGGTGGCGTGGTTTGTTATCGCGGCGCTGACTAACCGGCAGATCACCATTTATGGAGATGGCAAGCAAGTGCGAGATATTCTTTACATCGAAGATCTTTTAGACGCTTATGACGCCGCCTTCGAGCATGTTGATACCGCGGCAGGACAGATTTTCAATATCGGCGGCGGCCCGCAAAATGTGATGTCGATTTGGATTGATTTTGGACCTTTGTTAGAAAAATTGCTTGGGAAATCAATTATTGTCAAGCGTGGGGATTGGCGGCCGGGAGACCAGCGAATTTATGTCTCGGATATTCGAAAGGCAGAGCAGGCGCTGGGCTGGACGCCCCGCACCCCGGTCGAGACGGGCATCCGGCGGCTCTTCGAATGGGCAAAAACCAACCAGTTCTTGTTTTAGTCGGTTGATTAAGACATGAAGATCCTGATTGTATTGACCTATTACCGGCCCCATACCAGCGGGTTGACGATTTACGCCGAACGCTTGGCAAAAGCGTATGTCAGGCACGGCCACCAGGTCACCGTGCTGACCTCCCATTATGAAAAGTCCCTGCCTTATGAAGAAAACCAGGACGGCGTCCGAATTTTGCGCGTGCCGGTGCTTTTCCGTTTGAGCAAAGGTGTGATCATGCCCACATTTGGCTGGAAAGCTAACCGGTTGGTGATGGAACATGATGCTATCCACTTGCATCTCCCTCAATTCGACGCTGCCGGTGTGGCGTTGAGGGGGCGTTTGCTCCGTAAACCAACAGTCATTACCTACCACTGTGACTTAAGGATGCCGCCAGGAGCATTAAGCTGGGCAGCGAATCAGGCTGTTCATCTGATGAATAATCTGGCGGCTTTATTTACACACCGTATCATTACCTATACCCGCGATTACGGGGAGAACTCGCCCTTCCTTCGGCGATATCTCCATAAGTTGACCGTCATCCAGCCGCCGGTTGAGCTGCCCACTGCGTCAGAGGAGGCGGCGAAAGACTTTGCTCGTCTGCATAACCCGCAAAATAACAGGCCGGTGATTGGAATGGCGGCCAGATTTGCAACCGAAAAGGGGGTAGAGGTTTTGCTCGAAGCCATGCCGGCTGTTTTGAAGCGATATCCCAACGCGCTTGTTTATTTTGCCGGCGCTTACCAAGGCATTATTGGCGAAGAAGAATACCTCCGGCGGCTTTCTCCGATCATCAAACGGTATGAGGAAGGCGGGAACTGGCGTTTTCTCGGGAATTTGAACCCGGACCAGATGTCCTGCTTTTACCAGAATATCGATGTGTTGGTTTTACCCAGCCTGAATTCAACCGAATCTTTTGGGTTGGTGCAGATTGAGGCGATGATCAACGGGAAACCGGTGGTTGCCTCTGATTTACCGGGTGTGCGGCAGCCAATTACGATGCACCAGATGGGAAAGATTATCCCAATCGGGGACTCGGTTGCTTTAGGGGAAGCACTCTTAACCATTTTGGAGCAGCCTGCACTGTATATTCGTGAAGCACAGCCCATTCGAGAGCGCTATTTGCCAGAGAGCGTCGCAATAGAATACGAGAAGTTATTCGAGACTCTGAAAAACGAGATGCGCTGATCAACGTCTATGACAACGGAACCGAGCAATCATCAAGAAAAAGAACCGCTGGAAGAGAACGATTTCCTTTGGGAACAATTAAGAGATCTTCCTTACTTTCGCGCTCTTTTGCGGGCGGTGGAAGCGCGTTCCTACCAGCAATTTGAATTCCCTGCTCCCCTTTTAGACATGGGCTGCGGCGATGGGCATTTTGCGGCCGCGGCTTTTAAGCGGCCAATTGATGTTGGCATAGATCCCTGGTACGGCCCTTTACGGCAGGCAGCGAGACGCGGTAGTTATCGAATGGTCGTTTATGGTTTTGGAAACTGGCTGCCCTTCCCTGATGGCTATTTTGGCGGCTGTATCAGCAACTCGGTTCTTGAACATATCCCTGATGTTGACGCCGTTTTGAAGGAAATCGCCAGGGTCTTGAAACCGGGAGGACTTTTTATTTTCTGTGTTCCAAACCACCAATTTCTGGGGAACCTATCGGTCTCCTCGTTCCTAGATAGGATTAGGCTGCGTTTTTTAGGGGACGCTTACCGGCGTTTTTTTAACTGGATTTCAAGGCACCACCATTGTGATGCGCCTGAGGTCTGGCAGAACCGGTTATCTAAAGCGGGTTTCCAGGTGGAACGGTGGTGGCATTATTTTTCTCCGGAGGCGTTTCATGTGCTGGAGTGGGGCCATTATCTTGGCTTACCGGCGCTGGCGTCACATTTTTTGCTAGGGCGGTGGATCCTTTCCCCGACGAAATGGAATCTGGCCATCACCAGAGCAATTGTGCAGCGTTTTTATGATGAGCTGCCCGAGCAACCCCAGGGTTCTTATACGTTTTATGTTACCCGGCGCAATACTGTATAATCACGTTTTGATACCCTATACCTGATTACAGATTCAACCTCGTGCGATAGAAATCGTTTATGGAAGAACAATCAGTACTGGATTTTGTCATTGCTACGATCAAATGGTTGGTGAACCCGCGTCGTTTTGCACGCCCGCAGTTGCCTCCTGACGCATTCCAGATAGAACCGGAAGAACCGGGCGCGTCCTTGATGAAGGAAGCCCCCTCCTCTAAAGAAACCGTTGTGCAGCAAACCGAATCGCCCGTTATTGCTGTAAAGGAGGCTACTGTTTTTTTGCTCCCTTCGGAAGAAGTCGAGGAGGAACGCCGACGCGAATTTGGCGGGGGAATCATCCCGTGGCGATCTTTGCTTTCGGTGCTGCTGGCTATTTGGGCGCAGATGCTTTTGGAGCCTCCTGACCGATCTCCTAAGGTGGCGATTGTCCTTTACATTGCTTCTGGCTTGTTGTTAGTGTGGGCTGTGTTTGCTAAAGAATGGGTGATGCTGCCGCCCAGAAAAGACTCCGACTCTCCGATGAGTTTGGAAATCCGCCCTTATTTTTTATGGTTTACGCTGATCTTGAGCGCTGTATTAATGATCTTTTTTGGCGGAAACCAGCTTAACCCAGTCAATCTGTTTTTGTGGGCAGCTGCTCTTTTTTACATCGTTCGAGCGTTATGGATTAAAGTCGAGAAACGGCAGCCCGGTACAACACTTGCTGGACTGGGAGATTTTCTTAAGAACCCCTATTTCCTGATCAAGATTTCTGGTTGGCATGTTCTGGTTTTTGGAGTTGTATTGATAGTCCTGTTTTTCCGGTTTTATCGCCTGGACGGAGTTCCCGGAGAAATGTTTAGCGACCACGCCGAAAAGCTGCTGGATGTCGGCGATGTGCTAAACGGCCTAACGCCTATTTTCTTTCCAAGGAATACGGGACGGGAAGCGCTGCAGATGTACCTGACGGCAGCGGTTGCCCTGGTGTTTAAGACTGGTTTGAGTTTTATCAGCCTGAAGATTGGTACTGCGCTGGCCGGATTTTTGACGTTGCCCTATATTTATAAACTTGGCAAGGAAGTGGGCAACCGGTGGGTTGGTCTGTTAGCGCTTTTGATGGCCGGGATGGCTTACTGGCCAAACCTGATTTCTCGAATCGGGTTGCGTTTTCCTTTATACCCACTTTTTGTGGCCCCGGTTCTTTTTTATCTGGTGCGAGGAATACGAACATCTAACCGGAACGATATGATCCTGGCTGGAATTGCATTGGGCCTTGGATTGCACGGGTACAGTCCGATGCGGATTGTGCCTTTTGTCATCCTCGTTCTGGTAGGTTTATATCTGCTTCATTCACAGGCGCGCGGTAAACGCCTGGGGGTGCTTGCTGGGGTGGTGGTCTTAGCGGTTCTGGCCTTCGTCGTCTTTCTGCCGCTCTTTCGATATATGCTGGATGATCCGCAAATGTTTGGTTACCGGGCATTTTCCAGGATGGGAACGAGCGAGCGTCCTTTTCCGGGCCCAGTCTGGCAAATATTTTTGAGCAACCTATGGAAGGCGATGATCATGTTCTTCTGGGATAACGGCGGCATTTGGGTGCATTCTGTGGTTGGTCGCCCTGCGCTGGATGTCATTACTGCTGCACTGCTCTTTCTTGGAATGCTCCTGCTCCTCATCCGGTATATCCGACAAAGGAATTGGGTAGACCTGTGGTTGATCGCTTCTATTCCCCTCTTGATGATGCCGTCGATCTTGTCACTGGCGTTTCCAGACGAAAACCCGTCGTTGAACCGGACCGGAGGGGCAATCATCCCAGTGTTTATTATTGCTGCCATTGCTCTGGAGAGCTTTCTGGCGGGTTTGCTGGCGCGCGCAAGGGGTGTAGCGGCGAAAGCAACTGTGGTCCTATTGGGCATTGGATTGATGGCAGGGTCGGCCTCACAAAATTACAACCTGGTCTTCAAGCAATTTGACGAGCAGTTCATGGCAGGGGCATGGAACACCTCGGAGATCGGCCATATCATTCGGGCGTTTGGCGAATCGGTAGGCAGCCCGGAAACCGCTTATGTTGTGCCTTATCCCTATTGGGTGGATACTCGTCTGGTTGGGATTAATGCGGGCTTTCCGTTTAAGGATTATGCACTTTGGCCAGAGAACTTTTCGGAGAGCCTTTCTGAAACCCGGGCAAAGCTCTTTATCTTGAAACCTGAAGATCAGGAATCTCTTGAGATGTTGAAAACCATGTACCCTGAAGGGGTTTCATGGCTACATCGAGCTCAAAGAGAAGGGAAAGATTTTATCTTGTTGTTTGTTCCTATGCAACCCGAAAAAGATGGCCGGAATATTGAGCCTTGAGCAGCCAGGCATGATGGAAACAGAAGAATGACAACGAATGAAACTGCAAAAACAGGAAAAGAATTGACAGCCGAATCCGCTCGCTTCCCGTGGATTTGGAGTGTACTGTTGTTGGGTATTTTAATCTTGGGAGCCTATTTTCGGTTTATTGGAATGGATTGGGATGACGATCATCATCTCCACCCGGATGAGCGATTTATGACGATGGTTGCATCCTCAATTTCGATTCCTCAGAACTGGTCCGAATATTTTAATACTGCAACTTCCAGCCTAAATCCGCATAATCGTGGTTACGGATTCTATGTTTATGGCTCGCTACCCCTATTTATCGTCCGTCTGGTTGGGGAGGCAACCAACCAGACCGGTTACAGCCAGATTTACCTGGTAGGGCGGTATCTTTCAGCGCTGGCGGATTTGTTAACAGTATTACTGGTATACCTGATTGCAGTGCGTCTTTATAAAAAAACAAGGATGGGATTGGTGGCGGCGGCTTTTTCCGCCGGCAGCGTGCTGCAGATTCAGCTTTCTCATTATTTTACGGTTGACACTTACACAAACTTTTTCACATTTTTGGCCTTTTACATTGCTATTGTGATTATGACAGAGCGTCAGTCCGAAATTGGCGGCGGTGAATTTGAAGCTTCCCCAGCCAACCCGGCGCGTTTTGAGTGGAAATGGATTTTTGAAAATTGGCGGTCGGCTATCCCGTGCATTTTGTTCGGAGTTGTGCTTGGCATGGCGATGGCTTCTAAAGTCAGCGCGGCTCCGCTGGCCCTTCTTTTGCCTGCTGTGTTGCTGGTGAGATTGCTGCGTGCACCAGAACGGGAGAGAGAACACCTGATTATGATCTTGCTGCGGAATCTGGCGACAGCTGCAGTAGTCAGTTTTTTTGTGTTTCGAATTTGCCAGCCATACGCCTTTCAGGGCCCTGGCTTTTTTGGCTTAAGGCTCAATGAGCGCTGGATTCAAAATTTGAGTGATCTTAGCCAGCAGAGCAGCGGCGATGTGGATTTTCCGCCGGCTTTGCAATGGGCGCGACGCCCGATTACTTTTGCCTGGGAAAACATGGTGGTATGGGGACTTGGGCTACCCTTGGGTTTGTTAAGCTGGGCAGGATTCCTGTGGATGGGGTGGCGGATATTGAAGGGGGAATGGCAGAACCACGCGGTATTGTGGGGGTGGACAGCGATCTATTTTATCTGGCAATCGCTCAATTTTTCACGAAGCATGCGTTACCAACTTCCGGTCTATCCGACGCTGACAATTATTGCTGCCTGGACGATCTTTAAACTTTGGGAAAAGGGCAGCCAGGCATCCGGGGAAGAGACCGGGCGGAAAAAATTGAACAGAATTAAGATTGGGGCGGCGGCGCTCGGTTTCCTGGTCTTGTTGGGCACGTTCGCGTGGGCTTTTTCATTTTCAAGAATTTATACCCGCCCGGTTACCCGTATTGCGGCTAGCGAATGGATTTATCAGAATGTTCCCTCTGCAATTAACGTGCGCATTGACAGTGACGGTCAGAACTTTAATCTGACGCTACCGTTTCGATCTAGGACGGTACTGGCACCTGGGCAGCCGATTTTATTGGCCTTTCAGCCGCGGGTAACTGGGGTCGTGCAGGAATTGAGGATTGGGCATATTCTTGATTCGGCATTGAGTAAGACCTCTAAATCTATTGCTGTTAGGGTTAGTGAAAATCGGGATCTTTCTAATATCATCAGCAGCGGGCTTCTGGTCGGGGACTTTACCCAGACAGATGATCCACGCGGCGTTGCTTACACTGTGATTTTCGATCCGCCAGGAAGAGTTGATGCTGGTAAAACCTACTTCTTGGTTTTGGATCTCGAGTCGCCCGCTACGATTAACCTGGCCGGAGAGCTCTCGTTGGGAATCAATACGGAATATGGGATGATCCGACAGGCGCTACCTGATCTGGTGGATACCATACGGAACGGAAAGGATTTTTTGAGCTCTTTTAATGGCTATCGAACCGGAACCGTGCAGGAAGTGTTTTTGCCCCATGTTGTGGATTGGGAAGCGCAACCCGGAGAAAAAAGATTGCGCCTTACCATCTTTGGGGAAAAAGTTGAACAATCTGCAGAGTTGGTGGCGTTTTTTGCAGCCGGCAAAGACGCGCGGGGCGAGGGCTATACTTTTATTTTTGACCCGCCTCTAGTCATTGACGCCCACCAGACCTATACACTTCGGCTCGATGTGACGAAAGGCAACGGCGCCATCGCGCTTTACGGATCTAAACATGCCATTGAAAGCAGTTGGGATGACCCATTGCCTTACCCCCTGGAAGGCTACAATAACCCGTTTGACTATGAGATGGGCGTATACCGTAGCGATCTCAATTTTGAGATGTATTGGGATGATAATGAGGCGAAGCGGGAACGCTTCCAGTCGATCCTGGATCAGGCGGATTACCTGTTTATCAGTTCGAATCGCCAGTGGGGTACCACCACACGAGTGCCAGAACGGTATCCGCTGACCAGCGTCTATTATCGCAATTTGTTGGGATGTCCGGCTGAGAAAGACATCATCTGGTGTTACCGGGTTGCCGAACCCGGGATGTTTCAGGGTAACCTTGGATTCGAACTGGTGCAGGTCTTTCAATCAGACCCAAATTTGGGTTCGCTGCGCTTCAATACGCAGTTTGCAGAAGAAGCGTTTACGGTGTACGATCACCCCAAAGTATTTATTTTTAAGAAAAGCGCAACGTATGACCCCGATAAAGTTAGCGCGATTCTCGGCGCGGTTGATCTCAGCAAGGTTATTCACCTGACGCCGCGCAAGGCTGGGGAGTCTAAAGGTAACCTGCTTTTGCCGCAGGAAAGACTTGCGGTGCAGCAAGCAGGCGGGACATGGTCTGCGTTGTTCAACCGGGCAGCGGTTGTCAACCAGTACCCGGTGGTGGGCCTTTTACTGTGGTACCTGACCCTCACTCTTTTGGGGTGGGTGGTCTATCCCATGATGCGGCTGGTGTTCCGGGGGTTGTCCGACCGGGGGTATCCGGCCGCCAGGCTATTCGCGTTGCTTTTGCTGGCTTATATTGTCTGGCTAGGGGGTTCAGCAGGCATCCCGTTTAGCCGTGCGACGATCACGATCGTGGTTCTTTTGCTCGTAACAGTCAACGCGGTGCTTGCGTATCGTCAGAGAGAGGCGCTGAAGTTGGAATGGCGCAATCGAAAAACATATTTTCTGGCAATCGAAGCCGTTGCCCTGGCACTGTTCTTGTTTTTCTTGCTGATACGAATTGGCAATCCTGACCTATGGCATCCTTATAAGGGCGGCGAGAAACCTATGGATTTCTCCTATTTCAACGCTGTCCTAAAAAGCACGACTTTTCCGCCTTATGATCCCTGGTATGCGGGTGGATATTTGAATTATTATTATTATGGATTCGTGCTGGCCGGCGTTATGGTCAAGTGGCTGGGAATTATCCCATCGATCGCTTATAACTTTGTTTTACCCTCGTGGTTCAGCTTTTTGGGTTTGGGCGCTTTCTCAGTGGGGTGGAATTTAATCACAGGGCTGCCAAAAGCTGGTTCTGTATCCGTTGCAGAAAAAGAGCCTTCATCATTCCTGCAGAGTAAACCTCTCTATGCCGGCATTGTCTCTTTTTTGATGTTAGCGGTGCTGGGGAACCTGGGAACGGTGCGGATGATCTGGCAGGGGTTTCAGAAATTGACTGCCACGATGAACATCGAGGATGGGAACTTCTTCCAACACTTGGTTTGGGCGCTTGGAGGAATCGGAAAATTCATTGAAGGCGCTTCTCTGCCGTATGGGCCCGGAGACTGGTATTGGATCCCAAGCCGCGTCATCCCTGGGGAGCCTATCACAGAATTTCCATTTTTTACATTTTTATATGCGGACCCACACGCTCACCTGTACGCCTTGCCCATAACGGTTTTGTGTTTGCTTTGGACCATTTCTTATCTGCGGTATCCTGTGAATGAGCTGGGGTTCAGGCGGGGGAAAGGGGCAGGACTTGTTTTCAACCTGCTGATTGGCGGCCTCATCATCGGCGCTCTGCGCCCTACCAATACATGGGATTTTCCTACTTATCTGGCTCTGGGTATCATCGCGGCAGCCTATTCCGCCTATAGAGCCGGATTAATACAAGGTTTTGGGAAGGGAGAAGCGCCTGCTCAAAATTTAAAGTGGATCACTGCTTTAACTACGGTTGGTTTGCTCGTTTTGTTTTCTTTTCTTTTGTACCAGCCTTACGCCGCCTGGTATGGACAGGGTTATAACGCTATAGACCTCTGGAAAGGCGACCGCACTCCCTTACGGTCTTACTTTACCCATTGGGGGTTATTCCTTTTCATAATTGTGAGCTGGTTTGCCTGGGAAAGCCGGGATTGGATGGCAAAAACGCCGGTCTCGAGCTTGAGAAAATTGCGTCCGTATCGGCTTCTTATCCAGGGCGCATTGATTGTTCTAGCAGTGATGGGGTTGGGTTTGCTCATCTGGGGGGTAAGAGTGACGGTGATTGCCCTGCCGCTGGCGACCTGGTCAGCGCTCCTCATCCTGCGACCCGGTCAGCCGGTTGAAAAACGGGCTGTGTTTTTTGTGATTGGGACGGCTCTGACGTTAACACTCCTGGTGGAGGTGACCACCCTGAGAGGGGACATCGGCCGGATGAATTGGGTATTCAAATTCTATCTTCAGGCCTGGACGCTACTTTCCCTTTCTGCGGCGGCCGGGCTGATCTGGCTCTTTCCATCCGTCATTCATGAATGGAGACCCAATCTTCAAAAAGCCTGGCAGATTGTACTGGCGCTGCTTTTCTTCGGCGCGACCTTATTCACCCTGTTGGGAAGCCTGGATAAGGTACGGGACCGCATGGCAGACCTGGCGCCGCATGGATTGGACGGCATGGGGTATATGGCTTTTGCAAGTTACGACCAAGAAGGCAAAGTGATGCAACTGGTGGAAGATTATCGCGCCATCCAATGGCTTCAAGACCATGTCTCAGGCTCTCCCGTGATTGTTGAGGCAAATACACCGGAATACCGCTGGGGTTCTCGCATGACAATTTATACTGGCTTGCCTGGCGTGGTTGGATGGAACTGGCACCAGCGGCAGCAGCGGGCTGTCCTCCCTTCAGAGTGGGTAACGGAGCGCGTAAAAGAAATCGGCGACTTTTACAGCCTTACAGATGAATCGCTGGCGCGCAATTTTCTCAGGAAATACGATGTGCAATATATCATCGTGGGTCAACTGGAAAAGGCAGTTTATCCTGCCATGGGATTGGCAAAGTTTAAAGAATGGGAAGGAAAGCTGTGGAAGGAAGTCTATCATGATGGTGAGACCTCCATCTACCAGGTTGTTCCGTGAACTTTTTGAAATGCAGTAACATGGATGATTGCGTATGATCGTATCATTTTTGCTGTGGTACATTCTCATCTCCCTCGTCGGAATCCTTGCGCTTCCTCTGACATTCCGGGTTTTTTCCGGCTTAACTGACCGTGGATATGCCTTTACGCGTATATTTGGATTACTTGTGTGGGGGTATGTGTTTTGGCTGCTGGCTTCGCTGCGGGTTTTACAAAATAACCAGGGTGGTATCTTGCTGGCGCTAATCTTGGTTGCTTTAATTTCGATCTTTGTTATACGCAAGACCGGTTTGGGGGAAATCACCGCCTGGCTGCGGCGATTCAGGGCGCAGATGATGATTACAGAGGTGTTGTTTTTGCTCACTTTTGCGGGATGGGCGCTGGTGCGCGCGGCTGATCCGGCTGCGTTAGGGACTGAAAAGCCTATGGAGCTGGCGTTCATCAACGCGATTCTGCGGTCGCCGCTCTTCCCGCCGCATGATCCCTGGCTTTCCAGTTACGCGATCTCTTATTATTACTTTGGGTATGTGATGACGGCTATGCTGGCTAAAATGACCGCCATACCGGGGTCGGTTGCATTCAACCTTGCCAGCTCGCTTTGGTTTGGTTTGACTGCGACCGGGGCGTATGGTGTGTTGTTCAACTTGCTAAGTAAACGATCCGGCGGCGAAAAAACTCGCGTTTTCCCTGTTTCTCAACTGGCTTCGTCTTTTTGGGGTTTGCTGGCGCCAATTTTTGTTTTAATTGTCAGCAATCTAGAGGGCTTCCTTGAGGTGCTCCACGCGCGTGGTATTTTTTGGCAAAGGGCCCCAGATGGCAACTTGGTTTCGGCGTTTTGGCGGTGGCTGGATATTCAGGAACTGGTTCGCCCGCCCAGCATCCCTTTTGGGCTAATCCCTGAACGAAGCGGGGGTATCTGGTGGTGGCGGGCGTCAAGGGTATTGCAAGATTATGATCTTGCGGGTCAGAGTCGCGAAATTATCGACGAGTTTCCGTTCTTTTCCTTCCTTTTAGGAGATTTACACCCTCATGTGCTGGCAATGCCTTTCGTGCTGCTGGCTATAGGGCTGGCGTTGAATGTTTATTATACGGGTCAGATAAAGCTCTCTCCTCAGACGGGCTTCATCCACGCAATTCGCGAATGGCTGAACGGTCGGGCTTTTGGATGGAGCGCGTTAGAGCCAGACGGGTTCCTGCGGACATGGGAGACCTGGCTGGCAGCTTTCGTTTTGGGCAGTCTTGCTTTTTTGAATACCTGGGACTTTCCGATCTATGTCGGATTGTTTTGCGGCGTCCTGGTGTTTTTGCGTTATCAAAGGGCAGGTTGGAGCATCCAGCGGGTTGGAGAACTGCTTGAGTATATGGTGGTCTTCATCATTCTGGGGGTTATCCTTTACCTGCCGTTTTACCTCGGTTTTTCTTCGCAGGCGGGAGGGATCATCCCAAGCATGGCTTTTTTTACCCGGGGTGTTCATTTTTGGGTCATGTTTTGCCCTTTGTTGCTGCCGGTCCTACTCTGGTTTATGTGGTTCTGGAGGCGGCATCGCAGAGAAGTCGCCATCCGAAATGGCCTGTTGTTTGCTTCAGGGTTGATCTTGGGTTTGTGGTTCATCTCTTATTTAATGGGATGGCTCGCACTTTCGATGCCTGTGTGGGGAAATATGATCCTCATGGGGAGACCCTCGGATCTGCTGCAAGAGCTGGGCGAGGCGATGATCGCAATTGGCAGCCAGTTTTACGGTTTACAAGGCTCTTCAGATGCGGGGGTGATCCTTTTTGAGTCGTTGAAGAAAAGGCTAATGTATCCCGGCACTTGGCTGACGCTGTTTGGTTTGCTCTGCTTTGTCTGGAGTTTTTTGGGCTACTTCCGCAAGCCTCAATCTGAAGGAGAGTATTTAGCCAAAGAACCATGGCTGAACAAGAACCCCGACGCATTTGTTTTGCTCCTTTTTCTGGTCGGGATCGGTTTGACATTGACGCCCGAATTTATCTATCTGCGCGATCAGTTTGGCTGGCGCATGAACACGATCTTCAAGTTTTATTTTCAGGCGTGGATACTTTGGGCAATTGCAGCAGCTTATGCCTCGGTTCAATTGTGGACACATTTGAGATCGTTCTGGCGAGCAGGGTTTGCTGTTCTTTGGTGTTTGACCCTGCTGGCCGCACTGGTTTACCCGCTTTTTGGCCTTCGTATGAAAAGCATAGCAATAGCAGCGGGGGGCTTGACTCTGGACGGCGCGGCTTACCTGGAAAAATATTCGCCGGATGAAATGGAGGCGATCCGATTCTTGCAAGCAGCTGAGTCAGGCGTTGTGGCCGAAGCTGTAGGCGGAAGTTACAGCAGTTTCGGTCGCGTTTCCACCTTGAGTGGCAACCCAACCGTGCTGGGTTGGCCGGGGCACGAATCGCAATGGCGTGGCGGGGCTGCCGAAATGGGCTCGCGAGAAGAGGATATTCGAACACTCTACCGGACCGCTGATTGGAATGAAGCGAAAATGATTTTGGAAAGATATAATATCCGTTATGTTTATATTGGCCCACAGGAACGCAGCACCTACCGGGTGAATGAAGTCAAGTTTACAGGTTTCTTGCAGCCGGTTTTTGCAAACAGTGGGGTTGTGATATATGAAAACCCATCTGCTCTACCCTTGAAGGAGTAACGGTCGGTCGTCATGAAAAATCGCATCTTGACGGTGGAGAATTTTCTTTACCTGGCAGCTTTTGTCATCGCAGCTGGGTTGAGGTTCGTTGGATTGGGGCGTGAGTCCCTATCGGACTATGAAGCCAGCCTGGCGTTGCAGGCTTTGGCGTTGAGCCGGGGCGATCTGGCAACGATAAGCCCTCAACCTTTTTATGTGCTATGGACTGGATTTGTGTTCTTTTTGTTTGAATCCAGCAATCTGCTGGCACGGTTGCTGCCCGCTTTTGCTGGAAGCATCATGACGCTGGGGCCTTATTTATACCGCAAGGCGCTTGGGCGAAATTCTGCCCTCTTTCTGGCTTTTGGATTGGCGCTCTCACCGGCGCTGGTTGGGGCGTCGCGGCAGGCCGATGGGTTGACTTTCAGCCTTTGTTTTGCTACACTGGCGACCGGATTTTTTCTTAATAACTCCCCGGCCATGGCGGGGATCATGGCGGGGCTGGCGCTTCTTGGCGGGCCGACAATTTGGATGCTTCTTTTTATCCTCGGTGTGGTATTTCTATGGGGAAGGCTGTTTTCACCACGCGAGAGAATAGAGGGCGAACCTCAAGCGGAAGAGGTGGTTTCTCTTGCATCTTCGCATCACGAATTACCCTGGCGGGCGACGATGCCATGGGTGCTGGGCAGTTTTCTCTTTGCCGGGACCTTGTTTTTCAACCAACTTTCTGGGATCAGCGCGGCTACGTCTAGCCTGGTTTCGTTCTTTGGAGGGTGGTCTGCCCCTTTAAAAATTGGTTTTGCTCAGTTCGTCATTGCCCTGGTCTCTGGCGAGGCGCTGACATTTGGATTAGGACTTTGGGCGCTGGGGCGCGGCTGGTGGTATAAAAATCGGTTAGAAATGTTGCTGGGCAGGTGGTTTGTTGTCTCTTTGATCTTTGTACTGGTTTATCCTTCTCACCGTATGATCGACGCAGCACTGGTTGCCATCCCATTGTGGTGTTTGGCGAGCCGCCAGATCGAGCGGTGGTTCCAGCGGCTGCCAGAGGAGAGATTGCCTTCTTTTGTCCTGGCAGCGGCAATTTTGGCTTTATATATCTTTGGGTGGATCAATATTGCCGGAACCCCAACAACCCAAGAACTGGGAGGGGAAATCCAGTTGAGGTGGTTAAGTTTTGCAGGGGCAGTGATTATCAGTCTCTTGATGTCTGTGTTGGTGGCCTGGGGGTGGTCACCAAGGGTGGGAGGGTATGGTTTACGAACCGGTATCCTCGGAGTTTTATTGATCTACCTGGCATTTAACGCCTGGAGCGCGACCGGATTAGGTCGACAGCCTGCGGCAAACCCCTGGCGCACTGCGCCTTACCTTCAAGATTCCGACCTTTTGGCCGTTACTATCGAACAGTTTTCTAGCTGGAAGGCTATGAACCGACTGGCGATAGATCTGACAGTGGTGGGAGTGGATTCTCCTGGCCTTAAATGGTTGTTGCGAAACCACCAGGCTGTGCAATATGTGGAAAGTATCGCTGCCGATCAAAATCCTTCGCTGGTGATCACGCCTGTGCGATCTTCTCCGTTGAGCGGTGCGTCCTATACCGGACAGGACTTCAACTGGAAGCAGTCTCCAGCCTGGTCGCTGATGCTGCCGCGTGAATGGATGAAGTGGTTGTTTTTTCGAGAAGCGCCTTTTGAAAGGGAGGCGATTGTCTTGTGGGTGCGCAGCGACCTGTTTCCTGGGGTGGAACCGGAACCCGCTGAAAATAAGCCCCAATAACGTGCTAAGTTTGATGGTATGGAAATTATGAATTATTACCCTTTCCTGGTAAATCGGGTTGGACAGAGGGTTATTCCTTTTTTCGCTCGAGCACTTTACCGGAATTTGACGGGCATGAAGTTTGCCGGGATGGAAAATATCCCGCAAAAAGGTCCCTGCCTGATCGCTTTATACCAGAATCTACGAACCGCCGTTCCTGGTTGCGATGTGACCGACGCCGCCGATCCCGCTTGACGCTGTGGAGGTTTAGAAAGAACTCGATAAATTGCTGTTTGCTTACCTATATGGAGGAATTCCGATTGACCGCGATTAATATGATCGCGCCGCGATGGAACACGTGGTAGTGGCTTTGAGGAAGGGTTATAGTATCCTCATTGCTCCTGATGGACGATTGAGCCGCCAACCTGATATGAGGCTGGCTAAACAGGGAATCTCTTATTTTGTTGAGCGGACGAGGGCGCGATTGATACCTGTAGGAATTGTAGGATGCACAGTCGATTTTCTCATTTGGGTTTTGCAACTCAAAAAAGTGAAGATTGAGATGCACATTGGAGCTCCTTTTAACCTTCCACCGATTATGGAATTGCCGCTGGTGAGAACAGATGCTTATCATCAAAACGCGGATTCCGTTTTGGTGCAGGTGGCTGCTCTGCTGCCGGTTGAACATTGCGGTTATTATGTGGATTATGGGCGTTTCATTCCAAATCATAACTCTTGGGTTCCTTCATGAAAAAAAAACCAGAAATTATTGCAATTGATGGACCGGCAGCATCCGGAAAATCAACCCTGGCCGAAAAGCTAGCAGAAGCGCTGGGATATTTGTATTTTGACACGGGGGTGATGTACCGGGCGGTAACGCTTGCCGCATTAGAGGCATTCCATTGTGTTGACGATGAAGGACGAGTCTCTGAACTCGCGGAGAACTTGCAAATCGATGTCCGGCCTCCCTCCAAGAAAGATGGCAGGAAATTTGATGTAATTTCAGCCGGTGAAGATGTTACCTGGCAAATTCGCTCCCCTGAAGTGGACGCAAACGTCTCGAGGGTTTCGGCTTATGCAAGAGTGCGAAAGGCTATGACCGCTCAGCAGCGCCGGATTGGTCAACGCGGGCGGGTGGTTATGGTTGGAAGAGATATCGGTACCGTGGTCTTACCGGAAGCCGACTTAAAAATCTATCTAGATGCTTCGGTTGAGGAACGCGCCCGGCGCCGATTTGTTGAGCAAGCCGAGAGGGGCGGCAACCTGTCTTACGAAGATATCTTGAAGGCTATGAAACATCGCGACCGGTATGATGCTTCTCGCGCCATTGCCCCTATGCAACCAGCAAATGATGCGTTGATCTTGTGTTCAGATGGACTGACGGCTGAGGAAATTCTCAAGAAAGTGCTCGAGCTTGTCCGTCAGGAATCTGAGCCATAACCGACACTGTTTTGTGTTTCACCTAGTCCATATTGCCCATGCAAATTTTCTGTGCGTTAACTGGCATGATGCTATAATCCGGTATAATCCTTGCAACATTAGAGTGCAATGCAGACCCTTTTTAGCCTGCTGACCGCGATGCCTTATATCGAGTTCCCTACCCACTGGCTAGGATGGGCGGGGTGGTTGTTTTTGTGTTTATTATTAATTCTGGGGTTGCAGCGTTGGTGGGAAACACCGGACATGAAGTCCGTTTGGAAATGGTTTGCTTTCTGGGGACTGCTTTTTGCTGTCCCCATTACCAGTTTGTTTTTCGGCTTACGGTTATCCGCTAATTCAGCCTTGCCGGTCCCTGGAGTTCCGGTGGAAGTTTCTGGCCCGGCGCTTATGATTTTTTCAGCAGTTCCATGGACGCTAGCTGCCGGCTTGCTTGGCACAATCCCGGCGGTGACGTTGGCCCTCTTTAGTGGACTGTTGCTCGGTCTTTGGGAGACCCACAGCATTTTTACGATGTTGTGGACTGCCGGTGTGGCGTTGCTATTCAGCGTCTCGATCCGGCAGCGGTATCGCACCCTGGCTTTCAGACTTCTCCGCCACCCCCTAGGCGCTGCACTGGTTTTGACGCTGGTTTTTATCCCGTTTTACATCCTGACCACCTTTTTTGACATTAATGGCTCATTGCCTGTACGATTGGATTATGCCCTGACATTGTCGTGGCAAATCATCATTTCTCGTAGCATCGAGCTCTTTTTGGCGGGAGCGGTAGGGGAAGCCGTGTACAAATTGCGCCCAAAGCTGTGGGGCGTGCATACCCCTCTTATCCCTTCGCCTTCTGAGAAGAACCTGGAACTGCGGTTTTTCTATCGCACAGGCCCGTTAATGCTACTGTTAATCATTGCATTGATGGTCAGCGATTGGATTGTTTCAGGAAACGCGGCTCGTCGGATGATCAAGGACCGCCTTTCCAGCACTGCTTTGGTGGCGGCAGAGAGTCTGCCTTATTTTTTGGAAACCGGGCAGAACCTGATAATATCAGTTGCCGATCCTGACCTGGCAGACCTCTCCCCGGAGATGGCGAGCGAAGAGCTGGCACGACAATTGCGGTCTGTCCCTTACTTCCGGTTTCTATACTTGCTGGATGACCAGGGAAAACCGGTCAGTGGTTACCCGATTACGGATTATACACAGCTACAGGTGACGCCCGAGGAAGAGGTTGGGATTCAACTGGCTTTGAAGGGCGTACCTGTACAGACTTATACCCTTCCTGCCTGGCCAGGCGAGACAACCGCCCAGATTTCTTACATTGGAGCAATCCTGGATTCTGATGGAAAAGTGGAAGGAGTTGTACTTGGGCGAACAGACCTGAATTCTAACCCCTTTACCCAGCCAGCTATTAAAGCCTTGACGGTTGTTGCGAATTCGGGAGGCGAGGGAGCGATCCTGGATGAGAATAAGCGCATTCTTTATCATTCTGTACCCAGCCGCGTTATGACCGATTACCTTGGCAGCTTGCCGGCGGGGCCAGACCTGATTGATAATGTTTCTTCCCTGGGAACCAGACAACTGGTTTATTACCAACCCGTTGTCGGACGGCCCTGGTCGGTGATTTTATCGGTACCAGCGGAACAGGCGCAGCAACTTGCTTTCGACATCGCTCTGCCTCTCCTCCTTCTCCTGATAGCGATTTCATTTGTCATTTTTATCCTTCTGCGGCTAAGCTTTCGAAAGGTGACGACATCCCTGAAAGTGCTTGCTCAGGAAGCTACCCTCATTTCACAGGGACAGCTAGATCACTCCCTGCCAAGCAAGGGCGAGGATGAAGTTGCACAGTTTGGCAAAGCTTTTGAGACGATGAGGTTAAGTTTAAGAGCGCGGCTGAATGAGTTAGGCCGTTTCCTTCAAGTCAGCCAGGGGGTTGCCTCCAATCTTCAGGTAGAAGAAGCTATCCAGCCGATCTTGCGGGCGGCCATGATCGAAAACGCCAGTATGGTTCGTATTGTGCTGGTTCGAGAGGTTATGCTGGAAACGAATGTAGAGCCTTTGGTATCGCTTGGGTATGGAGATTCTGCTGACAATTTCAGCCATTTGGATCAGCAACTCTTTGAACTCGCACAGATTCACGCAATTTTTTCAATCCCGAACCTTTCCAGGACGCGGCGGTTAACGATCAATCCTGGTTTGCCAAACCCGGGCGCCCTAATTGCCCTGCCTGTTCATCAAGACAATGTATATTACGGCGTCTTGTGGGTCGGTTTTGACCAACCACGCAATTTTACGGAAGAAGAGGTGCGATTCTTAGGTACCCTGGCTGACCAAGCCGCGATTGCAGCGACCAATGCCAAGTTATATGCCACCTCTGAAATTGGAAGGCAGCGGCTGGAGGCTGTTCTAGCCTCTACTCCAGAACCTGTTTTGGTCATCGATGAGTTTTCCAGGCTGTATCTTTTGAATCCGGCGGCGTTGCAAGTGTCAGGATTGATTATGGCTGCTTCTCCTGGCAGGTTGATTAAGGACGTTATTTCAAATACACAGCTTCTCGATCTGATCGCCTCGACGACGGAAGAGGGGCTCTCTACCAGAGAGATTGCGCTGCCCAACCACAGGGTCTATTTTGCGAGCGTTTCGCCGGTGATGGTCGAGAATCGACCGGCTGGGAAAATATGCATCCTTCGTGACATTACCCATTACAAAGAACTGGACACGCTGAAATCCGATTTTGTTTCAACGGTAAGCCATGATTTGCGATCACCGCTTACTTTAATGCGCGGTTACGCCACGATGATGCAGATGGTCGGTGATTTGAACGATCAGCAAAAAATTTATGTAGAGAAAATCGTTACTGGTGTTGAAAATATGTCGCGCCTGGTGACTAATTTGCTGGATCTTGGGCGGATTGAGGCCGGGATTGGGCTGCAGATTGAACGAGTTTCTGCGAAAAGCATTATGAATGAGGTGGTCAACTCCTTGCAGCCCCAGGCTGTTCAGAAAAACATTCAGGTCAGGCAAGAAGTGGTAAATGAGATCTCGACGATGACAGATGTATTGATTGAAGTTGATCAAGCCTTGATGCAACAGGCGCTTTATAATCTTGTGGATAATGCCATTAAGTATACGAAAGTTGGAGGACGGGTTGATGTTCGGTTAATCTCACGGGGGGTGATGGTTGTTTATGAGGTGAAGGATACGGGCATTGGAGTGGCCCCCTTGGATCTTCCGCATATGTTTGAGAAGTTCTACCGGAGCGGAAGGCGCGAAGCCTATGTAGAGCGAGGGACAGGTCTTGGGCTGGCTATTGTGAAGTCCATTGTAGACCGTCACGGTGGACGGGTTTGGGTAGAGAGTCAATTGGGTAAGGGAAGCACATTTTTTATTGAGATTCCAACGAAACAAGACGAGCGAATTCGGGCGCAAGCTATCTAGAGTCCAAGGGAGTGGCTAAATTTCTGGATTAGAATAGAGGAATGAAAAGCTGTCCGAAATGCCAACAAACGAAACGCCAGAACAAGGCTGGTCGAACGGAATCTGGTGCACAAAGGTATCGCTGCATGCATTGTGGGTATAAATACACTCCAGAGCCTAAACCGAGAGGCTATCCAGAGGAAATGCGCAAGCAAGCCGTGCAGATGTATGTAGATGGCATCAACTTGCGCAGGATCGCCCGCCATTTTGGAATTCACCACCGCACAGTATCATTGTGGGTGCAAGCCAGCGCTGCCAGTCTGCCTGAAGCGCCAGTTCCCAGCGAAGTGAAGACCGCCGAGATGGATGAATTGTTCACCTTTATCGGGAACAAAAAAACAGGATCTACATCTTGACGATCGTGGACCGGCAAACCCGTTGTTATTTGGGCTGGAAAGTAGTGTGGGAGCGCACTCAGCCAGCTATTCAAGGGATGGTGGACGATGCGCCCAAGGCCAAGCAGTATTACAGTGATGCATTTGATGCCTATGACCGCTTGTGGTATCACTTTGGCAGATATGAAGTTTCTGATGGCAAAACCGATACCTACACGGTGGAAGGAAACAACGCCGAGCTGCGTCATTACCTGGCTCGACTGGCCAGATCGTCGCGCTGTTTCTCGCGTTGCCCTTCGCACTTGAGTGCGCCTTGCGTGTATTTATCTACTGCTACAACAGGCGTCAACTCTACAAGCAACTGTACCCTGCCTATCCAGCCCATGTGAGGGATTTCCTTGATCCACTATTTTAGCCACTCTCGAGTCCAAAAAGGTTGGTTGATTCACGGTATTTTGTGATATAATCTTTTTTTGCGTATTCTATGTTTTTATGATGAACCAACAAAAGCATGGGTTTTCCCGATGCTCTTGGTTTTTGTTGTTTTTTGTAATGGCAGAGGAGGCAATTCGTGGAAACTAAAGGCCTGGTTGCACTAAGAATTAATCTCGCCTCACCAGAAACGATCCGGAGTTGGTCGTATGGAGAGGTTCTAAAACCTGAGACGATTAATTATCGCCGTCTTCGCCCTGAAAAAGATGGGCTATTTTGTGAGGCAATCTTTGGACCGACACGGGATTGGCAATGTTATTGCGGTAAATACAAAAACCCTCGATACAAAGGGATTGTCTGTGATAAGTGCGGTGTCGAAGTAACCCGTTCTTCCGTGCGCCGTGAACGGATGGGGCATATTGACCTGGCAACGCCGGTTGCTCATATCTGGTACACCCGCCGGATTCCCTCCTATCTGGGTCTGTTGTTGGATATTTCACGCCGGAACCTGGACCGGGTTTTATACTTTGCACAATATATCGTTACTTATGTAGATGAAGACGCCCGGCAGAAAGCCCTGCGGCGGCTTGAAGATGAGATCAGCGTTTCTGAACGTGAAGTTGCTGCACAGATCAACGCGAAGATACTCGAGGTCAAACAAGCGCGTGATAAGAAAATTAATGAGCTTCAGCAGCAGCGCAATGAGCTTCAATCTCGATCGGATGAACAGATTGCTACCCGCTTAGAACCGGTTATTCAAGAGGGACAGCGGCTTGAGAAGATGCTGCAAGAGAGCCTGGGTAAAACATTGAACGCCGAGGTTGTGTTTGCAGCGGCCAACCAGGTTATTGCCGAAAAAGGAATTACGATCAATTCTCAGCATATCACCAGAGTTCAAAAGGTTGTTAAAGAACGGTTGGATGAATTGGAGAGCGAGTTCAAGGAAGAGCTCCAGCGCGATCTTGCCCAAATTGACCAGATTAAGGCCCAAGTGCGCGCAGAAGCTGATGAACAGATGGAAACTCTCCGCAACCAGCTTGAAGACCAGTCTACCGAGTCGCAAAATCAGAATTCTCGTTTGCGTGATGAGCTTCAAGAACTCCGACCTTTCATTTTCTTGAGTGAAAATCGGTACAGAGAATTGAAATCGCGCTGGGGTCAGGTGTTCCGTGCTGATATGGGCGCAGAAGCCTTCTACGACATTCTGCGCCGTCTTGACCTTGAAAAACTGGCTGAAGAGCTGTGGAATGAAGTCAGAACTTCTAAGAGCAAACAGAAGCGTAAGAAAGCTACGACCCGGTTAAAAGTAGTGGAGGCGTTTCGGCGCTCTGGCAACCGTCCCGAGTGGATGATTTTGACTGTGCTGCCTGTGATCCCGCCCGACCTGCGCCCGATGGTTCAACTGGATGGCGGTAGATTTGCAACCTCTGATCTTAATGATCTCTACCGGCGCGTCATCAACCGTAATAACCGTTTGAAAAGATTGCTTGAACTGGGCGCTCCTGACGTTATCGTTCGAAATGAAAAGCGTATGCTTCAGGAAGCGGTTGATTCACTCATTGATAATTCACAGCGCGGGAAAGCTCTCTCTCGACGGGGCCGACGTGAACTTCGATCGTTGAGTGATATGCTCAAAGGCAAGAAGGGACGCTTCCGTCGTAACCTGTTGGGCAAACGTGTGGATTACTCTGGCCGTTCTGTGATTGTGGTGGGTCCCTCGCTTAAACTTTACCAGTGTGGCTTACCTAAATCGATGGCGCTGGAGCTTTACCGCCCGTTCGTTATTTCACGGTTGGTTTCTCACAATTATGCTGCCAATGTAAAAGGGGCGCGCAGGTTTATCGAGCGAAACCGCCCTGAAGTTTGGGAGGTGCTGGAAGAGGTTATCCGAGAACGCCCGGTGCTTTTAAATCGCGCGCCAACATTGCATCGCCTGGGCATTCAGGCTTTTGAACCGGTGCTTATTGAAGGGAATGCTATCCAACTTCATCCCCTGGTAACCACTGCCTTTAACGCTGACTTCGACGGCGATCAGATGGCAGTGCATGTACCGTTGGCCGAGAAGGCTGTCTGGGAAGCCCGCAACCTGATGCTCTCTTCAAGAAATTTGTTAAAACCCGCTGACGGCGAGCCGATCATCAGCCCATCCAAAGATATGGTGCTGGGTGTTTATTACCTGACGGTTCAGGATGACCACCCGCATCGGGGTGATGGGCGGTTTTTTGCAGATATGGATGAGGTGGAGCTGGCTTACCAGCTTGGGCAGCTTGATATTCACGCGAATATTACCGTGCGGACGCAGACCTGGTACGATGACGAAGGCAGACGTCTGCCAGAACCGCGAACAGCCATGGTGAAAACAACCGTGGGACGGGTCGTTTTCAATAGCATTCTGCCCCCTGAGGTGCAATTCTTCAACGAAATGCTGGATAAGGGCGGCGTTAAAGACCTGATTGCTGAAGTTTATGAGTTGTGCGGGCAGGATGTTACGACCGTTGTGGCCGACTATATCAAAGACATTGGTTTTGAATATGCCATGCGGTCAGGTTCGACGATCGCGGTGGGAGATATTACCATCCCCGAAGACAAGAAGGATATCCTGGCGAAATCGCAGCAGGAGGTTGAAAATGTTAACCGTGCCTGGCGGCGTGGCCTTCTGACCGAACAAGAGCGGAACGAACGGATTATCGAGATCTGGCAGCTTTGCACGAAACAGGTAGGCGATGCGGTTCGCAAAGCGATGGATCCGGTTGGCAACCTGGCTACAATGGCAAACTCTGGGGCTGCAAAAGGTGGTTTTGGACCTATTGCACAGCTTGCCGGAATGCGCGGTTTGATGGCTGACCCTGCAGGCCGGATTATCCGCCTTCCTATCCAATCGAACTTCCGGGAAGGTTTGACTGCGCTTGAATATTTTATTTCGACCCATGGCGCCCGAAAAGGCCTTGCAGATACAGCCCTCCGAACGGCGGATGCCGGGTATTTGACGCGCCGCCTGGTTGATATCGCGCAGGATATTATTATCAACGAAGAAGACTGCGCGACGCAAGAAGGCCTGTGGATCAATCGGTCCGATGACGTCGCGGGGCAGTCATTAGAAACGCGCTTATATGGCCGGCTTGCAGCCGCCCGGGTGGTTGACCCTGCTACTGGAGAAGTGCTGGCAGAGCGCGACCAGATGCTGGATCATGAAGTTGTGCTTCGAATTGCCAAGTCCAGCGTTGAGTCGATCAAGGTGCGCTCACCGCTTACCTGTGAGCTGGTACATGGGATTTGTGCGAAATGTTATGGTATGGACCTGGGCCGTGGGAAGATGGTTCAATTAGGGTCTGCTGTTGGCACTGTTGCTGCTCAATCTATCGGTGAACCAGGCACTCAGCTAACTCTGCGAACCTTTCACACTGGCGGTGTTGCGGCGGGCGGCGATATCACGACTGGTCTGCCACGCGTCGAAGAGCTTTTTGAAGCAAGGCGGGCGCCAAAAGGCGAGGCTGTGATCACACAGATTTCCGGTGTTGCCAAGATCATTCAACCAGATCGCTCCTCTGACCAGCGAATTGTCCGGGTGGAACACAGCGAGATGGTCAACGATACTTACGAGATCCCGGATGAATGGGAAATTGCTGTAAAAGATGAATCGTCGGTTTCGTTGAGTGATGTTCTGGCAACACACGGTGAAGCTACAGTTGTCGCGCAACATGCGGGACGGGTACGCATCGAAGGCCGGAAGGTTGTGGTCTCTTATGAACATCGCGATAGTGAGGATTATGAGATTCCCTCTACATCCCGTCTTGTCATTAAGGATGGAGAACACGTCATCGCCGGACAGGCTTTGACAGAGGGCTCTCTCAACCCGCACACAATATTGCGCATTAACGGGCGCGAGGCTTGCCAGATGTACCTTTTGACAGAGATCCAACGCGTTTATCGGGCGCAAGGCCAGAATATTAATGATAAGCACTTCGAAGTTATTATTCGAAAGATGACTGGCAAAGTTCAGGTCATTCGCCCTGGCGATACGCCGTTCTTGCCGATGGATCTGGTTGACCGGTTGGAAATCCGGCGGATGAACGAGAAACTGGTTGCTGAAGGCAAACAGCCTGCAAAATATGTAGAAATGCTGCTTGGCGTTACGAAGGCTTCCTTAAGTACTGATTCGTTCCTGTCTGCGGCGTCTTTCCAACACACGATCAAGGTACTTGCCGGCGCGGCGATTGCGTCAACTGAGGATCCGCTCTTTGGCTTGAAAGAGAATGTGATCATTGGAAAACTGATCCCGGCCGGCACCGGTTTTGTTCAAGGACGTTTCCGTGAACCTGCCATTGAAGAGGCCAATGCGAAGCGCAAGGTGGCTGTCTCCAATTTGCCGGCGGGCGATTAAACGCGATTATCTTCGTCACGATCACGCTCCCTGTCCAGGAACATTGGACAGGGAGCGTTTGTTTTAACACTGAGCTGGCCCGTGATTGACGAATGGTAGATTTGCCCGTAAGATAAGGATGCGAACCCATCTTCTACAGGAGAAAATTCATGGAATTAGGCCTGGTAAAAAGAGTAGATATCGATCAGGAGATGCAGCAGTCTTATCTTGATTATGCGATGAGTGTGATTGTGGCGCGGGCGCTGCCTGACGCACGCGACGGCCTTAAACCTGTTCAACGAAGAATATTATATGCCATGTATGACATGGGATTGCGCGCCGATTCTCTGCATAAAAAATCAGCCAGAATTGTCGGCGAAGTATTGGGCAAGTACCATCCTCACGGGGACATGGCGGTTTATGAGGCCATGGCGCGAATGGCGCAGGATTTTACGATTCGTATTCCGCTGATTGACGGTCAGGGAAACTTTGGAAGCGTCGACGGAGATCCGCCTGCTGCCATGCGCTACACCGAAGCAAGGCTTACCTCTTTCGCCATCAGTTTGCTAGAGCAGATTGACCAGGAAACGGTCGATTTTCTGCCGAATTTTGATGACACATTGAAGGAACCCGAAGTATTGCCGTCGGCAGCTCCCAATTTATTGGTGAACGGCGGTTCCGGAATAGCGGTTGGAATGGCGACCAATATTCCGCCCCATAACCTGTCTGAAGTGGTTGATGCGTTGTCCTACCTTTTGAGAGAATGGACTCGCTTGGAAGAGATCAATATTGAAGACATTATGAAGTTCATCAAAGGGCCAGACTTTCCAACGGGGGGGATCATCTTGCAGGAGAATGATCAAAATGAATTGCTGACTGCTTACGCCACCGGACGGGGGCGGATTACCGTGCGAGGGCGGCTGCATGTTGAGGAGATGAGCCGCGGCCGTAACCGCTTGATCATCACCGAGTTGCCTTACCTGGTCAATAAAGCAAGCCTGATCGAGCGCATAGCCGAACTGGTGCGGGAAGGACAACTGGAAGGGATTGCGGACCTCAGGGACGAATCGGACCGCCAGGGTATGCGGATTGTAATCGAGCTAAAACAAGCTGCAGATACCGACCTGACGCTGCGGGCGCTATACCAGCGTACGCCGCTGCAGACCACCTTTGGAATTATGATGCTTGCGCTTGTAGATGGTGAGCCTCGCTTATTGACTTTGAAGCAAGCTTTGAGGGTTTTCCTTGAGCATCGGCTGTTAATTGTGAAAAGGCGGAGCCAACATCAACTGGAACGCGCCCGCAAACGAGCCCATATCCTGGATGGGCTACGGACGGCATTAAAGAACCTGGATGAGATCATTACGATGATCCGAAATGCGCCCGATGTGGAGACCGCCAGGGCGCGTTTAATGAAACGTTTTAAGCTCAGTGATGAGCAATGTACGGCTATTCTGGACATGCCGTTGAGAAGACTGGCCGCGCTGGAGAGAAAAAAGATCGAAGAAGAATTTAAGGCCTTGCAGAAATCCATTAAAGAACTGGAAGAATTGTTAGCTTCCCCAAAGAAGATGCGCGCTTTGGTGGAAACAGAACTGATTGCCCTTAAGCAGACTTTTGGCGATCCTCGTAAGACCCAAATTGTAACTTTGAAAGAGGGAGTTTCTGCCGGCGCATTGCTTACCGCGACTGCCCTGACTCCTGCGAAGGAAGTGTGGGTGGGAATTACTTCGGATGGCATTATTGCCCGGCTTAACGCCGATACACCGCCGCGTTTCAGCGGCAGGGAGGCTGCCCGGCATATCGTGAAGACCAACACGCACCAGACCCTTTACCTGGCAACCAGTACTGGTAAGGCAGCCGCCATCCTGGTTGAAACGCTGCCGGAAGCAGCGAAATTTTCTGAGGGTGTTCCCTTCTACAAGATTTCACCGCTGGCAGAAGGTGACCGGCTGGCGGCAATCTTTACCATACCGAAAAGAGATGAAATCAAGGAGCCCTGGTATGTTTTGACGGCCACAGCTTTGGGGCTGGTGAAAAAAACGGCACTCAGTGAGCTACCCGGTCCTTCTGCACAGGTCTTCACTCTGGTCAAAGTAAACCCCGGCGATTCGTTGCTTGATATAGCGTTGACCGACGGCGAATCCGAGGTCTTGCTGATGACTTCAGATGGCATGGCCATCCGATTTTCTGAGAAGGAAGTGAGGCCGATGGGGCTGGCGGCGGCGGGCGTTAATGGAATGAAATTAAGAGAGGGCGAAGCTGTAATCGGCGTTGAAATACCAGCAATCTCGGAATCCCTGCTCTTATTCTCCAGCGACGGCAGGATTTGGGCAATACCCATTGAGGAGTTCCCGCTTCAGGGTCGCTATGGCCAGGGGGTAATGGCGTGCAAACTGCCTGCGGGCGTTCAGTTAAGAGGAACGATGGTCGGGAAAAAGACGCAGCTGGGTATCGTACATTTCAAAATAGCGGCGTCGAAGCAAGTCAAGGTCGGGGAAATTCCAACGGTAAAGCGGATGCGGGCTGGTTTTGAATGGGTCTCTGTGAAAGGTAAGGATTCGATTGCAGGGGTAACGCGCCTCCAGGATTATATTGCTTTTTGGTCAGGAAAACCAGCGCGTAAATCCACAGCCAATCGTAAAACCCGAACGGCTGGGAGTTAAACCGCACGGGTTTGAAAAGCTGGAAAATCTAGAAACAAGCGGTTTTTCAGGTTGCTGTTATAGTGAAATAGCTGTAATGATAGGCGATTTTCCCATTCAGCAGTCCAAAGGTATCGTTGCCATTTCTGACCGCGCTGTTTGATGATCTGGCTTCCCAAGTGAAATGGCGGGAGTTCCCCGTCCCGGAAGAGCCGGTCAATGAAAAAGTGGCGTTTGGCAGGACCTGGCTGAAAAAGTTGGCGAACCAGTTGCGAATTGCGTCGGTGCCTTGCACTGTCTGGGTGGCTGTAATGTGGACGGCTTGCGGTGAATACAAACTGGCGACAGCGTTAGCGTCGTGGCTGTTTAGGGCGGTGATGTATTGTTCTGTAATGTCCGGCGGCGTTGGATAGGCGGGCCAGGAGTAGGCAGCAATGGCATCCCACACGGGCTTTAAAATGGTGCGTCCATAATACCATTCGAAGTAATTCGCCGAAGGCAAGTTCAAAGCACGCGCCGTGTCCATGAATTCGATAACATCCGCCGGGGTGGGTGCCCAGTCGCCAGCTTTGTAAACCGGGCCGGTAGGGATGACCGGGCGATAGGGTATCAGGGCTTGAAATTCACGTACTGAGCGGCGCAATTGCGCCCCGGCATTGTGAGCTGCCTGCCAGTAAACCTGAGGCATGTTGAAGTCGCATTTATCTAAAAAATCTTTCCAGGGAAGTTGGGGGTGGTAACTGGGAAAGCGAAATGAGCTCAACGCGACGGGAAAGTTAGGGAGCGCGCTCCGTAAATCGCTCATGAAGCGGCGAGCGGCGGCATCCATGCCAGGTTGCTTGTATTCGACTTCGGCATCAATGACGTAGCCTTCGATTCCAAGCTCTTGAACCCTGCGAACAGCGATTTGCGCTTCGCCTGCCGGGTTGGCCCCATAAACATAATGCCAGCCCCAAACGCGAATGCCTTTGCTGCGTAGCGCCTGTACAACGGGAGGAACCAGGTCTCGTCCGGTTGTTTTATCCTTATTGTAGGGATAAGGTCCATCGGCAATTTTTATCAAGACATGGGTTAAACCAGCGGCCTGTGCGGCGTTGGCAATTGCGTCGGCGTTGCCGCCTTCGCAGCGTGCAATTTGCCAAATCATGAAACCTTTTCCTTGCAAGGTCATTTTGACCTCCCTTCTGCCATTGCTGCAAGAAATCCTATCCTTCAGGTTGGGGGGATATATTCCCGACCAATCCTAATTCGGGGGCGATTGTTCGCATTGCTAAAATAACGTTATCCACATGGGTCCAAAGTTCGATCCCGAAATCCTGGGTTGCCTGGGCAATCTCTTCGCGGTTTGCCCCGGCTGCAAAAGCGCGGTCCTTCCATTTCTTTTTTACCGAAGAAGCTGTGAGATCGTATAATGATTTTGAGGGGCGAACCAGGGCAACAGCGGTAATCAGGCCTGTAATTTCGTCACAGGCGTACAATGCTTTTCTCATGGGTGTAGAGCGGGGAACACCGGTGTGGTCGGCGTGACTCAAAACGGCCAGGATAATTTCTTCTGGTACACCTTTTTCTCTGAGAATGGCGGCACCATCCTGGGGATGTTGATCCAGTGTTGGGTGAATTTCCCAGTCGAAGTCATGGAGCAATCCAGTAACGCCCCACAATTCTTCGTCTTCATTGAATTTTTTTGCATAAAAACGCATGGCGGCTTCTACGGAGAGCATGTGGTTCACCAGGTTTGGATTTTTAATCATTTCGTTGACGATGGCCAGCGCTTCAGATCTGTTCATTGGAAAGCTCCGATCGATTGAAAAAGATATTTTGTTGTTTCCTTTATAGTATAAAGCGAAACGGCTAATTTTGAGAGAAGGTGCAAGTTATGTGCCTCGATGTTTTTGAGGTTGTTCCGCGATGCGGTCGGTGCGAGATTCCTGTTGAGATGGGGCTGGCATCTGGCGGGAAGTTGGGAAAATTGGTTCTGGGTTTCCCAGGGTTGGCAGTGGTTTGGCAATCCATACATCCCACATCGCAATCAAGGATGCCAGGGTTTCTCGAAGTTTCCAATACTCATGCGCATAGACAGAATATTGGCGTTGATCGGCTATAACGCCGACGGCTTTTATCCCTAAGTTGTTGCAGGTGTATACGGCGCGCGGTAAATGAAATCGTTGAGTAACCAAAATGGCTTCTGATAATTTAAAGATTTCTTTTGCTCTGTAACAGGTGTCATAAGTACGGAGGCCGGCATAATCCAGGACGATATCCTGTGCAGGCACCCCCAGTTTTACCGCATATTCCAGCATTGCAGCCGGTTCATTGTAGTTGTCTTGACGATTGTCACCGCTCATCAATAATTTATGCACTTTTCCAGCTTGATAGAGTTGAACGGCGGTAGCTATCCGGTCTCGCAATACGGCAGTTGGTGTGCCATCTCGCCACAATCCTGCCCCAAAAACGATGGCAACTGGAGAGGAGGGAGCGTCTGCTGCTCGAAATATTTTGGTACGTGTGGTTAGCTCTGTGATTAGCCTGGCTGTGGCCAGTACGGTGGTTCCACTGGCGAAGGTAAAGAGAAGTATTTGTAAAATCATTTTGATCAATTTTGTCATCGTTGTGTAATTTTATCACGCTGGCGATGAAAGACGCTGTGAAAGTCATTTGGGCGGTGAAATCTTTACCTGCCAATCAAGGTAGCCGGATTTGTTTCCAGGGTTTTCAGGGCATCCATGAGAGGGGTATACACTGAATCATCAAATTGTCTCAGCCCCTGGACATCATATTGGAGAGTGGTTGAAAGGAGATTAAGCCCATTTTCTGATCTTGCGACCTCTTGATAAGCGGTTATGATGCTTGTGCGCATTTCATCCGGGATTTCAGGAAGCACAGATAAGTTGGTGTTGGGAATCACTGCATCGCTTCGCCAGATGATTTGAATACGGTCAGTGACGTCGGGCAAATCTTGTAAGTTTGCGGAAGTGCGGGGGTCACCGGATACCGCAAAAGTAACGCCAAAATCACATATATCTTTGATATAAAGAGCCCGGATGACCGCAGTATGGTTTTGTAGCATCGCCCCAGGCAAAGTGTCAATGGCACTGGCTCTAAGAAGACTGGCAGGAAGAATGTAGCCGGAAGGTGAGGTGGGATCAACATAGCAAGGCTGCCTTGCAGCAAACTGTTGTAGTGCTGTGGTTGCATCAGCCACGTTCACCCCTAAAGCCGGGTCATAATAGGGGATGAAACCGCTGTCAATGTTTGCGAGGAATTGGAAGCCGTATTGGAAAACGCCGAAGTGATTGGTGAGGAATACGACCTGGGCGAAGCCTTCTTGGTGTGCATAAATATAGGTCACAGGAGGAAACCAGGCCAGGTGGATTTTCCCCTGATCCATTTCGTTCAACAGGGTTGGGTAATCTTCAAAGAAGCGCGTTTGAAAAGTATAGCCAGTGGTTGCCTTCAACAGATCAGAGAGAGCTACACCGGCTTCGGTTAATAGCTGATTTTCTCCTTGTGAGACAATCCCCTGGACAACAGGGTTTTCTGCATCTCCCAATGGTTTTGGTTGAATTGTTGTGGTAGGTATAAAGGTGGGTGGCGCCGTGGTAACTAGGGACTGGGAATCTGAGACCAGTATGGAACAAGCCCCAAAAGTCATCACGATAAATAGATTGACCGACAGGATCAACAAGGTTTTGAACCGAGCTATCTTTAATTTCATTCCTTCTTTCTTTTCTCTGATGCGGGTATTTGTGGTTCTAAAAGCGATTATAATCAATCTCTAGTTCTTCCTTGTGGATGGAACAGGAGGGTATGATGAGCAAACTGGTTCAGGCTATGGTAATTTTAGCAGCGTTTTTGTTGCTGGGCTTGTTGTTGTTCGGTATTCCGTATGCGATTATCAAAGTGATCAACCAGACAACAGAGCACGCTATTCAACCATTTTCTCAGGCGAACCAACAGTTTCAGACCCAGGTATCCCAGTTAATGAACCCTACTCCTACAGTGATTCCAGACCCTGTTACCATCATCCATGAAGTACGTTCTCTTGCCCGGTTGGAAACCATTCAATATTCTGTTGAGAAAGTGATCACTGCCGAAATCGGGCAGGGGCAGTTGGGGTTTCTGTTTGGGGACCGTCTTCTTTTTGTGGCGCACGGGGTGGTGATTGCAGGCGTGGATTTGGGCCGGGTCTCCACAAACGATTTTGAAATTAAGGACAGGGTTTTGTATGTCCGACTACCTGAGCCAGAAATCTTTATTGCCACTTTGGATAATGAGAAATCCTATGTCTATGACCGAGAAACCGGGCTTTTTACCAAAGGAGATGCAAATCTGGAAAGCGAAGCTCGCAAGATTGCAGAAGACGAAATCCGGAAAGCGGCATTGAATGATGGTATCCTGGATCAAGCCAGAGTGAACGCCGAGAATTATCTCGAACGGCTGTTGCGTAACCTAGGATACCAGGAAATTGTTTTTCTAAGGCCAACTTCTACGCCATAATCAGTCAAGAATGTATCATTTTTAGGAGAATACGCATGGAAGCGGGAGGAGAAGAAATTCGGCAAGTCGAACCCCGAAAGACAGTTGAAATTCACCTGCCGGATGGGAGAGTTTTTTCAGGCCCAAGGAATATCCCAGTTGGAGATTTCTTTCGGAAATTTGAAGCCGCAAATGGTTCTCCAATTGTTGGCGCGATTATTAATGGGGAATTACGTGAGTTGACCTATCCGATCCAGATGGATGCTCGTGTGCAACCGGTAACGATGAAGGACGCCGATGGAGCGCGCATCTATCGCCGGTCTCTGACGTTTTTGCTGGAGGCAGCGTTCATTAAAATTTTTAAAAACGTGCATCTTGCAGTGGATCATTCCGTATCATCAGGCGGGTACTTTTGTGAGGTGATTGGCCGTCCTCAGCTTGATGCCAGAGAATTGCAACTCTTAGAAGAAGAAATGCATCGCATGGTTAAAGCCGATCTGCCCTTTGAGAAGAAGGTGGTGCCGCTAGAAGAAGCAGTGGAGTGTTTTGAGAAGAGTGGGCATTTGGACAAGGTAAGGTTGATGAGCTATCGAAAGAAACCGACCCTAGTTTTATATGGTCTTGGGGAGCATCGAGATTACCTGCATGGTTATATGGTGCCTTCGACAGGATATCTGAAGTGGTTCGATCTTCTTCTGGTGCCAGGCGGTTTTGTGCTGCGATATCCACGTCGGCACAGCGGCACAAAATTATTGCCCGTGCCAAAAAGTTCTTCTCTGTTCGATACCTTTCAGCAATATGGCAATTGGTTGGAGCGGCTGGGAATTGAGAACGTAGGCTCATTGAACGATGCAATCAACGAGAGCAGAATTCGAGAGGTCATCTTGATTTCTGAGGCGCTTCATGAACAAAAAATAGCCGATATTGCCAAAAAAGCAGCAGATCGCTTTCCTGAAACGCGCGTGGTTCTCATTGCTGGGCCTTCTTCTTCCGGCAAGACTACTTTTTCGAAGCGATTAGCGGTTCAACTACTGGTTCAGGGACTGGCGCCGTTTCCAATGGAAATGGATCACTATTTTATCAACCGTGATAAGACTCCCCTGGGCGAAGATGGTCAACCTGATTTTGAGTCTTTAGCTGCAATGGATACAGCCTTGCTTTCTGATCACCTCGCCCGGCTAATCCGCGGTGAAGAGGTTCAACTCCCTCACTATAATTTCAAGAGTGGGCAACGCGAACCGGGGGAAGTTGTTCGTCTTGAAAAGGAACGCGTCATCATTCTGGAAGGGATTCATGGCCTGAACCCCCAACTGCTCCCTGAGATGTCTCCCAACCGGACGTTTAAAGTTTATGTTTCTGCGCTGACTCAATTGAACCTTGACCGCCAGAATCGTATTTCCACTACCGATACTCGTCTGATTCGCAGGATCGTCCGCGATGCCCGGGAGCGTGGCTACACAGCCCAGCAGACGATTCAACGGTGGGAGTCGGTACGGCGGGGAGAAAAACGGAATATTTTTCCTTATCAGGAAAATGCGGACGAAATGTTTAACTCGGCGCTGGTATATGAATTATCTGCGCTTAAGCCGCTGGCTGAACCGCTGTTGCGACAGGTTCCTTACGGCACCGCTGAATATATCGAGGCTAAGCGGCTGCTCACTTTTTTAGAATGGTTCTTGTCTCTGGATATTAGCCTGATCCCCGATAACTCGATCCTGAGGGAATTTATTGGTGATTCGATCCTCAAAGATTTTAAATTGTGGGATCATTACGGGAAAGCCCAACGTTGATTTTTATGCCGGTGAGCGGCTACGCAAAAAGGAGAGGCGCAGCAGGCCGACTTTCTGCGCCTCTTGTTGTGGGTGAAACGATTTTCCTTACACGACTTTCTGGATCAGACGGCCGAGCCGCGCGATTCCTTCGTTGATCTTGTCGGGGTGAGAAAACGAGAAATTAAGCCGCATGGTATTTTCACCGCCGCCATTTGGAAAGAAAGATTCGCCAGGCACGAAAGCCACTTTTTCTTTGATGGCTTCTTTCAGCAATTCAGTGGTATTGATTCCTTCTGGGAGAGTCAACCACAGGAATAACCCTCCTTGGGGTCTGGTCCAAGACACGCCTTTGGGCATGTGTTCGGCCAAGCACTCTACCATGACATCTCGTCTTTCCTTGTATGTGGATTGAATGACCTGGATATAGCGGTTCAAGAAACCACCGTGACCTACTTCGTAAGCCACCATTTGATTGAAGGTGGAAGTGTGCAGGTCGGCTCCTTGTTTGGCCTGTACAAGTTTTTGAATTACCTCAGGCGGAGCGATCACCCATGCCAGCCGGACACCCGGCGCCAGTATTTTGGAGAAGGTGCTCAAATAGATTACGTTGCCCGAGTAATACCCATGATTATTGCAATGCATGAGGCTGTCGATGACCTCAACGGCTGGGAGATGTTCCCCTTCGAAGCGCAGTTGTCCGTAAGGATCATCCTCAACAATTGGGACGCCGTAACGGTCAGCAAGTTCAACCAGTTGTTTGCGTCTCTCCAAGGAAAGCGTTGTGCCAGTTGGATTTTGAAAGTTGGGGAGGACATAGATAAATTTTGGCCCATACCGGAGCGCATTTTCCAATGCTTCAGTGTCCATCCCGTTTTCATCCGATGGGACAGTAATATATTCTGCCCCATAGGCGTTCCAGGCCTGTAATGCTCCTAAGTAAGTAGGCGCCTCTACTAAAATTTTATCGCCTGGGTTGATGAATATTTTGCCCAGAAGATCCAGAGCTTGTTGGGAACCAGATGTGATGAGAATATTTTCTGAGCTGATCTGGATATCAAATTGGGCGGCATGTCTAGCGATCATTTCGCGAAGGGGTGTATATCCTTCTGTAGCTCCGTATTGAAGCGCAATTGGCCCATGATTTTCTAATACCCTATTGCAGGCATCTTTAAATTCCTTCACCGGGAAAACTTCGGGCGCCGGGTATCCACCTGAGAATGAGATGATATCAGGTTGTTGGGTTAATTTCAGCAGTTCGCGGATCGTAGAACTTTTCATGCGCTGGGTACGTTGAGCGAAACGATACTGCCAGGGTGTTTGCATTTTCCTCTCCTGATGAAAAATTGTTTAGAGAAATAACGGGCGCAGATTTGCGCCCGTTATTTTCAGCCGATCATAGTTTCGGGAACCGGCTCACAATGGTTGCGGGTGTGGGAAGTATGACGCGATCGCCTGGCTTTAGTTCTGATGGAGATTTGCCAATGGAGGATGGCGATCCCTGATAGATCGTGATTGGAGCTCCCTCTTCAATGTACTTAAGCTCTATGAAGGCCTGACCAGTCAAATACCCTTCGCTGTCGATGGCACAGCTCGTCACAAAGCCAATCGTACGGCCCTTGCGGTCAATGACTGGGTCGCCTAAATGCGCCATACGGACGCCTTTTTCGTTGAACCGGAAGCGGACAACCTCACCCTGGCGTTTTTTGTTCATGTTCGATGACAGCGCTCCGCCCAATGAACCAGGGTTTGTAAACCTTGACATAGGAGCCAAAGCCGGCCTCGGCAACACTCAAGTTGCGTTCTCCGCCCATCTCGTGGCCGTAGAGAGGCAAGCCAGCTTCAGTGCGCAGCGAATCGCGTGCGCCTAAACCGCAGGGTTTTAGTCCAAGAGGCTGGCCAGCGGCGACCAGGGCGTTCCAAAACTCTACAGCCTTGGCCGGATGCACAAACAGCTCAAAGGCCATCTTCTCACCGGTATAACCAGTACGGGAGACGACCAGATCGAACCCACCGACGACCGCTTCACAAAGCTCGGTGCGTTTCAACTTCATAATGCGTTTGCGAGTTTCTGCATCGCAGCCCAGAGCGAGCAGAATATCTCTTGATTTTGGACCTTGGAGCGCAATATCAATGCGCATGTCGTCGCCTGCTTTGGGATCGCGCAAATTGCGAAGCACAGCATTCCGCCCGAAAGCTTGCGCCCATGGACGTTCGCGATCCACCATGACTTTTCCTTCCAGGACGCTGCTTAACCAGGCCCAATCTTTGTCGTCGTTGGATGCGTTGACGACAACGAGATATTTTTCCAGGCCGCGGCGATAAACAAGTGTGTCGTCGATGACATTGGAATGAGGGTCAAGGAAGTGGGTGTAGCAGGATTCTCCAACTTCCAGCGCGTTAATATCATTGCCACAGACGCTGTCGAGGAAGACGCAGGCTTCTGGTCCCTCAACCTGGTAAACGCCCATGTGTGCAACATCGAACAGCCCAGCGGCCTGGCGAGTGGCAAGATGTTCTTCGACGACCGAGGTGTACCATACCGGCATTTCCCAGCCGGCGAAAGGTACCATTTTTGCCCCGGCGGCTTTGTGAACCTCGAATAATGGCGTCCGGCGCAGAGTTTCGGATTCTTTCTCTTCCCATTTGAATTCTGGTAGCGGTTTGCCTTCTCCTTTTCCGATGCCGATGTAATAGGGTTTGTTGACTGCGAGGACAGGTTTTCCGCTGGGTTTGACGCCAATGTTTTGAGCTTGCATTACGGTGAATGGTCCAGGTATCCGGCGAGTCACATCATCATCGAAGGCTGTAAATCCATTTGAAAGCCCTTCTAGCCAGTTGAGGGTCAAAGCTGCCTGGGCTGCAGGAACAGTTAATTGGAAGTGATCGCGGGTGACATAGGTCAATGAGCCTGTCACATCTGCTTTGCTGGTGTGCAACAGTGTATCCTGACTTTGACCTGGTTTGAGTTGAACTGTATCACTTGCGAAAATATAGTCAACAATCTGGACCATATTTGGGTGGCGCAGATCGAAGGTCACAAACTCTGAGCCATCGGCCGGTTTATCATCCAGGTAGAAGAAGTGTGGATACCCAGAGCGAGTGGGGGTATAGTCTATCCCCGCTTGTTCTGCCAGTGTGCGAACACGAATTTTTGCATCTTCAAGCACTTCAAAACTGATCTTTGCTCTGGTAAGATCGCCTTTGCGTGATCCGATGGAATACGGCTTAATGGCTGTCAGGACATCGGCTATGATATCGGCGACTTCCACCATTTCTTTTTTCCCAAGCCCGCGCTGCGTCATCCAGGGGGTGCCATAACGGATGCCCGAAGCATAAAGGGCGGTTTTGTCTCCTGGGATGGTGTTGCGGTTGAGGACGATGCCGGCAATATCCAAGATGCGGGCTGCGAGGTCGCCTGAGAGAGGGGTGCCGTCTGCGCCGACTATGGTCTTGCAATCCACATTCCCCAGGTGAGTATTAGAACCGCCGTAAGGAATACGGAGACCGCGCTCTGCCAGGCGGTTGGTAAGTGTCTGGCAATTTTCAACGATCTGCCGTTGGAGTTTGCGGAACTGTTCTGTTTTAGCAAGTTTGAAAGTTGTAGCCAATGCCGCAAAGACATGGACATGAGGCCCACCTTGCTCGCCCGGAAAGACAGCTTTGTCAATCTTTTTTGCGATTGCGGAGTCAGTTGTGAGGATACATGCGCCGCGTGGCCCGCACAAGGTCTTGTGGGTTGTGAAGGTGATGACGTGGGCAAAGCCAACCGGTGAGGGGATCGCACCGCCTGCAATCAGACCAGCGATGTGTGAGACATCGGCCAGCAGGATGGCACCCACTGAGTCCGCGATAGCGCGAAAGCGTGCCCAATCGGGGGCAAAGGGATATGAGGAATAGCCAGCAATAATCAACTTGGGCTGGTTTTGAAGCGCCAGCTCCTGAACATTGTCATAGTTGATTTGCTCTGTGGCAGGGTCTACGTTGTAATGCACGATTTTATAGAGCTGTCCGGAGCGGTTGACCGATGAACCGTGACTAAGGTGCCCGCCATGCAGCAAGTTCATTCCCAGAACTGTATCGCCAGGGTTAATGAGGTGATAAACTGCATTATTTGCGGGAGCTCCTGAAAGCGGCTGTACATTGACGAAGATCTGGTCGGCGACAATCTTTTCGGTTGCGAAGACTTCGGCGCAGCGCCGCCGCGCCAGCGCTTCGATGATATCGGCGTATTCTACCCCTTTGTAGTAACGGGGATCTGAATAGCGGCGGTAATAGGCAAGCCGAGCCGGGTAATCCAAAATTTCTTCTTCGGTCATCCCCCGGGTTTCTTCATCCGGATATCCTTCGGCATACAGGTTTTGAAATACTGAACCGAGCGATTCGCGCACCGAAAGGGGGGCGCTGCTCTCGCTTGGGATGAGAATTAATTTTCGGAATTGTCTTTCTGCTTCCAATTGGGTGAGATTGAAGACTTCTGGGTCAATGTCTACCAGACTACCTCGGAATAAATAATCGCTCATCTAAACTCTCCTTATAAAGTTGATCATTAAATTTAAACTGCACATACTTGAGACTCCATCTGTTTGTACATCAAAACTGATGGGATTCCGTGAAACACAAAATGGCCACCCAAATGTTTCTTGGGAGGTTTTATGCTGCCAAATTGGCAATTGCATTTTCCAAACAACCGGTTCATTACGACATTCTTATTTTAGTCTAGCGATGAAAGGGGGTCAACCCCTCATTAAATCATTAGTTCATAGTGTTGTTCATCCAACCAACAATTGTTTGCAAAATCTCCCGTTTTTCGGGTTCGTTGTGGAGTTCATGGTAAAGGTACTCCCAGTTGCTAAAGGTGACCTTTCCTTCGACTTTTTCGGAAAATTGGCGGGTCGCGGTAGGGTTGACAAGCCGGTCGGCGGAACCTTGCAGAAGTAAAAGTGGAATGGTAATGACGTGGTTCTTACTTAACATCCATTTTCCTTGTTCAATAATGTCGATCCCTAAAGCCGCCGAGACCCACGGGTGAACCAGCGGATCTTTCTTGTACGCTTCTACCACGGACGTATCCCGAGAGAGTCCCGATATATCCAGGTTGTTATTCATCGAAAATGACGGATAGATTCGAGATAGAATTTTTCCTGCAGCAAGCGTGGCGCGCGGCAACGGTTTGGCAGTCGCGAGCCCTGGGCTGGAGGCAATTACGCCGGTAATTTGGGGATTGCGAGTTAAGCCATAGTACAACACCAGGCTGCCTCCCATGCTATGCCCGTAAAGAAAAACTGGCAGTCCGGTGAATTTTGTACGAGCTTCCTCAACGAAATGTGAGATGATCTCCATTGCTGTTTCGTATGAGGGGATATGACCTCGTTTTCCGCCGGATTTACCATGACCTGGGAGATCAAATGCTACGACAGAAAACTGATTTTGGTTGAGGAATTCTGCTACATGACGGTAGCGACCGCTGTGCTCCCCCAGGCCGTGAACCAGGATGACAACACTTTTTGCGTTGGCGCATTTCCAGATTTGGGCGAAGATTTGTTGCTTGTCCCTGGCTGTGTAAGTGAAATTCGAATATTCCATGATCTTTCCGCGCAGAGGATGGTGAGGTATGTTCAGAGGCAGAAACTGACATCCTAATTATAACCCCACGCACGTCGTAGAATGTGTTTCTTTGACTGGTTTGTCAGGAATTTGGAAGCAGGCGAATTGTAAAAACTGTCTTGTGTAACGCTGTTGTCAGGAATGATCATCGCCAAACTGGGGTACAATACAATTAACTACCATTGATTTCAGGAGAAGGGCGTATGCGGGATAACCGCCTGGAAAAGCTTGCAGATTTGTTGGTGAACTATTCTGTTCAGGTCAAACCAGGGGAGCGGGTTGCAATTCGGGGTAGTGCTGTAGCAGCCCCCTTGATTAAGCCTGTTTTTGCCAATGTGCTTCGGGCCGGTGGGCATCCATATTTAATGACTGGCTTGCCAGAGCTGGAACCTGTATTTTACGAATACGCCTCGGAAGATCAGCTTCGGCACGTGCCTGAACCAACACGCTATGTCTTTGAGAATTATGAAGTAATGATCAGCTTAATGGCTGAGAACAATACCCGCGCGTTGACCAACGTGTTGCCTGAAAAAATCATTCGGCGGGAGAAGGCTTTTGAGGGGATCTGGGATGTGTTTTTGCAACGCGCAGCGAAAGGTGATTTACGATGGACGCTGACCCTCTTTCCTACCGAAGCGCATGCTCAGGATGCTGAGATGAGTCTGGATGAGTATGAAGATTTTGTATTCAACGCTTGCATGCCAGATATGAACGATCCGATAAGATATTGGAAAGGAGTTTCGGAGAGACAACAAAAAATTGTTGCCTGGCTGAAAGGAAAAGAAAATATTCGTATCGTTGGGCCGGAAACCGATTTGCGATTGAGCATTGAGGGGCGTACCTTTATTAATTGTGATTGCCATGAAAACGTGCCAGACGGGGAGATCTTTACCGGACCGGTAGAACAAAGCGTTGAGGGGCATGTGTACTTCAGCTATCCGGCGATCTACCAGGGACGTGAAGTATCCGGTGTCCGGCTGTGGTTTGAAAAAGGTAAAGTTGTCAAAGCAATGGCTGAAAAGAACGAAGATTTTCTGGTCAAAACATTGGATACTGACGAGGGCGCTCGGTATGTGGGTGAGTTCGCCATTGGAACGAATGAGGGCATCCAGCGGTTTTCGCGAGAAATCTTGTTTGACGAAAAAATTGCCGGAAGTTTTCATTTGGCGATGGGAGCTGGGTATCCCGAAACCGGGAGCTTGAATAAATCCGCAATTCACTGGGATATGATTTGCGATCTGCGAAACGGCGGTGAAATCTGGGCGGATGGCGAATGTTTTTACCGGGACGGGGAATTTCGTCTCGATTTTTAGCCATGATAGAAAAAGAGCAGGAAGTCGAACCAATTCCACGAAGGGCGGAGAATGCTGCTGGCTGCGGGCGATTGATTCTGTCTGGGGCGACCTTTATCTGGATTCTGGCGCTTTCGGTTTTTTCGCTGGCGGTGCAATGGTCGGTTGAACAAATGATCTTCGAAGGGTCTTTGCACGTGCCGGATTTCCGCTGGCTAATCAGCGCCGGATATGGTGCGGCGCTGATTAGCCCTTTTTTGATTTTATCCGCGGCGGTGAAAACCCCCAGGCAAAAAGTGGTTTACCGCGCTTTATTCCTTGCCTCGGTTTTTGCCTTCTTGCAATTCCCTACCAGGTTTTTGAAAGTTACCGCTACACAGGGTGTCATGGCAGTTCAAATTGGGTTAATGCTGGTTTTTCTTGGGGGGACATGGGCGGCGAGCCGCCGATTTAAGAGAAAACGACAGTTAGATAAAATTCTCTGGACTCTCAGGAGTTGGGAGATGAGCGGAACGGCTGCCGTGCTGCTTGCCGTTCCATGGGTGTTATGGGGAGCGCTGGGGTCTATGCTTGATACCGGCTTAGCGCTTGCAACGGGGCTGTTGCTTGGATATTGTTTTCATCACATTCTCCAGCTTGCTCAATTCTCTGCAGAAGATGAATTTGAAGCAGGGAAAGGTTTAAAAGGTTGCATCCGTGATGGGGTGTTCTTCCTCCTGGTTCTTTTGATCCTCTCAACCGCTATTGCCCAGAATTGCAACCAGTGGATCTTGCCAGTCCTCGTCTCTGTTGCTGGGATGGGTCTTTCGTTTTTAAGTTATTCTTCCACCACCAGAAACGGGAAATTAAATGACGTGGCGGCAGTGATTTGTCCTGGTCTGGCTGCCGCCTGGCCTCTTATGTGGGTCGATTCGGATGAGCTGAACATTCTGGTTAGCCTTGGAAAAGGAGAGGGATGGGAGTGGGCGGCCAGGGCCTTGCTGGTTTCGCTAGCCATTATGTTTGCTACGATTTTACTCACCCTTTCCGTTCGGAAATTTGTAAAGAGAGAGGTCATGCTGTCCCGGCGGGTTTATCTGCTGGCAGGTTTTATTTTCCTGACTGGTTTGGCGGGGATCTACTGGGGTTTGGGGACGCCAGGGTTTTATGGGGAACGTTTGTTTGTCGTCTTGAGAGATCAGGCTGATGTCTCCGACGCTACACAATTTTCAGATCCTACGGAGAGACGGGCGTACGTCTATAACCGCCTGGTTGTTCAGGCGGTGGAAAGCCAGCGTGATCTTCGCCGGGTATTGAATCGATGGGGGATCGCGCACCGCCCGTATTATCTGGTCAACGCGCTCGAAGTGAGGGGAGGGCCTTTCCTTCGCTTTTGGTTAGAAACGAGGCCAGAAGTGGAGCGTGTCTTGGATAATCCGATTCTGCGGCCACTGCCTGAGGTTGCACCACCTGTTCAGGGGCATGAAAATGCACCCTCAGGGTTGCTTTGGAATTTAAGGATGATTCGGGCTGACGAAGTTTGGAAAATGGGGATTACCGGGAAAGGGATTGTGGTCGGCCAATCGGATAGCGGGGTTCAGGGCGATCATCCTGAAGTGTCAGATAGTTATCGCGGCCAATACGGGGATCAGGATTATAACTGGTTGGATCCTTGGAATCGTAGCCCAATACCGGTAGATATTGGCGGTCATGGCAGCCATACCTTAGCCACCATCCTAGGCAACCGGGTCGGGGTTGCTCCGGATGCGACCTGGATTGGCTGTGTCAATCTGGCGCGTAATCTGGGCAATCCTGCTGTCTATTTGGAGTGTTGGCAGTTTCTCCTCGCGCCTTACCCGCAAGATGGGGATCCCTTCTACAACGGCAGGGTGGAACTGGGCGCTCACATTTTGAATAACTCATGGGGTTGTCCGGCGATAGAGGGTTGCGATCCTGAAGTTTATTTGCCCGCTGTAAATGCTCTTAAAGCGGCGGGAATTTTCGTGGTCGTTTCCGCGGGAAACTCGGGGTATTCCGGGTGCGGCAGCGTTGAAGACCCGCCAGCTATTTACAGCCAGGTGTATTCGGTTGGCGCAGTAGGACAGGATGGGTCGGTGTCAGCATTCAGCAGTCTGGGGCCGGTTACAGTGGATGGGAGCAACCGGATCAAACCTGATATTCTCGCGCCCGGACAGGATATTCTTTCCGCTTATCCTGGCGGTACGTATGAGGTTGCCAGCGGCACCTCCATGGCGGGGCCACATGTCGCCGGGGTGGTTGCGTTGATGTGGTCGGCAAACCCTGACTTGATTGGAGATGTTGAGCGCACAACCCAAATCCTCAATCGGTCCGCTCAACCGTATTCCGGCTATTTTCCGGCCTGTGCGACGGACTCTACCATGGTTCCGAACAATGTTGCCGGTTATGGCGTTCTCGATGCCCTTTCTGCTGTGTCGCTGGCGATGGAGGAGCGTTAGCATGACTTTTTTAGATAATTTATGGCTATTTAGCCAAAATTTCGCGACCAAATATAATGGAAAGTGTTATTAGTGAAGTGACCGCTGGGATGCCTGAACCTATTGAAGACACCGATGAAATGATCCTGGCGCGAGCTGTAGAAGGCGACGCAGAAGCATTCAGTATGCTCTACGAGCGTTATGTAGGGCGTATTTACAACTATATCTATTACCGGACTGGAACGGCGGTTGACGCGGAGGATCTGACTGCGAAGGTCTTCTATCGGGCACTGGGAAGGATTTCTTTTTACCGTGATCAGGGGGTGCCTTTTTCGGCGTGGCTTTACCGAATTGCCCATAATTTGGTGGCAAACTGGTACCGCGATAACAGCCGAAAACAAGAAGTTTCGTTAGAAGACCATGTGTTTTTGCATCCTCACGCCGATTATCCTGAGCAGGTTCTGGTTGAAGATCAGGAAAAAGAGTGGTTGTTGAAAACGATCCGAAAGCTGCCGCAAGAACGACAGGAGTTGTTAATCTTGAAATTTGTTGACCGCCTTTCGAATTCGGAAATTGCATTGATCATGGGGCGAAGTGAGGGAGCTATTAAAAGTCTCTACCACCGTACTTTATTGGCCTTGCGAGATGAGCTGGAGAAGAAAGAATAAGGCGTACCAAGATCTGGAATGAGGGAGGTTGGAAAATGCTCAAAATTGTGACCGATGGTTCGATCGACATGCCACCAGAGTGGGCCAGCGATTATGAAATTGATGTGTTGCCGCTTTATGTTCGGTTTGGCGAAACCACTTATGTGCCAGGGGTTAATTTAGATGGAGCACGGTTTTATGAACTGGTGCGGCAAAATAGTGTCGTCCCCAAAACCTCACTGCCATCTCCTGATCAGGTTATGACCTTCTACCGAAGGATTGTCCAACAAGGGGATGAGATCTTATCAATTCACCTGGCAAGCAAAATGTCAGGTACATTCTCAACGGTTCAAATGGCCGCTAGAGAACTAGTGAATGAGATTGAAATCTATACGTTTGATTCTGGTGCGGGTTCTGCGGCGTTGGCTTTTATGTGCAGAGAAGCACGGCTGCTTCATCGTTCTGGTGTTTCGGTTGCGGATATCCTTCGCCGCCTGGAAGAAATACGACAGAAGTTAACCGTTGTTTTTACGGTGGATAGTCTGGAATTTGCTCGACTGAGCGGGCGCGTGAACACGCTTCAAAGCGCACTTACCTCAATGCTGCACATAAAACCAATCATTGTTTTAAGGGATGGTTTGCTTCAAATGGCGGAGAAGGTGCGCACCCGGCAACGATCTCTTGAGAGAGTTGTGACGTTTGTCGGTGAGCGGGTAGGAAATCGTCTGGTCAATGTTGCCGTCGTTCATGCAGCAGACCCGCAAACCGCAGACTGGCTGGCAAAACGCATTCGGCAGATTGTGAATATAAAAGAATTGATCCTAACAGAATTATCCATCCCTGTAGCTGCTAATCTGGGGCCTGGAACTGTAGGGATCGTAGCTTATCCTGTTAATCTGGTGGAATGAATTATGACATCTGGTGTGTATACAAAAGTTGATGAGAACCCTTTGGGGGTTATCGAACAGCGGTTGAGTAATTTTCTCAATCCGATCAAGCCTGATCCAGATTTTGTGGGCCGCCTCCAAAAGAGACTGGTGACCCCTCCACTTGTTACGGTTGAAACCCACTCTAGACCGTTCTGGCTGATGTTCATTCTTTCAGCCGGCCTGGTTTGCGGTGTTTTGTTGTACTGGTTGTTCGGCCGCAGTAAAAAAACACACTAGCTTTCCAGCTTTTTTGCCAGCTGGCTGTAGGAGGGTTCTACAAGAATGCTACCATCTGGAAAGATGATAGTTGGAACGCTTCGGAAGCCGTGATTCGTTTCTTCGACAAATTTTCTGGCTTGCAGATCGGTATCAATATCAATCCATGTGTAAGCGATGCCGCGCTCATCAAAAAAACGGCGAGCGCGGTTGCAATCGCCGCACCAACTTGTTCCATAGACTGTGATCGTCGGTTGGGGTTGTTTTTCCATAGAGAGAATTTTCCTAACCTTGTTCATGATTATGATTAGAAGGTGAAAGGTTTTCAAGCTCTTTTACCAGCTGGCGTACCTCGGCAATCAAATCGATTTCGGGGGGCAGCTCGTAAGATTCATTCACCCTCATTATAAGATGGGAGGCGATCTGGCGCAGGCGTGGAGAAATCGCGGGCTGGTTTGAGAACAATACGATGCGCTCGTGAACGTCTCCTGGAACGGTCAGTCCCTGTTTTTCCAGGAAAGGCGATACAGCCAGTCCCGCAGCGCGACGGGCGCAGACCCTGGCACGCCCTTCCAAACCCTGCCGTCGGGCTTTTTCGGCAGCGGCGAGTTCCAGTTCAATTTTTGCAACATCAGGTCTTGAAACCATAGGATTGATTTTACCGCATCTTGACAATCCTGGTACAGGGCATATAATTAGCTCTGCTAAGTATTTAGAGGTAGAACAGGTGATGGATCGTAAAGCGGTAGCAAAGCAGATTATTGAGGCATCCCTTTTTTCTTGGAAAGGCTGGCTCTGGGATTCGCTGCTGCGGCTCAGGGATCATGCCGGCGCTTTTTCATCTTCTGACATTACTCTTGGCCGGTTCTTACCGGTTGGGTGACCTGGCGGCGCGTCAATCGGTCAGCATGGCAACGATGTCGAACTCGATCGATACCCTGATTCAACGGGGATGGGTTTATAAAGCCAGGACGGCCCACGACCGGCGCGGCGTTCAAGTTGCGATTACCCATGAAGGTATACGGATACTGGTGAATATCTATCGCCAGCTTGAGGTAGATTTTGAACATCTCCTCAGAAATTTGTCTGAAGAGGAACTCAATCGATTGAGAATCGGAAGGAAAGTTTTAAGAAAGCTGGTGGCAGAGCGCGAATTGTCACTATCTTCTGCAAAAAGTAGCGAACATTTAAGTTGAATGACCTCCTTGGAGAAAGAATGAAAGAAATTCAAAGAACTTTTCATTATGCACGAAAATATTGGTTGACTGCGTTGGGGGCGCTTTTAAGCATGCTGATTGTGAATGCGGCCAATCTCTATTCTCCTCAATTGCTACGCCAGTTGATTGACGATGGTATCTCTGCATTTGACATGGAACGTATCTGGATTGTGGCGGGACTGTTGGTGGCAGTCGCCGTGCTGCGCGGGTTGTTCAACTTCTTACAAGGATATTTATCAGAGAAGACATCGCAGGGGATTGCTTATGAGTTGCGCAATTTGATCTTTGAAAAACTTCAGAGACTTAGTTTTTCGTACCACGATCAGGCCCAAACTGGGAAACTGATGAGCCGAATGACCTCCGATGTAGAATTGGTGCGTACCTTCACCGGAAATGGCCTCATTCAACTATTATCGGCGGTTTTGCTACTTGTTGGCACTCTCAGCGTTCTATTTTCGATGAATGCTTTATTAACCGTCATTTTCCTGTTGATGATTCCACCAATTGCAATTGTATTCGTGCTTTTTGTCAAAAGGGTTATGCCGCTCTCGCGGACGGTGCAGCAAAAGCTGGATGCTTTAAATACTATTTTGCAGGAGAACCTAGCTGGCATTCGAATTGTGAAAGCATTTGCACGGGAGTCCTATGAGGAAGATCGCTTTTCGAAACGAAACCAGGATTTCTGTACCAGTAATGTTGACCTTTTGAAGATATTTTCCACATTCTTTCCTTTGATCTTCTTCTTCGCAAACCTGGGCGTGGTGGGGGTGGTGTGGGTTGGCGGGCTTACTGTCATCTCTCAGAAGATGACGCTGGGAGAACTGGTAGCCTTTATCGGATACCAGGGATTCTTCTTGATGCCTATCTTTATGCTGGGGTTCATCGGATCTGCGCTGTCGCGAGCAGAAGCATCGGCTCAAAGAATTTTTGAGGTCGCAGATGCCGTGTCTGAGGTGCGCGATAAGCCCGATGCCAAAGAGCTTCCCGCTCTTCAGGGACGGGTGGAATTCAAGCAGGTTTCCTTCCGGTATTCAGGAGGAGAAAACTATGTCATTCAGGATGTATCGTTTGAAGTAAAACCGAATCAAACGGTGGCTATCCTTGGAAAAACCGGTTCGGGGAAGTCTTCGATTATCAATTTAATCCCGCGATTTTATGACGTCAGTTCTGGATCTGTTCAAGTTGATGGTTATGATGTACGGGATGTAAAGCTGGACTCGCTACGTTCCCAAATTGGGATTGTGCTGCAAGAAGCCACCCTGTTTTCCGGAACAATCCGGGAGAATATTGCCTATGGACGACCGGATGCGAGCCTGGAAGAAGTGACGCGAGCTGCCAGGATTGCACAGGCAGAGGAGTTCATTCGAGTATTGCCGGAAGGCTATGATACCGTTGTGGGTGAACGCGGGGTTGGATTATCAGGAGGGCAAAAACAACGCATAGCCATAGCGAGGGCATTATTGATGAATCCCAAGATCCTGATCATGGATGACAGCACATCTTCCGTGGACACTGAAACGGAATACCGCATTCAAGTTGCCCTGCAGGAACTCCGGCAAAACAGGACAACCTTTATCATCGCACAGCGAATCAGCACTGTGCGCACAGCGGACTTAATCTTGTTGCTGGACCAGGGAAGATTGGTGGCTCAGGGGACGCACCAGGAATTGCTGGATTGTTGTGAAATTTATGCCGAAATACTTGCTACTCAGCTTGGCGGCCAGGCTGAGCTGGAGTCCGCAATTGAGGAGTCGTTGTTATGATGCGTGGACCGATGCGCCATCTTGAAAGCATGCCTGAGGAGCGGGCTCGCAATCGCAGCCGAGTCCTGTTCAGACTACTTCGTTTTCTTAAACCCTACCGCTGGGCGATTGCGGTGGCGATGATCCTGGTCCTTGTTTCGGCTGCAACGCAAGGGATTGCCCCAATGCTGATCGGCCAGGCGACCGATCTGTACATTTCCAGGGGGGAAGCCTCCGGCCTGGCCTTGATCATGGTCTTGCTGGCTGGTGTTTACCTTGCCGGGATGCTGGCAACCCGTTTTCAGATATTCCTGATGGCTTCGGCAGGGCAAAAATTATTGGCCGATTTACGACAGCAGGTGTTTCACAAAATTCAAGGGCTTTCTCTTCAGTTCTTAGAAAGTAAGCAAGCCGGAGATTTGATGAGTCGCCTGATCAATGATATTGACCAGTTGAACTCATTTTTTAGTCAGGGTCTTGTGCAAATGATCGGCTCTTTATTCGCTTTGGTGGGAATTGGCGTGGCGATGGTCCTACTGAACTGGCAACTGGGCATGGCCGTGCTTGTTATGGCGCCGTTATTAATTCTGACCACGCGATTGTTTTCCAAAATGGCGCGGCGGGCGTTCCGCAAGACCAGAGAGACGTTGGGAGATGTTTCGGCTGACCTGCAAGAAGAAATCGGTGGGATCAAGGTAGCACAGGCTTTCAATCGAACCGATGAAAATGTCCGCCGATTTGCTGAACGGAATGCGGCTAACCGGGACGCGAACGTGAACGCAACGATGGTAACTTCCGCTTTTGCGCCGGCGATGGATGTCTTAAGCGCGCTGGATATGGCGCTGGTAGCGGCCATGGGCGGGATTCTGGCTATCCGGGGAGCGATCACCGTTGGCGTGGTGGTTGCATTTTTACAATATGTGCAGAACTTCTTCAGGCCGATCCAAACTGTGGCGCAGCTTTGGACGATGGCGCAATCGGCGCTGGCAGCTGCTGAGCGGGCTTTTGAATTGCTGGATACACCAGAAACCATCCGGGACGCCCCAAACGCCAGGGTTGTTGAAGCGATTGAAGGCTCTGTGGCGTTCGAACATATCCGGTTTGAATATGAGGATGGCCAGCCTGTGCTTGATGATGTTTCGTTTTCTGCCAGGGCTGGACAGACTATTGCAATTGTAGGGCCGACCGGCGCAGGAAAGACGACACTGGTCAGTCTGATCGCCCGATTTTACGATCCTGTAGCTGGCGTTGTGCGTATTGATGGCGTTGATATCCGGGAACTGGCGCAACATAGCCTGCGATCAAAAATAGGGATTGTCACACAGGAACCTTTCCTTTTCTCCGGTTCCCTGATGGAAAACATTCGTTATGGTCGGCTGCAAGCCAGTGATGAGGAGGTGATGCAGGCGGCAAAACTGGCGAATGCTCACGATTTTATTATGCTGCTACCGGATGGTTATGATACCAGTGTGGGCGAGCGAGGAAAGTTGTTAAGCCAGGGACAGCGTCAGCTTGTTTCGATTGCGAGAGCAATTCTGGCTGATCCAAGGATTTTAATTTTGGATGAGGCGACTGCAAGCATAGATACACGAACGGAAGTCCTGATCCAAAAGGCGCTTAGTACTTTGATGCGAGGGCGTACCAGTTTTGTGATTGCCCACCGGCTTTCCACCATTCGAAATGCGGATGTGGTACTGGTACTCGATGATGGGAAAATTGTAGAGCAGGGCGCACACTCGGATTTGATTGCAAAAAATGGCCTTTATGCCGAACTGTACCGGAGGCAGTTCAAGGCCATTTTGCCCGATGGGACCATTCCGGTTGGCGCGCCTGCGAATCAGTAAAATTGGATGAGGATGAAAATGGCCAACGGACAGAGTGTGGTTCCCGGAATGATCTTATTGATCGGTTCTGGGGAGAGTACGGGAAGCAGTGGGCGCGCCTTTGAAGCGCTTGTCAAGCGGTTAGGAATAGCTCATCGTATTTCTGTCTTAGAAACTCCCGCCGGTTTTGAGCTTAATTCTGAGCGGGTTGCTGGGCGCGTCGCCGAATATCTTGAAAAGAGACTGCAAAATTATAAGCCTAAAGTCGTGACTATTCCTGCAAGGCACCGGAATTTCCCGTACAGCACGGAGGATGAGAAACTGGCAAAAAAAGTTGCGGAAAGCAACATTCTATTTCTCGGTCCGGGAAGCCCGTCATATGCTGTTCGCCATTTAAAAAACAGCCTGGTTTGGCGTACGCTTCAGGCGCGGCATCGAAGCGGAGCATACCTTGCTTTTGCCAGTGCGGCAGCTTTGGCAGTGGGGCGTTGTGCGATCCCTGTGTATGAAATTTTTAAGGCGGGCGACGACCCCCACTGGATTCCCGGATTGGATCTGTTGGGCCCGTATGGTCTTTCCCTAACAATTATTCCCCATTGGAACAATGCAGAGGGGGGAAGCGGGTTGGATACCAGCCGGTGCTTTATTGGCAAGCCTCGTTTTGATTTTCTCTTTTCGCAGCTTCAAGAAGACACGACGGTGATCGGGTTAGAAGAGCATACTTCGATGATCATGGACTTTAAACGTGCTTGTTCTAAGGTGTTTGGCAAGGGAGCGGTCCATGTTCTCACAAAAGTGGGCGGCGAACACATCTTTAGAAGCGGCGAAACCTTCCCTTTTTCAATGTTAGGAAGGTTTTTTTTGCCCGAAGACCTTAATTTTGGGATAGCTGAGGATATCTTCAGATTATTGCAGGAGGATCAAGATGAAACGGTATCCAGTCCAGATGAGGGAGCTCCAGACCTTGTTCGCCAGTTGGTAGAAAAGCGTAATCGGGCGCGGGCAGAAAAGGATTGGGCAGCAGCCGACTACCTGCGAGTGGAAATTACTCGATTGGGTTGGCAGGTTGTGGATACTGCCCATGGCTCCGAGGTAAAACCCCTTAAGGCTGACTAACCTGTCAGGGTGCTGCGAACCCAGTCGCCAATCAACCAATAGCGGAAATCCTGGCCCTGATTCGTTTGGATTGCGGCTACGATCCCATAGACAATTGCAGCCAAGGGGATGGCGCTGATCACGATAGCGAATGGAATCAGACAAAGGCCGACCAGGACGGCGGAAAGGATGCCGGTGATTGTCCAGGCAATCCCGGCGAGAATACCACCACCAACCCATGCAATCAGCTGGAGAAGGAGCGCCTGGAGGGATTGGTATGCGACATAACGGGAACGGTCTCTGAAGACCAGGTAGATGATCAAGGCCGCCACCGGTCCCAGAACACCGGAAACCAGATTAATCAAGATGCTCAGGTGGGCTAACATAGACCAGGTACGCTCTTCTGAAGGAGAGAGAGGTAGGGGAGATAGAGGCTGCGCGGGTTGTTGATTTGTCATCGTTACTCCTTATGGAAGCAAAAGATTAATTCCATTAAAGATTACGAAAATTGGATCGAAAGGTTTCAAATAAAAACAGCCCGCCAAAAGCGGGCTGTTTTGGGTCACCTGTTAAGATTTATCCCCAACCCTGATTGCGGACAAAATTGGAGATAACTGGGATATCAAAGACTTCGCCCTTGTTGGCGCGTATACCCAGATAAATGTTCAGGATCAGGGTGATGATGGAGGTTACACATCCAATCACAATGAAACTCAAGAGGAAGTTAATGACCCATTCCACGACTCCCAGCACCAACGCTTGCATGTTGTGAGCTTTGAGAAATGGCCGGTTCTTTTTGTCTTCTATCAATAAAATGACGATCGGGATGAGGGGTGTAAAAATGTAGGCCAGTAAGGCCCACAAACGGTCATCGCTGGTTGATTCTGGTGCAGATTGGACCTGGTCAGACATAACGTTCCTCCTTCGAAAAATAGATTGTTTATGTACAGATTTTACACTATTTTCCAAAAACAACAAATCAAAACTTCAACCCTTTTATAGGACATTCAACACCAAGAGGTGGTCAAAAGATATGTTAAAATCACAGTCATGAATCCCCGGTTTGTTTTTATGGGCTCACCCGCTTTTGCTACGCCAGCGCTTCAGAGACTTGCAGAGCGTTATGATGTTGTCGGCGTGGTGACTCAGCCGGACCGTCCCGCAGGGCGTGGGAGAGAGATGACGCCTCCGCCGGTCAAGGACCTCGCTGGCCGATTGGGCATCCCTGTTTTCCAGCCGGAGAGCCTGCGAACGCCCGAAGCGTTTGAAAGAATTAGAGATTGGGCCCCCGATGTGATTGTTGTGACGGCGTTTGGTCAGATTTTGCGAAAAAACATTCTGGATTTGCCACGCCAAGGCTGTATCAATATTCACGGGTCTATCTTGCCGCGCTGGCGTGGCGCTTCGCCCGTGCAGGCTGCAATTCTGGCAGGGGATACGGAGACTGGCGTAACGATTATGAAAATGGATACTGGCGTGGATACTGGCGCGATCCTGGCAACTCGTCGTGTGGCAATTCTTGCGACGGATACTGCGGATACGCTCGGTAAACGACTGGCAGAAACCGGGGCTGACTTGCTGATTGAAACGCTGCCAGGTTATCTGGCCGGAAAACTGTCAGGTCAGCCCCAAGATGAATCGCTTGCCACTTATGCTGGTTTGATCAGGAAAGAGGAAGGGTTGCTGGATTTCAGTCAACCGGCTGAGACGCTGGAACGCCGTATCCGAGCTTTTAACCCCTGGCCATCGACCTGGTTTTTCTGGCGCGGCCAATCCATTAAAGTACACGCTGCTCACGTGTTGTCAGATAATGAAGCTGTTCCAGGAAAGCGGAAGATCATCTCCGGCGCGCCGGCCATTGGCACATCCACCGGGTGGCTGGTGCTCGATGAGATCCAGCCGGCAGGGAAAAAGCGGATGAGCGGCGAGACGTTTTTACACGGAGTGCGTGGTTGGGAAAGTGAAGATGCACATGCCATGTAAACCATATCCTGGCGGACAATTTGGGTGGAAGGTCTCCGCATGAGGTATCTCTGTTTTGGGCTGGGCGCTATTGGAACCTACCTGGGGGGTAGCCTTGCGAGAGCAGAAAACAAGGTGGTGTTCATTGACCGCGATGACGTCGGGGCTGCCGTGGCCCAACAGGGCTTGCGACTTGAAACGCCTTCGGGTGTACATATTGTCTCGAATCCGGTGGTGGTTTCTTCGCTGGAACAGGCGCTGGCGCAAGGTCCCTTCGATGCGGCGCTTCTGGCGATCAAATCATTTGATACACCGGCCTTCTTGGCGGGTATTCAATCCCATCTAAAAGAGATTCCCCCTATCATTTGTTTCCAAAATGGGGTCGAAAATGAAGGTCTGTTAGAAGAGGCGATGGGGCCAGGCAGGATTATCCCCGCCACCGTGACATCTGCCGTAGGAAAACGGGGACCAGGTGATATTATTTTGGAGCGTTTAAGAGGGGTTGGAATCTATAGTCGTCACACCCTCAGCGAGCGGCTCATCCAGGAATTCAATTCCGCTGGCTTGAATGCACAGCCATTTTCAGATGCCGGGGCGATGAAATGGTCGAAATTATTGACCAATCTTTTGGGTAACGCGACTTCGGCGATCCTAGATCTCACACCGAAAGAAGTGCTGGAGGACCCCCTCGGTTACCAACTAGAGATTGCTCAGTTGCGGGAGGCGTTGGCTGTGATGGATGCTTTGAAAATCCGGGTTGTCACCCTACCGCGAACACCGGTTAAAGGCCTGGCTTTTCTGGTCAGGGCGCTGCCTCCAGCGATTGGCCGCCCGTTGTTAGTGCGGGTTGCCGCAAAAGGCAGAGGCAATAAAATGCCTTCATTTCATATTGATTTGCATGCTGGCCGAAGAAATATCGAAGTGGATTATTTAAACGGCGCGGTTGTACGTTTTGGACAACGACTGGGCATCCGCACACCTGCAAATTCCTTGTTGAATGCGGTCTTGATGGGTATGGCAGAAGGGATGATCGAATTCTCCCAATTTTCCAGGAACCCACAAAAACTGTGGGATGCATATCTTCAAGCCCAGTCGAACTAACTGGTTCTCAAACGCTTTGTATTCTGAAATTACCTGGCCTCTATTGCTGGGGCGAGATTAATATGCGTCTTCCCAGCCGGTTTCTTCGGCGGCGATGAAAATATCGGTTGTTGAAATGATTCCTACCAGGTTGTTGTATTTGTCTACGACAGGAAGATGGTTGATGTGGTTTTCTTGCATGACCGAAGAACACTTGACCAGCGACCAGTCCGCTTGGGCGGTGATGACCGGATAGCTCATAATCTCCCGGATGCTGGTTTCGGTCGGTTTACGTTGTTTTGCAATGATCTTGTTGCGGATGTCTGTAATGGTCACGATTCCGTATTTACCTTCTTCGTCAGGCAGGTTGACCACGACACTGTGGATGTTTCTGCGCCGCATTAATGTCAGGGCGAACGAAACGGTTGTATCTGGATCCACTACAATCACCGGACTGCTCATCCAATCGCCCACTTTATGCGCCATCATTCCTCCCTTTGATCAACAAGTTCATCCGTTTTGGCTGCCATGATGAAATCGTTTTGGTGTAAACCGTGGATGATGTGTGTCCACCAGTAGATGGTTACTTTTCCCCATTCTGTCAGTATTGCGGGGTGATGCCCTTCGTTTTCAGCGAGAGCGCCAATTTTATTTGTAAAGGCCAGCGCTTGTGTGAAATTCTTGAACGTAAACTGTTTTTTCAAGCGGAGAATGCCATCTTCTTCGACCTTTTCCCAGGCTCTCACTTCGGCGAGCATGGCATCAATTTCGTCTGGATTCATTGGAGGTGTATTTCTTGAACAAGGGACACAATGTTCTAACCTGAGACCGCCCATTTTAGACTCCAGATGGTTTCTTGATTATAATAAAGATCGTTAGATTATTTAATTATTATATCAAATTAGTCCAATTAGAAATGTCCTTTTTCAAGAAATTATTTCTCACCTGCTTAAGTATTTTGTTTGCAATTTTTTCTATCCCTGCACTTTTTCTCTTGCCGGCAGAAAACATCCTGTTTCGCGCCAGCGCCTATCAAAAGGCGCTGATTGCGCAGAAGTTTTACGAGAAAGTACCTGCGTGGGCTACTCAACTTATTTTGGAGCAGTCGGGGCTGGCGGGGCAGATCCAGGGTAATCCTGTGTTTTTTGGCTTGAACCATGAAAACCTGGAAGAGATTTTCCGTCAGCTTTTTCCACCAGAGATTCTGGAGGTGCAAGGGGATTTGATCATCCAACAGGTTGGGAGTTACCTCAATTTTCAGTCGGACGAGCTGATTATCCTGCTGGACTTGCGGCTGTTTAAAGAGCGCTTTAATGGCCCAGGGGGCGAAATGATCGTCCGAGAAATTTTGCGTACCTGGCCTGAATGCTCAGCGGAGCAGTTGGTCGCTATCGCGGGCAGCGCCCTGACGGGAAACCTGGCCAACGCGCCGATTTGCCGTCCGCCGGACGAATTCATGCCATTGTTCGAGAACCTTGCCTCGCAAATGCTAGGGCAATTTCTCAGTGGGTTTCCTGACCAAGTATATATCCTGTCTTCTGATCAAGCGAGCCAGCTTATGAGCTCCGAAGTAGCATCGCGCTGGCAGGGGATATGGACATTGTACCGGACTACCCGTTTTTTTCTGAGAGTGACGCCGCTGGCTGTTCTGTTTATTTTGATCCTAATCCTGTTGTTCAATGTTCGATCCTTGAAAGACAGTTTATCCTGGTTGGGATGGCCTATCCTGGCAAGCGGGGTGTTGGTTGTGGTGTTTGCTGGGGGGATACTTTTTTCGGGCAATCTGGCAGGCCGATATTTGGCTGGGCAGCTTTTCTCCGGCGCGCCAGAGCAAGTTCTGAATGCTCTGGTGGGCGCTTTTGTCTTTGTTTTTGCGCGGTTTTCGATATGGAGTATCCTGGCAGGCGTTTCTGCCATGTTGGTTGGGGGGATATTGTTGATCCTGTCGCGTCGCGTTTCTTGGGAGGGCTTGGGTTCATCGAGCGATTAGAGACGGCAAATTATGAATCCGTTTCTGAGAACTTCCGCTTCCATTCATAGAGCTTGTTCAAAGCCTCAATGGGAGAGAGGGTGTTAATATCCAGTGATTTTAATTCATTGAGCAGCGGGTTGGTTTCTGGAAATAAAACCATTTGCTGCGGGATGCCCGGATTCAAGGTTACTGCCTTCCCAGAAGAAATTTCCAGCTGATTGAGGATTTCTGAAGCGCGCTGGATGACGGGACGGGGCAGGCCAGCCAGTTGAGCGACGTGGATACCATAAGAACGGTCTGCTCCACCCGGGACAATTTTATGAAGAAAAATGACCTTGCCTTCCGATTCCGTTACTGCGACGTTGTAGTTGCGAACTCCCGGCAGCAGGTCGCTGAGTTGCGTTAATTCATGGTAATGGGTGGCAAATAAAGTGCGAGCGCGGAGGTGGGGGTGATTGTGAATGTATTCAACCGCCGCCCAGGCGATGGAGACGCCGTCATAGGTGCTGGTGCCGCGCCCAATTTCGTCCAGGATGAGCAGGCTGTGGCCGGTAGCATGGTTGAGGATATTGGCTGTTTCGATCATTTCCACCATGAAGGTGGACTGGCCAGCGTGAATTTCATCCTGCGCGCCAATGCGAGTGAAAATTCGATCCACAAGGCCAATGCGGGCAGAATTAGCCGGTATAAAGCTGCCCATCTGAGCAAGCAGAACTATGAGTGCGACCTGTCTTAGAAAGGTACTCTTGCCGCTCATGTTGGGCCCTGTGATCAGGCGGACAATCTCGCCTGGTTCGAAAATGGCGTCGTTAGGAACGAAGCGTTCACCGCTTAATAACCGCTCGACGACCGGATGCCGGCCATCCCGAATTTGTAACACGTTTTCCTGAACTACTTCGGGCCGGATATATCCATTGATAGCTGCGACCTCAGCAAGGGCTGCCAGGGTATCCAGTTCAGCCAGGCGGCGTGCGCTCTCCAGCAGGCTGCGGCCGTGAGACGCAAGCTGACTGCACACTTCGCGAAAGAGGCGTACTTCGATTTCTCGGATGCGGTCTTCGGCGTTGAGGACCAGTGCCTCGTACTCTTTCAAATCAGGTGTGATATAGCGTTCAGCATTGACGAGGGTTTGTTTGCGGATGTAGTCTGCGGGCACCAGGGCAGTGTTGCTGTTTGTGATTTCGATGTAATATCCAAAGATCTTATTAAAACCCACCTTGAGCGATTTTATGCCGGTGCGCTCTCGCTCGATATTTTCCAGGTTAGCAATCCACTCTCTGGCATGTTGCGTGGAAGAGATAATTTGATCCAGTTCCGATGAATAGCCAGGCCGGATGACACCGGAATTTTGGAGGGTGGCTGGAGGGTCATCACTGATGGCTGTTTCTAGGAGGAAAAGCTCATCGGCATGCGAGGGAAGAGAAGCAAGCTCGTTCAGCGGGCTGTCTTTTTCCTGGAAGATAGCTGTAATAGCAGGTAATTTTTGCAGCATAGAGCGTATAGCCACCAAATCTCTGGGCAAAGCGTGGCCGGAAACGACTCGAGTAGTGAGACGTTCCAGATCGACCAGCGGGCGAAGCGCAGCGCGCAGCTCGGCCCGGATGAGGCCGTTTTCAACCAGGTAAGCAATCCGATCCTGCCGCAGGTGGATCGCGTTAAGGTCCAAAAGAGGGTTGCTGACCCACTGGCGGATGAGCCGCTTTCCCATTGGCGTTACGGTGAGATCAAGAACGCCCAGCAGAGAACCTTTGACGTCGCCAGAGCGGATCGTCTCGGTCAGTTCAAGATTGCGCCGGGTGGCTGCATCCAGCGTCATAAAATCGTCGAGCGTATAGGTTGACAGATTTTCTAGCAATTTGAGGGCGGCTGGCTGAGTCTCCTGGATATACTGGAGCAAGGCGCCAGCGGCTCGGATTGCCAGGGACAGGCCACGCAAGCCAAAGCCATCCAACGTTGCTACGCTAAAATGGCGCAGTAAGACTTCTTTACAGCGGGCTGATTCAAAACGCCAGACAGGCCAGCGGCTTGGAAAACCCGGGAGGTCGTTTGGAAGGTTGAGTCCCTCTGGAATTAAAATTTCGGCTGGTTTTAGTCGCATCAGTTCGGCTCGCAACAGGGTAAGGATATCTTCGCCTGCAGGTTCTGCAACAGAAAATTCCCCAGTGGTGATATCAGCATATGCGATCCCAAGCCGATTATCTTGAATATCTATGGCAACTAAATAATTGTTTTTGTCACCTGGAAGCAGGCCAGGCTCGACCACCGTGCCGGGAGTGATTACCCGAACAACCTGCCGGGGAAACAATCCTTTGACCGGCTGATCTCCGACCTGTTCACAAATTGCGACATGGTATCCTTTCTCGATAAGGCGCGCCAGGTAGTTTTCTACGGCATGATAAGGTATACCAGCCATCGGTACGCGGACGCCTTTGGCAACGCTACGAGAGGTCAAAACGATGTCAAGTTCTCTCGAAGTGATTTCAGCATCCTGGTCGAAGGTTTCATAGAAGTCTCCCAATCGAAAAAAGAGAATTTCGCCAGGATGTTGTCGTTTTATTTCAAGATATTGTTGCCGGATAGGGGTAACGTCTTCGATCATAGAGAAATTCTATTCTTATGCGGTTGTTTAGGCAAGGGATGGGTCGTATAATTTCAAGTTGGAAGGTAAGTGCCTCTGCCTGGCATGGTACAATGAAGCCAGGAAAGCATGGAATTTATAACGAAGGAAACGAAATTGCAGCAGAAAATTCTCGCCCTGATCCCCGCTTATAATGAGAGCGGGCATATTCATGATGTTGTAAAGCGCACGAGGGAATTTTTACCAGTTCTAGTTGTGGACGACGGCTCTACCGATCAAACTGCGGTTCAGGCAGAAGAAGCCGGGGCTACAGTAATCCGGCAGAGACCAAACCAGGGAAAAGGAGCGGCGCTAATCCAGGGATTTCAATACGCCGTTGCCCAAGGATATGACGCAGTGGTTATGCTGGACGCCGATGGACAACATGATCCTAACGAGATTCCGGCACTGGTTAAATCCTTTATCCACACCGGGGCGGATCTTGTAGTTGGCAAACGTGATTTTTCCAAGATGCCGATCATCAGGCGATGTTCCAATACGATTGGTCGGTTTATGTTATCCTGGGCGATGGGGAACGAGATACCCGATAACCAGTCCGGTTATCGACTGTTAAGCTCTCGCCTGGTTCAAGAAATGATAAAAAGTCGGGAACGAGGATTTGAATTTGAAGTTGAAATGATCGTTGTGTGCCTAAAACAAGGCTGGAAACTGGCTTGGGTACCGATCCAGACCATATATGCTGATGAAAAGAGCCATATCCGGCCGCTGCACCATGTTATTCATTATTTCAGAATTGTTTGGAAAGCGCGCCGGACGATGCGGGAATAAAACGGGGCGCCGGACGGTGAAAACAACGAAACTTGACAAAGCTATTTGTGGGCAATAGAATTTACACTGCGATTGGGTCATTGTTCTTGAGAAGCGATTTAAACGCGAGCTTAAGGTTTGACGCATTCAGCATTTCATAAGGAGGAGAAAGATGCGAAAAACTTATTTGTTGCTTTCACTTACCCTGATCATGGCGGTGCTGCTTGCGGCCTGCCAGCCTGCCGCGACCCCAACTCAGTCCCCAGCCGCGATGGCCACCGAAGCTTCCACCCAGCCCAAAATGACGGAAGCTACCTCTGAAGAACCTGTCGCAGAGACAAAACTGGTGGTTTGGGACCAGTTCTACAGGGGCGTTGAGAGCGAAGTGATTGATCAACTGAACAAGGAATTTGAGGAATCCCATTCTGGCGTAACCATTGAACGAGTTTCTAAAGTTCAAGATGACCTGAAGACAACTGTGAAATTAGCGCTGAGCCAGGAAGATGGACCAGATGTTGCTCAAGTGAACCAGGGTCGCAGTGACATGGGAGCGCTGGTTCAGGCCGACTTGCTCTTATCATTGAATGATTATGCAGCCAAATATCAATGGGGCGAGCGGTTTTCCACCTCCGTTTCCAGTAGGAACAGCTTTACTGCAGACGGCAAGGCATTTGGCGAAGGAAACCTGTATGGAGTAAGCCCAACTGCGGAAGTTGTGGGCATTTATTATAACAAGGACATTTTTGAGGAAAACGGCTGGAAAATCCCGAACACTTTTACCGATTTTGAAAAATTGCTCGCAGATATCAAAGCCAAAGGGATCACGCCAATTGTTTTTGGAAATTTGGATGGCTGGCCGGGGATTCATGAGTTCAGCTCCGTTCAGCATGTCCTGGTAGATGGAAAATACATTAACGATTTCACCTATGGGGTGAATAACGCCAGTTTTGATATCGAACAAAATCGTGAAGCGGCAAAGATCATGCAGGATTGGGTGGATAAAGGGTATTTTAGCGATGGTTTTATGGGGATCGGCTACGACGACTCTGCCCAGTTGTTTAAAGCTGGTCAAGGGGCGATGATGATCACCGGTTCCTGGTTAGCTGGGGAATTGACCACAGATGCCGATCAACAATTCGGTTTCTTCTTGATGCCCCAGCAAAGCACAGATAAGCCTCAACTTGCGATTGGCGGCGTTGGAATTCCGTACTCAATTCGGAAAACAACGAAAAATCCCGATCTGGCGGCTGAGTACCTGGATTGGATGGTCAGTCCACGCGCAGCCCAGCTTTGGGCAGAAGCCAGATTTGTGCCTGCTATGCCACTGCCGGCCGATTTCAAAATTGAAGAGGGTTCCTTGTTTGCCGACACGGTTAACGCCTGGAACGTTATCAACCGGGATAATGGCGTGGGGCACTATATTGACTGGGCCACACCGACCTTTTATGATACGATCTCTGCTGAACTGCAAAAGCTATTTGGCAAGGAGATCGATCCGGCCACGTTTACCGCCAATGTTGAAAAAGATTACAGCGCATTTCTAGCGAGCCAAAAGTAATTTTGGGCTTGTTCGGTCTAGCTCTTCTCCCCCGGCAGTTTTAGCGGGGGAGAAGAGAATTATGGTTCCTCAAAGCAAAAGGCAGGCGCATGGTCGGCAGAACACTATGGCCAGGGGAGTCGCGGTTAAAGGGATGGGTGTACTTATTTCCCGGCCTTGCAATTTACCTGGTTTTTGTGTTCTATCCTATTCTTGAAACTTTTCATGCCAGTTTTTACAAATGGGATGGTTTTAGTTCCAATCGGACTTTCATCGGGATAGAGAATTATCGCAATCTGTTGGGTGACGGCCAGTTTTTTAAGGCTTTATCTCATAACCTTATTTTCCTGATTTTTTACTGCATATTTCCTATTTTGATCGGCCTGGTTTTAGCAAGCCTGCTTGGGCGCAGACCGCTGCCAGGAATGTCTTTTTTTCGAGCGGGGTTGTTTTTGCCGCAGGTGTTGAGTATGGTTGTTGTAGGTGTGATGTGGCGCTGGATTTATAACCCGGCTTTTGGTCCTTTAAACCTGTTTCTCAAGTCTGTGGGATTGGGGGCGTTAAACCGTTCATGGCTTGGAGATTTCGATCTGGCCTTACCTGCGGTTGGGGTGATTGGAAGCTGGGTGCAGTATGGTTTCTGCATGGTCTTATTCATCGCTGGGATGCAGAGGATCCCCAAGGAGCTTTATGAGGCTTCAGAACTGGACGGAGCTGGCAGTTTGCGACAAATGATTTATATCACCTTACCGGGACTACGGGCAGAGTTTGGTGTAGCGTTAATCACCACGATTGTGGCAGCGTTGCGAGTCTTTGATTTAGTGTTCGTGACGACGCGTGGCGGACCAGGCGATGAGACCTTAGTGGCGGCTTTCCTTGTTTATCGCTCGGCTTTTCAACAGAATCGAATTGGTTATGCCGCTGCGGTTGCTACGGTATTAACCCTGGTCATCTTTCTCGTTTCTTTTTTGATCCTCCGAGTGCAATCCAGGCAGGAGGAGTAAAATGCGGAAACCTTATCGCTGGAAAAGCTTTCTGCCGAATTATCTTATTTTGACTCTCTTCCTCCTGGTTGTTTTTTTACCAATCTTTGGCGTCTTGTTAAGTTCCTTCAAAACCCAAACCGAAGTGATCCAGGGTCCTTTTCATTTACCCAGGGAGTTTCAGTTTAACAACTTTGTCAATGCCTGGACAACGGGGAGATTTAGCGATTATTTTAGGAGCAGTATTATCGTCGCGCTGGCGGTTGTGTCAGTCAGTGTGTTTTTGAGCACATTGACCGGTTATGCCTTTGGCGTTCTTTCTTTTCCGTTTCAGCACATTTTATATTTTCTACTTTTGATAGGTTTTATGACGCCGTTTGAAGCAGTGGTTATCCCCCTTTATCACTTTATGTATCGGCTAGGCCTGACCGATACGTATTGGGCTTTGATCCTGCCTCAGATCGGTTTGAGCGTCAGCTTTGGCACGCTCTGGATGACCGGCTTCTTTCGATCAGCTCCCCAGGAATTGATCGATGCAGCGGCAATGGATGGATGCAGCCGCTGGCAGATGTTATGGTTGGTGCTGTGGCCTTTAGCCAGACCAGCCGTCCTCACGTTGGTGGTTCTCATTTTTATGTGGACCTGGAACGAATTTTTGCTTGCGCTGGTTATGGTACAAAAAGAAACACTGCGCACCCTGCCAGTAGGGTTGGCTTTTTTCCAGGGACGGTACACGGCCGATGTGCCAAGACTGGCAGCCGGCTCTATCATTGTAGCTGGACCGATTGTGCTGGTCTATGTGCTATTTCAACGATATTTTATTCAAGGGCTTCTTGGAGGCGCTGTAAAAGGATGATTAAAGTGGATCGCTCAAAGACCAATCTTTTTATTGAGGCTAGAGAGCGCTCGAAGGAAGTACTGCGTAAATGTTCAACGCCTTATGGGTTTCGAGCTTCTGCGCTGACAAGCGGGTATCCGCAAATTTGGGCAAGGGACAGCATGGCTTCCTTTCTTGGCGCGTTTGCTAGCGAAGACGAAGAATTAATTGAAACTGGCAGAAATTCTCTGCGCACTCTGGGACAATATCAAAACGAATTGGGCTTTATCCCGTTAAATGTTCATCCTGATACGGGGTATTGCAGCACAGAGAATGCCGGGGCGTGCGACAGCAATCTCTGGTTCATTCTTGGCCATTACCTTAACTTTTCTATGACGCAAGATTTGACGTTTTTAACGGCATCCTGGCAACAGATTGATAAGGCTATGATTTGGCTGGCCTACCAGGATATGAACCAATGCGGGTTGCTGGAGATTCCAGAGGCGGGGAATTGGATGGATTTGATGGCAGTGCGGTATAACACGTTATATGACAATGTATTGCTGTACGCAGCCACGCTTGCCTATGAACAAATGCGCCTACACGTTGGCAGCCTCGCACAAACCTCTCATATTTTCACCTTAGCGGAAGACATCCATGAACGGATCAATCTATTAATGTGGATTGACCGCTGCTGGGTTGCAGCACATTTCGCGGAGCACCTTGAAAAATTAAAGGCAATCCGGTTGGAATGGTTCATGCTTTATCATAATATTGGCACGATCTCAAGCCGTCCATATTACTTACCATGGGTGGCTTTTCGCGAATATGGAGACTGGTGTGACAGCCTTGCGAACCTTTTGGCGATTCTGACCGGGATCGCAGATGGACATCGGGCTGAACATATCTTGCGGTATATGCAGCAAGTTGGTATGGCCGAGCCGTTTCCAACCAAGGCCATTTATCCGCCGATTTATCCTGGTGAAGAAAACTGGCGGAGTTATTATCGCAGCCGCAATTTGAACCTGCCTCACCAGTATCATAACGGCGGCATCTGGCCGATGATTGGCGGCTTCCATGTGGCTGCACTGGTTCAGCGCAAATGGAATCAGGAAGCGGAACGGTTGTTGGTTCTGCTTGCGGAAGCCAATCGCCAGGGCGATCAACCGTGGGAGTTTAATGAGTGGTTGCATGGTCAAACAGGACATCCGATGGGATACTCGCTACAGGCCTGGTCAGCTTCTTCTTTTCTACTGGCTGAAAGGGCATTTCGAACGGGCAGGAACATATTATTCGGCAATCTTTTGGCCGTTAAGCCCCCATCGGCAATTGCTTCGGAACAGAATGAGATGTTCATTCACCCCGGCGGTGGACCTGAGACATAATCCAATAGTATCTTCCTGACCTGATGAAAGGATGGCTGTCATGATCGGAGAAACAATCCAGAAACATCCCCTGTTTGATCAAGTCTCTTTTGGGATAGGTACATGGGCGTGGGGAGATCGCTTGTTTTGGGGGTATGGGAAAGAATATCGCGAGGATGATATCCGGCAGGTTTTTCAACTTTGCCTGGCTTCTGGGATCAGATTTTTCGACACCGCCGAAGCATACGGACAGGGCCGTTCTGAAATGCTGCTTGGAAAGTTCCTTCGTGAAAGCGATCAGAAAGTAATTGTCGCGACTAAGTTTATGCCTTTTCCCTGGCGGTTGCGAAAGGCGAGCTTATTGAGGGCGTTGCGTGGCAGCCTTAATCGTCTAGGGCTCTCGGCGGTGGATCTGTACCAGATGCATTGGCCTTATCCACCTGTTACGATAGAAACCTGGATGGAAGCAATGATCGAAGCTCATCAATCTGGGTTGATTCATGCTGTCGGTGTCTCGAATTATGACCGGAAGCAGGTGGATCGGGCGCAAAACTCGCTCATACGGCAGGGGGTTCAGCTTGCCTCCAATCAGGTGGAATATCATTTGTTAAACCGCCGGATTGAGAAGGATGGTTTGCTCAAGCACTGTCACGAACAGGGTATTGCTGTGATCGCCTACAGCCCGCTTGCACAGGGCGTCTTAAGCGGGAAATATACTCCTGAGAATCCACCCAGTGGCCCTCGGCGAGCACGGTATGGGCGCCAGTATCTCTCAGCCATTCAGCCTTTGATGCGGCTGCTGAAGAAGATCGGCGCGGATTATGATGGAAAAACACCGGCACAGGTCGCCATTAATTGGACGATCTGTAAAGGGACAGTTCCTATTCCAGGTATCAAGACTATTGCCCAGTTAGAACAGAATCTTGGGGTGATTGGTTGGCAGCTTACCGAGGAAGATATTGCCCGCCTGGATGAGGCGAGCGATCAGGTGGCTAAAAACCTTAAGAAGTAATTGGCTGTATTTTGTTATAATTTATCCTATGCCCAACGAAAAAATTGCATTTGTGCCTTTTCATACGCTCAATGAGTTTATGACCCCCGAATATCGGGAAGAAGTTCTTCGGGTAGTATTTTCAAAGCTGAATGACCTTTCCCAGATGCGGAAGTCGCTGGTAAACCGAGCTGTCAAGAATGATGTGAATGTTCCAGGTTTTCGGAACAGTTCTCTGGCACCTTTGGCGCTTAAAGTAAGGGGTGCCGCCAAAGCATTTGCAAAAAACCCAGAATTTACTGCCCAAATCTTGAGCGCCTGGTTGGAATTAAATCCTGAACTCTCAAAGCGGGTTTATGAGCTTTTGAAAGGGCGAGGCTGGGAGGTCCTTCCAATTGAAGCGGATCGAACCAGGCTGCCTGGTTTTATGGTTCGATGGCCAGCAGGGGACTCTTATGAAACTTTAGGACAGGCATTTTCTGAGAGATGGCCTGAATCGACCTTTGATGTGAATGATATTCGGCTTATGATTGTGTGGCTGAGCGGCAGGTTGCCTTACAACATGGATGAATCCAGCCCAGACGATCCAGAAAATGAGATGGCCGCCTGAGTCGGCTTTGTCAATCGCCGAACTCCGATTCTTCTTCGATGTCTTCATCCAGCTTGCTGATTGGCACCAGTTCAATCTCTCCAAACAGTGCAGGTTGCTGTGCCTGAACGATGTGGCGTTTAATCAGTTCGAGCATCGCCAGGAATGTTACTACGATCTCCAAACGGTTTTTCGTGTGCATCATGGCGCGAAATGTGGTAGCGCCAGTTTTGCGAAGCGTTTCCAGAATTGTGGAAATTTTTTCTCGGATTGTCACGCGAGGAAGCGCGACAACCGAACTCAAATCTTGCAAGCTGTTATGGTTTAGCAGCATCTGGCGAGCAGCCTCGACAAGATCTGCCAGGGTAACATCGCTTAGATCGAGCTTTGCTTCTATTTTTAATGTAGGTGGCGCCACCCGCAAAAAAGTTTTTAATCCCTTTTCCTCCCGGAAGGCCAGTATCCCGGCAAGTTGTTTAAACCTTCTGTATTGGATCAACTGACGGGCCAGGGCTTCGGCAGGCTCTTCCTCTGCCGCATTGATATCCACGTGGGTTGGGCGTGGCAATAAGGCCGAGGATTTGATCTGTAACAGTTTTGCGGCAATTACCAGGAACGCTGAGACCTCCGCAGGATCGTGGTCCTGGAGATTTTCAAGATGGGCGAGGTATTGGTCAGTTACTTGAGCAAGTGCGAGAGTTGTAATATCAAGTTCGGCGCTCTCAATCAACTGCAACAGGAGGTCCAATGGCCCCTCGTAAACAGCGGTTGTGACACGATATCTTTCTGCCTGATGACCGACCACGTCAATACTCACGAAAATGATTATATCAGATGCCAACCTGGGTTTTTGGCTTTCGTATCGAAACTGAAACGGTTATAATTTCATTATGATGGCTTCAAGAAAATTGTCTCATATTGATGAACAAGGTTCTGCCAAGATGGTGGATGTCGGAGCGAAACCAGATACTAAACGCACTGCTGTAGCGAAAGGAGAGGTGCACCTAAAACCGGAAACGGTTGAGTTAATTCGGGAAGGATTAATGAAGAAAGGAGATGTCTTGTCGGTGGCGCAGCTTGCAGGGATCATGGCCGCTAAGAAGACATCTGAACTCATTCCGCTTTGCCATCCTATTCCGGTCCATGAAATTGATGTCAACTTGAGGATCAATCCTGAATTACCTGGCGTAGAGATCACGGCCAGGGTTCACACTTATGGTAAAACTGGTGTTGAGATGGAAGCGCTTACCGCTGTTTCTGTCGCGGCGCTTACGGTGTATGATATGGTGAAAGCAGTTGAAAAAACTGGACGGATACAAAATATCCGCCTGATTGAAAAACATGGCGGTTTGAGCGGAGATCTGTACAACGAGTAACGTTTATGAATGTAAGAGTATTATTGTTTGCTTCCTTAAGAGAGCGCGTTGGTAAGGGTGAAATCGAACTGGATTTGGAGCCAGGGATTAATGTAGCCGAGTTTAAACAAATGCTTAGCTCAAATTTTCCAGAACATCAACCCCTGATTGAACGCGCACTGGTTTCTGTCAACAGAGATTTTGCCTTTGATCATGACATTATCCCAGAAGAAGCCGAAATTGGCCTTTTCCCACCAGTGAGCGGTGGTTCTGAGCCTTTGACGATTTGCCAGGTGACAACCGATTTAATTGATTTGAATGCGCTTGTGGCAGACATTACCACTACAACGACCGGCGCTGTTTGTGTTTTTACTGGAATCGTCAGGGGAAAGACAAGCCGAGGAACGGAGCGGGAAACCGTATTATTAGAATATGAGGCGTACCTTCCTATGGCAGAAGTAAAAATGCGCCAGGTGGCAGATGAAATCAGGGCGCAGTGGCCGGCGGTAGAAGGGATTGTCATTGTTCAAAGAATTGGACGCCTTAATGCAGGCACCCCAACGGTGATTATCGCGTGTTCAGCTTCGCATCGTGATACTGGCGTTTTTGAGGCGGCGCGCTATGGAATAGATCGGTTGAAAGAGATTGTGCCAATTTGGAAAAAAGAAGTTGGATCGCAAGGCGAGGTATGGATAGAAGGAGAGTACGTTCCACAAGAGGGTGATTAGATTATTTCATTATACAAAGAACTGATGGAGCGCCAGCTACTATCTACGACGTGACAGCAGTGGTTGACGTTCCCTGAGTTCTTGGGAGGATAATGTTGGAAAATCAGGTGACGATATCAGCGCCTGAGAAACCTCAGGAACTGGCAGTACGCCTTGGTTTGGAATTTAATGATTTTCTGCTTCTCAGCCGCGCTTTGACGCACCGCTCTTTTCTAAATGAGCATGCAGATGCAATCGAAGACAACGAACGGCTTGAGTTCTTGGGGGATGCGGTTTTGGATTTCGTGGTGGGGGCGTGGTTATATAATCGCTATCCAGAGATGCCGGAAGGCGACCTGACGCGCATGCGGTCTGCGCTGGTGCATACCCAGCAGCTTGCTGATTTTGCAAGCCAGATTCAACTTGGAAATGCGATGCGATTGGGAAGAGGCGAGATTCAGGGAGGAGGGCGTAATCGTCCAGCTCTCTTGTGTGATACTTTTGAAGCACTTATAGGGGCTATCTACCTGGATCAGGGGATCGAAGCTGTCCAAAAGTTCATCTCGCCGTTTTTAGAAGAGGCGGCTGAGGATATCTTGATCAACCATAAAAATGAAGATCCGAAATCTAGTTTTCAAGAATGGGCGCAAGCCCAAGGTTTTTCGACGCCTCAATATGTAACCAGGAACGCAACGGGGCCGGATCACTCTAAGGTTTTTGAAGTTGATGTTATCGTGGATGGCGTTGTATATGGAAGCGGTAGCGGGTCGAGTAAGCAAGCAGCGACGAAGGCAGCGGCACATGATGCCCTTCTGCGGCTCGGGTTGATATCGTAAGCCTCACCCAGCAATTCCCTTTGATGACGATATAAGGAAGGCGGATGACACCACGGTTAAAATCTCTTGAAATGCAGGGCTATAAAACTTTTGCAAGCCGGACATTGCTGGAATACCCGGCTCAGATCACTGCTGTGGTTGGGCCAAACGGTGCAGGAAAGTCAAATGTCGCGGATGCAATTCGCTGGGTGCTTGGTGAACAATCTTATTCATTGCTGCGTGGGCGAAAAACAGAGGATATGATTTTTGCTGGCTCAGAGCAACGTGCTCGCGCCAGCATGGCTTCAGCCAGTATCACTTTTAATAATGAAGATAACTGGTTGCCGATTGATTTCTCAGAAGTTTCGATTACCAGACGAGCTTATCGCGATGGGCAAAATGAATATCTCTTAAATGGGCAGAGGGTGCGGCTCAAAGAGATCTCAGAGCTTTTGGCGCAATCGGGGCTTGCTGAGCGAACTTATACTATTATCGGCCAGGGCCTAGTGGATTCTGCGCTTTCGCTCAAACCAGATGAACGCCGTCGTTTCTTTGAGGAGGCGGCTGGAATTGGTTTGTTCCGAAGCCGGCGGGAGGAAGCCCTGACTCGTTTAGACAACACAAGGCGGAACCTGGACCGGGTGCTGGATATCCTCAGCGAGTTGGAGCCGCGTCTGCAGAGCCTGGAACGGCAGGCCCGTAAGGCACAAGAATATGAACGGATAAAAGCCGATCTGCAGGTGTTGCTGCGAGACTGGTATGGTTATCATTGGCACCGGGTTCAAAACATGCTGGCTCATTCAAAGGAGACATTGCGGGTTCAGGAATCTCGCCTTGAACAAGCGCGATTAAAACTGGCTGGGGTCGAGGACAACCTTGGTTCGCTGCGTGCTAAGCTGCAATTGCTGCGTGACAACTTGAATGGGTGGCATGCCGAATCTGCCGGATATCATCAACAAAGTGAGAAGGTCAGCCGCGAGCTTGCCATTCTGGAGGAGCGCCAGCGCTCCATCGTGGAACAATGCAATAGTTTACAGGCTGAATTGACCCGACTCGAGGAAGATTATCGTTTCAGGCAGCAGAAACTTCAAACACTGGCGGAGGAGTGCGCTCGTTTGCAATCGGAATTCGAGACAGCGCAAGAGCAAGCGAAGCTTGCCGATGTTTCGTTGCGGCAAAGAACCGAAGAGAGGAATCGGGTTGAAGCTGTTTTACAGGGAATGAGGCACCAGCTTGTACAGGCGGAGACTAGCCAGGTGCGTTTGAAGGCCAGGCAGCAGGAATTACTAAGCCGGATTGACAATTTGCAGCGATCTTTTGAAGCTGCAAAGACTTCACTTGAAAAAGAAACCGCTGCCTTTGGAGATCTGGAAGCTCGCTCCCGGCGGTCGGAACGTCTGGCGGAAGAAGCCCAGGCAGCAGTGGAAGAGGCGGAGGGCGAGCTGCAAAAACTGCGGAGTCGGCGGGAGGAAATCAGCACTCGGAGAAAAGAAGCCCAGGATTCGATCTCCAGGTTGGAGGGAGAAACCTCAAAAATCGCTGCGCAATTGCAAGTTTTAGAACAGGCAGAAAAAGCCTTTACCGGTTTAAACCAGGGGGCGCGTTTCTTGCTTGAGAGTGCCCAAAAAGGGAACTTAAAGGGCAAATACGTTCCTCTGAGCGCGATGCTGGATGTGCCGGCAGAATACGAAAAGGCGATTGCCTCGGTGTTAGGGGAATACCTGGATGGCGTCATATTGGATCGCGATGCTGATCCTGAGAATGCCATGGTGCTTTTGGAAGCAGAAGAAAAAGGTCGAGCAGTCCTCTTTTTGCCCTTAGAAGCCGACCATGCAACTCCCCCTAAAATTCCAGCCAACTCGAAAATCCTGGGAAGAGCCAGCGATCTTGTAAAAGCGCCTAAGAATATCAAGAACCTGATAACCCATTTGCTCGGAAATGTGGTTTTAGTAAACGACCGTAAGGCTGCGTATTCGATCCTTGATGAGTTGCCTGAGACGGTGTGTGTAGTAACCTTGCGGGGAGAAGTGTTCTACCGGGGTGGGGTTGTTATTGCCGGGCAGGATAATCGGGCGGCGGTGATCGCCAGGCCCCGTCAGAAGCGGGAGCTTCGAGACCGTTTAGAGGAACTTGATCGGGCACTGGAAACCGCCGTTCAAAGTCAGAAGGAACTCGATCGACAGATTGAGACCCTGTCGGCGGATGAGCAAAAAATCATCAAAGAGCTGAACCTCCTCAACCAGCGGATGAGGGATTCCCAGAAGGCAAGCCAACAAGCCAAACTGGAGGTTGAGCAGGCTCGCCAGCGAATGGGCTGGCATAAAAACCAGGCATCTGAAGTTGAAGGCCAGCTCGCGAAGGGGCGAGAGGAATTGGAGAAAGCAACTACGGCGATTTCCGAAGAATCACAGAAAATCGAATTGCTCAGCAGTAAGGTCAAAGCACAATCGCGCCGGCTTTTGGATTTGCCCCTTGATGAATTACAAGCTCAGGTGGCTCATTGGAACACCAATGCAGCGGTTGCCAGACAGGCTGTTATGAGCGCCGAAGCGCGCCTGGCTGAGCATGAACAGTCTCTAAAAGACAGCCAGGTCCGGAAACAGTCTATCAAAGAGCGGTTAGAAGGTTTAGAAGCACAGCTTCAGGAATTGGAGCGCTTGAGGGCCGCCTTAAGAGTTGAGGAAACGGCGCTGAATCAGAAGATCGATTCGGCAAGGAGAATGATCGAACCTGCTGAAAAAGAACTGGAATCGATCGAGGCGGCCTATAACGCGACACTGGAAAACCAGGCTGCGACTCAACAAGCGGTGATGGTCGCTGAGCGCCATGCTGCCCAGGCTCAGTTAGAATTCACTCGACAACGCGAAGAGCTGACTTCTTTGCGCAGCAAAATAGAAGATGATTTTGGCCTGGTCTCCTACGAGTATACGACCGATATTGCCGGGCAGGAACCGCTCCCGCTCGGCTCGATGGTGGCCGAACTGCCTGCACTGGCGGAGATTCCTGCTGATCTTGAGGAAAACATCAACCGGCAACGATCCTTATTGAGACGCATGGGAGCTGTTAACCCGGATGCGTTGAATGAATACCAGGCCGTCCAAGAGCGATATCTTTTCTTGAAAAATCAGGTGGAGGATTTGGAAAAGGCCGATACGGACCTGCGGCGTGTGATTGGTGAATTAGATGAATTAATGCGGCGGGAGTTCAAAAAGACTTTTGACGCGGTGGCTGTTGAGTTCCGCCAGATGTTTACGCGCTTGTTTGGAGGCGGTTCGGCTCGCTTGCTATTGACTGATGAAGAAAACCCAACCGATGCTGGCATTGATATTGAAGCTCGTCTGCCGGGCCGTAGAGAGCAGGGTCTCTCTCTGCTCTCTGGGGGTGAACGCAGTCTAACAGCTGTGGCTTTGATTTTTTCGTTGTTAAAAATTTCGCCAACGCCATTTTGTGTTTTAGATGAAGTGGATGCAATGCTGGATGAGGCCAATGTTGGCCGCTTTTGCGAACTTCTGAGTGAGCTCAGCAAAACGACGCAGTTTATCGTGATCACTCATAACCGGAATACGGTCCAGACGGCAGGAGTCATCTATGGGGTGACGATGGGGCGGGATTCCGCCAGCCAGTTGATCAGCTTGCGGCTGGATGAACTCAGCGAAGAGATGGTGGGCTAGAAAAAAGCCGGCAACCTGGAAAGAGTCGCCGGCTTTTCTTTTCGAAAGCGCTTTTATAAGATCAAATCAGGGGGCAAGGTCGGCACTACGGGGATAACGTTCATCCAGAGATCGTATTTTTCGATTTTGAGATTTTGCTTTTGAGTTTGCAGCCATTCATCAAATTTTTTCTGGCGCAATGCTTCGTAGGATGAGTCGGTCAGCGGTCTGACTTCATGGCCGATGACCTGGATGATGTGGACACCGAACTGCGTTTTTACCGGGGCGCTGATTTCGCCAATTTTCAGTTTGAAGGCGGCGTCTTCAAATTCTGCCACCATTTGCCCGCGGCCGAACCATCCCAAATCTCCACCTTTGTCCTTGTTGCTGGTATCCTGTGATAATTCCGCGGCGAGTTTGTCCCAGGCTTCGCCATTATTAAGACGTTTCAAAACATCCTGCGCTTGGGCTTCGTCCTTCAGAAGAATATGGCGTGCCCAAACCTGTTCTTCTTCGTGCTGGACATCTGCGGTGATGGCCTCATACACTTTGTTCCTGAGCAGACTGGCGTGGATGATCTGTCGAAGATCACTTTCGCTCAGTCCGACTTCGGTGAGTTGGGCCATGTAATCTTCAATCACTTTTTTGAAGCCTTCTTCGGTGTAGGGTGTGGCAGTGGGAAGTGGGGTTGGCGAGGGAAGCGCAGGATCAACTGTCGCTGTGGGGGTGGGGGTTTCGGTTGGAGCGGTCGTTGCCTCGGGTGTCGGCGGCAAGGTTGCGGTAGCAGTTGGCGGGACGAGGGTCAATTGCTGAGGAGATAACGTTGATGTGACAGCCAGGGTGGGTGTGATGGTGGGAGTAGGAATGCCGTTGGGGTAATAATTGAAAGCTGATTGAAGCGCCTCTTGCACCTCTGCATCTGTGACGGTGATGCCGCGTTTTTCGGCTTCTTGCTTGATGATCCGTTCCGTTACCAGTTGATCCAATACAGAGCTTGCCAGGGTGGTCGCATTTTCGGGGCTTAGTTGGCTTTGGATCTGGCGCATGCTGTTCAAGAACGAAGCGCCGTAGTTAGGATCTGCGCCGAGCATTTGATATATCTGCAATGAACTTTCGTACTGTTTGATCATTTGCCAACGCGAGAATTGCACCTGTTTTTTGAATTCGGCGACTGTTATTTTGTCGTTTCCCACACGGGCGACGGTTTTTCTATCTAATAGGAGGGTTTGGTCCAGGATGCCAAAAATGATCACCCCGACAACGAGAAGAATGATGATGGCGGCGCCAATTTGGAGCATTTTTCGTTGGCGATTTTCCCGGTCAAGCCGTGCCAGATGTTTTTTTGTAACAATTTTGGGTGTAGATTCTTTCGCCATAGTTGCCTTTTATGAAAGCATGGGGCATGGTGCATCCTTTGCACTTTATGCCCCATAGCTTTTTATCACAGCCTCAGAGGATTATGATTCGTCGAATGTTTCAAAGGTGAAGGGGATCAAAGCAACATGGCGAGCGCGTTTAATTTCTCTTGCAAGAGCGCGCTGGTGTCTTGCGCACGTGCCTGTCTGTCGCCGCGGGCGGATTTTGCCCTCTTCGGTGACATATCGTCGTAATAATTCGACCTGTTTATAGTCAATTACTGTGTTTTTTTCTGCACAGAACTGACAGATCTTTGGGCGGGCGATAAACCGCCTTGGACCTGATCGTTCCTGCTCGTTAACATTTTCGTCAGCCATTTAACTTACTCCAACTTAAAATGGGTATTCATCATCGATTTCTGAAGTTTCGGGTTCGATACCACCCGAAACATTATTCGCCTCACGGCGATCACCAAGGATCATCATTTCATTGGCTACAATTTCTATGCTTGTGTGCTTTACCCCTTCTGAATCATCCCAGCGGCGGGTTTGTAGCCGCCCCTCGACATAGACCTGCTGGCCTTTGGAGAGATATTGTTTGCAAATTTCTGCAAGGTTTCCCCATGAGACCACATTGAACCATTCTGTCTCTGAATGTCTTTCCCCATCAGAGGTATTCCAGCTACGACTGGTAGCCACTGTGAAAGTGGTCACCGGACGCCCAGAAGGGGTGTAACGCATTTCAGGATCACGCCCGAGATGCCCAATGATCATTACTTTATTCAATCCCCGGCTCATCTTCTAAAACTCCTTGATCTGCTTGAGACAAGAACATCCCATGAGAGCATTGATCAGTTCGAATGGGTGATTAGGAAGCGCAAGACCGGCTCTGTGTAGAGCAAGTTGCGTTCCAAATCACGGGTAAATGCCGGCGGCATTTGAGCATTCATGAGAACATAGACACCTTCGCTGATCTTGCGAATTTTATTTGCGAGGCGGCGTTTGCCCCACAAATCTGTCTTAGTTACTGAACCACCGGCCTCAGTAATCCAGCCGTTGATTTTATCGAGGATACCTTTAAGAGAAGCCTCATCGAGATCGGGCTGAATCACAACCATGATTTCATAACTACGCATTGCGGGAACCTCCTTTCCACGGGATTGCTCCTGTCTTGTGTTGTGAACACATCAGGAGCGGAAAGGCAGCAGTTCAAAAGTATTCTGCTGACCAAGTGCATAGAGTTTAACATAAAGTGCGAGAATTGAGAAGGCTGGGTTTGAGCTGTGTTAAGCCAAAGTAGAAATGTCCCCTTTTACCAAAGTTAAAATGTCCCCATACGAAAGGGACAGAGAAGTGGACAAACTACACACCATGAGCGAAAGAGAAATCTATCGTCTACAAATCATGACCC
>JABLXC010000020.1 GCA_013178185.1 Anaerolineae bacterium | reverse complement strand
GGCAATACATGCAGCGATATCGTTGACTGCCACTCGGTGTCTTTCCAGATCGGTGCTGTCTTTCAGTTCGATGACATTTCGGACATTCGTTCATGCGTATATTATAACCCAAGATTTAGCCACTTCCCTCACTCCCGCTTTTACACAAAAATTAGTAATGGGGTTATAATCATTCGTTGCGTCAGCCGCAAGCTGGCATTTGTCCAAATGGAGGCCCCTCACGAATGAATCGACGCTACATCAATCTGATAATAATTCTCATACTTCTTGCAATTGCAATTTGGATAGATCTGCCCGGCAATGCTGGTATCAAGATCGGCGATTTTAAAAGAGACCTAAAAACGGTGCTTGGGCTTGACTTACAGGGGGGAATGCAGGTATTACTCGAAGTCGATGATGAGAAATTACCTGCTGGATCTACAATCACCGCTGAGCAATTAGAAGATGCAAAACAAATTCTTGAAAACCGCTCAAACGGGTTGGGCGTCAGCGAGGTTGTGTTCCAGGTCGCTGGCAGCCGCCGTATTTTAGGAGAATTCCCTGGCCTGACGAATACAGAAGAGGTTATCGCAGTCCTCAAAGAAACTGGCCAGCTCGAGTTCGTGGATATGGGATCAACTCCAGTTCAGGAAGGTTCGCTGATCAAGACTTCTCTAGGTCAGACAGGTCAAGTAGAACAACCAACCCCCGAAGCAGCGACTACTCAAACTGAAGCCACGTCAAACGATACCCAACCAACACCAGCGCCCACTGAAGACAAAATATGGACAACCGTCATGACCGGTACAGACTTAAAAACAGTCTCTGTGACCACGAATAACCTCGGCAAACCTGTGGTCGCATTTGAGCTGACTGCTCAAGGGCAAAAAATATTCGCGGATTTCACAACCAAGAATGTTGGCAAATACTTGGGCATTGTCTTGGATAAAAAAGTGATATCGGTTCCAGTAATCAACTCTGCCATTACCGAGGGGAGCGGTGTGATTGAAGGAAACTTTACCGTAGATCAGGCCAATGCACTGGCGATTCAACTACGGTACGGCTCGTTGCCGGTGCCTTTAAAGGTCGTCGAAAGCCGCGTCATCGGCCCAACATTAGGACAAGATTCCTTGAATAAAAGTATGATTGCCGGCCTGATCGGTTTTGCCATTGTGACTCTTTTCATGATTATCTATTACCGGTTACCGGGGGTGGTTGCCATTCTGGCAATTCTGAATTACGCCTTACTCACTTTGGCGATTTTCAAACTGATCCCTGTTACCCTGACTCTGGCAGGCATTGCAGGTTTCCTGTTGAGCACCGGAGGCGCCCTCGACGCCAATATTCTAATTTTCGAGCGGTTAAAAGAAGAGCTCCGTAATGGTCGCACCCTTCAACAATCTGTCGATCTCGGCTGGAAAAGAGCTTGGCCTTCCATTCGAGACTCGAACATTGCCACGATTATTACAAGCGTAATCTTATATTGGTTTGGTTCTACTTTCGGAGCAACCATTGTAAAAGGGTTCGCAGTTACACTGGCTCTCGGCGTCGCCGTCAGCCTTCTCAGTGCAATTTTTGTCACCCGAACATTGCTAAACATTGTTATAGATTTTATCAATCCTGCCAACCATCGCCAGTGGTTTGGCGCTTAAAGGATAAAAAATGCTGAACATCCTTGGAAAACGCTATATTTTCTTCTCGATTTCTTTATTTCTAATCGTTCCCGGTCTGATTATTATGTTGGTTTGGGGATTGCCATTAGCGATCGATTTTACAGGCGGCAGCATCCTTGAAGTGCAATTTTCTCTCAACAAAGCGCCTCAACCAGCAGAAATTGTGAACCTTTACAACGATTTGGGGGTAACAGATGTTCAGGTGCAAACAGCTGCGGACGGGATTCGAATTATTCGATCCAGGGAACTTGATGATGCAAAGAGAAATGAAATTTTGCAGGAAATCAACAGCCGGTTCAATGACACCGTAACCGTGTTGCGATTTGACACCGTAGGCGCCACAATCGGTCAAGAAGTAACTAATCGCGCCGGGCTCGCCGTTGCTGTGGCTGCATTGGGTGTTATCATCTATATAACATTTGCTTTTCGCGGCATTCAACATGCTTTCCGGTACGGGGTCTGCGCAATCATTGCGATGATCCACGATGGCCTGGTCGTACTGAGCCTCTCCGCAATCGGTGGTCATTTCCTCGGGTGGCAGGTAGATTCCCTCTTTCTCACAGCTTTGTTAACTGTAATAGGTTTTTCAGTACAGGACAAAATTGTCGTATTCGATCGCATTCGGGAAAACAGCAATATTTACCGTAAACTCTCGTTCGAAAAACTGGCAAATCACTCCATTGTCCAGACTCTCCAGCGATCCATTAATACCCAGTTGATGACTTCTGAGTTCATGCTGCTCGCGCTTGCTTTGTTGGGCGGCGTAACACTGCGTGAATTTGCCATCATTCTCCTCGTCGGGTTGTTCATGGGCACCTACTCTTCCATCTTTATTGCGGCTCCCTTCCTCGTCGTCTGGGAAAATAAAGAGTGGAAAAACTGGTTCCGCAAAAACAAAACCGCCGCGGTTTAACTTTAAAAAATTACTGCTGTAAAATCAGACAGGGTTCATTATTTTAGAACCCTGTCTTTCTTTTTTATATTGGTATCTGTCCCTTTACTGGTGGGTTGTAGAAAAGTTTGCAAAAATCACCGCCTACAGGTATCTTGCTTTCGGGCGTCGCCAACGGTGCCGGCAAAAAAGTTGCCAATCATCTTCGGGAGACACACTTACCTTGTTATCTGTGTTCACAACCCACCATTAATTGGTAAAATAAATGGTGAACAACAGCTAGCGCTCCACAATCGAATGAACAAAATCCAGTTGATCTAATTTTTTTTGTACTGTTTCTCAGCTCCATCATAACCAAATCAGAAAGCGAGTGACAATATGCGAAAAGAGGTCGTACTGATCACAGGCGCCAATGGCGAAATGGGGCATGGGCTCATTTCACACCTGGCAAAAATGGAGAATAAGCGCATTGTTGCACTAGATGTCCAGCCTCTCGATCAAGAACTAAGAGCCTGTTGTGAAAGATATATCGTGGGGGATATCCTGGATGGCATGTTGCTGGGCCGGATGGTTGTGGAATATGAGATTCAGACCATCTACCACCTGGCATCCATTCTTTCTACAAAAGCCGAATACAATCCAGAGACAGCCCACCGCATCAACGTGGAGGGAACACTCAATCTATTGCGCCTTGCAGTTGAGCAATCCGAATGGCAGGGCCGCCCGGTCAAATTTCTTTACCCAAGTTCCATCGCAGCCTATGGCATCCCCAATCTTGAAACAAAAAACAAAGTGGGTAAAGTAAAAGAAAATGAATGGCTCTACCCCACCACAATGTACGGTTGCAATAAATTATATTGTGAACATTTGGGTAGGTATTATTCAACACACTATCGTCAGCTTGCGGTGGAACAGCGAAAATCTACGATCGATTTTCGCTGTATCCGGTTTCCGGGTCTAATTTCCGCAGACACGTTGCCAACAGGAGGGACAAGCGATTACGCCCCCGAAATGCTACACCACGCTGCACAGGGGCTACCATATGTCTGCTTTGTCCGTCCAGATACTCAATTGCCCTTCATGGCCATGCCGGATGCTATTAAGTCTCTGTTGTTACTCGAGCAAGCTCCTCGCGAGAACCTCTCCCAACTCGTGTATAATGTGACCAGTTTCTGCCCCACTGCTCAAAAAATTCATGAGATCGTCAAACAATCCTTTCCCGCTGCAGAGATTACTTTCTCGCCGCATAAATCCCGCCAGGCAATTGTCGATAGCTGGCCAGTCGACATTGACGATTCCGCGGCAAGAAATGACTGGAATTGGAACCCGGATTATTCTTTAGAAAAGGCATTTACCGAATATCTTATCCCCGCCGTTCAAAAGAGATACCGGGACCCCGAAAAAGCAAGCTAATGCTAAATAGAAAAAGATAGGGCTTCAAATGGAAAATCAAACCGCTTCCATGGTTGTCACCGGAGAAAAATCGGCGGCTGTGATGGCGTATACCCACAATAAGCTCTGCTGGGGAGAAATTGTAATCAAGGAACAAGTTCGAGTAAGCACTTGGCTGCGCACCAACCTTGCTCCCGAAGTCATCCGGATCTACAATGCAAAGATGTTGATCACAACCGCGCCAGTAGAATCCTTGAAGCCAATGACATTTTCTGAAATCCACGTCCCCACCGAAAAGGTTATTGCATTTCACTTGATCCCTCCTGCCAAAGATCCCCTGGACTACGATCCATCCGAGCCGAATCGGCAGATGACTCCAATTTCCGTGCTTGTCGGGGCATTTAAAGTAGATGGTTTTATGCGCATGTCCATGCAATCAAATCTGGCAAAATACTTAGAAATTACGAGAGAAAACTTTACTGCAATATATGACGCTGAAATCAGCTCCCCTATCCTCTCAGCATTAGGGATTTTCCGAGTGCCTTATTTGTTAGTGCGTCAGAACGCTGTAATTTTTACAACCAGAAGCCAGTAATCTCAATTCCGTTCCCCAAAAACAGGAGCGCGATAGTATGCAAACAAAAAAAATATTCATCACCAGGAATATCCATCCAGACGCTGTCTCTCGGCTAAAAAGCTTTGCTGAAGTTGATATCTGGCCTGGTGAAACACCTCCCTCAGAAGAATTCTTAAAGCAAAAAATTGCTCAGGTTGACGGGGTCATTACCTTATTAACCGATCCACTTACCTCCAACGTGATTTCTTCAGCAAACCCTGGTCTAAAGGTTATCAGCCAGATGGCAGTTGGTTATGACAATATTGATATAAAAACTGCTACCGAAAAGGGAATTCCTGTTGGGCACACTCCCGGCGTCCTGACCGAAACTTGTGCAGATTTCACTTGGGCTCTCCTCCTGTCTTTAGCCCGCAGAATCCATGAAGCAGCATTAGAGGTCAGCCAGGGAATATGGAAACCATGGGGACCAGATGTTCTGGTAGGGTATGACGTTTATGGCGCCACGCTGGGGATTATTGGATTTGGCCGGATTGGGCAAGCGGTCGCTCGTCGAGCACGCGGTTTCAATATGCGCATTCTTTATACCGATCCAGAACGTCACATTGACCTGGAAAACGAACTTAATGTAGAATTTTGCACGTTGGATGAAATCCTTTCACAATCTGATTTTCTTTCTCTTCACACGTATCTTTCTGAGACTACATATCATTTGATCAATAAAGAGCGGCTAGCGCAAATGAAAAAAACAGCTCTATTGATCAATACATCCCGAGGCAGCGTAATCGATCCGACAGCGCTGGAATGGGCGTTAATCAATAAAGTCATTGCGGGCGCAGCATTGGATGTGTTTGAACCAGAGCCTATTCCAGCCGAAAGCCCCCTTTTGAGAATGAAAAACGTGTTGATTACCCCTCACATCGCCAGCGCCAGTATCCATACCCGCCAGAGAATGGCGCACATGGCGGTTGATAACCTTATCGCCGGTTTGGAGGGCAAACGGCTACCCTTCTGTGCCAACCCGCAAATCTATAGTAAATAAAACAGGGTAAAATGTTAATAAGATCGGCCTTGAAAAGTTTGTCTATTCGAGATTCTCATATTACCTGCAAGGGAAAAAGATATGGCTCGCAAAACAGTTGGATTCGTCGAGTTAGAATGGATATGCCCAAATTGCAACATGAAAAACCCTGGGACGAAAAAGATCTGCAGTGGTTGCGGCTCTCCACAGCCAGAAAATGTAGCGTTTCAGCGCGCCCAGGAAGAAAAAATAATCGATAAAGAGACGATCACCCCAGCCGCGGTTCAGGCAGACATCCATTGTGGGTTTTGTGGTGCCAGAAACACTGCAGATGCAAAATCTTGCAGCCAGTGCAGTGCAGATTTGACCGCAGGTAAGCAGCGTGCAAGCGGCCAGATCCTGGGCTCCTACAAATCCAGCGAGTCAAAAGAAATAAAATGCCCCCATTGCGCCTCCATGAATCCAGGTAACTACCAGTTTTGCATGAATTGTGGCGGCAGTCTGGCGCAAATAGCGCCTCAACAACTTGCCCAGCAGCCCCCCGCTGCCAAAAAATTATCCCCGCTCATGCTCATTCTGCTTGGCCTGGGGGTGATCGTTGGTTGTGGCCTGCTGGTTTTTCTGTTTAGTGGCTTGTTTAAAAGAGACACAATAACCGCGACAGTTGATCAAAGAACATGGCAGCACTCTGTTGCCATTGAACAATTCGGTGCGGTCGAACGAGAAGGCTGGCTGAACGAAATCCCAGAAGGAGCTGAAATTGGCTCCTGCGAAAAACGTGTTTACGAAACTAAGGATGAGCCCGCTCCAGATTCTGAGGAGGTTTGCGGTACCCCTTATGTCGTTGACAAAGGTTCAGGGCTTGGTGAAGTGGTACAAGAATGTAAATACCTTGTCAAGCTGGATTATTGTAGTTACACCGTTAATGAATGGGCAGTAGTCGACCAAGTCGTTTTAGATGGCAACGACACCATAGCGGTCTGGCCGGAACCGAATCTCTCTCAGAATCAAAGACTGGGAGAAAGAGAAGCGATGTACACGATTTACTTTACTGGCAAGGGCGAGAATTACCTGTACAGGACGACAGATAATGGCCTGTATGAGAAAGCAACGATTGGGAGCGTCTGGGATTTAACCGTTGATGGCTTTAATAATGTTTTATCCATTGAGCCGCGATAAGAAAATTGCCCGTAAAAGTGATATTAATAAGCAAAAAGGAAGACCAGGTCATTAACATTTGTTCCGGTAGGGCCGCACCGGATGATCCCGCCCGCCTGCTCAAAGAAATGATAAGAATCGTTATTCAATAGAAATTGATCGATATTCAAACCGAGCCGCTGGCTGATGGCAAATGTATCGCCGGTAACCGCCGCGCCGGCTGCATCGGTTGGCCCATCTTCTCCGTCGCTGGCCAGTGAAACCAGTAGAACATTTTTTAGCCCTGCTAATTCACGAACAGAACCCAATCCAGTTTCAAGATTCCGGCCACCTATCCCCTTTCCGGTGACCGTCACAGTCGTCTCGCCGCCCGCTATTACGCAACCAGGCCGGGGAACGGGATGTCCCGACGCAGTTATTTCCCTGAGCACCCCCGCCATAATTTGACCAACAATTCTGGCCTCACCTTGAATAAAAGTGGATAAAAGCATGGCATGATACCCCCTTTGGCTGGCGGCTCGCAACGAAGCCATGGCTGATAACCGGTTATCGGCTACAATCACATTTTCCACATCTATAAAAATGCGCTCACCAGGTTTCGCTGTTTCCGGCAGATCGCCTGCCAAACCATTTTGGAGCGTCCTCAAGATTCCCATCGGCGTCACTTCAAGCAAACTGTAACGTTCGAGAACTTTCCAGGCATCTGCAAAAGTAGAGGGATCAGGGACAGTAGGACCAGAAGCAATTATCTCCATTGGGCTGCCAACGACGTCAGATAAAATCAAAGTCGCAACCCGAGCTGGAGAAACCAATTTCGCCAGACCCCCGCCTTTTACAAGATCGAGATGCTTCCGGATAGTATTGATCTCCGAAATAGTAGCCCCACATTCAAGCAGCCGTCTGATAATAACCTGTAAGTCATCAATCGCTACCCCTTCACGCGGCATGGTAAAAAGCGCAGACCCCCCGCCCGAAACTAAACAAATAACCAGGTCATCCTTATGCAAATCTGTGGCGAGGGATAAGACAGCCTGTGTACCTCTCAAGCTTCCCTCGTCTGGGATGGGGTGCCCGCCCTGAAACAACTTAAACCGGGTATCCAGCTCGCTTGAATAATCTATATGTTTGGTGATTACGACTCCTGCTTCAATCGCATCGGACAAAATCTCATAGGTCGCCTGAGTCATCGGGATTGCCGCTTTGCCAAAAGCTATCACGAAAACTCTGCCCACTTTTCGCAAATCAAAATCGCTATCGCCGATCTGTAAGAGCGAACCTTTGCGCTTCATAACTCGTTTTACAGCTACGCCGGGATCCGCTGCAGTTATCGCGGCAGCAATTATCTCAGCGATTTCATGGTTGGAACATGGAAGTTGGTATCTAAGAGAGTCAATTAAGTGCAACATAAGATTGCTTGGCCTGGTAATGATAAAGATACTATCGAAAACGGTACATTTGTTTGACAAAAAGTGCTTAAAATTAGTTTGCTAAGCACCGTGATTTCGCTCATTATATATAAATCAGTTTGAGAAAGATCATCAGCCAACCTGATTTGAGAGTTTTCAAAAAGCAGAAAGATTATTACGCTAGAGACAACCCTTACTACAAAAATTATAACAGACCCACAGAAAGAATAAATCATCGCTTAAGATCTGGATTCATAAAAGAATTAAAGTGCTTCAATAACCTATTGAGGAGGAAGAAACGTGAACAAAGACGTACTGAATGGCCTTTTTCGACCCAAAGCTGTAGCAGTTGTTGGCGCCTCTGCAACACCCGGTAAAATCGGTTATACCGTTGTCAAAAATCTGATCGATAGCAAATATGAGGGAAACATTTATCCCATCAACCCAAAAGCTAGTGATATTCTGGGACTCAAGGCATACCCTTCTGTTAAAGATGTTCCTGGCTTTATTGACGCTGCTGTGATCGTCGTCCCATCAACTTTGGTTCCTCAAGCTGTAATCGAGTGCGGCGAAAAAGGAGTTAAAGGGTTAATCATTATCACCTCTGGATTCAGCGAAGTCGGACAAAAAGACCTCGAAGCCCAAATTGTCCAAAGCGCCAACAATTACGGGATGCGGATTCTTGGGCCAAACATTGTCGGTTCCCTCTCGAACTCCGATAAATTAAATGCATCTTTTGCGCCATTTTTACCTCTAGCAGGAAAAGCCTCTTTGGTCTCTCAAAGCGGCGCCCTATTGATCGCTATAGACGCCGCGACCTATACCCGCAAGGTTGGTTTTGATAAGTTGATTTCCATTGGCAATATGGCAGATGTCAGCATCGCCGACATTGTAGAATGGCTGAACGAAGACGAAAACACGACGTGTATATCCCTTTATATCGAGGGTCTCAAAGACGGTCGCCACTTTATGGAAGCAAGCCGCAAGGCCAGAAAACCCATCGTGGCACTAAAAGCAGGGGTTTCCGCTCATGGTGCTGCAGCTGCTGCATCTCACACCGGCTCGCTGGCAGGCGCTGCAAAAGTGTACGGAGCTGCTTTCCAACAGGCCGGCGTCCTGCAGGCAACTGATCTAGACAATTTGTTTGACACCACCCTTGCCCTCTCCCTCCAACCTCCTATGAATGGAGAGAATCTGCTGATTATCACCAATGGAGGTGGGGTTGGCGTGCTGGCAACAGACGCGGCCGAAAAATATGGCCTTCCTCTTAAATTTGCACCAGCAGATGTCCAGGCGGAACTCAAAAAACACATGCCGGAATTTGGGTCGGCAAAGAATCCAGTAGACCTGACCGGTATGGCAGGGAACGAGTGGTACGCCGATTCCGTCCGCTTTTCTTTGTCACACCCCTGGGTTGATGGGTTGGTTGTGCTGTATTGCGAAACAGCGATGACAGACCCCCAGGAAATTGCAATTGCAATTCACAAAGCCATTCAAGAATCAGGGGAAAAGAATAAACCTGTGGCTGTCTCCTTCGTCGGGGGAGAGCGTTCTGCACAAGCAATGACTTGGTTAGTCGAACATGGCATCCCAGCCTACGGCGCGCCGGACAAAGCTGTAAACGCCCTTGCTTCACTGCGCGAATATGCCCGCATCAAGGAAATGGCGCATGAAGATACAAGCATTTGCAAAAATGAAAACCGGGAACAAGCCCTCAAAGTTATTAACGCCGCCAGGGCCGAAGGCCGCGAATCCCTGACAGAAGTGGAAGCAAAACAAGTCTTTACTGCATATGGCTTGCCCGTAACTACGACAACTTTAGCCCACACAGAAGATGAAGCCGTGCAAATGGCAAACAAAATTGGGTTCCCGGTTGTAATGAAAATTGTCTCTCCCGATATTCTACACAAATCAGATGCCGGCGGCGTTAAGGTAAACATCAAGGACGAAAAAGAAGTTCGCGAAGCCTACCAGGCCATATTGAGCAATGCAAAAGCCTACAAAGCCGATGCCGATATACACGGCATTGCGATCCAGGAAATGGCACCCTGGGGCACCGAAGTGATTTTGGGCTCGATCAACGATCCTACTTTTGGCCCCACCCTCATGTTTGGCCTCGGCGGGATTTTTGTCGAAGTACTCAAAGACGTCACCTTCCGCGTGACCCCTGTTTCAACCAGTCAGGCACTGCGAATGTTAGGCGAAATCCGCGGCGCACCTATCTTGGGCGGGGTACGCGGCGAAGCCCCACGCGACCGAAAGATGCTGGCGGATACGATTTGCAACTATTCCAGCATGATTTTAGATCTGGCAGATGAAATTTCCGAATCAGACGCCAACCCGGTTTTGGTGTACGAAGAGGGAAAAGGCGTCAAAGTAGTAGATGCCCGCATCATCCTGAAGAAGAAATAGAAATAATCACGCCAAAAACCTGCTTCACCCCGGCCCAGTCAGATCCGGGGTGAACAGTTTAAAATCACAATTCTGATGCAGCAGCAGAGATTTTCGCTCCCTCGTTTAGCTATGCGCAGTGCTGTATGCCTTTATTCCTGCTCTTTTATCCCCCATAACAAAGTAGTGGTACAATTCCAGCGGAATTTTATCCCCGAACAGATTAAACGATCACGCCCTCACTGCTCCAGGAAAGCGCCATGCGAAAAATCGTCATCGGGTCAAAGTCATTTCCAGTTTTTTTGCTGTTATTGTGCATTCTCTCATACGGCATTCTAATTCCATCCCTGGGTTTCTATTGGGACGATTGGCCGATGGCCTGGTTCGCGCACACAACTGGACCGCTAGGTTTTTTCGATGTATTTGAGGGAGATAGACCCTTCCTCGCTGGAATTTACGTCATCACAACCGCCTTGCTGGACACTATTCCATATCAATGGCAAATCCTGGGGCTAATAAGCCGCTGGCTCACCTCATTAACTGTCTGGTGGATGATTCGCAAATTATGGCCCGACAACCCCCAAAGGGCAGGTTGGATTGCAGCCCTGTTCGCGGTATTCCCGGGTTTTAAACAACAGCCGATATCTATTGTCTATAGCAATGGCTTTTTCCTGCTTTTAGCCTATATCGCTTCTCTGGGGTTAAATATTCTGGCTTTACGGGATCAAAAACGATACAAGCTGCTCACCGCCCTGGCGCTGGCGAGTTATGCAATTTGTACTTTCTCAACAGAATATTATCTGGGGCTGGAAGTATTTCGCGGCTTCCTGATATATCTCGTGGTTTCCGAAACCGGAATAAATTTCCGAAAAAGAATTTTGCTGACCGCGAAGCATTGGCTTCCCTATATTGCTCTACTATCTATCTTCCTCGCCTGGCGCGTGCTTATTTTCAAATTCCCCACTTACCAGCCGCAACTGGTTTCAGAAATTGCACCCTCACCGTTGCGCACGGTGGTAACTTTGCTGTTCAATATCTTTCAAGATAGTTTTGAAATGGGCTGGCTGGCCTGGGCAAGCGCCTTTCGCTTTCCAGAACCAGAAAGCTTCAGAGCGCTATCTACGGTTGCTTTTTGGGCTTTAGCCCTGGTTTCATTCCTACTCTCGCTAGCTTACTTGCTGGTGCATAGCCCCCGACAAATCACAATGGAAGAAAAAACGGCCACCAACCCTCCTTCGAGCCCAGGGATTGTGGTGATCACAGGCTTGGTCGGTCTGTTTTTTGCGGGCTGGCCTTTCTGGATTGCTAATCTGCCGATCGAGCTACAATTTCCCTATGACCGCTTTGGCTTGGCGTTTATGTTAGGCAGCAGCATTTTCCTGGTCGGCCTGATCGAATCGATCATTCGGACGCACCCGCAAAAAATTATTGTCCTTTCCATGTTCCTGTCCATGGCAGTGGGCGCAAATTTCGAAGAGGCAAATCACTACCGGCGGGATTGGGCTATCTTAAGAGAGATGCTTTGGCAGTTATCGTGGCGGGCGCCCGCCCTTGAACCAGGCACACTTTTGTTAACTTACGGTCTTCCCTTTACATACTATAGCGACAACTCTCTGACCGCCCCAATTAATTGGACTTTTGCACCTGAAAACAAATCGCTCGACTTGCCTTATTACCTCGCTTTTACGGACGTTCGATTGGGAGGCAGCATTCCATCCTTTGACGAAGGAAAAGAAGTAATTCAAGGATATCGCAATGCCACCTATACAGGTTCAACTTCGCAGGCTCTAGTATTCTTCTACTCGCCGCCTGGTTGTGTATGGGTCATAGATCCTGCCCGAGACCAAACGCTCCCGGTATTTCCGTCCGAATTGACCGAACCCATGAAGCTCTCTCATCTTTCCCAAATTTCCCCCGAAGCCAGTACCCCTGCCCAGCCCCCTGCTGAAATTTTTGGCTCGGAACCGGAGCATACCTGGTGCTATTATTTTGAAAAAGCCGAACTTGCCCGGCAGCAAGAAAACTGGGAACAGATAATTAACTTGGGTGACGAAGCCTTCGCCAGGGGGCTATCCACCAGTCGCGCCCAGGAGCTTCTTGTGTTTATTGAGGGGTATGCCCGTATGGGAAATTGGCTACGCGCAATCGATCTCGCAAATCTCGCTTATGACACTTCGAAAGATATCGAGGCAAACCTGTGCGCCTCGCTCCATAGCTTAAAAGATCAAATCCCGCCCAAGGAGAGCGATTTTCAAAACCTACAAGTATCCCTTGCCGTTTTCGGTTGTCCGGCATATTAAAAGGTCTTCGCCATGCTTCTTATTTCTCCGATTCCAACCATTCGCTTGGAAGATAATATTTATTAGATATTAAAAGGTCTTCGCCATGCTCCCTATTTCTCCTCCCACTATCAGTATTGTCGTTCCGGTCTACAACAGTTCGATCACCTTATTTGAGCTGGTCCAGCGATTAGACAACACCCTCTCGAAAATTTCTTCCGCGTATGAAATTATTCTCGTAAATGATGGCAGTTATGATGACAGCTGGGAAACCATTAAAAATATTTGTGCACAATATCAAATTGTTCGCGGTATCAATCTAATGCGCAACTATGGCCAGCACAACGCCTTGCTGTGCGGAATACGCGCTGCCCGCTGTGAGTTCATCGTCACAATGGATGATGATCTCCAGCATCCTCCCGAGGAAATTCCCGCCCTCATTGAAAAATTATCAGAGGGCTACGACGTCGTTTATGGCTTTCCTCGAAAACTACCCCATTCATTTTGGCGGAATCTTTTTTCCCGCCTTACCAAGCGCGTTCTTGCCATGGTCATGGGCATTAAAACCGTTCGAGAAATCAGTGCCTTCCGCGCCTTTCGAAGAGACCTTCGCAAAGCATTCGATCACTATAGCAGTCCAGGCGTCATCATCGATGCCCTGCTTTCATGGGGAACAACAAACTTCACAAGCATCCTGGTCGATGAAAAACCGCGTGAACAAGGAAGATCAAACTACAATTTTCTCAAGCTTGCCGGTCAGGGCTTGTTAGTGCTCACAGGGTTTAGCACCATCCCGCTGAGGTTTGCGAGCTGGCTTGGTTTTTTCATTACCCTGGTTGGCTTTTTAGTTTTTGTTTATGTCGTAATTGTCTATTTTACACTAGGCAGCATCCCAGGGTTTCCTTTCCTGGCCTCGATTATCTCCATCTTTAGCGGCGCACAGCTCTTTACATTAGGAATATTCGGAGAATACCTGGCCAGAATATTTGACCGCAGCATCGAACGACCGACCTATAGGATCCACCAGATCATTAATTCGGAAACGGGGCTGGATGAGTAAATGAAAGTTGTGATCCTTCAGCCCTCTTACATCCCGTGGCGCGGGTACTTCCACCAAATCGTGCTTGCTGATATATTCGTGTTTTACGACGACGTCAAATACGACAAGAACGGCTGGCGCAATCGCAACCGCATTAAAACCCCCAGCGGAAGCCAATGGCTGACCATTCCTGTCCTCACAGCTCGTCTGGAACAAGACCAGATACCCATCAACCAAATAAAAATTGATTCATCCAAAAACTGGGCCAAAAAACACTGGAACGCACTGACAACTTCGTACCGCAAGGCACCATTTTTTCAGAAAATCGCTCCGCTCCTGGAACAGGCCTACAGTTCGCAACCAGAATTGCTGTCAGAATTTACAATCCCGCTTACAATCCAGTTGGCGCACAGACTTGGAATAGAAAAAACGCAATTCATTCAATCTTCTTCTCTAGCAGGGATCACCGGCAAGAAAACGGATCGGTTAATTTCGATCCTGAAGAGGCTTGGCGCCACAGAATACATCAGTGGTCCGGCAGCCAAAGATTACCTGGAAGAAGAGAAATTTCTCTCAAACGGCATCCAACTGAAATATATGGTGTACGATTATCCTGAATACCCTCAGTTATATCCTCCTTTTGACCCTAACCTATCAATTTTGGATCTGCTGTTTATGACTGGCCCAGAAGCAATAAAATATATCATTCCCAAATAATTCATTCTTGAGGAGCACATGCAAAATCAAAACCATCTGGATGACATTAAAGAATATTTCGATTCAACCCTCAAGACTCACGGCCCTACTCCTCGTGGGGTAGATTGGAACTCCGAAGAAGCTCGTGAAGCCCGCTTTGAACAGCTCATGAAAATTGTTCAATCCAAGCAAGAATTTTCCATTCTGGATTATGGATGTGGATACGGGGCGCTGGTAGAATACTTGAGGAAAAAAGCATTCAGATTTTCGCAGTTTATGGGGTATGACATCGCCGCATCGATGATCGCCATTGCACAAGAAAAATATAAAAACACTCCTGAGATCGCTTTTACAACTCAACTTGAAAAAATCTCCACTTACGATTACGCAACCGCATGCGGCGTTTTCAACATGAAACTGAACAACAGTTATGATTCTTGGACGGAATTCGTCCTTCATTCGCTGGCAGAAATGAATGACCACTCACGCCTCGGCTTTTCAGTAAATTTCCTTACCAAATATTCTAATGCGGAGAAAATGCGTGACGATCTATATTATGCAGACCCCTGTTTCCTCTTTGACTATTGCAAAACTCATTTTTCAAAAAACGTAGCGTTGCTGCACGATTACGACTTATACGACTTTACAATCCTGGTCAGGAAGTCTGGTTGAGCCTAAACATGGACGATAAAATGTCTAAGTCAATTAAAATCGACTTTAACAAACCCGTAATGACCGGGAATGAATTGGATTATATTCGGAAGGCTTTTGAAAATTCTCATATTTCTGGGGATGGTTTTTTTAGCAAGGCAACGCAAAAACTGTTAGAAGAACAACTTGGCGTCCCCAAAGTCCTTCTTACAACTTCTTGCACTCACGCATTAGAAATGGCAGCCCTCCTGCTAGACATCAAACCCGACGATGAAGTTATTGTCCCATCTTTTACCTTTGTTTCTACTGTAAACGCTTTCGTTCTGCGCGGGGCGAGGCCGGTATTCATTGACATTCGGCCAGACACACTTAACCTTGACGAAAAACTGCTGCCCGAAAAAATTACACCCAAATCGCGCGCCATAGTGCCGGTACACTATGCAGGAGTGGGCTGCCAGATGGATGCGATCATAGCATTTGCAAAAAAGTACGATCTTGCAGTCGTTGAAGATAACGCCCATGGACTCTTTGGGAAATTCCAGGGACAATATTTGGGAACTTTTGGCTGCATGGCAACCCAAAGTTTTCACGAAACGAAAAATATCACTTGTGGTGAAGGCGGCGCGTTATTGATCAATAACCCTCAGGTCATCGAGAGAGCAGAAATCATCCGAGAAAAGGGCACGAATCGTTCCCGCTTCTTTCGTGGCATGGTGGATAAATATACCTGGGTTGACCTCGGCTCCAGCTATCTGCCCTCCGATATATTAGCAGCCGTACTGTTGGCGCAGCTAGAGGCCAGAGCCGAGATTCAGAAGAATCGAAAACAGGTGTGGGAGTATTACGCCCAACGGTTGCAATCTTGGGCGTCCAAAAACCAGGTACAGCTTCCTTTTGTTCCAGAAGACTGTGAACAAACCTATCACATGTTTTACATGATCTTGCCATCGCTGGCCACCCGTCAGGCACTGATGGAAAAATTGCGAGAGAACGGCATCATCAGCGTTTTTCACTATCTCCCGCTCCACCTTTCAGAAATGGGAAAAAAATTTGGCGGTCAGGCGGGAGATTGCCCCGTCACCGAAACAGTCAGCGATCGGCTACTCCGCTTGCCGCTTTACAATAGTCTCAAGCCCGAACTTCAAGACCTCGTAATCGATACAATCCTCCAATTTTCACCGTAATGCATTATGAAAGTTCTCGTATTCAACTGTGGTAGTTCGTCGCTGAACTACAAAGTGTTCGATATCGCTAAAGAACGCTATCAACTACTGGCATCAGGAAAAGCTCACCGCGTAGGAGTAACAAGTACACAGGCAGCATTTCTTGAGCATCATGGTCCAAAGCAGAACAAAAAGATCGAAACGCAGCTGCCCAACCATCAGGTGGTCGCCCAAATGGTGCTGGATCAATTGGAGTCAGAATCGCTAGGAGTGGATGCCGTGGGGCATCGCTTTGTTCACGGAGGCAACTATTTTCGACAATCCGTAATTCTTACACCGGAAAATAAGGAAAAACTGAAGGCGTGTTTACCGCTTGCGCCAATTCACAACCCAAATTCCTTCAGGGTAATCCAGGTGTGTATGCAAAGGCTTCCTGGCATCCCGGAATATGTAACTTTTGACACTGCATTTCATGCCACGTTACCACCACATGCATATACCTACCCTCTTCCCCAAGAACTGATAGACAGGTTCGGTTACCGGAAATTTGGTTTTCATGGGCTTTCTTATGCCTACGTAATTTCCAGAGCTGCCGAATTAATGGAATTGTCCATCTCATCAGCTCGGATCATCGCCTGTCATCTTGGTACAGGCGGCTCTAGTGTATTGGCATACCAGAATGGCGCTGCGGTTGATACGAGCATGGGGTTTTCCCCCCTCCCAGGTCTGGTGATGAGCACACGCACAGGTGATCTGGATCCAATTCTGCCGTTATTCCTGCTTGATAATTTGGGATGCACACCGGAAGATCTAGAGATAATTTTCAACAAAAAAAGCGGGCTGCTAGGGGTATCAGGATTTTCGAGCGATCTCCGTGACCTCCAGGATAGAATCGCTCAGGATGGATATCCACCGGCCATCCTGGCTTATGAAATGGCTGTTCATCGCATCAAGAAATATATTGGAGCTTATGGAGTTCTCATGGGAGGCCTTGATGTGCTAATCTTTACCGATGACATCGGTGTGCATAATTGGAAGCTTAGAGAGGCAGTATGCAATGGATTGCAGTGGCTTGGAATCGATTTGGATTTGACTGCAAACCAAAATTACACTCCCAACCAAAATAATCTCTTAAGCACTCCCTCATCCAAAGTAAAAATCATCACCATGCCAACCGACGAGGAATGGGTGATCGCCAGCGAAGGAAACTTGTTACTGCAGGGGCAACATGCTGATTTTTGAAGCCAAAGAGCAAATCATTAATTGGGAATACCGTGACGACCAAAAGAGCGTCTCCGGGTCAGTGTTGCCAGCTTCACCATCCAGGGAATTGTTGGCTTGCATCCCTGAAAATCCTATCTTGGCTTATGTATTGCCGCATGGCATGGATCGATTTACTGCAGCGGTAAACAGGCTGGATGCCAATCGGTTACGCGACCTTGAAGATTGTGGCAAATTGTTACCAGAGGAGAATCAGATCGTTGTTGAATGGGCCAGGTTCTGTCTGGACAATTTCCCAAAGCATGAGCATTACATGCTTTGCGAAACCGCGTTGTTTCATGATCTCCCCTCCTCTGCCAGGTTCTACGCGTTGCCTCATACGACGACAGGAAATATCATCCGACGTTACGGAAGCGATGGTCTTTGCCACCAGGCAGCATTGGATCACATCCTGGGTTTAATGGGGCGACAACCCGCCCGTCTCGTTAGTATCCATTTGTCGGATCGCCCCAATATTGCCTCTTTTTATCACGGGCATCCTGTCGAAACCACTGCAGGATTCACATCCTTCGAAGGCATTGTCTCGATGCACGGCATCGGCGACATCGACGCAACGATTACTCTTGACCTGCTCAAAAAGGGACTGGCCACAGCAGAAGTCCGAGACATTTTTACAAAGAAAAGCGGCCTTTCAGCATTAAAAGGCCAGGAAATTCACATCACAGATTTGCTAAGAGGCCAATTAGCCCCAACCGATCCAGTAAGAAATCTTTTCGTCGCGAGTTTATTGAAAGCGATTGGAGCTGCCTTGGCTGCTCTGAATGGCGCAGAGGTTATGTTGTGGACCGTTGAGAACATTCCAATCGCGATAGATTTCATTGGTAATATGATGAAAAGATTGCAATTCTTGGGAATCCAGTCACTTACAGTCCCACTAAAAGGAGATCATTTCTGGGAATTAACGCATAAGAATTCGCCGCTTCAGGTATATGTCCGGCAATCCAATCGCTGGCAGGAATTGGAGACGCTTGTAAAAAAGTCTATTAGTTAATCTCCGTCACTCTTTTCCGTCGGTTGAGAAAAAAGAGTGAGATTGCCAGGATCACCCACGCCATCAGTTGTGACATACGAAAAATGCCGACCAGCCAGGCGGTCTCAGCTCGAAAGCCATCCACCACAAGAGAAGAAAAAGCGCTAAGCGCAAGGAAAGTGAGAAACAGGTCCCCGTACGATTGCGAAGTGCCGCCAGTCTTATTTTTTTTGAACCAAATTATTCCAAAAATCGCTAAGGCAAAAATAATTTCATAAACCTGGGTTGGATGCCGGTAGTCCCCCCAAAGAAAAATACTCCAGGGCAGACTGCTTGGGACGCCGAAGAAACTTCCCGAAGAAAGATGCGATACACCCAAACCAATCCCAAAAAACGCCAACCCAGGTGAAAGCGCATCCAACACCCCCCAGAGCGGCAGTCCCATTTTTTGCGCCGAGATCAATCCGACCAGAATCCCAACCACAAGCCCGCCCCACGCATCAAACAAAATTGGCGTAGGAAGAAAGATGCTGAGAAGGTTAGATGAAAAAGCAGACGGGTATTGCAAAATATAAAGGGTTCGACCGCCCATAACGCCTGCAACCAATGCTGTAAAAACAATTTTTATTAATTGGTCCGCTGAAAGGTTAAAACTATGGGCATAATGCTCAACAAGAGAAATGGCAATCCAGCCGCTCGCGAGCAGGATGAGACCAGGGGTTTGGATACTGAGCGGCCCAACCTGAATAATCGGTAACATTTTAAGGTGTCCTTTCGATCAAGTGCGTGACTTTCGCACGAATCGCAGCATCTGGTATCGGCCCCCCAACAATTACATCGGTAATCCGCCCATCCACTCCGATAAAGAATGTTGTCGGCAACGCCTGAACACGGTAAAGCTGGCTAACAGTGCCTTGAGAATCAAGTAAAACAGGGAATGTAATTCCTCGCTTTTCAATAAATTTTCCAATCTCGGTTTTTGTATCTTGCCAGGTCATGTTGACCCCTAACATCACCAGCCCTTCAGAGGAATAATCGGCATATACATTCTGCAGCGTCGGCATTTCCTTAACACATGGCGTACACCAGCTTGCCCAGAAATTGACAATGACAGGACGTCCACGATATTCCGACAGGGAATGCGCCGTGCCATCAAGACCATACAAAGAAAAAGTTGGTGACTGAAAACCCTTTTGAGGAGCTTCTAAATTCTCCATTTGCACAACAGGGAAATGAAAATGACTGTAAACAACCCAGCCACCAGACAAAAATAAGATAACAATAGAAACGAACAGGCGCTTAATTCTCATATCAACAGATCGGTAATCCTTAAAAATCATAAAATGAATAAGCAATTCAACAACCAATTCTTATCTTTATTATACAATTAGTAAGTTGATTCAATGCTTAATGGATGAGATCGATCGTTGTTTTCTGAGAAACCCACAGACGAGAGCTTTCCCTTGCCAGTGGTAAAATTACTTAAATCCAGTCCAAGGAATAACTATGTCAACGTCTCAAGATCTTATAAACCGAGCCATCAATACCCTCAGGTTCCTTTCCGCCGATGCAGTTCAACAGGCTAACTCCGGTCACCCAGGGCTTCCGATGGGCGCCGCTGCTATGGCGTATGTAATATGGATGAAACACCTGAGGCACAATCCAACCAACCCAGGCTGGTGTGACCGCGATCGTTTTATACTTTCAGGCGGGCATGGTTCCATGCTGCTTTACAGCCTCCTGCACCTGACGGGATACGATCTATCATTGGCACAAATCAAACGCTTCAGGCAATGGGGAAGCCTGACGCCAGGTCACCCAGAGTATGGATTGACGCCGGGAGTAGAGACTACCACAGGTCCGCTTGGCCAGGGGTTTTCAAACGGTGTAGGAATGGCTATTGCTGAGGCGCATCTTGCATCCAGGTACAATTTGCCCAATCACAAGATTGTGGATCACTATGTATATGCAATCGTAACTGACGGGGACCTGATGGAGGGCGTTGCATCTGAAGCTGCTTCCCTGGCAGGTCACTTAAGTCTAGGAAAACTAATTTATCTGTATGATGATAATCATATTTCAATTGATGGCTCAACCGACCTATCCTTCACGGAAGATCGCGCTGCCAGATTCGCGGCTTACAACTGGCATGTACAGCGCGTCGATGATGGCAATGACCTGGATCAAATCAACCAAGCCATCATCAAAGCCAGGCAAGACCCACGCCCGTCGCTTATCCTCTGTCGCACACATATTGGCTATGGTCTACCCACTCGACAGGACACCGCGAAGGCCCATGGTGAACCGCCCGGCGAGGAAGAGCTTCTTGCAGCTAAAAGAAAACTGGGATGGCCAGAAGAACCCAAATTCTATATCCCTGAGGATGTATTAGAACATTTCCGCCAGTCAGTTAAGAATGGGCTGGAGTGGGAAAAGGAATGGCAGCAAAAATTCAAAAAATACAGTCAGGAAAACCCGGAATTAGCAGAGGAATTCATCCGGCGGCAAGACGCGCGCCTGCCGGAAAATTGGGAAGAAAACCTGCCAATCTTCCCGCCAGATCCCAAGGGAGTGGCAACCCGGGCTGCCTCCGGGAAAGTAATTAACGTCATTGCCGAGAAAATCCCAGAGTTAATTGGGGGCTCGGCAGATCTCACGCCATCCAACAATACCTGGATCCAATCCAGCGAATCCTTCCAGGCTGATCACCCGTCTGGCAGATATTTTCATTTCGGTGTCAGAGAACATGCGATGGGATCGATTGTAAATGGATTGGCGTTACATGGAGGTGTTATCCCCTTCGGGGGAACATTCCTTGTCTTTTCGGATTATATGCGCCCTGCCATACGGCTGTCTGCACTGTCGCATATACCTAGCATCTGGATCTTCACCCATGATAGCATTGGTCTGGGAGAAGACGGTCCTACTCACCAGCCGGTAGAACATCTTGCCGCGCTGCGAGCCATCCCAAACCTGATTGTTATCCGTCCTGCTGATGCCAATGAAGTTACCGAAGCGTGGCGGTATGCATTGAAGAATCGCCGCGGCCCGACTGTGCTTGCCCTTACCCGCCAGGCAATCCCTACTTTAGACCGCGCCTTGTTCGCCTCAGCATCAGGACTACACACCGGCGCTTATGTGCTTGCAGATTTGGGGGGCGCTCGCCTGCAGATCATCTTGATGGCTTCAGGAAGTGAGGTGTCACTGATCGTCGAAGCCGGTCAGACACTCGCAGCAGAAGGGATTGGGGTACGTCTTGTTTCTTTCCCTAGCTGGGAAATTTTTGAAAAACAATCCCCCCAGGTTCAGGAAAGCGTACTACCGGCTTCCTTGACCCTTCGGCTGGCTGTTGAGGCCGGTGTGCCGCAAGGGTGGGAAAAATGGGTTGGATCGAAAGGCAAGATCATCGGGGTCAATCATTTCGGTGCCTCAGCTCCCTATAAGGAATTGTACAGCCAATATGGTCTTACCGCTGAAAATATTGTTCAACAGTCTAAGCAAATGTTGGGATTTTCTGACAGCCAGGAGTAAGAGAGGGGAAAATGCGAATTGCAATTGGAAGCGATCATGGTGGTCTTCCGCTAAAAGAAACCGCTCTATCCACAGTAAGAAAACTGGGACATGAAACGCTAGATTTGGGCACCTTCACGGACGAAAGCGTAGATTATCCAGATTTTGCAGAAAAGGTAGGGCAGGCAATCGTAGAACAGCGCGCCGACCGGGGCATTGTTATCTGCGGTTCTGGGGTAGGTGCATGTATTGCAGCAAACAAAATCAAGGGAATTTATGCAGCAATATGTCATGATACCTATTCAGCCCGCCAGGGAGTTGAGCACGATAACATGAACGTACTTTGCCTGGGAGGCAGAGTCATCGGGACCGAATTGGCTAGCGAGTTGATTCGCGCCTTTCTCTCTGCATCGTTTTTAAACACTGGCAACTATCTGAGGCGAGCAGAAAAAGTGAAATCATTAGAAAATCGGTTTTAGAGAGGTGGTACAAAAATGAGCGCCATTAAAGAGCTTCATGATCTCGGCCAATCACTGTGGTATGACAATATCGAAAGAAAATTGCTAGAAAACGGCGGTCTTGCCCGATTAATTGAGCAGGATGAGATTCGCGGTGTTACCTCTAATCCCTCAATTTTCAATAACGCGATCTCCCGTTCGACAGATTATGATGCAGCATTAAAGCCTATGGCATGGGCTGACTGGAACGCCGAAAAGATCTTTTACCAATTGGCAATCGAAGATATCTGCATGGCTGCTGACCTTTTCCTACCGTTGTACCACACTTCTGGTGGAGCTGATGGTTACGTTAGCCTCGAGGTTAATCCAAAATTAGCCCATGACACACAGGCTACACTCGCAGAGGTGAGACAGCTTTGGAAGCGCGTAGACCGTCCTAATCTAATGATCAAAATACCGGCAACCCAAGAAGGCATCCCAGCAATTAAGACCGCGATTGCCGAAGGTTTTAATGTAAATGTAACCCTCATCTTCTCTCTGGCAAGGTATAGAGAAGTTATTGAGGCTTATTTGAGTGGGCTAGAAGAAAGGACAGCTTCAGGACTTCCAATTTCTTCCATCGCATCCGTAGCATCTTTTTTTGTTTCCAGGTTAGATACAAAAGTTGATGCCCGGCTTCAAGAAATCATCCACAAAGAAGGGAAAGGGGCCGGCCTCGCCACAGGCTTATTAGGCAAAGCAGCGATAGCCAACGCGCGGTTGGCGTACAAAATATTTCTAGAAAGCATCCGGTCACCCCGTTTTGCAGCACTAAAGGAAAAAGGAGCCCGTTTTCAACGCCCGCTCTGGGCTTCAACCAGCACAAAAAATCCCTCCTACCTGGACGTAATGTATGTCAATGAGTTGATTGGGCCGTACACCATTAACACCGTGCCGCCCCAAACGCTGGATGCATTCCGCGACCACGGTATCGCCAAGCTTACCCTGGACGATCCTGACAACCAGGCTCAAGAGGTAATACAAAACATTGAAATATTGGGAATCTCACTAGATCAGATAACAAAGGAATTGGAGATAGAAGGGGTAAAAGCCTTTATTGATGCCTTCACAGCTCTTTTAACAAGCATCGAAGAAAGGCGCATAAATGCTGTAAGAGAACTTGGCCCACTCCAAAAAGTACCAGATCGAGTCCAAAAGTTAACTGAAAATTCAAGTATCCACCGAATGTTCAACCATGATCCATCCTTGTGGACAGACGACCAATCCGGCCAGGCAGAAATCAAGATCCGCCTTGGATGGCTGGAAGCTCCAAAACTTAGCCGAGAACTTCTTCCCACCCTGGACGCCTTATTCACTGAATGCCAGCAAGATGGAATAACCAATGCCCTGCTTTTGGGAATGGGCGGATCATCCCTGGCGCCCGAAGTCTTGTCAATGACTTTTGGCGTCAGAGAAAACCAGGGCAGGCCAGGCCTCCAATTCAACATTGTTGACTCAACCGATCCAACCCAAGTCTCTTCAGCAGCAAGAATTTCCCCGATAGAGCAAACAATATATATCGTTTCAAGCAAATCGGGCACAACCAGTGAAGTAGACGCTCTGTTCAAATTTTTCTATCATCGCGCAACAAGAAGATTGGGCGACCAGGCAAGCAAGCACTTTATTGCAATTACCGACCCAGGCACTGCCCTCGAAAAACTGGCGCTTGACCTTGGCTTTCGCCAAATTATCCGGGCAGACCCCCAGGTAGGTGGACGATATTCTGCGCTGACTGCTTTTGGCCTTACCCCTGCAAGTCTCCTGGGATTGGATTGCAGCGCTCTGTTAGGACATGCTCAATGGATGAAAAACCAATGCGTTCCCGAGGTTCCTTACGAACGAAATCCCGGCCTTGTTTTAGGCGCTATTTTGGGCGAGGCTGCTTTACAAGGCAAAGATAAGTTAACCATATTGACAGACCCTGAGTACTCAGCTTTCGGCTCCTGGCTAGAACAACTGATAGCGGAAAGCAGCGGTAAACAAGGGAAAGGGATCATCCCGGTCGATATGGAACCCGTTACAGGTAAAAATGTGTACGGCAATGATCGTTTGGTTGTGTATTTTGAAGGTTCAGGTAAATTTGCTAAAACAGCGGCAGAACTCAGAAAAGCCGGTCATCCCGTAATCACGCTTTCAGTTCCTGATGAATATCACATCGCCGCAGAATTTTATCGCTGGGAAATTGCAACAGCCATTGCCTGCTCGATCTTGAACGTAAACGCCTTTGATCAGCCCGATGTTCAGGATAGCAAAACCCGCACCCACCAAAAAATCGCCAATTTTCAACAGCATGGCAAATTGGAGCAGCATCAACCGGATTGGGAAGACAATAATATCGCTGTTTTCCTTTATCCCAAATCCGCAAATGAACAGAACAAAAACCTCAAAGGAATTTTGGAAGATTTCCTCGCGCAAGCAGAACCAGGTAACTACATTGCAATCAATGCATACCTGCCAAGAAACCCCCGCACAATAGCGCGCCTTCAAAAAATCAGGGCGAGCATTCAAAGAAAAACTAAATTAGCCACCACGCTCGGATTTGGACCAAGATTCCTTCACTCCACCGGCCAGCTTCACAAAGGCGGCCCAAACACCGGCAAATTTATTCAAATTACCTGCGATCATCCACAAGATCTGAAAATCCCTGAAAGCCCTCTGACCTTTGAGACGCTTCAATTTGCCCAGGCGCAAGGAGATCTCGAGGCGCTGATTGCTCGTAGTCGATCTGTCATTCGCATTCACCTAAAAAAATCGGGGTTACAGAATTTAGAGGCGCATTTTTGATTGCTCTATTCAGACAAGAGAAACGCCATCAAATGATATAGATGAACCTGATCTACCAGTGTCTTCGACCAGAGTGCCGCTTTCGTTTTCCTACCACGGAGCGCAATAATGAGCAGATAAAATGTCCTCGTTGTGGCGGACCAACCCGCCTCGTCGCTTTACCATACGATGGAATAAGGGTAATGGAGCGTTGCGAGAATTCAGCGCCTCACATTGAGGTTCTGTTAGACAACATTCGGTCTGCTTTTAATGTGGGTTCCATTTTCCGCACAGCGGATGGCGCTGCCATCAATCATATCCACCTCTGCGGCATCACACCTACCCCTGATCATCCCAAAGTTTCAAAAACAGCCCTGGGAGCAGAATGTCTGGTCGCCTGGACGCAACATTGGGATGGCGTCGAAGCGGCAAGGGAGTTGAAGGAAAAGGGCTACGCGCTCGTTGCCCTGGAAAGCGCTGAGGACTCTCGCTCCTTGTTTGAAATCTCCTCGCTGCCAGGGACACCCTTAACAGTCCTGGTGCTGGGCAACGAAGTTACTGGCGTCGACCCCGGCATTCTGGAACTGTGCAATCAAAAAATTCACATCCCGATGCAGGGATCCAAACGCTCACTCAATGTTGCAATAGCTTTCGGGATAGCCGCCTACCACTTGCGTTATGGCCTATCAAGGCCTCAGAAATCCTAAACGCCCTCCTTGAGAAGAGCTAGCAGGTATTGCCCATACCGATTGCTTTCCATCTTTCTCGCCAGAGTTTCTAACTCCTCTGAGGTAAGATAGCCCATTCGATAGGCAATCTCTTCTGGGCAAGCAATCATTAAGCCTTGCCGTTCTTCAACAGCCTGAACAAAACTGGAAGCTTGCAGCAGCGATTCATGGGTGCCGGCGTCCAACCAGGCCACTCCCCTGCCAAGCACCTCAACGCGCAGCATTCCTTTTTCCAGATAGGCCTGGTTCAAATCAGTAATCTCAAGCTCGCCGCGCGCAGAAGGCTTAAGGGACCTGGCAATACTGATCACAGTATTGTCGTAAAAATACATCCCCGGAACAGCATAATTTGATCGAGGGCGTGTTGGTTTTTCTTCTATACTAATCACTCGGTAATTGTCATCAAACTCTACGACGCCGTACCTTTCAGGGTCCTTGACCGGATAGGCAAAAATGACCGCGCCTCTATCAAGACTCGCTGCTGAGCGAAGCACATCCGGCAAACCTGTCCCAAAAAAAATATTGTCACCTAATAAGAGGCAAACCGAATCGTTCCCAATAAAATTCGAACCTACCAAAAACGCGTCGGCCAGACCGCGTGGCTCTGTTTGTTTCTCGTAGCTCAAAGACAAACCCCATTGCCGCCCATCACCCAAAAGGCGCTGAAATGCTGGCAGATCTTCAGGAGTGCTAATGATCAAGATTTCTCTGATTCTGCTTAGCATTAACATAGAAAGCGGATAATAAATCATCGGTTTATCGTAAACTGGCAAAAGCTGTTTACTAACCGCCAGAGTCAGTGGATAAAGGCGTTTTCCATAACCGCCGGCAAGGATAATCCCTTTCATCGCTTTCCACCTCGTTGCCAATAATTCCTTGTAACCCAAAGGCCAAATTCAGGCCGAGAACAAACGCTTGCAACCCAATCCCAATTCTCCAAATACCATTTTACCGTCTTTGACAATCCCGCCTCGAGAGAAACTGTCGGCTGCCAGCCTAAATCTCTCTGAATTTTTCGAGTATCCATCGCATACCGCCGGTCATGTCCGGGTCTGTCTTCCACATACCGGATCAGCGAACTATGCGGCTTAAATGGGGAGCCAGGTATCAGATCATCCAGAATCTTACATATGGACTCCACAATTTCTAAGTTTGTTGGCTGGTTATTCCCACCTACAAGATAAGTCTCGCCGACGGTTCCTTTCTCAAGAACAAGTTCGATAGCCCGACAATGGTCTTCGACATACAACCAATCCCGAATTTGTTTTCCATCCCCATACACTGGCAGCGGCTCACCCTGAACAGCATTGAGAATACTTAGAGGGATTAATTTTTCTGGAAACTGATAAGGTCCATAGTTGTTCGAACAATTTGTGATGGTAATCGGTAGCCCATAAGTATGAAAGTAGGATCGCGCTAAATGATCGCTGGCCGCTTTAGAAGCAGAATAAGGCGACCGTGGTGCGTAAGGCGTTGTTTCGTTAAACGGCTCATCGTCAGGGGGCAGCGATCCAAACACCTCATCTGTCGAAATATGGTGAAATCGCACTTTCTTTTCTCTGTTAAAGCCCTCATCGATCCAAAAACGCCGCGCCTCCTCCAGTAGATGATATGTCCCGAAAACGTTGGTCTGAATAAAATCAGCGGGTCCCAGAATCGAACGGTCCACATGGGTTTCTGCCGCGAAATGAACAATCGTGTCAATTTTAAATTCATTTAATATTTGTCTAACAAGAGCTTGATCATTGATATCGCCATAAAAAAAACGATATCTTTCGTCTTCTTGAACTTCTTTCAGATTTTCCAAATTTCCAGCATAGGTGAGAATATCCAGATTGCAAAGCCTTACCCCTTTCTTCTCGCTAAGCAAGAAGCGGATAAAGTTCGACCCAATAAAACCGGCCCCCCCGGTCACCAGAATATTCTCCATAACCATCTCCCTATTTAAAAGTTACCTTCGATAATTTTATCGCATCCCCATCATATCGCGCTACCTCTTCCATTCAGTAACATCATATTTCTCAATTCCCAATAGCTCATCCACCGGCTTTCTGCGCCTTCGCTTATCATCTATGTAAATCCGCCTTTTGTATCTCATTGCTCCCAGACTGCTGACCAGCCACCGCTCTTCGTCCCTACACTCTGCCAGATCTTGGGTACTTGTTTGGCAATCTGTTTATCTATCTCTGTTGCTCATGGCCATTCTTTGAAGAGTTTCTTCGATGACCTCTGGTTTGATTTCTTCCTCAAATTTCCTCTCGCATTCGGCTACTTTTATAGTTATACTGATTTGGACAGATCCGTCTGTCATGGAGGGTTCCTTTCTCTGTTGGGTTTGCCAACTTCAATAGTGATTGGAACTCTCTCTTTTTGCAACCCTTTCTATGGAAATTTGTGACTGTAACCGCGCTCAAGGGCAAATTGTATTTCTCTCAAAATGATGTATGATAAATAGGTTGAAAGGAAGGCAGCTTGAAGCGTTGCAGGGAAGGAGGGCAAGATGAAAAACTATATGTACGCATTAATTGGGGGTCTGATCTTATTAGGGTTGCTTACCGCCTGTGTGATCCTGGGAATCCAACTTTATAAAAGCCCTTTAGCCCCGCAGCTTGTGATCAATGCAAAACCCTCAGCAACTCTGCCCATCATCCCCACAAAAACGTCAGTAAAGAGCACGTCCACTTTTCAGGCGACAGCCACAGAACTCCCTTCTGCGTCGAATCAACCCCTCACACAAACGCCTATCGCGACCAGCAGTGCTTGCGGCAGCGGCTCGATGATTATTCTGGTAACGGGAGGAGATGACAGCATCGGTTTGCCACCCTATGGCGCCGATTTTATCCGTTACGCCAAAGTGGATTACGATCAAAACATCATCTCAATAGTCTCGATACCCCGGGATGTTTGGGTAGGCGGCCCCCTGCTTGTTTCGAGAGGCTACCAGGGATACCGCCTGGGTGAAACCTACCAGCTCTTTGAACAAACAGCTTCCGGCAACCGCACGCAAGTAATGTCAGTTGCCACCACCTCTCTTGCCCAAATCATCTATGAAAATTTCGGCCTGATCCCAGATCACTATGTCACCATGGATTTTAGCACTTATACCACCATGATTGATACAATCGGCGGTATTGATGTCAACGTAAAAAACTCATTTGACGCCAGGACGGTCGGATTCACACACTATTTTTCGGCCGGGTTATCTCATTTTAACGGCGCATTGACGGTAGAATACGTGCGCGGCTTTGACAATGAATGGAACCGCCAACAAAGGCAAAATGAGGTGATCGAAGCCATTCGGAAAAAATTACTCGAACCGGCCAACGTTCTGCGGATACCCAGCCTTATCAGCCAATTTAGCAACTCAGTAACCACCTCACTCAGCCCGGAACAGATTGTCGAATTAACTTGCATGCTGAAAACCTTGCCCTCAGACCGCATCTTGTTTTATGCCATAGGGCCAGATATGGTTAGTGCAGGCCAAAGCAATATCCTCTATCCCAATTCCGAAAAAATCAGGCAGCTCTTCCGCGAGACGCTGGGTAGGCCGCAAAATTAATTCAGGATCCATCATAATTTGGGTTATAAAATTGCTGTCCTTACCTCTCATCCAGTTCAATACCAGGCGCCCCTATTCAAGGCTTTGGCGTCGAGAGAGGGCGTCGAACTTACCGTTTTTTATCGTTCAGCCTCCAGTATCCAGGGTGGTTTAGATAAGGAGTTTAGTATTCCAATTCATTGGGACCGGCCGTTGTTGGAGGGATACACCTATCAGTTTTTAAACGATCCCCTCCAAATCATTTCGATCCTTAAGCAGCGAAAGTTTAACGCCCTATTGATCCATAGCTACGCAACCCTGTTCTCTCTGGCGGGATATTACGGAGGGATTGTATTTAAGATTCCCATCCTGCTACACACCGAGTCCGAAATACTGCACAAGCGGAATGTAGCGATCGAATGGATCAAGACCATGATCTTAAAAAGACTCTTTTCCAAAACAGCAGCTTTTCTTTGCATCGGCAGGCAAAATTATTGGTTTTATAAATCCTTTGGTATCTCCGACGATCGGATTTTTCAGACGCCTTACTGTGTTGATAATGACTTTTTCCTGCAACAGAGTGATTTCTGGAAAAAGAAAAGAAACGAAACGCTGAGCGATCTCTCCCTGCCCAGCTGCCAACCAACGATCATTTTTTCAGGAAAATTGATCCCGAGAAAAAGACCTTTCGATCTTTTATCAGCCTATACGGCCATCCATCAGGAAGGATATCGCGCCAATCTGATACTTATTGGTGAAGGTGTGTTAAGGGGAGAAATCGAACAATATATCAAAGATAAGCGCTTAGAATATGCTAGGGTAGTTGGGTTTAAGAACCAGACTGAGATTTCAAGATTCTACTCGGTTGGAGATATCTTTGTCTTACCCTCTGTCTTTGATACCTGGGGGCTTGTCATTAACGAAGCCATGCTCTTTTCGATGCCTGTGATCACGACGGATCGGGTCGGTGCCGGATACGATCTCGTAGAAGACGGTCATACAGGGTACCGATACCCTGCAGGCAACATCAATGCCCTCACACAATATTTAATCACCTTGCTCACAGAGGATGATTTGAGAAAAAAGATGGGTGAGAACTCGCTTAAAAAAGTGCTGGGGTATAACTATGATAATTGCATCAAAGGAATCATGAACGCTCTCGCGTACACGGCAGGTTGATGAGCATGCGCGTTCTTTTAATTGGTGCTGGTGAATTCTACCACGTCGGGGCTTTTTTTAAGCGCGCACTTGCCGAGCTAGGGTATGAATGCACACTTATTAATGAACAGCTTTACACTCGCCTGAATTCCTTCAAAGAAAAAATCCTCTTTCGGTTATTAGGAAAACAATACACAAATTACAAACGCTTCAATCACGACGTTTTTTCTGCCTGTGCGTCGAAACCAGAAATTATTCTCGTTATCAAAGGCGCCTGGCTCTCGCCAGATACCATCCAACAAATCAGGGCTTTCTATACGCCTATCCTGGTCAACTATGCTACAGATGACCCATTCAATTTGGATGTTTCTACATCCGATATCGTTCAATCAATTCCTTTATATGATTTCTACATTACGACAAAGCAGCGCACAATCTCAGATATCACCCTTGCCGGGGGAAAAAACGTCGTTTTTATCCCCTTCGGCTACGAACCTTCCCTCCATTTCCCAGAAATCCCATCCTCAGCTTATGAAATATTCAAGTTTTCATGCGAGGTTTGCTTCATCGGAGCAGCCGACAGAAACCGAATCAACCTGATTTCAAAGATGCTTTCAAGAAACCAGGTAAAGCTTTTTCTCTACGGCGGCTTTTGGGACCGCTACTCTCAATTTCGGCATGTTTATCGGGGAATGGCGCTGGGACGCGATTACCGCCTAGCCACCTCGGCAGCAAAAATTTCTTTAGGGCTTGTTCGTCATACTAACCGGGATGGACATAGTATGCGCACCTTTGAAATCCCGGCCTGCGGGGGCTTTCTACTGGCAGAACGAACTAAAGAACACCTCATGCTTTTTGAAGAAGACAAAGAAGCGGTGTTTTTTTCGTCCGATGAAGAACTGTTCGATAAAATAAACTTCTACTTAATGAATGACAGGTCAAGAGAGAGGATAAGACAGGCTGGATTAAAAAGGGTTCGAACCAGCGCCTGTACCTACACGGATCGGCTTCGAGAAATTCTTAACCTCGTAAAATAAACAGTCCCGGCGAATGAAAAATAACGTTGAAATACTTTTATCAAAAATTATAGACCTTACATCTTTTACGGGTCAAGTTTCCCTGGTCATGGGCACAAACATCGTTATTGCAGCCATCGGCTTTGTGACAGGAATATTATCTGCCAGGATTCTTGGGCCAGCCGGACGCGGTGAACTAGCTGCAATTCAAACCTTTCCCTCTTTCATAGCCGCTATTGCAATGCTTGGAATGCCCGAAGCCGTTGTATTCTTTACCAGCCAAAAACCCCATAAGGCTGGCGAATTCCTCGCTTCTGCGCTAGCGGTCGTCGCAATTTTCCTTTGCCCCATTTTTGGCTTAGGGTGGTTTCTGTTGCCATCCCTTTTAAAAGCTCAGGATCCCCAGATCCTACTAGCGGCCAGGATCTACCTGGCGGGAGCAATGATCGCTTACATGTCAAATGGCCTCCCACACCAGCTTTTGAGAGCAGTCGGCAGTTGGAAATCATGGAATCTGATCAGAATTCTCCCCAACGTGATCTGGCTGATAACATTGGTATCTGCCCTGATCTTCCCAATGTTGGCAAACCCAACCAAAGTAAGCCAGATTTTTATCATCGGGTCGTGGCTCATTCTGCTCCCAACATGGATCCTGGTCAAAAAACGGCTCGCTCAACCTGGCAAGGTCAATATACAAAACTTCAAACCCATGTTGGCCTACGGCTTGCCTGCTGCTCTCAGTTTGATCCCGCAAACATTAAACCTGAGGATGGATCAGATCCTGATGGCTGCTGTTTTAGCCCCAGTCCATCTGGGACAATACGTTGTGGCGGTTTCCTGGTCTGCAGCCGCTTCACCTATCTTAAATGCAATTGGACCAGTTCTGTTCCCCTCTTTAGGCGCCCTCGCCGATCCAAAAAAGAAAGTGAGTTTGCTAAGAGCTGTGATACCTCAATACAGCGTATTGGTGCTGACAACAACGGTCGCTATCTCGATCGTCACCCCCATCATGGTGCCCTTGTTATTTGGCGAACAATTTCGACAGGCGGTTGTTCCTGCCATCATCCTCGTCATTGCAAATGCGATCTTAAGCTTGAATACATTGCTTGGTGACGCCCTTAAAGGTATGGGGCTGACAGGTAAAGTTCTCACGGCAGACCTGATCGGTCTAGTTGCGACAACGATTTTTCTCATGATATTCATCCCGCTCTACGGAATCATCGGCGCCGCAATCGCATCTCTGGTAGTTTATTTTTTTGTATGCGTTACCTTGGTGTATTTTATCTGGTGTCAATACAAAAATACCCGCAGGATGGTTTAGAAGACGTGCAAGTCAACATATCGGGAATTACTACCTTTCATGTTTATAACCTGGCGATGCAAATGCAGCGCTTAGGGCTTTTAAAAACCTATTACACCGCCCTACCGACGAGCAGAACACCAGGGATAAGAAGCGACAAAGTAAAACGTGCCCCGGTATTGCTTGGGCCAACTTACCTGACGCGCAAACTTGGCCTGAGCCGTCTAGAATCCACTCTGGAAAAACCGACTCATGACCTGTTTTCGCGCTGGCTGGCTGCTAATGTAACTTCATGCGATGTCTTTCACAGTCTATCGGGATTTGGACTCTCGGCTTTCACACTGGTAAAAAACAAGTACAATGCCGCTACAATTTGTGACCGGGGCTCTACCCACATCCTCTTTCAGGACGAAATCTTGCAAGAAGAATATAAACTTTGGGGAATTCCCTATAAAAGAATCGATCCCAGGATAGTAGATACAGAAATCGCAGAATACGAAACCTGCGATCTCATCACGGTACCATCAAAATTTGTATATGAAACTTTTTTGGCAAAAGGAGTCCCTCCAAACAAACTGGCTGTTATCCCCTACGGTGTCGACATGGACACATTCCGCCCCCTGGCAAAAACCGATAAGATATTTCGGGCTATCTATGTAGGTCAGATCTCTTTAAGAAAAGGAATTCCCTATTTATTGGAAGCTTTCGCTAACTTCAACCTCCCCAATTTCGAATTCATGATGGTCGGCAAACTCGGCGCAGATTTAAAGGATTTTTTCCTAAACAATAAGGGGAATTGCATCTATTTTGGCCCCAAACCAAGAACAGAGTTATATCAATGGTATTCCAGAGCTTCGGTCTTTATCATTGCCTCAATTGAAGATGGCCTGGCAACAGTCATTGCCCAGGCAATGGCTTGTGGCTTGCCTATCGTTGCGACGAAAAATACCGGCGCAGAAGAATTGATTGCGGATGGGGTCGAGGGATTTATTGTTCCGCCCCGCGATCCTGCCGCCCTCCGGGAAAAAATTCAATATCTCTATGAGAATCCGGATATCCGCTTGCAAATGGCGAACGCCGCGCTGGAAAAGGTCAAGCGTTTAGGTGGCTGGGATGATTATGGAAAACGAATTGCAGCCGCGTATCAAGATGCGTATTGCAAGGTGAGCGATGAAATCTAAGTGCAAACCTGCAGGTTCAAGACAATAACACAACAGATTTCTGCATTAGGCGCTGCGTCGTCTTTACAAATAGCATCAATATCAGGCAGCGTTCGTTTAGTTCAAAAAATATCGCTGAAGGATGGGAAACCCGATATTGAGTCCCAATCACACCCCCCAAAAATAGTTTTTGGAGTCAGATCATGGATAATTACCGAAATCGAATATATCGAAATTATGGGACTGATTTTCAAAACGCAGAAGATATATTAACCAGCGATAAGGTGAAGCGTTGGAAAAAGGGTTACAGATATTACTTCCGCGATTGGCTACCTGTTGATAAAAATGCTTCTGTGATAGAACTGGCATGTGGAAATGGTCGAATGCTTGGGCTGATTAAAGACCTGGGATATTCCAATATTACAGGCATTGATGTCAGCCCTGAGCAGGTAAATTTCGCCAGACACTTCCACGAGAATGTGGTGCAATCAGATGCGATGGAATGGTTAAAAACACACCCTAATTCCTACGATTTGATTATTTGCATGGATTTGATCGAACATTTATACAAACCAGAGGTATTGCCATTTCTAGAGGACTGTTTTAATTCATTAATATCAGGAGGGCGTTTAATCTTGCAGACAACAAACAGTGACTCTTTATGGGGATCATCCATGCGTTACATTGATTTTACCCATGAAGCAAGTTTTACATTTAGATCTCTTTCAAGTTTATTAAGTCTCGTCGGATTCCACTATATCGAAGGACGAGAATGCGGGCCTGTACCCATTGGGCATAGTATAAAATCAAGTATCAGATTTTTAATTTGGCAAATTATCAGGATAGGATTAATCATCTGGAATTATGCAGAAATGGGGATATCAGAAAAAAACCTTTTTTCTAGGGTTTTTTTGATCAAGGCCGACAAGCCAACAAATTTGACATAAAGGTATCAACTATCAGACGAATTGAATGCCAATACACATAATTGGATCAACGCTAAAATAAACTTGTGAACTTGAAGAACAAATTCACCCAGGCGAACATACGGAAGCCTTATAGCATCCTCCTGCCCATGCTGGCGTTTTTTGCCACGCTGGTGCTGCTGCTGATCCTCTTCCTCCTCAATAACCAACACATCCTCCGTAGCAGTTGGCTCGCCGTCAGCGCCTCCACCTCCATTGTCACCCTCTCCCTCTCCCTCCTCCTCCTCACCGCTCTCCCCTTCTTCATCGGCCGTCGCTTCGATCACTTCGATTGGTTCTCGTTCATCTACCTGGCCGCCGCCTCCTACGCCCTCCACTTCGCCTTCCGCTCCTTCTACATCCTCGCCAACCCTTCCGCTATCATGGGCTCCCTCCGATATTGGGAAACTTTCTCCAAAGCCCTCCTCTATACCAGCCTCGGCTTTACCTCCCTCCTCCTCGGTTACTACCTCCCCCTTGCCCCTAAGATCGCCAACGCCCTCCCTCCTCTCCCCTTCAAATGGCCTGCTGTCCCTAACCTCTTCAAAATCCTCCTCCTCTATGTCCTCGGCTTCCTCGGCCGCTGGCTCAACTCCCTCCAAATCCTGCCCCCTTCCTTCTCTTACTACCCCATCGCACTCTCTAAACTCACTACCTATGCCCTTATCCTCATCGCCATCTACGCCTTCGTCTACTCCCCACTCCAGCGCTGGTTCCGCCTTGCCCTCCTTCTCGCCCTCCCACTCCAAATCCTCTACGCCCTCGTCTGGGGAAACGGTAAGTTCGAACTCATCCTCCCCATCCTTATCCTCCTGATGTGCCAGCATTACCTTAACCGCCCCCTCCGCCCCCGCCACCTCATCCTCGCCATTCTGTTCATCCTCCTGATCATCTTCCCTGTCATCGGCGTCTTTCGCAATCTTCCCCCTTCCGATTTCATCACCCGCTCCACCCAAACACTAGACTACCTCTCCACCCTCAGCCCCAGCGATTACCTCAACCTTGCTCTCAACTTCGTCATGATCCGCTCTCACCTGCTCGATTCCTTCGCTGTCATCATCTATTCCTTCCCCGCCAACTACCTCGGTATCGCCGATTATCTCCTCATCCCCGCCTACGCCTTCGTCCCTCGCTTTATTTGGCCCTCAAAACCAATTCAGCTGGGGTCAAAATTCGCTCAAAATTATTTCGATGTAGCAGGGCCAACCTCCTTCGCCATCTCCACCCCTGCCGACCTCTACCAGCATGGCGGTCTTTTCGCCGTCATCATCGGCTTGTACCTCTTTGGATTGTTTTATCGCTTCGCGCACAGTTACTTCATAAAGCAATCGGCAACATTTAAATCTCCTCAAAGATTGCCGCATCTATTTTTCTATTTTATCTTCTTCATTAACTTCTATTTGATATTCGAGACTGAGCTCACAACTGGAATCATTGAATTGCTGAAACAATTGCTTTTTGCCACACTGATAGCCATCTATTTGAAGACCTGGTTCATAAAACCCGCGCTTCCCACAAGCGGAACAAGGCTGCCATCGCAATGACCATTGTGATCCTGTTCAGAGATTTTCAAGAAGACAATCGTATGAGCATGGAGCGCTATGCCGATGGCTTACGGAATTATTTGAACCAGTCATATGCCTCAAAAATTGATCTGGTGAATTTCACCCCGGTGAAAGATGTTCGCTTTGGAAACGGTGTTTGGGCTATGCGGTTTTCGCGCTACTTGTTTTATCCGCTACAAGCTCGCAAGCAAAGTGGAGCAATCAACCACATTATTGACCATGCTTATGCACATCTCTTATATGTCCTGGATCCACAAAAAACAATTGTATCAGTACACGACCTCATCCCTTTAATTCGCTGGCAAGGCGGGATTTCCGGGATATCACGTGGGCGCAAACCCTGGCTAAATATCATCTCTTTTAGAGCGCTAAATCGAGCCAGACACTTGATCACGGCCAGTCAAAACACAAAAAATGACCTGATTATGAGATTGCAATGTGACCCCCAAAAAATATCTGTCATTCCTTATGGGGTTGATCCTTGTTTTAAGCCTTATTCGAATCAAGAAAAAGAAAAGGTCTGTCGGCAATGGGGACTTCCAAATAACGGGGCATTTCGCGTCCTACTCTCAGGATCGCAGTTCTACAAGAATCAGCAAAAAGCTGTCAGAGCTGTTGCCCTTTTTAAAAAGATCACAGGAAAGCCATGTTTTTTGGTAAAAATTGGCCCCCCAAATGAAGAATGGAACAATGCAATCGAGCTGAATAACCTTAGGGAGTCGAGTGCCTGCTTTAGTCATGTCCCGCTAGAAAGGATGGCAGAGTTATACAATTGTGTGGATTGCCTCTTGTTCCCCTCTCTATATGAGGGGTTTGGGTGGCCGCCATTAGAAGCGATGGCTTGCGGAGTGCCCGTCGTCGCATCGAGATCGGCCTCGCTTCCCGAAGTGATATCAGATGCAGGAATTTTATGCGACGCAGAAGATATTGAGGGATTGGCCAAAGCGCTAATAGATATTTCAGCTAATGCTGAGTTGAAATCTGCTTTAATTACAAAGGGGATTTCCAGGGCAAATCTTTTTAGTTGGGAGAAGACTGTTGAAAAAATTTTTGCGCTGTACGAACAAATTTTGAATGAATAATCAGTTATAAGGAAGCATAAGGCATGTGCGGAATTAGCGGGATCATTACCGGAAACTCCAACCTCGATATTCGAACAATTGTCTCTTCGATGACAGGCAAACTCTATCATCGCGGCCCAGATGACGCCGGATGCCATTTCCAGAGCATACTTGGCGGCAGGTCGTTGGGCATTGGCAACACCCGGCTTCCAATCATCGACTTGACTCCCGCAGGCCATCAGCCGATGCCAGACAACTCCACAGGGAATTGGATTGTCTATAACGGCGAAATCTACAACTTTTTAGAACTGAGAAACCTGCTTGAAAAAAAAGGGCATCGATTTATTAGCGCCACTGATACTGAAGTTATCCTAAAAGCTTATTCCGAATGGGGACGCGAATGTTTAAGATGGTTTCGAGGAATGTTTTCTTTCGCACTTTGGGATGAGCACGAAAATTTGCTGTGGTTGGTCAGAGATCGTTTAGGTGTAAAGCCTCTCTATTATTATCACAAGGGCGATCTTCTGATATTCGCGTCAGAGGTACGTGCCTTGCTTGCCAGCGGCTGCATATCTAAAACATTATCTCTTGAGGGTATTGATTCCTACCTGGCACTAGGAGGGGTCAGAGACCCCTGGACGATTATCCGAGAGGTTTATTCCATGCCAGCTGGTTCGTATGGAATTTATAAAGACAACAAATTCACCCTCCACACTTACTGGTCTCCCCCACAAGAAATCAACGATCAGTATTCAGGTTGGGCTCGAGAGAAAATTGTTCAAAAACTTCGGGAAAAGCTCTTCGAATCGGTCCATTTAAGATTATTAAGTGATGTTCCCTTAGGCATTTTTCTGAGTGGAGGTGTTGATTCCTCTTCTATCGTTTCACTCGCGATGGAGAATGGTAGACAGACACCTCGCACCGTTTCAATCACTTTCAAGGAAGAAGAATATTCAGAAGCAAGATCGATTCAATTGGTTTCGCGATACTTTCACACCGATCATTCTGAAGTGCTGCTAACATCAGAGGAGATGGTGAACGCCCTGCCCGCCGCATTAGCCGCAATGGATCAACCGACTTTCGACGGTATCAATACCTATTTCGTTTCAAGATCGGCGCGCCAGATTGGTCTTACCGTTGTGTTATCAGGTATTGGCGGAGATGAGATATTCGGCGGATATCCCAGTTTTCATTGGGCACCTTTATTAGAAACTTTCCGAAACCTTACGCCAGCCTGGCTTGGCAAACTGGCTGGAGCTGTTATCAAAGCCAGTCTAAAAAACAACAGCCGGTCTCAAAAACTTCAACGCTGGTTTGAAGAGCAAGAGGATTACACACAGTCTTATTACCTTATTCGCGAACTCTTTTCTCCAGAGAATCGTCAGCTTCTAATCCCTGGTTTGACCCAGAACAGAAATAACACTAAGAACGGCTTGCATTCACAAGATCAGTTCAACCAGATCTCGATTCTCGAATTGACCGACTACCTAAGAAATATCCTCCTGCGCGATTCGGATTGCATGAGCATGGCGCATTCTCTTGAACTGCGTGAGCCGTATCTGGATCATCACCTTGTTGAATTTCTTCTCTCACTTCCCGGAGAGGTGAAAGCACAAGGTGCAGTGCCAAAGTCATTGCTGGTCGAGGCTATTGGAAATCTGCCGCCCGACATAACACGTCGCAAAAAGCAGGTTTTTCACTTGCCCTTCAAGCATTGGCTCCATGGCTCTTTACAGGGAGAGATGGAAGCTGCTCTATTGACCAGCGACCAAGGCAAACTTTCGGTTTTCGATACAAACATAGCCCAAGATATCTGGCAAGATTTTCTAGAAGAAAGAACCTCATGGGTAAGACCATGGGCGCTGTATGTCCTGCGAAAATGGGTAAACAACAACCTTTGATTAATCTAAAACCAACCATAACATGAAGATCATTTCCTTCGTCGAGGGTGCAAATCCAAAATATGGGGGGGTGGGCATCTTTTCAGCGCCGATTATCAACATGCATCTATCCGAGCGCGGCCATGATGTCCGGGTTGTCATCGGCGGAGCAATCACTCCAGGTTACGAAAAGTACCGCATCAATTCACTAGATCAAGAGCCCTCACCCGAGCGGGCTTCCCAGGGTTCCTTCGGTATCGTCGCTTTTCCAGCTTTAGGACGATGGTCTTTCTCTCCTTCTCTGATAAGACATGTAAAAAAAGAAGCGCAAAAAGCAGATTTCCTCATGTTGCACTCTCTCTACTCCTACCCTGTCCTCACCGGATACTGGTTGGCTAAAATCAACCAGATTCCTTATGGCCTCTGGCTGCACGGTGTCCTAGCGCCATTTCAAAGGGCTGTCGGAAAACACAAGAAATTTATCTATGATCGCTTATTTGCCAGATCAATATTAAACCATGCCTCTGTTCTCTTGTTCACCGCCGCAGGGGAAAAAGAGGAGACCTCAGGTCTCAATTTGAAGGCTCCGTCTACCATCATCCCGTTAGGATTCGAACCCAGCAACCTCGTTGGGCAAAAAGGCGAATTCAGAAAAAAATACCTGGCTGATTTTCAAGGGGATTTCATCCTTTTTTTGGCAAGGATAAACGCCAAGAAAGGATTGGAATTATTGATCTCTGCCTTTGCCCAGGTTTTGAACCAGAAACCCGAGACGCTCCTTGTAATTGCTGGCGGTGATGATCCACCGGAGTATGGACACAAAATTAGAAAGATGGCTGCAAAAAATGGATATGGAAAATCAGTCATCTTCACAGGCTTGCTGCTTGGGCAAGACAAAGAAAATGCGTTTACAGATGCAACCCTATACGTGCTTCCGTCTCACGCTGAGAATTTTGGATTTTCTATTTTCGAAGCAATGTCGAAAGGTTTGCCAGTGATCATATCGAATTCGATCAACTACGCGCAAGAGATCGAACGGAGAGGGGCTGGAATTCTTGTACCGCTCGATGAACACATTTTGGCCAGCGAAATACTTCAGCTACTGAACAACCCTGCAAAAAGAAGGATGATGGGTGAAAACGGTAAAAAGCTCGTCGCACAATTTGCGTGGCAGAGAAGCGCGAAAAGCCTGGAAGATGCCATTTGCAGAGTTTTGAGAAAGGAACCCATCCCGCCTAATTACTATGAACTTCCTTAAAGATACCGCGCGCTGTTTTCTTCCAAGAACCGTCAGGCCTTACCGCATCCTGAGCGGTCAGCTACGAGGCATGAAAATTGTTACTTCTTGCTATGAATACCCTGCCGCCATCTTGGGATACGCAGAAAAATCCTTACTGAAATTCTTTTCAAGGACTGTTAAAAAAAACCAGACCTGGCTAGATATCGGCGCTCATTACGGTTTTACCTCTCTTTCCTTGTGTCGTCTGGTAGGAAGCGAGGGGCACATTTTCGCCTTCGAACCGGTATTGTCTACAGCGGGTTATTTAAACATAACCAAAAGAATCAACCATCTTTTCCAACTCACCATCCTGCCGCTGGCGCTCAGCGAAAAAGATACCATGGAAATTTTAGAATTACCCATTATCAGAGGCATGGCTGACAGCACCTTCAAATCAAAAGCAGGGTTTGAGCAACTGATTTCTATTTCACTGGACTGCCTTTGGCCTCAAATTTGCACACCAATCCACAAAATTGATGGAATAAAAATAGATGTTCAGGGGATGGAAATCAATGTGCTAGCAGGCATGCAGCAAACTCTGTTGAAAGACCGCCCAATTCTGGTTGTCGAAATTCACGAAAATGTCAATCGTTTAGAGTTAATCGCAACATTAGTGACCGCCGGATATCAGAATAAAGGAATTTCCGTGAATACTGGAGCAGCACAGGAACCCGAAAATTTCCTGGATAATCATAGCTATGTGTTTTATCCGCGCTGAAAAGGTGAAAATATGATGCAGACTCGTGTGCTCGTCACAGGCGCAGGTGGTTTTATCGGCCATCATCTGGTCAGCTACCTGAAAAAACAGGGGTATTGGGTCAAGGGTGTGGATATCAAAACGCCCGAGTTTTCAGAAACTGACGCCGATGAATTCGAGCTTTTAGATCTTCGGAAGTGGGAAAACTGTCTCCGAGCAACAAGGGAAGTAGATGAAGTTTACGCTCTCGCAGCAGATATGGGTGGGATGGGCTATATCTCCGTGTATCAAGCAGAGATTTTACGAAACAACACTTTGATCGATTTACAAACACTCGAAGCAAGTCGCAGAAATGGCGTCAAAAAATTGTTTTATACATCCTCTGCCTGCGTTTACCCAGAACACCTGCAATTGGAAGCAAATGTCACCCCTTTGAGGGAACAAGACGCCTATCCAGCCCAACCACAAGATGCCTATGGATGGGAAAAACTGTATTCTGAAATAATGTGCCAGCATTACAGCCAACAATATAAGCTAGAAACAAGGATCGTCCGTTTCCACAATATCTTTGGTCCCTATGGCACCTGGGAAGGTGGGCGTGAAAAAGCGCCCGCCGCCTTATGTCGGAAAATCGCTTACGCCAAACTCTCCGGCGCAAAGGAAATTGAAATTTGGGGTGATGGCGAGCAAACCCGATCATTTTGCTATATTGATGACTGCCTTAAGGGTATTTACAAGTTGATGCTCTCGGACTATCCCCAACCCCTGAACCTTGGTCAAGATCGTATGGTGACCATTAACGAGCTGGCCGATATGATTATGAGCATCGCAGGCGTCCAACTACAAAAGAAACATGTTCCAGGCCCTCAAGGAGTTCGTGGCCGCAATTCTGATAACAACCTTTTAAAGCAGGTATTAAACTGGGAGCCAGAAATCTCCCTGGAAGAAGGGTTATCGCGAACTTATCCCTGGATCGAGAAACAGGTTTATACGAAATTGAGAGGATAACCATGCGAATCGGCGTCCATGATTATGCAGGACATCCCTTTCAAGTCCAGCTAAGTCGCGAACTTGCCCGTCGTGGTCACCAGGTAATTCACTATTACTGCGGGCATAACAACACTCCCAAAGGCAACTTATTGCGGCACGTCGATGACCCTGAGCGTTTTAGAATTAAACCAATCTACACGCGAAACAAACTCCAAAAGTATTCCCTCTTCAACCGCTGGCGACAGGAAATCGAATATGGGAATCTCCTGGTCAAAGAAATCAATAACGCCCGGATCGAGGTAATTCTCTCCGCAAATACACCGTTGGATTCTCAAAGAATTATTCTTTCCAATTGTAAAAAAAACGCTGTCCCATTAATTTTTTGGGTGCAAGATTTAAACGGCCGGGCAGCCTATAAAATCCTTGCCGACAAGTTACCGTTGCTGGGTAAATTGATCGGCAATTACCACATCTTTCTCGAAAATAAACTGCTCAATCAAAGCGATGGGGTGATATTAATTTCGGAAGATTTCCCTGCAAGAATCAAACCCTGGCTGCGCGCAGATGCAAAACTCTGGGTAATTCCGAATTGGGCTCCAATTTCAGATTTTCCAGTCAAAAGGAAAGAAAACGACTGGGCAAAGCTTCACAACCTCACTCACCGTTTTTGTTTTTTATACACTGGCACGCTCGGCATGAAACACAACCCGGAGTTATTATTAAGACTGGCCCAGCAATTTCAGGCGCATAAGAACGTTTGCGTAGCGATCATTTCAGAGGGTCCAGGAGCCGAGTGGCTATCCAGAAAGAAAACTGAACACCAGCTTACCAATTTAGAAATTTTCCCCTACCAACCGTATGAGAGAATGCCAGAGGTCCTGGCTTCCGGAGATGTTCTGGTAACCATTCTTAACCTGGATGCCGGCGAATTTTCTGTTCCCTCAAAGGTGCTGACCTACATGTGCGCGGAAAAACCGCAGCTCCTGGCAATTTCCTCGAACAATCTCGCTGCGCGCATTATTAATGAGCAAAAAGCGGGCCTCGTAACGCCACCCAATGATATTGTTGCATTTCTCCAGGCAGCGAAAATATTATATGAAAACCAATTTGATCGCACACTATTCGGAAGAAATGCTCGCGCTTATGCAGAAAAGGCCTTCAACATCCAGCAGATTACCGACCAGTTTGAGCAAGCAATAACACAAATCATGGGGTAAAGGGGGAAATTTATGGCGGAAATTGAATCCACAAAGACGATAGCCAATATCTATAGAACAAAATTGTTCTATAGACGGTACGCCCGCATTTGGATGTCTCTTCTGCTGATCATCTCAGACGTCATCAGCCTGCTGATGGCAGGTGGAATTTCAGTAATCACCCGTTCGTTAATCGGGGAAGGTCTGAGGGGATACCAGGAATATATCACTCTCGCTCCGGTAGTTTTCATTTTCATCGCGGTCTATTTCATCAATAATCTGTACCCCGCAATTGGCGTTGATGTGGTAAAAGAGTTACAAAGACTTACTATCTCGACCAGCATCGTGCTGCCGCTACTTGCCACAATAACCTTTTGGGCAAAGACATCTATTACATATTCACGCTTAATTTTTTCCTTCTTTTGGTTTTTCGCATTAGTGTTGGTTCCCGTTGGGCGCAGGATCATCCGCCACATTTTCTATACAGCAAATCTTTGGGGAGAACCGATAGCATTGATTGGATTTGGTCTCCAGGGACAAGAGATCTATCAGTATCTAAAAAGCAAACCCGATTTAGGATTACTCCCCGTGATTGTATTTGATGGTGATCTGGCGCGTCAGTACGTCTATGATGTCCCAGTTTTACCCATCGACTTGCTTATTCAGGATAAAAAACTACTCACAAACATTCATATCAATACGGCTATTCTGGTCACTTCCGAAGTTGCAGAGCGCTTTCGTTCCGAACTGATTGATGAACGCCTGTTTGGGATTCGGCATCTAATCCAAACTTCCTCTTTTCAATGGATCGGTGGTTCGGCCGTCATCTCTCATGACTTTCAAGGTATGTTGGGCCTTGAAGTGGAATGCAACTTGCTAGATCCTTTACAACAAACCACAAAGCGATTAATCGATATTTTCTTAATCCTTTTGGCTTCGCCATTTCTACTTCCAATATTTTTGGTTATAGGCTTGATAATCCGCCTTGATTCAAAAGGAGATATATTTTACGGGCATAAACGCATTGGTCAGGGAGGAGAAGAGTTCACCCTATGGAAATTCAGGACAATGGTCCAAAACGCTGATGAGGATTTAAAGAGATACTTGAAAGACAACCAGGAACTTACAGTCGAATGGAATACATCGCATAAGTTAAAGAACGATCCGCGCGTCACCCGCGTCGGCAGGATTCTCCGAAAAACCAGTATAGATGAATTACCTCAAATTTGGAATGTGATCAAAGGGGAAATGAGCCTGGTAGGTCCTCGACCAATTATTCAAGCAGAAGTCACAAAGTATAATAAGAATCTCAACCTCTATACGCAAGTAAAACCAGGATTAACTGGATTATGGCAGATCTCTGGTCGAAGCAATTTAAAGTATGCCCATAGAGTCCGGTTAGATGAATATTACATTAGACACTGGTCAATATGGATGGATATTTATATACTTGTACGAACCATTCCTGTTGTCATCCAGCGAGCCGGCGCCTATTAAGCTCAACCCAATGAGGATACCCCCATGGAGATAAAACAGTATCTATCAATCTTGAAACGTAGGGCATGGCTGCTGGTCATTGGGTCGCTTGTATTCCTAATCGGTAGTTACATTGCCAGCCAATACCTTCCTCCAATCTATCAAGCCTCCACAAAACTTCTCGTTTCGCGTCCCCCCGATGCTAAAACCAGTGAATTTACCTACCTCAGCGATCAGCAATTGGCTCAAACCTATATCCAGTTGCTGACAACCGAACCTGTATTAAAGGCTGTTAGTACACAATTGGATTATGAGATCAAGCCAGAACAAATCGGAGGCCAGTTAATTCGCGATACGCTGATTATTCGAATCACTGTAGATGATAACAACCCGGTTCGCGCAGCAAATATCGCCAACGGGTTAGTACAGGTTCTCATCGAACAAAATGAAGCCATTCAATCCAGTCGTTTTTCTGCCTCTGAGCAGAGTCTGCAAACGCAACTGAAACAAGTAGAAAATCAGATCGCCAGTCTTCAACAAGATATTGCCACAGCTTCAGAAGAATCTTTGAAAAATCAACAGGAAGAGGTGCAAAAACAAATCAGCGATCTCCAGGCAGAAATCATTAAAACCCAGCAAGAAATCTCGGTAATCAGCGCTGGCGGGGACCCGGCTTCCCTATCACCAGAACAAAACCTGGCTCTGCAAGAAAAGAAATTGACCCTGGAGCAATTGCTTTCAACCTTAAAGTTCTACCAGGAAATTTCCCTAAACCTCCTGAGTGCCGGAAACACAGCCACAACAACTGGGGGAGATACGGGGCGACTGGATCAGATGAAAAACACCCTGGTGCTTTATCAACAAATTTACTCAAACTTGTTGAGTAGTTATGAATCCGTACGGTTGGCACGTTTGAGCACAACCCCCAACATTGTCCAGGTTGAAGTAGCCAGCGTTCCCGAAAAACCCGTTCGCCCCAAACCGTTGGTTAATGCTGCCCTTGGCAGCGCTATCGGACTGCTCATCATCCTGGGAATTGTCTTTTTGATAGAGTATCTGGACGATACCGTTAAATCGCCCGAAGACATCAAAGCGCTGATGAATCTACCTGTTATGGCTTTTGTTGGCGATATGGGTATTCGTAAAAACAATGGCGGCAAATTGGAAATCTACGTTGCCACGCAGCCTCGTTCGCCGATCGCCGAAGCATTTCGCACGCTTCGGACAAATATAGAATTTTCAGGTCTTGAAAAGCCTATTAAAACGCTGGCGATCACCAGTCCAAGCCCTGGCGAGGGAAAGACTACCATCTCAGTTAATCTTGCAACCACAATCGCACAGAGTGGAAAAAAAGCGCTTCTCGTTGATGCAGACCTTCGGCGACCTAAGGTTCATCGTTTTTTAGCGATTCCGAATCGAGTAGGTTTGAGTGATATCTTGACCAACCAACGTCCCATCCAGACAGTGCGTCGCGTCTGGCGCGAAACGCTTCTATCCGTCATCCCAAGCGGCCCCTTACCGCCCAACCCTTCAGAACTACTCGCATCCAGCAGAATGCGCGATTTTATTGCAGAAACCCAGGAGATGAGTGACATCTCGATTATTGACAGCCCCCCAATTCTGATTTCGGACACATCCATCCTGGCGTCTCTAGCGGACGCCGTCATTATCGTCATTAACCCCGGCCAAACACAACGTGACGCTGCCTGGGCAACTTTCGAACAGTTGAAACGCGTCAATGCAAATGTAATTGGGGTTGTATTTAACCGAATTCCAAAGCATCGATCTGATTATTATGGCAACTACAGGTATTATTCCGATTACTACTACGGAGCAAAACCCAAAAGTGACGAAACAGAAAGTGAGACTGCACCTACAGGCACTAAAAAATCTGAAAGATACAAAAATTCGCAAGCAAAAATTGTGCAACGCCTAAGTGAAGCCACAGCGGGTCAGAGCGCGCAGAAAGATGAATTGACCCAACCAGTTAGGCCAGCCTCAAGCTGATCAACTGAGTTCAGCAAACCTACTCACACAAATAAATCGGTATGACGAATCATTACCATGGAGGGCAGAGTTGGCAAATTACATCGGTGCAATAGATCAAGGAACAACAAGTACGCGTTGTATTTTATTTAATAGCGCCGGGGAAATTGTCGCCCTGAACCAAAAAGAACATAAACAAATTTATCCTCAACCAGGCTGGGTTGAACACGATCCCATAGAAATTTGGAACTGCACTCAAGAAGTCATTAGAAACGCCCTCCAAAAAGCAGGTGGATCCTCTCAGAATATCCTGTCCATTGGGGTTACCAATCAACGAGAAACCACCATCGTCTGGGATAAAAATACTGGTTTGCCTTATCACAACGCAATTGTTTGGCAAGATACACGCACAGATACAATCTGCAAAGAGCTTTCATCGGAAGGCGGTCAAGATCGTTTTCGGGAAAAAACTGGCCTTCCAATCGCCACCTATTTTTCGGGGCCAAAAATAAAATGGCTCCTTGAGAATATTCCCGCAGTAAAAGAAGCAGCCAGGAGAGGTGAGGCCCTCTTTGGAACTGTTGACACCTGGCTTATTTGGCTATTAACCGGCGGGCCGGGAAGAGGTGCCTTTGTCACCGATGTAACCAACGCCTCGAGGACGATGTTAATGAACCTCTATACACTGGATTGGGATTCGGAAATCCTCAAGACGTTGGATATCCCACGGAATTTGCTGCCCGATATCATGCCTTCTTCGAGCGTTTATGGTTATACCAGGGGCGTGTTAGACTCTATCCCGGTTGCTGGCGATCTGGGCGATCAACAGGCGGCTTTGTTTGGACAAACTTGTTTCCAGGCAGGCGAGGTAAAAAACACCTACGGCACTGGTTGTTTTATGTTGATGAATACTGGCGAACATCCCGTTCAAAGTAAAAATGGTCTGCTAACAACGTTAGGATACAAAATTGCCGATCAACCAGCAGTTTACTGCCTTGAAGGTTCAATCGCCATCACCGGGGCACTTGTGCAATGGCTCAGAGATAACCTGAGGATCATTGATCACTCCAGTGACATTGAGCCCCTGGCAAGAACAGTTGAAGATAATGGCGGCGTGTATTTCGTTCCCGCATTCTCCGGTTTATTTGCACCTTATTGGCGCAGCGACGCGCGTGGTGTTGTCGTAGGATTGACTCGCTATGCAAACCGGGGCCACATCGCCCGCGCTGTGTTAGAAGCAACCGCCTACCAAACCCGTGAAGTATTGGACGCGATGGAAAGCGATTCGGGAGTAAAATTAAGTAGCCTGAAAGTTGATGGTGGAATGGTTTCCAATCAACTGTTAATGCAATTTCAAGCTGATATCCTGAATGTCCCGGTTGTCCGCCCAAGTACTGCCGAAACCACCGCGCTCGGCGCAGCTTATGCAGCTGGCCTTGCAATTGGTTTTTGGTCAGATCTGGAAGAGCTAAAAACAAAATGGCGTATTGATAAAGAGTGGTTGCCTTTAATGGATGCCGGAACCAGAGAAAAATTGTACGCGAACTGGAAAAAAGCGGTAACAAAAACCTTCGATTGGATTGAATAAAAGGATACGAACAACAATGCCAACCCTTCCCGAAGCAATTATCATTGGAGCGGGTTTTACCGGTTGCGCGCTGGCACACGACCTATCTTTGCGAGGCTTTAAAGTCTCTGTGCTGGATCGTGGAGAAATCGCATCGGGGACCTCCGGGAGGACGCACGGCCTGCTCCACAGCGGCGGACGTTATTGCGTCAATGATCAGGAAGCCGCAATTGAATGCATTGAAGAAAATATTATCCTCAGAAGAATCGCCGCGCAATGTATAGAATATAATGGCGGTCTCTTCATCGGTCTTAACGAGCGCGACCAGGCATATCTTCCTCACTTCATGGCTGGAGCGGAAGCCTGTAAAATTCCCGTCGAACAGATAACTCCCCAAAAAGCGCTGCAGTTAGAGCCCAACCTTAATCCAGCCTTGCTGTCTGCTGTTTTGGTACCGGACGGGGTATTTGACCCTCTACGCCTGGCGCTGGCGTTCGCCGCGACGGCAGTAGAGAATGGAGCGTCTTTCTTCCCCCACCATGAAGTTCAGGAAATGCTGTTCAATGGCAGCGGCAATGCCATCGGCGTTGTCGCGCTCAACCGGCATGATGGCAAAAAGTATGAATTTCGCGGTGACATCGTCATCAATGCAACTGGCGCCTGGGCTGGCAAACTGGCCTCGCTCGTCGGTATAAAAGTACCGGTCGTTCCAACCCCTGGGATTATGGTAGCTTATAACCAACGACTGGTTAACCGCGTTATTAACCGCCTTTTTGAACCTGGAGATGGGGATATTCTGATACCCCAGCGGAGAATGGTGGTAATCGGCACAACTTCCTTTGAGGTGGAAGACCCTGATTATATTCCGCTGGATCAGGATCAGATCAAGCAAATGTATGACTGCGCTTGCCACCTCGTTCCCGCGGTCTCCCAAACGCTTCAACGGGGCGTGTACATGTCGGCGCGCCCCTTAATCAAAACAGAAATGACGGGACGTAGCCTGTCCCGCACCTTCAAATGCTATGACCATAAAGAAAGCGAGAATATTGACGGTTTCGTTACAATTACAGGCGGAAAAGCCACAACTTGTCGCGCCATGGCAGAAAAAACAGCCGATCTGGTTTGCTCAAAACTGGGTATATCTGCTATTTGCGAGACAAAAGAGACGCCGCTCGTTTCTTATCGAAAATTCTTTTGGCACTAAAAGTTGTGAGGCGACGTGAACGACACGATTTGGACGATCGAATTAAAAATATTCCGCCAGAGAGCGGATGCTCAGCGGTATTTTCAAACATTTCAAATTGAGATCAACCCGGATGAATATGTATTAGATGCCATAGAGAAAGTGTGGGCATTTCATGACCGAAGCCTCACATTCCGGCATGCCTGTCATCATTCTACCTGCGGCGCCTGTGGGATGCTGGTAAATGGGATAGAAAAATTAACTTGCATCACCTCAATCCGGTCCGTAACGCAGAACAACGGCAAGCTGCTCATTGAACCGTTGCGTAACTTTCCTGTACTGAGCGACCTTGTGGTAGATACCTCTTCGATGTTTAAAGCCCTGGAAGAAATTGGTTTCAACCAGGTAGCTTCTCTGCCATCAGCTTGTTTACCATACGAGAGGAAAACGCTTGAGCATGAGCGGTCAGAATATCAGCGTCTGGTAGATTGTATAGAATGCGGTATGTGCATTAGCGCCTGTCCGGTTTCGTTAACGGATAGTAATTACCTCGGCCCTGCCGTCCTTGCTGCTGCGCACGATGCCAGTTCGCAACCACTCTCCAACAAAATCTTAGAAATCGTGGATAGCCGAGATGGCCTGTGGCGCTGCCACAACGCTTTTGAATGTTCTGCCGTTTGTCCCTCAAACGTGGAACCCGGTTTGCGCATTATGAAGATGCGACAAACAGTTATCGCTCATCGCATAAAAAAACTATTTTCTCGTGGATGACCCGTGAATATTAACAAACCCTCCCCTTCTCATCTTTGGCGTTGGTTCGATCCTAGAGATAAAAGCATAGGGACCATCGCTTTTATTATTAACCGCCTCAGTGCAATCGGTTTAACCATTTACCTGTTTTTACACCTCGCAGTTCTGAGTAAATTGGTGGCAGGCAGTCAAGCGTATGATGATTTTCTCATCCTGGCAAAATCTCCAGCCATAAAAATTGGAGAAATGTTTGTAATTGCCGGTGGCATCATCCATGGGTTAAACGGAATTCGCATCACAATAAACTCACTGGGCTTCCTTCTCAAAATTCAAAATGGATTACTCGTTGGCTTAATGATCATTGCGCTGGCGGCAATCGTTTACTTTGCAATTCGTATGTTTTCTGGGGCATAACACAGATGGAAACAAACCGGTTACAGAAAAATATAACGGAGAATGTATGGCTTTGGTTGGTTAAGATAATCGCCGGTTTAGGGATCGTCATATTTCTAACCATCCATTTTATTGTGAACCACTTGGTAGCGCCAGAAGGCCTGCTATCTTATGCGGATATCCTTCGATATTACTCCAACCCAATCGTACCCATCATGGAAGCAGGATTCCTAATTTTCGCCGTCGTTCATTCATTATTAGGACTCAGAAGCATTATTCTCGACCTCAACCCTTCTACAAAAGTCATGCGGTTCGTCAATCCGCTGCTAATTGCTGTGGGGAGCGCCTCGATTATTTACGGGCTTTGGCTCCTCTTGGTTCTGGTTCAACGCGCCAGCTTGTAAAAAAATTCGCCAAAATCCACCCTTGCTGGGGTATAATTTGCGCCATTAATCTGCGCTGGGTCTGCGTATCACCCAACCAGTAATAATTCAATCTGACAGTGCCCGATTGAGTGCAAGCCGGCAACAGGCAAACTGTGCCCTGGACAATTTGTTCAGAGGTGTGCGGAGGAATATTGATGATATCAGCTTCTAACTCATTAAAAAATGAAACCCTGGTTATGAAATTTGGCGGAACTTCGGTTGGCACAGCCGAGGCAATGCACCAGGTTGTATCCATTGTTGAAACAGAAAAACAACGCTGGAAAAACGTGGTGGTCGTTACTTCTGCGCTGAGCGGGGTAACCGACACCCTGTTAAAGATGGCCTCACAGGTCACAACTGGCCAGACAACCGCCCCGGAAGAATCGGCCGCGGAATTAGCCCGAAGACATTCTGAAATCGCAGATATCTTGATCCACGATAAAGCTGTCCGTCAGATCGTAAAAACAGAGATAAACGATATCATTTCCCAGGTTATCAATCTTTGCAAGGCAATTGCTGTGTTGGGCGAAGCCACCCCGCGAGTGATGGACACAATTGCCTCATCTGGAGAAAGGATGTGTGTCCGCCTGCTGGCAGCTGCAATCCAATCTGCCGGTATCCCAGCCCAAGCGGTTGAAGCCACACGCCTGATCCGTACAGATGACCACTACACAGACGCTCATCCCGACTTTGCCAAAACCCAACAAATGACTCGTGCAGTGCTTACTCCTATCCTGGAAAAAGGTACTGTGCCGGTCATCACGGGTTTTATTGCCGCAACGGAAAACGGCAATATCACCACATTGGGCCGCGGCGGGAGTGATTACTCAGCCGCCCTGATTGGCGCTTCTCTCCCTGCAGATGATGTTTGGATTTATACTGACGTGAATGGGGTCATGACGGCCGACCCCAGGCTGGTACCAGATGCTGCCACCGTTCCGATTTGTTCGTATCGTGAGATTGCCGAATTGGCTTACTACGGAGCGAAAGTACTGCACCCCAAAACAATCCGTCCGGTAATCGAAGCCGGCATAGGATTGCGCGTTTGCAATACCTTTAACCCAGAACATCCCGGCACTCGCCTTGTCTCTGAATTAAAAGCTCAAGACGGTGTGATTAAAGCCATTACGACCATACGTGGGTTGCAATTAATCACGTTGGAAGGTCGCGGCATGTTAGGCGTCCCGGGCGTTGCGGCGCGCACTTTTGAAACTGTAGCTAAATTAGGCACAAGCGTTCCCTTGATTACACAGGCTTCTTCTGAGCAAAGCATCTGTTTTGCGGTCCCAACCGAATCAACCAACAGTGTCATCACAATGCTAACTTCAGCCTTCGCTCGGGAGATCGAAAGCCGCGATATTGACCGGGTATGGGCTACCGAAGAAGTCGGTATCGTTACCGTTGTTGGGGAAGGGATGAGGTCTACTCCTGGCGTTTCCGGCAGGGTTTTCACCGCTCTGGGAAACAACAAAGTCAACGTAATCGCCATTGCGCAAGGGTCTTCAGAAGTCTCGATCAGTCTTGTCGTCAATGCCGTTCATATCCAACAGGCGCTTCGTGTCTTACACCAGCTCATCCAGCCTGCAGAGTCAGGCTTATAGCCAGCATGCGGCTGACTAAAATTCGCGCTTGAAAAAGTTGACGCAAAACCGCGCGCAAAACTTGACGAATAGGTCAAGGAAGACTACAATAACCCCTCGTTGTACCGGAAATAGTGATCCACGGCGGATGCCGAATTCAATTAAATAGAGCGAAGGTAACTTCATAGGGAAGTGAGAGGCGCTCGAAGGATAAACGATGGAAAAAGCAGTTATTAACGCAACGCGGCGCACAGTCACCGGCAAGAAAGTCGGCTCACTGCGACGAGAAGGCAAATTGCCGGCAGTGATTTATGGTCATCATGTAGATGCGACCCCGATCACCCTCGATAAACGCCAAACCACGCGGGTATTACAGCAGCTGACAGCCTCAAGCCTGGTGACCATCAACTTGGAAGGCAAAGAACATGCAGCCCTCGTTCGTGAGAAACAACGCGATTATATCTTGGGTGACCTGCTTCATGTTGACTTTCAGATTGTCTCACTGACCGAAAAAATTCGCGCCACTGTGAGTGTTGAACTTACGGGAACTGCCCCGGCAGTGAAAGAATACAACGGCATTGTACTCACTGGCCTTGAAGAACTTGAGGTCGAAAGCCTTCCACAGGACCTGCCAGAAAGATTTATTGTAGACATTTCAAAACTGGCAAAAATTGGCGACAGTATCCACGTTCGAGATATTCAAGCAGGCGATAAAGTGGAAATCCTAACAGACCCAGATGAAATGATCGTCATCATTACTGGCGGCGCCAAAGAAGAAGAAATTACAGAGGAAGAAGGCGGTGCTGAGGAACCTGAGGTTATTGAGCGAGGTAAGAAAGAAGAAGAGATCGAAGATTAATTCATGCCTTGTCCATAACAGCAGTGGCACCCTCCACTGCTGTTTCTTTTTAATTGACCAATTTCAGTGTCTTCAAAAGGATGACCGTCATGCGCGCCGAGATCCCCCATAAAACCTCGCCGTCATATATTTTAAAAAAAATCACAGGATGGAGATTCCCATCAGGCAGCATATAAGGGCGTTCTTCAAAGTGACCAGGCATCGCCAACCAGGATAATGGAATGGAGAAAACTCGCTCAACTTCTTCAGAGGATAACTTAAATTCATAAGGCCAGGGGATTCTGCCGACTACGGGTGTAACCAAAAACTTCGATATCGTGGGCTGAGCTGGCAGCTTTCCCAAAACGGTTACATCACCTGGGTTAATTCCGATCTCTTCCTGCGCTTCCCGTAACGCAGTGATCTCCGGGCTTGCATCCCCCGCCTCAGAAGCCCCGCCCGGAAACGAAACCTGCCCTTTGTGATCATTTACGCTCTCCGTCCTTCTGGTTAACAGCAGGTGCCACTCTCTTTCTGAACAAAAAATAGGGATGAGCACTGAGGCCGGCCGTAGCCCCATATACGGGAGAAACTCCAGACGCGGAAGGTCCTCCGAAGAAAGCAGCAATTTTCTAATTCTCGCCTCGGTCAAATTTCCATTGGGGCAGTTGGTCTTCAATCTAGTTCACTCCAAAACCTGGTCAACAGACTCATCGCCAATTTCACGAGGATTTTCCGAGGCTTTTTCATCATCGTAAGGCAAATTTACCAATCGAGAAAAAACCAGAAAGCCAGTATGCGCTACCATTCTGTCAACAGGTCGAAATCGTTCTGCTTCAGCCTTATAGTATCTCAATAGGATTTCACAGATTTCAATAAAACCAAAATGGGCTTCCCTCAAAACTGGCAACAAACGAATTACCTGGTTTGCGGTTGGAAGAATACATCCAAAAAATCCCCCCGCTCTAAGAGAACCTCTCACCTGGTAGATATAATCATGAGGATTTTGGACATCTAAGAATACTGCATCCTGGTTCTTCTCATCAAAACCTTCGCGAATATCTCGCAATTTCAAGGTAACTCTGACATCTAACCCCAGCCTCTTAAGGTTCTCATAAGCCACTTTCTGAATATCCGCTCTGGCGTCATAGGATGTGACATGCCCTTCCGCACCAACGGAGTACGCCAAAGCGGCTGTCAGTCCCCCAGAGCCTGTTCCGGCTTCGAGTACTTGCTTTCCCGGACCAATTCCCATATTGATTAGAATAAATCCCACCTCTTTTGGATAAATAACCTGAGTCACGCGTGGGATCTCCAGTAACACATCCGAAAGGGATGGTTGCAACAAGAGAAAAGGCTTGCCAAGATGGCTTTTCACCTGGCTCCCCCAGGGTTTGCCAATCAGATCGTCATGCCTGAACATACCCCGGTGAGATTGAAAAACTTCCCCCTTTCTCAAGTTAAAGATAAACCGGGTATGCTTTAGCGCATAAAGTTCTACCAGATCTCCTTCTTTGGCAACGTCCTCGAGTCGGTACCAATCCATCATGATCTCCACACTTCAGAAAATGAACACACCCTATTATATTATGTTAAACAAAACACCCAACAAGATCTATCTACCTTGAACAAAAATTCCTCATGAGTTTTCTTGACAGAATATTAAAATTAGTTAAAATAATTTTGTTTTATGGCATCGAATGACCTGTAGTTCTTAGAGTTAGAAACCGGAGCGGCATGCCTCGCCTTCCGGGTTTTTACTTTAACGCCGCTTCATCGGCAGTTTGCGGGTTTTCATGCCAGCCAGTTAATTTCATTTTTTGCTTTAGGAACAAGGAGTACCAAGATGAATGAACGTGTAACCGGCACTGTAAAATGGTTCAATACCAGCAAAGGCTATGGCTTTATTTCGCGCGCCGGTGGGCCAGATGTCTTTGTGCACTTTACTGCCATTGAGATGGATGGCTTTCGTAACCTTTCGGAAGGTCAACAAGTAGAATTCACGATCGAACAAGGCCCCAAAGGGTTGCAAGCCGCGAATGTGAAGATTCTCTAATCCGGAAAAGAGATAACTATACAGGGCATGGAACGAGGCATCCATGCCTTGTTTTTTTATTTTTTCGCTTTGCGATTGGATAAGCTTAACCAATATCCCACGAATAAAAAGAAAACGCTACCCACTGTTGCAAATAACAGGTAAAGCTGGCCATACTTGCCAAATTTCCAACCCAAATTTGCCCCCCAAGCCTGCCCAACCCAAAAACCGATCCAACTAAGAATCAGATAGAGCAACAAATCCTTTAAGCCACCTCCTTTCCAAAGGTGAAACAACGCACCGATCAGAGTTGCAACAACAAGCCCAAACCCAATCGAAGCCAGTGTCATATCACATTCCCCTCAAAATGAGTTTTTCGAATCACGCCGCTGCCTAAAACAACATCACCATCATAAATTACCGCATACTGCCCAGGGGTAATATCACGCAATGGTTCATCAAAGGAAACCTGGAAATTCTTCTCATCGATAATTGTAATCGTCGCAGGAGAAAGTTTCGCCTTATAACGGATCTTCACTTCTGCTTTGAAGTCGCTCGCTGGAGCAGTCCCAGCGATCCAGTTTGCATCAGTTGCAATCAACTCGGTAAAAGATAATTCATTTTCATATCCAACCACCAGGCGATTGTTCTTCTGATCCTTTTCAATGACAAATAGCGGGGTATCCACAGCAATACCTAATCCTTTTCGTTGGCCTATCGTATAGGATGCCAATCCTCTGTGTTCTCCCAGGATCTCACCCTTTCGATTGACAATTTTTCCATTCGCCATAATTTTCGGACTGTTTCGGGTCAAGAATTCCCGGTAATCTTTATGGCCTAAAAAACACAGATCCTGGCTTTCTTTTCGCTGCGCCGTCTCAAGATTATATTTTTGGGCAATCGCTCGAACTTCTGTCTTTAAGTAATCTCCTAAGGGAAAAAGCGAGTGTTCCAATTGTTGCTGGTTTAAGCGGCTTAATACATAAGACTGATCTTTTAAAACATCTTTTGCCTGCAGCAATGAAAACCGCCCACTATCATCGCGTTGAAGACGAGCATAGTGCCCGGTTGCTAAAAACTCTGCCCCCAACCCTCTGGCCTGCTCCAACAGGAATCCCCATCGGACTTTCTCGTTGCAGCTCATACAAGGATTAGGAGTCATACCGCTCTCATAGCCCTCGATAAAGCTCTGGACAATGGTTTTATAAAAATACTCACGCGAATCGATAACATAGAACGGGAAACCCAACCTGGCTGCGACGCGCCTTGCCTGCATAACCGCATCAGGGGTACAGCATTGGTTTTCATCCTCTCGTCCAGGTTCGCTCCAAAGTCGTAGCATCAAACCAACAAGGGAGTACCCACGCTCTTTTAACAAAGCAGCAGCAACCGAACTATCCACGCCACCGCTCATTGCAACAGCGACCAACGATGGTTTTGACATATACTCACAATTTATTTTTTCGAACCTGTTCAACCAGGCGTGGCAAAACACTCAGAAAGCGATCAATCATCTCTTTCGTGGTGTCTTTCCCAATGGTAACCCGGAGAGAACCCATCGCCCAACTTTTTGATAAACCAATTGCAATTAAAACCTCTGAAGGTTTAGGGGCTCCCACTTTGCACGCAGAGCCTGAAGAACAAGCAAAACCGGCCATGTCCAACATAACCAGTAACAGGTTAGCATCCACACCTTCAAACACAAAACTGGCATGATTCGGCAGCCTTTCTCTTGGATGTCCCGTAAATCTGCATCGGGGAACAGATGCAAGCACCCCATCAATCAATTGATCTCTTAAGGCACGCAGAGAATTAGAACGAGTGTCTAAATTTTGGGTTGTTAATTTCAACGCCTCAGCCAAGCCAACGATATAAGGCACGTTGGGGGTACCTGCCCGCAAGGCATATTCATGGGAACCGCCGGTAATCACCGGAAGCAGCCTGGTCCCCTTTCGGACAACAAGGCAACCCACCCCCTTCGGACCGTAAAATTTGTGGGCGCCAATTGCCAGCAGATCCACCGGTGTCACTTCCAGGTTAATAGCGAGATGCGCAGCCGCCTGGACAGCATCTGTATGAAACAGGACGCCCCTCTCACGGCACACAGTAGCAATATCCCCAATAGGATTGATCGTTCCAATTTCATTGTTCGCATGAATGACTGAAACAATAGCCGTATCTTTTTTAATGCTGGCCTTTACTTCTTCCGGGTCAATCCTGCCGAATTCATCAACAGATAAAAACTCCAGGATGAATCCAAAATGTTTCGACAACTGGTGGGCGGTTTCAAGCACAGCGTGGTGTTCAACCGGGCTGATCAGAATGCGGTTTGCGCCTGTTGCCTCTCTTTTCGAAAATGCCGCCCCACGAATTGCCAGATTATCGCTTTCCGTGCCACAACTGGTAAAGATTACCTCTTCTGGTGCAACATTAAAAATGGAAGCCACTGTCTCGCGTGCACCCTCAACGGCTGCTTCTGCCCGTTGGCCGTAAGAATGGATTGAAGACGGGTTGCCAAATATTTCGTTGAAATAAGGCAGCATCACCTCTAATACTCGCTCATCCAATGGTGTGCTGGCTGCATAATCAAGATATATTTTATGTTCTATATCCACTTATCTCACTCCTGACATAAATGTGGACATTGATTATAGCACGGTGCTATAAAAACTTTCCAGCATGTAAAACCGCTGTTATAATAATCCCAATCGTTCAGAATCTCACAGGTGGAGGAAAAATGTCGGATAAGATTCACTTTGGCACAGATGGCTGGCGCGGAGTGATTGCAGAGGACTACACTTTTGACAATGTCCGCCGCTGTACCCAAGGATTTGCAAGTTACTTGCAAGAGATTGGAAAATCTGGCCAATGGGTCGTTGTGGGGTATGATAAACGATTCCAATCAGAAAACTTTGCACTTGCAGTTGCCGAAGTATTGGTTGGGAATGGTTTTAATGTTTATCTGACAAAAGATGCAACCCCTACCCCCGTTATCTCCTTCTCCATAGCCAATAAAAAAGCTGCCGGCGGAGTGAATATCACCGCTTCTCATAATCCACCAACCGACAACGGTTTTAAAGTGCGCGACCAGGATGGCGGCGCCATCGCCCCTGAGGGTCTGAAACTAATTGAATCGCACATACCGGACTCAATAAAAGGGGTAAATCGCGCATCCGCTTCAGAAGCCCTTGCGGCAAATAAGATTGTCAGGTTCGACCCTACCAAAGACTATATTCAGCATCTTCAAACGCTGATTGACCTGGATCCAATCCGAAAAGCTGGCCTGACAATCGTTGTAGATGCAATGTGGGGCAATGGGGCAGGATGGTTTACGCGGTTGCTCTCAGGGGGAAGCACCCAAGTGATCGAAATTCACAATGAGCGTAACCCAATCTATCCTGAAATGAAACGCCCCGAACCCATTCCGCCCAATATTGATGTTGGTTTGCAAAGAACTGTCCAGGAAAAAGCCGATGTGCTCATTGTCACCGATGGCGATGCGGATCGGCTTGGTTTTGGCGATGAACGCGGCGCCTTTATCAACCAGCTTCAAACCTACGCTCTGTTGGCTTATTACCTCTTAGAGGTTCGGCAAGAAAGAGGTCCGATTGTTAAAACGCTCTCCACAACCAGTATGCTGGACAAATTAGGCAAGCTGTATCAGGTGCCCGTTTATGAGACCGGCGTTGGTTTCAAATATGTCGCACCAAAGATGAAAGAGACCAATGCTATGATTGGCGGAGAAGAATCTGGAGGATACGCATTTCGAGGGAATGTTCCAGAACGTGATGGCATCCTTGCCGGATTATATATCCTCGATATGATAGTAAAACTAAAAAGAAAACCTTCGGAATTAATCACCCTCCTTTTTGACAAAGTAGGCCCCCATTACTATGACCGGATCGATACCAAATTCACTGGCGACCGTTCTTCCCGTGAAAAAATGATCCTGGAAGCCAACCCAGATACGATCGGCGGGCTAAAAGTTACAGGTCTTAATACATTAGATGGCTACAAATTTTGCCTTGAAGATGGCGGCTGGCTGCTTATTCGTTTTTCTGGTACAGAGCCAATCATTCGGGTGTACTGTGAGACAACACACCCAGAATCCGTTCAATCCATTTTGCAAGATGGACTACGAATCGCTGGGTTAAGTTAATGTGTTGGCTCTCACAGATACCCATTGCCATCTGAACCTTAACACCTTCAATAATGATCTCGGTGATGTTCTCGAACGAGCCTGGACAGCAGGGTTGGAAAAAATCTTAATACCGGCGATTGATCTGGCTGGAAGCCGGCAGATTGTAGAACTATGCGACAAACATCCAAACCTGTACGCCGCGGTTGGGGTTCACCCAAATGATGCTCTGACCTGGCAGAAAGATACCCTGAATTGCTTAAGAGACTTAACCCAACATCCCAAGGTTGTTGCGATCGGCGAAATCGGCCTGGACTACTATCGAGATCGTGCACCAAAATTGCTGCAGAAAGAAATCCTTTCCCAACAATTGGATTTGGCCTCAGATGCCCAGCTCCCCATTATTGTTCATAATCGGCAGGCATTCATTGACCTCTATGAACTGATTGACCAGTGGCAAAAATCTTTAGAAGAGAAGAATTCGTTGATCGCCAGGCGACCAGGCGTCTTACACTCCTTTTCAGAGGATGTAAAAAAAATGCAAATGGTGGTGTTCAAAAATTTCTATATTGGCATCAGTGGTCCAATTACTTACCAAAATGCCGCGCTTCAGCGAGCTGTTGCTGCAGCCGTACCTATGGATCGCCTCTTGATCGAGACAGATGCCCCTTTCCTTACCCCTCATCCTTTTCGGGGTCAACGGAATGAGCCGGCTCATGTAAAATATATTGCAGAGAAAGTGGCAAAATTGCGGCAAACCAACTTGGAAAAGATTGCCAAAAACACCACCTTGAATGCAAATCGACTGTTTGGATGGAGATCGTCAATTTGAATACCTCTGTGTCCATTTTTGCTCAAGTTCAAGCAGACATCCAGGCTGTTGAAGACTTGATGCTTGCCCAAACCCACGAACAACATCGCGACTTGCAAGCCGCGTTAGAATTAATCGTTAAATCCGGGGGAAAACGAATTCGCCCGACAATTTCGTTATTGATCGGCCAAATGCTAAACGCTCCGCACGAGAAGTTAATCACCATTGCAGCCGCCATTGAGTTATTGCACACTGCTACACTGATTCATGATGATTTGATCGACGGCTCCCTACTAAGGCGAGGAATGCCCACCTTAAACTCCCAGTGGTCACCCGGCTCAACTGTCCTGACAGGTGATTTTATCTTCGCCAGAGCGGCCAAGCTCGCAGCAGATTCAGATTCCATCCCTGTAATGAAAATCTTTTCCCAAACCCTCTCCACGATTGTGAATGGAGAAATCACGCAATTGTTTAGCGCCAGGTGTCAGGTGGATCGTGAGAGTTATTACCGTCGAATCTATTCGAAGACCGCTTCGCTATTTGAGATCTCCGCCTGGTCCCCAGCTCTAATCAGCCCGGCAGATGAAACCACAATTGATGCAATGCGTAAATTTGGGTATAACATAGGGATGGCTTTTCAAATAATCGATGACATCCTGGATTTCACAGGAGATCAGGAGACCATAGGCAAACCTGTTGGTAACGATTTAAGACAGGGGCTAGTCACCCTTCCTACCCTATATTATATTGAGGATCATCCTGAAGAGCCGGATATTCTCAAGCTTTCGCAAGGAAACTGCCCAGACTTTGAGAGGGTCGATCATCTGGTAAATCAAATTCGCACAAGCGAAGCGATAAGAAAGGCTCACCAAGAAGCCTGCCAATACGCTGAGCGAGCCTTAGGTTACTTACAAACCCAAACCGATTGTTCGGAGAGGCGATCGCTGGAAAACCTGGCTAATTTTATCGTTGACCGAGATTTATAAAAGATATATTGAGAAAAACCGGCTTTCATCGGTTACACAATCTACGGAAGGTGCGCTGGGGGGGAGTTGAACCCCCACGCCTTGCGGCACATGGCCCTCAACCATGCCTGTCTGCCAATTCCAGCACCAGCGCAAGTGCTTCGCTATTATAATCTGCTCTGATTGATTGTCAAGGAAATCTCAGCTAAAATGGTGACCATTAGATGATCTTAGAACAGGAGAAACCATGAGAATAGTTCTTGATGGGATGGGAAGCGACCGTTTTCCAGAACCGGAGATTCAGGCTTCGCTGGAAGCTACCGAACTTTTTGGTGAGGAAATAATCTTGGTGGGCAATAAAGAATTGCTAGAGCCACAGCTCAAAGCAATGAATCATAAAAACCTCCCAGTCCGGATTGTACACGCCCCGGACACAGTAGAAATGACAGACCACGCTGTAGAAAGTGCATCGAATAAGCCATTAAATTCTATGGCAGTCGGTCTGGAACTGGTTCGCGAAGGCGAAGCTTCCGCATTTGTTACCGCCGGAAATTCCGGAGCCGCCATGTTCCATGCCGTCAAAGTCTTGCGACGCATGCAAGGGATTATCCGGCCAGCAATGGTTACCACAATACCCACCAAAAAGGGTCGTTGCGCATTCATGGATACAGGCGCGAACGCCGATTGTCGCCCAGAATTTTTATTAGAATTCGGTGTCATGGCATCCATTTACGCCGAAAAAGTCATGGGAATCTCCAACCCTCGAGTAGGTTTGTTGGCCAATGGAGAAGAACCAGGAAAAGGGAATCAACTTGTTCGAGATGCATACCCTGTTCTTGAAAAGAGTGGGCTAAATTTTATCGGAAACGTAGAGCCAAAAGAGGTTTTCAATGGCTACACAGATGTTGTGGTAGCTGATGGATTCACTGGGAACATCTTTATCAAAACCAGTGAGGCCGTTGCAAAATATATTACAGATCTTCTTCGAGAAGAAATTGGCGCATCCTCCCTACGAAAATTAGGGTACCTCCTCGCAAAACCAGCCTTTGCAAACCTCAAGAAAAAAATGGATCCCGCCGAAGTTGGGGCCGCTATGCTGATGGGGGTAAATGGTTATGTCTTTATTGGGCACGGCCGTTCCGACAGTCGCGCTTTAGTAAGCGCTATTCGACTTGCCAGACAGGCCGTCCAAAATAAAATTCTTGAATCGCTTCCTCAAATGGTTCAAGAACGATTACCCAAATCATAAATCCGTTGCTTTAAATCATTTAAATCAGGAGAAAACATCTCATGAAGATTGTATTAAATGAACAACTGATCAACCGAAATAAAAAAATCGGACAGTATACTAGCATTGCCAGCTTAATCATCCTTGCAGCCGGATTATTTGCCTCCTTTAACGTGCAGTATATCAACTGGTCCTTCGTGGCGTTGATCGCCGGTTTTATCTTGTCTCAGATCGGCATTTACTTTGGCAACCGCTGGGGACGTTCGCCCAGACCCGATGAGAAACTAACCCAGGCCCTAAAAGGCATCGGCGATAAATATACCCTTTACCATTACACAACGAAAATACCGCATCTCCTGGTAGGTCCTGCTGGGATTTGGGCTTTGATCCCTTACCACCAGGGTGGAACTATCCTATATGATTCCAAAAAAGAGCGCTTTAAGCAAAAAGGGGGGAACCTCTATCTGAAAGTATTTGCTCAAGAGTCGCTTGGCCGCCCCGAGGCCGAAGCCAGATCAGTACAGCAGGATGCAAACGCTTATTTGAATGCAAAAATTAATGGTATCGAGTTACCCGGCGCCGAACCCCTGCTTGTTTTCACCAATCCGAAGGTCGTTCTAAAATGCGAAGACGCTCCAATACCAGCCTTGCCAATCGAAAAACTTAAAGATTTCATCCGAAAACGCGCCAAAGAAAAACCCCTTTCGCCTGAAATCTCACAAATGATTCAAAAGGCCTTACCCCAAGAGGAATAAGCGCTGATCGCTTTCCGTTCCCCTGTGGTTTTATCCTTTCAGCGCTCATACCCAGCGCATTAGGATCAGGCTCTTCTTTTATCATGGACATTGAAACACCTACCAGACTCGCTTACACTCGCCTCTTCAGAGAATGGAACTTCCTGATCCTCTGGTTCGGTTATTTGATTTCATATATCGGCGAGTACTTTATTCTTTTAGCCATTCCGATAGCAGTGGAAAAATTGACGGGTTCCACACTCATGGTTGGGCTATCCGTCATTTCCGAAGCGATTCCCATGCTGTTGCTTGGGCCAGTTGCGGGCGTTTTTGTGGATCGATGGAACCGCAAAAACACCATGGTGATATCAAGCCTCATCCGGGCTGTACTGGTGTTATTTCTCATTCTGGTTCAATCTCCCGATCAGGTTTGGATTTTCTATGTGATCGGATTTTTAATGTCCTGTGTAAGTCGTTTCTTTCACCCTGCTATGAACGCCATCCTGCCGCAAATCGTCAAGGATGATAACGATCTGCTTTCAGCCAATGGATTGATGCAACTGGTAACCACAATTGGGCTGCTGGCAGGCCCAGCCATGGCAGGCCTTGCAATTGGGTATTGGGGAACTTCCATCGCTTTTATCATCGACTCCATCTGCTTATTAACTGCAGCGCTGGTTATTATGATGCTGCGTCCTCCAAAATTTGACAGCACAGTACTTCGCAAAGGTCTTTACACAATCTGGTTGGACTTGAAGGAGGGGATGCAATATCTGTTTACCAACCAGACGATGGTTGGCGTTATGATCATACTGGGGGTAACCCAACTTGGCTTTGGGGCCATCAACGTCGTATGGGTGCCCTATCTGCAAAGAACCTTCGGGATTGGCGCTGAAGGCCTTGGGATTGTAGATTCAGCACAAGGGGCCGGCATGGTTTTTGCCGGCATCCTGCTGGGATTCTTGAGTCGCAAGTTTCTTAAAACCACCCTGACCGGCGGTGGGGTAGCGATCATGGGTTTATCTTTTGCTGCTATTGGGTTAGCCCCAAAATTTATCTATGTCGTCATTTTTTCTTTTATTGTTGGAATTGGCTTTATTCCTGCACAATCCGCTGTGATGACCCTGATCCAGTTAGCCGTCCCAGATGAAAAAAGAGGGCGCATCAGCAGTGCGCAGGTAGCTTTGCGCACTGCCGCAGGTCTGCTTTCGATGGCTTTTGCCTCTGTCTTTGCAGAAATAGTTGGCCACCGCGCTGTTTACATCATCTGTGGATTGATCGTAACAATAGGCGGCCTTCTTGCCTTCTATGTTTTAAAAGAACCGGTCCAATCCTACCCAGAAAATTAATTGGCGCTCCGCCGTCTCTTCCGCTCGTTTCGCGGCTGCTGATATGGCGACTCACCTCTCTTGGGGTCAGGTTTAGAAATTCTTACTGCGCGGTTTTTGGAGATCTCCTTCTTTTGGGAAACCAGCGCGTAAAGCGCCTGGACTTCAGCAGGGGTTAACAAACGCCAATCCTTCGGTTTCAAGTTCCCCAATTGCAAACTGCCTATCCGCACACGGAGAATTCGGACAACCGGCAAACCAATTCGCTTTCCAACTTCGCGAATCTGGCGCTTTTTTCCCTCCCGCATCACAATTCTCAGCCAGGCGCCTTTTCCGGAAGTGCGCTCCACGATTACTTCGGCAGGCCTTGTCTTTTGCCCATCCTCAAGGACAATCCCCCGCCGCCAGGTAGAAAGTTGTTCCTGATCAGGTCGCCGTGCCACCAGTACCCGGTATTCTTTCTCATGGCCGTACCGGGGATGCGTAAGCAGATTTGCCAGTTCGCCATCATTGGTGAGCAAGATCAGCCCTTCGCTGTCTAAATCCAATCTCCCAACGGAAAATAAATGTCCCTTCATTGGAACAAGATCAAGCACGCTGGGGCGCTGATCTAGCGGATCAAAATCAGAAAGTACACCTCGAGGTTTATGCAACGCGATATACAGTTTCTTCGGATCCACTTCGGGTAGCTCAACCCCATCAACCACGATTTTATCTTTCGTCAGGTCCGCTTTCATGCCCAGAGTGGCGATCTTCCCATTGACAAGGACACGGCCAGATTCTATAAATTCCTCGCATGACCGCCTGGATCCATATCCTGCCCTAGACAATATTTTCTGAATTCGCTCTTCCATAAGTCCAAAAATCTACTTTCTCAGAGAAATTGAGCTCAGTCTTTAAGCAGCCGGCCGCTCTCAGGGAGGTCTGCTTGTTCCTCATCGTAGGGAGGAAGCTCGCCCAAGGAAGACAGGCCAAAGTGCTGTAAAAATTCTTGCGTGATCACGTAAAGGATAGGTCTCCCCGGCCCATCGGCGCGTCCTGCTTCTTGGATCAACCCCTTACTCAATAGACTTCGCAAAACACCGTCGCTGTTTACACCGCGCACGGCGTCGATCCCAGGTCGAGTAATTGGTTGCCGGTAAGCAATAATCGCCAGCGTCTCAAGGGCAGCCCGGCTAAGACGCGCCGTTGCTTCCAAACCCAGGAAATTCTCGATAACTTTAGCAAGCTCAGGCGCCGTGGTGAGCTGAATCCGCCCGCCGAAACGCTGCAGCCGTAGTCCCCCTCTGGCCTTATACCAGCTCTCAATAGCGCTCAAGCTCGCTTCGATATCATCTGGCGTCTTATCCAATACCTCTGCAAGTTGCGCAACGGAAACAGGTCCTGAGGCTACAAACAACAAAGCCTCTACACATGCTTCTAAAGACAGATCGGTATTTGGGGCGCTTTCGGTTGGATCACTCATGCTATAATTAGCCCTGTCCTCTCGATCATTATGATAATCGTTAAATGAGTTTTGATAATAATGAAATACACCCATAAACACTTATTAATCGTCTGTCTGGTCGGGATATTGGTATCAATTTCTTGCCAGATTTCAGCAGGCGGACCAACCCCTGCCCGGACAGTTTCAGTATCAACCCAGGCTGTAAGTGAGTTAGAAGAAGCACTCGGCCAGGTTTTGGATAACCCTGACCCTTCAGGCGCGATCACCATCACATTGACAGAAGCACAGCTTACATTCCTTCTGGAACAACAACTTTCCCAACTGCCTGAGCCATTGTTGCAGAACCCTCAAATCCTACTCCAAAACGAACGGGCTGAAATATTCGGGGTTGTTCAAATGAACTCAATCACGGCCAATACCCGCCTTGTTTTGCAAGTTGGAGTTGATCAAAACGGCAAATTAACCGCAACGCTCATATCTATAGATATAGGGCCTCTTCCAGCACCGCAAAGTTTGGTAGAAAAAATATCGGAGGTCATTGATTCCACCATGCAGGGATCTGTCAGTGCTATGACCAGCGGACTTAAAATTGAAAGTGTTGCTATTGCGGACGGCTTGATGACAATAACCGGCACAAGGCAATAATGCGCTTCCTCGCCGGATTTACCAAAGTGATTATACACGATTTAAAAAAATCATCTCCAAATTGATCTCTTTGAATAGAACCTTCCCTCACCTTTTCCAATCTATCATAATCGCCGGTATATTGCTGATAGCGAATACTGGTTGCGCGCAAGATAGCGCTTCACAACCAAAAATCAATATAGAAATCCATGTTGATGGAAAAGTAATCACCGAAGTGATTGTCCCTGGGATTACCGTCCAGGCAGGCATCGAGCAAGCAGGAATTACTGTTGGTAACCTGGATAAAATTGAACCACCCACTTTTTCCACAATCAACGGTCCGACACAAATAAAAATCACCCGTGTCCGCGAAGAGTTCGAAGTCGAAGAAAATACAATCCCCTTCGAGCGGCAAACCACGCGCAACGAATCGCTTCCAGAAGGGCAGACCATGTTAATACAACCGGGTGTGAACGGCGTTGAACAAATAACTTACAGAAAATTATACGAAGATGAGGTAGAAATTTCTCGTACGCTGTTCAAATCAGAAATCCTAAAAGAACCTAAGCCCGAAATTGTAATGGTGGGGGTACAAACCCCGTTCACTGCAATTTCAATATCCGGAAGGCTTGTATATCTGACAGCTGGCAATGCTTGGCTGATGGAAAACACGACTGGCGACCGCCGCCCAATTATTACATCGGGTGACCTGGATGGCCGAATTTTTTCCCTGTCGCCAGAAGGGAACTGGTTGCTTTTCACACGCCAACCCACAAAAGAAGCCGACAATGAACCAATCAATTCACTTTGGATGATCAACCTTTCCGCCCCTGATCCAGAACCGATCTACCTGCGGGTTGACAATATCATCCACTTTGCAAATTGGGTTCCCGGACGCGGCCTGACAATTTCCTACTCCACCGTTGAACCTCGCTCAACCCCACCCGGCTGGCAAGCAAATAATGATTTACAGGTGATGACCGTCAATGAAACAGGAGGAATTATCGAAAAAACCGAGATAATCGGGACGAATTCTGGTGGTATTTACGGCTGGTGGGGAGCGTTTTTCGAATGGTCTCCGGATGGTGAACAGCTGGCTTACGCGCGTCCCGATTCGGTTGGCCTTGTCAACCTTGATAGTGGGGAGTTCCAATCGTTGATGGAACTCATACCGCTTCAAACGCGCAGTGATTGGGCCTGGGTACCCGGAATCGGCTGGTCTAAAGACAGTAGCCTGATTTATGCAACATCCCATGCGCCCTCCGCCGGCTTGACCAGCGATGAAACCTCTCCATTTTTTGACCTGATTGCCATAAACCTTATCGAAGGCCTACCAATCACACTGGTTCCACAGGCAGGAATGTTCTCCTATCCTGCACCATCGCCGCGCCTTCCTAAGCGCCAGTATGTAGTTGCTTATTTACAGGCTGTTTTCCCAGAACAAAGCGAAACCAGCCGCTATCGGCTGCTCGTGATGGATCGAGATGGTTCTAATCAACAGCAGATTTTCCCACCAGAAGGACAACCTGGTCTTGATCCACAGACGGTCTTATGGCAGCCAAATAATGAAAGTGAAGAGACGTGGATTGCGGTGATCTATCAGGGCAATCTCTGGCTTGTCAACCCACACACCAGGCAGGCTCAACAAATTACCGGCGATGGCTCGATTGTTCGCTTAGATTGGAAATAATATTTTTTCCTCGAGGATAACATGAGAATTCTTATCACAGGCGCAGCAGGGTTTCTAGGATCTCATCTATGCGAAAGATTCATTGCCGAAGGCCACTATGTAATTGGCATGGACAATTTTATAACCGGCAATATCGATAATCTCACCTGTTTGGCGGGTAACTCCAATTTCCTTTTCATCCGTCATGATGTCGCCAATTTCATTTTTGTGCCAGGCAAAATCGATGCGGTCTTGCATTTTGCCTCTCCAGCAAGCCCTAATCCGACCTCCCCTTACGGCTATACGAATTTGCCGATCCAAACCATGAAAGCCGGTGCCCTCGGTACGCACAATACCCTCGGCGTCGCCCGATCCCATAACGCCCGCTACCTCCTTGCTTCTACCAGCGAAATCTACGGCGATCCCCTCGAACATCCTCAAAAAGAAACCTACTGGGGACATGTAGACCCGATTGGAATCCGCTCCGTTTATGACGAAGCCAAGCGTTTCGCTGAAGCGCTTACCATGTCCTACCACCGCTATCATGGCATCAATACCCGCATCGCCCGCATCTTTAATACCTACGGTCCCAGGATGCGTCTTGACGACGGGCGCGTTGTCCCAAACTTCCTCAAACAGGCTCTGCGCTGCGATCCGATGACCGTATATGGCGACGGATCCCAAACCCGTAGTTTTTGCTATGTGAGTGATCTCGTCGAAGGGATCTACCGCTTGTTGATGTCCGATGAACACAATCCGGTTAACATTGGCAATCCCAATGAAATCACCATTCTGGAACTCGCTCAGACAATCAATAAAATCGTCTGCAACAAGTCAGAAATCATTTTCAAACCTGCTTCACGCCTTGGGGACGACCCCCAACGTAGGCGGCCTGACATCTCTCGCGCAAAGGAAATCTTAGGATGGGAACCCAAAATAACATTGGAAGAAGGCATCAGGCAGACTATTCCCTACTTCCACGAAAAATTGGGATTGAAATGATCCTGGCAAATCCGAAAGAAAGAACCCGCTTTATCCGCTTTGCAATTGTTGGTGTTATCGGCGCTGTCGTTGATTTTGGAATTTTCAACTTACTTCTTGCAATCACCTCAATCCAGGCTGTCTGGGCGAGCGCTATCTCATTTGTCGCAGCAGTCTTGAGCAATTTCTTCTGGAATCGCCACTGGACATATCCGGACGCAAGAAAAAAATCCTTCGCACAGCAGCTTTTTCAATTTGCAATCGTCAGCTTCCTGGGGTTGGTCATCAGAATCGGATTATTCGCGTTATTGGAAAACTTCCTGATCGACCTCAGCGCTCGTTTCATCTCACCCGAATTCCTCAGTCCACAATTCATTGGACATAATACGACACTTGCCTTTGCCATTCTGGTCGTAATGCTCTGGAATTTCTTTGCAAACCGCTTTTGGACTTATAACGAAGTACAGTAAGAGATGAGCAACCCTGAGAAGACTCCACATGTCTCCGGCGAACCGTCCTCTGACCGAGATTTGCAAAATGTTGAATCTGCCAAAACAAAGGTGGGCTCCCTCAAAGAATTAATCGATGTCGTCACTGGACGGCTTCCACCGGAAAATCAAATCGAAGAAGAGTATGGATCGGCGGAGTTTCTTCCTTTCCCATTTCTCGGTTTAGTAGGCCAAACCGAAATGAAATTGGCGTTGCTGTTGGCCCTCGTAAATCCAGCGATAGGCGGGGTCCTGCTGATTGGCCCGCGAGGGACCGGGAAAACCACGGCCATCCGTAGTTTGCTGGATCTCCTGCCACAAATAGAGCGCAGCAATTGTTTTTATGGCTGCATGCCTGAGGATATAGAAATTGGCGGCATCGATGCGGTCTGCCCAGATTGTGCTCGAAAATACGCCGAAGGGGAACCGTTAACCCACACCGAAAAAGCCCACCTGGTAGAACTCCCCCTCAATTCCAGGTTAGAAGATGTTATCGGCGGATTGGACGAACGAGCTGCGCTTAATAACCAAATTCGTATTAAGCGCGGCCTACTCGCGCAGGCAAACCAAAACATCCTGTACATAGATGAAGTCAACCTTCTTAGCGGGGAAGTTATTGATGCGATTCTCGATGCTTCAGCAATGGGATATTATTCTGTTCGCCGTGGGCCAGTTTCGGCAACCTATCAAGCGCGTTTCACACTAATAGGATCGATGAACCCAGAGGAAGGAAATCTCCGCCCACAAATTATGGACAGATTTGGTCTGCGCGTCCTTGTCCAAGGCCTCGTAAACCCGGAAGAACGTATAGCAGCCTACCAGGCTGCTCAGGCTTACACAAGCAACCCCCGCAAATTTGTTCAGCAATACGCCGATGAAACACAAAGGATGTGCACCGAAATCCAGGAAGTCCGCAAACAGATATGGAATATTCAGCTTTCTGATGATGTACTTCGAGCAGGCATCAGATTGATCCAACACTTAAAAATTGAATCTCTTCGCGCAGAGATCACCTTATTTGAAGCTGCGCGGGCCTACGCTGCCATCGACGGCCGGATGGCAGTAAAACTTGCTGATCTTAGAATCGTGGCGCCATTAGCTTTGCGCCTCCGCCGGTCAGAATTCATGGAAAAATATGAAGCCGATCAAGCCCAAAAAGAAGAAACATTAAATAAAGCATTAGATGAAATTATCCCAAATGAATTTCCCGGAGGTTCACCAGGATGAGCTCCCCCTTATCTCACCGCCAAATACTAGAAAATGTCCTTTCGGGTAACACAACGCACCGGGTGCCTGTGGCGCTATGGAGACATTTTCCTGTAGACGACCAAACGCCCCATACCCTCGCCGCCGCAACCCTTGCCTTCCAACGCGCCTTTGATTTTGACTTAGTTAAGGTGACCCCCGCTTCATCTTTTTGCATCAAGAACTGGGGAAGCGTGGACACATGGCAAGGAAACCCTGAAGGCACACGAGAATATGGCAAACCGGTCATTCAGACCAAGGAGGATTGGAAGAAACTAAAACCCCTGAACCCGGCAACTGGGGCGCTCGCTGATCAGATTGAATGTCTGAAACTACTGAAAGCAGAATTGGGCAGCCACACACCTATCGTTCAAACTATTTTCAGTCCCCTCGCGCAAGCAAAAAACCTGGCTGGAAAAACCCACCTGCTTGCTTATTTGCGCCAGCATCCCGATCTGCTTCACGAAGGCCTGAAAACAATTACGCAAACAACCATCCGCTTCATTGAAGCCTGTGAACAAACCGGGATAGATGGCATTTTTTATGCTGTCCAACATGCCAGTGTCGATTTACTCTCTCAATCTGAATTCTCTGAATTTGGTAAGAATTATGATTTGCAAGTACTGGGAGCGATCAATCGAATGTGGCTGAATGTTGCCCACATCCACGGTGAAAATCTAATGTTTGACCAGGTGAGCGATTACCCGGTTCAAATTCTAAACTGGCACGACCGCCACACAAAACCTGATCTTAAAAATGCCCAGCTAGAATTTAGCGGTGTGGTCTGCGGCGGCTTGCGGCGTTGGGAAACAATGGTACTCGGCACTCCCGATGAAATTGAAAAAGAGGCGCGTGATGCACTGGAGCAGACCGGAGGAAGACGTTTTATCTTAGGCACTGGCTGTGTGTTGCCAATTACGGCTCCCTACGGAAACATAATGAAAGCGCGCCAATGCGCCTACCTCCTTGAAAGTTGGGCGCATTGAGCAACCCACGAATCATTGCGGGAAAAGCTCGCGGAATACGGTTACATCCTGTCCCTGGAAACGTAACTCGCCCCATCACCGACCGCGTCAAAGAAGCCCTTTTTAACATTATCGGAGCGGATATCATCGGCGCTAGTTTTTTGGATTTATTCGGCGGGACAGGAAGCGTAGGCATCGAGGCATTGAGTCGAGGAGCCTCCTTTGCCCGGCTGTTAGACAATAATCAGGGCGCTTTTAAAACAATTAAGGCCAATTTAATTCAAACCCACTTGAATGACATGGCAGAGGTTCTCCTGGCAGACGCTTTTTCTTACCTTCGGAAACCCGCTGACAAAACATTCGATTACATCTATGTCGCTCCCCCGCAATATAAGAATTTGTGGAAGCAAACATTAGCCGAATTAGAATCCAACCCCACCTGGCTGGCCAGGGATGGCTGGGTCATTGTACAGATTGATCCAAAAGAATACGAAAAAATACCCTGGAAAACATTGAGCGAGTTCGACCAGCGCCGCTATGGAAGTACCTTACTATTGTTTTTCGAGCAAACTTCTCCCTAAATTTCTCTTAACTTCCAAACGTAATTATCATCCGACCGTCAGAATCATATTGGTAGAGAGCAGCAAAAGGTGGCTTCCGGCCGTCTGACTCTAATACCTTTGGCAATAAGGTTTCAAGATCTGCCACAAGTGGGTATTGTCGGATTTTTGCAAGATTCACCCATTCCAGCGTCCCTTCATCGGACTGAAGAAATCCGCCGCCGTCATATTCTCCCCGAAAAACAAATAAGGCAATCCCAACCTTTTCGCTGGCGTCAACGAAGACGGTTCCACACAGCCTCAAATTGGCAGCTTGAATCCCTGCTTCTTCCCTTAGTTCCCGCCGGGCTGCAGTCAAAACATCTTCCCCCTTTTCGATATGCCCCCCAATACCATTATAGAGATTAGCCCAAAGTCTCTTTTGCGGAGCGCCTTTCAACAATAGAATATCCTCGCCCTTTATGACAAACGTAAGCGTCCTAGGAATCACCTGGTAACGATGGGAATCAACACCCTGGTCATTTTTCGACATCTCTCGGGTACCTCATAAAATGCTACAACTCTGCCAGGATCTGAATTCCACAATCTGGCAGAGTTTTCCTGACGGTCGTTGAAATATTAACCAAGGAGCTGGCGAATAGCATCCAACTGGCCCGCGCTCCCCAGCTTCTCGTTCTTCCCTCCGATAAACTTGGCGTATTCTTCCATGAACACTTTGCCAATCGGACGGAAATCAAAGTTTTCAGGATGATCGCGAAAGTATTCACGGTGCACGCGCGTCCAAACCAACCGGCCATCCGTGTCGATATTAACCTTTGTAACCCCCAATTCAGCCGCTTTTTTGAACAAATTGGCATCCACACCCTTGGCGTCTTTTAATTTTCCACCGGCTGCATTGATGCGATCAACCTCTTCTTGTGGAACCGAACTGCTGCCATGCATCACAAGCGGGAATCCCGGCAGCTGCTTCTGAATTTCCGCCAATACATCCATGCGAATTCCCTGACTCCCCGAGAATTTATACGCACCATGGCTGGTGCCAATTGCCACCGCAAGCGCATCCGCCCCGGTTCTCTCAACAAATTCCTTTGCCTGTTCGGGGTTGGTAAGCTTGGCATCCGCTTCGCTTACTTTTACATGTTCTTCAACTCCGCCCAACTGACCTAATTCGGCTTCAACGGAAATCCCTTTGGCATGAGCAGCCTCAACAACCCGCCTGGTAATTTCAATATTCTTCTCAAATTCCTCATGGCTGGCATCGATCATCACAGAACTATAAGCGCCGCTCTCGATGCAATCATAACAAGTCTGTTCATCGCCATGATCCAGGTGAACTGCAAAAATCGCCTCCGGAAATATTTTATCGGCCGTTTGGATCATCGTCTCCAGCATTAATTTGTGTGTATAGGACCTGGCTCCTTTGCTGATCTGGATAATGAAGGGTGCCTTGCTCTGTACATTTCCATGAAAAAGCCCCATCAACTGCTCAAGGTTATTGATATTGTAAGCACCGATAGCATATTTCCCGTAAGCAATCTCGAACAATTGTTTCGTTGTGACAATCATCGTTTAACCTCCTGAAGATTGAATGATTAACTCAAAAACATTGGCACACCCATGAAATCTCGTATCTTAGGACGATAAGCCTCGATATCATAATAGGCCTGTATATCGACGCGCTTCTTACCCGCCAAAACCATTCCAACAGGTACCGTAGTGTACTTTCCACCATGAAGAGCGACCATCTTTCCAGTATCTCTACGGCTGATCAATTGAATTGCAAGATGCCCAAAAGACATCGCCACCATGCGATCCAACGAATCTGGCGCCCCTGACCGCATCAGGTAAGCCAGTTGTTGGTACATAATATCCTGCCCGGTGATCTTCTTGATTTGGTCAGCCACAACTTCGCCAACACCCCCTAATTTCCGGTGGCCGTAAGCATCTGCCTCACCGCTTTCAATGACATCGCCTCCCTCCATAATCGCTCCTTCAGAGATCGTCATCACACAATAGTTGGATGGATTATTTCTTTTGTCTTCCATCAGAAGGTCAGCAAGTTTATGAATATTAAACGGGACTTCTGTAATAATTGCGCGGTCCACATAAGCCAGGTAAGCGGTGATCAGGCTGGTCTCGCCCGAATTCCTTCCAAACAATTCCACGATTCCTATCCGCTCATGGGAACCAATCGAAGTGCGCATGGCGGTAATGAAATCAACACTCCGGGTAACCGAGGTAGAAAAGCCAATGCAATAATCGGTGCCAAACACGTCGTTGTCCATTGTCTTAGGGATAGCCACAACCGGGATTCCCTCATGGTGAAGCCTCACTGTATAGCTCAGTGTGTCATCTCCTCCAATTGTAACCAGGACGTCAATTCCAAGGTGTTCAATCACCTTCTTTACGTAGTCTGTGTAATCCATCACACCTTCACTAACCGTCTTGCCATAGGAGGAATTCTTCAGGAAATCCGGGATATTGTTCAATTTGACTTTTTGAGGATTGGTGCGCGAGGTATGCAAAAAGGTGCCTCCGGTACGGTCGACCGTGCGGACATCCTCACGATGAAGCTCTCGAATGTAATAGTCATAAGTCGAAGGCTCGTTGAGGTTGTAATTTAATAGCCCAGCCCATCCACGTCGAATCCCAAGAACGCGATAATCATTTTCTAGGGCGCTCATGACAACTGCCTTCATACAAGGATTCAGTCCCGGAACATCGCCTCCGCCTGTCAATAATGCGATTGTCTTTTTTGCCATAAAAACCTCCACAAAAGAGGAGACCGTATTCTTCCTATTCGGATACTATTGGTCCTGGGGAGTGAACCTCCATACAAGGGACGGCAAAGCTTACTTTGCATCCCTGCCCAACAAATGCATCAATATCCATCGAACCGCCCAAGATTTCAACCCGTTCTCGGATTAACTTCAAACCAAGCCCTTTAGATTTCTCCAGCAGATCAGGATTAAAACCAATGCCATTGTCAGAAACCACCACTTTTATTTGCGAATCGTCCATCACGATTGAAATATTCAAAGTAATCTTAACAGGGTGGTCTTGATTGTGCTTTGCAGCATTCCCCATCAATTCTTGAATGGCTCTAAAGATCATAATCTCAAGATAGGGTTCGAAACGGCGTTCCCGGCCTTTAATATTCAGATTTACATCCATATTCACTTGCTCTTTAAAATTTTCCACATACCGCTTAACAGTGGGAAGCAAACCCAAATCATCCAACATCATAGGCCGCAGCTCTGTAATAAAAGCCTTGATGCTCGAAAAAGTATGCGTCGCCTCCACTTTGAGGTTATTCAACTCTTCCTTCGCCCTGTTGATATCGATATCCAACAGTCTGCTGGCAATATCCACTCGTATCATAAAATTTGATAAAGCCTGCGCCGGGCCATCGTGCATCTGCGTGGACAGACGCTGCCGGACTGACTCTTGAGCATTGATCATCATTTCCAATAAAGCAGTTCCGCCATGAACCCGGTTTCCAGAGATGCCATTTCCCGGATTCTCAAGCATAATTTTTTGCGTCCTTTCGAGAAATGCTAATAACTTCTGCATCCCTGTTTGGTCGCTCTGAAGCTTCTCTAACTGGTTGCGCATTACAAGAAGCCGCTGTTGCGCATCCATCGCAGCGTGATAGGCGGTTTTGATATCCGCTCTCGGAATCGAATCGAACTGCATCAAAACTTGCTGAAGGTGAGTTGTAATCGCCTGGTTCTTCTGTGTTAATTTTGTAAGCTCTGCCTGGCTTTGTTCCAGCATAAGCCTAACTTCCGCCATTGCTCGTTTCGTCTGGTTGATTTCCGCCATAACTTCTTGTTGGAATTCATTCCAGGCGTCAGCAGATGCCGTTTCCAGTTTATCCATATTCCTCTGCCTCCACAAACTTCACCTGTCAGTTTTCCCCTTGCTTCCATGATTAATAGTATAGCATACCACGATGTTATCACGGTTGGTTCACTAATCACCGGACCATTTATAAACAGCCATATTCTCCCCTCCCGACAAAGGGGAAAACTTCCCGTCGCTTGAGTAAATCTCTTCACCCCTCGCAACCAGGGTTGGATACCAGCCAGGAAAAGTTACCAGGTAATCCACCCCTTCTCGATCCAGATAATCACCCAACTGTTCTTCATTACGGATAAAAGAAATAACCTCTGGGGAGATCAATCCGGCCAGATCGACTAGTTCGCGTTGGCCAAAATATCCTAATGCGCCAATATCATGCGCGGCAATCAAGGCGTCTTCTGGTGTGTTGTCTCTGATCCATTCAGCAGTTTTCACCATTTCGGTCTGGATGATCCCAACATCATTTGCGTATACGCCAGCCCCAGTACTATAAAAAAAGAGCAGAACAAGCCAAAGGGCCAGGGTCCAGCTATTTCTTAGAATATATCCTTTTTTGGAAGTCACACGAAACTTTTTGAGAAGCAAAGAATATCCAAGCCACCCAATTAAAAAATATACTGGCATGGCGGGCATGAGATACCTCCCGTGCTGGTAAGCTAATGGAAGCCGCAAGGCAAATAACAGGGTATAGCCCAACCACCAAATCACCAGGCTCAGGCTCGCCCATTGTCTCTTCTGCCAGCTACACCATGCAAAATAGATCACTCCTGGCAATAATAATACGCCACTCCCAATTAACGGCAAGCTGGCAAGCCGGAAAAACCGCCAAAGCAACGGCGTTTCCAGTAATGCCCGGTACTCTGCCTGCTTGGCGTAAAATGTATTGGGCCATAAAGAGCCCGAAATAGCCAGATTGAACGCCAGATAAGGCACAAAAGCGGCTAAGAAAACACCAATTATCCTAAAGGCGTTTACCAATCGGTCTCGATATGACGTCGGGATTAAGACGGCAGAAAACAACGCCGGGCCTAGAAGTGTGATCGCATCTGGTCGGATCCAGACGGCCAGCCCCACCAATCCCCCTAGTGCATACCAGTTTTTTTGCGCTTTCAACAATGTCCAGCTAAAGACAGTTACGAGGGCAGCTAGCAAAATAGTCTCCATACCGGAGGCTGCCGCCCAAACCAGGTGCCATTCAAGAATAAGATAAACGCCAAAAATCGGGAATTTCAACCGCGTCTCAGGAAACGCATCCCGAAAAATTTTCTCCCCGGCAAACCCCATGAGCGCAAGGCACATCCCCCCTAGTACATAAGCCCATCCAAAAGCTTGGTGTGAAAAGAGGTAACCAATCGAGAGCAAAACCGACCAGAGAGGCGAAGTAGAACCACCAGAAGGTGCTCCAGGCAGAAAGGACCACTCGCCCAGCCGCGCCAGGTTTCGCGCATAAGTTTGATGGATCCAGGCGTCATCTAAGGGAAACCCCAGCCCAGCCGTAAATAGAGAAGCCAGAAGATAAATCCCCATCGCGCCACAAGCAATGACAAAAATCAGAAGAAGTTTTACACCCTGTTTTTTCTTGATCATGGCTTCTTCGTTATACGGTAAACTCGAAAGCCATCCCCACTATAAAGAGGAAATAAGCCCGGATAAAGGATCGGCGTGGAATAGAAGGATGCCATTTGTGGAGTTGTATCCTCCTCAAGGATTAGAAATGTCGCGTCGTATCGCGCTGCTACGGAAAGCACTGTTTCAACGCTTCCGAATGGGATCACAATAGACCTTCGTCCGGTCGCAATGTAAAAACCAGGAGGGTTATTGACCATATAAATCGATTCTGTCTCATCATTGATCTCATCGAAATACTGGTCAACTGCTCGGTAGCGGTCATATCCCCGCGACCAGAGGGGGTTAAGGTAATCGCTGCCAATCACTCTGTTTTGAACGAGAAATACCGTTAACCCAATGCTCAAAAGCGTCAGCCCGATGCTAAAAACTCGAATAGCCTGAGGCACATCCCAGCCACGCCTGCTGCCAAACCATTCGGAAATCTTTTCCAGCCCAAGCGGTGCAACAGCCCAGATAAGCGGTTGGATCGCCGCGCCGGAATGCAACATCCCTCCTCGCCCACCAGCATAAGGAAATACAAAAGTCATCACAAAGAGCGTAACCAGCCACATGACAACACCAAGCCGTACCCTTCGATCTTTCCGCAGGCCCCATAATCCCGCCAGTATCAAAGGGAAAAGGAATATTTCACCCTGCACAGCAAAAACGGTCTTAAAGTTGTCCCACAAGGCGCCCAGCCGGCCTAAAAGATGAACCCCTAGGTCAACCTGCAACCACCTGGCCAAGGTTAACTGGTCGGCCGGATAAATAAAGGTATCATTGTATTGGGTCAGCCACATTGCTTTGCCGCTGGCGGGCGAAAAGAATGAACCATAGAGGCTCAGATTGCGCAGAAACCAGGCACCCATCACACAGAAATACGCACATAAGGTTAAAAAAATGTCGACCAATCCATCACGCCACCGGACGGGAAGTTTCTTCGGGCTCTGGATATGTTCCCAGGCATTTAAACCGAGCGCAGCCAAAAGCCATAATGCCCCATCCGCCCGCGCGAGATGCATGAAACCCGCCAACAGCCCCAGGATGAGACTTTTCCATTGGCTTGATCGCAAGTGATCGGATCCAGAGACCATCAGGAACAGTGTACCCAGAACCATGTAAGGGGAGAAGCTTTCGGTATTGCTCAAGTATAACGAATAAAAGCCACTGAAGAGAGCCAGAATACCAGCCAGCCAGGCATAGGAAATATTACGAGTCAGTGAAAAGGCCAGGCGGGCGGTTAAAAGCGGTAACCCGCCAGCTAGCAAGATAAAGAAAACTCTGGCAGCAACAAACCCCTTTTCACCGGTGAAAAACATGCCCAAAGCCGCCAGAAGGGAAGGCAAAGGCATCCAATAAGTGTGAGAAGGGTGAGGAATTCCTGTAGGGCTATCCAGGTAATTCCACAAAAAATTCTCGTAAAAACCTGCCCCGTTAACCAATTGTAGCCCCCCGGCAAAGTAATAATCGGCGTCCATATAGCCTGGGGTTGTTTGTAGCAACGCGATGGACAAGTGTAGGACTATGCCGGCAATAAAAAGAAAAGAATAACTGCGTCGGGACATATCAATCAGCGGGTAAAATGATAGATTTGCAAATCTCCAAAATTTTCAATGTTGGCCAACTTATATTGTTCTTTGAGCCAATTCAGGTTGGGATGCGTTCCTTCTCCTAATGCTTCATATTCTGCTATTGTTCGGGCAAAAACGACAAAGAAAACCCCATCTTTTCCGCGAACTGCTTCTTGTAAATTCCTCCGTGGGAATATCCCAAGTGATTTTTGTGTCTCATATGCCAGAGTGTCATTATGAGAACCAGGCACATCGGCCAAAAATTCTTGGGGCAAATCCCGCCGGTAAAAAAGCATCGGGAAATAGCTCAATTTGTTATCATGAACGATCGTGTCCCCCAGCGAGGTCTGCTCGGCCAGGTAGTTTGCCGCTTCTCGAAATGGGGAGCGCGGAAATTCCTGGTAAAAGATCTGGTATGGGAGTGAAATTACAGCGGCAAGACCAAATAAGAACAAGAGCACAAAGCCGCCGGCGCGCTTTTTCCCAACCGCCGCGCCGGCCAATCCCAAAAAAGCCAAAGAAGACACCAGAAACCCTCTGGGCACGAAAACAGGCCGCATTAAATAAGAAGCAACGAACAAAAGTGCGGGGGGGATTATGGTCATGGCAGTTAGCAGCCGAACCCCTTCATTGGAGCGGTTTTTCCAGGTCTCGATTAGCACGAACACAATCGCTTGCAAACTGAGAACAGTAATGATGATCAGCCAGATACCCGGAAGTGGCAATGTCCCCACAAACAAAATACCTGCCTGTACCAGTTCAACCAACCCTGGTCTCGGCGTCCAGAATGCACCCTGGATTTTTGCAATTTGCCCAGGCACCATCACCAGCCATGGGGCAGCCAGCAGCCCAATGACCAAATCTGCCAGCAAAACTTTGCCGGCATCCTTCCATTGTCTCTTGAAAATTAGGTAAACTAGCGGAACGCACAATCCAAATATGGCCAGGTTATGTGTGTACATCGCAAGGACGCCAAAAAATACAAATGTAATCCAGTTAATAGTGGATTGCTTCGTTTTGCCATGCCGGTAGATTTGAACAAAAAAGCCCCAATGCGCCAGTTGAAAAAAAGCCAGCGCAGCATACATACGAATATCTTGGGAATGATAAATTTGGAGGGGAGAAATTGCCGCGAGAACGGCGGCCCAGAAAGCTGCCCGTTGATCAAATAAAGTCCGCACCAAAAAATACAAGACAACAAGACTCCCCAAGGAAAACAAGATGCTGAGCATTCGGAGAAACCATACCTGTTCTCCAAGCCTCATCCAAAAATGAAGCAAAAAATAGAATAAGGGCGGCATGGTATCAGCAGCCGTGCCGCGAATGATATCAGGCAGGGACCGTTCTGCAAGAAAAATACTGAAAGCATCGTCATACTGGATGCTGCGGGCATCGATGTTTACACACCTCAAAATGAGGGAGACAAACAAAATTCCCCAAATACCAATTTTCTCTTTTCTCATCGCCTCAGGATCAGATCCTGGTCGGAATGCCATGCATTTAACACGCTGCCAGGGTGAATGACCCACCAGCGGATCCAATAGAAGCCCACGAGCAAAAAGCCGGGAAGCGGCAAGAACATGATTGGGCTTTGTTGGGGTTGATAGCCATATTCGACTGTGGACAGGAATAACAACCATAAACTCACCAACAGGATCGCCATGATTCCAACAGAAATGAGATTCCCAGCCCTCCGCCAGCGTTCCGAAAGCGTTGCAAAGATCAACACCAGCGCCGGCAGCAAGATAATAAAATTACCAGGGTCGGTTTGAATGCCAATCCACTGGCTTACCGTCAAAGTCAAGCAAGAAACCCAAAGCATCCTTCGAAACTCTGTCATGCCCAAAAACCGCCACTCTACCAGCAGCAATAACCCTAAAAAGCCAGTAATTCCCCAACCAAGGCGGCCACCGAAGACAGGAAACCATACCTTTAGAGCTGCCTGAAGCGTGCCTGGGGGGTTATAGGCAGGATAACGGAGAATCTCACGCAAGTTCTGCAACATCCAATCAGGCAACAACAACATCGAAACCAATACAAGCAATGCGAGCGTCCCAAAAAACCAAAATATGAATTTCCACCTTCGCTGAACCAAAGCGACAAAAATCAGATAAATCGAAAAGATCAGCAATAATTGGGGTTTTATCGTCGTGAGTGCCATTAAAACGCCGGCCAGTTCATCTGCCCGGTACCGTATCGCCAATAAAACCCCCACGAACCCCAGCGCAATCAAGATGACGACGTTCCCATTGATCAAAGGTCGCGCCCCATGGTACCAGAGCAATGAAAACACAAAAAAAGATGCCAGGACCCAGGATGGAGGCCGCCAGTTCGTCAATCGAACAGAGAGGAATGAAAGCGCAATGAGCCCCGCTTCCAATAACGTCATCCACAAAGCTCGTGCGAACGCATAATCGGGGATTAAAGAAAATGGGAGAAACACAAAGATGGAATAAAAAGGATAAGCTACACGAAGTTCGTGTTCTCCAGGACGGGCTGGCCGCCCATAGGCAAACTCCTGAATTGCAATCGCAGTCTCATCGCTGTACGGGCTGATGCCTTCGGTGATAAACATCCTGGTGCCCATCCAATGGACGAGAAAATCGTTCCCGCCGGGATTAGCCCGGGTAAAAACGAAGTTCCCCCACGTTAATAAGACCAGAACGCCGCCCAACAGAATCAATGGCGCGATCCACCGGAAATTCTTCCATTGCATGCTCAAATTGCTCTCCTCGCGCTTCGGGCTTTGTGTTCCCCTTCAAACAGACAAAAACTATTATAATTCAAGCCGTCATGAAAACAACCATAAGCCTCGCCCAAACGAACATCCAGCTTGGGGATGTCGAGGGAAACCTCTCTTCAATTCTGCCATTGGTCAAAGAGGCCGCCGGGCAGGGCAGCCAGCTAATCCTCCTGCCAGAATTGTGGTCTAGCGGTTATGACTTAGAAAATCGAGAGAAATATCACCACGAAAACCAACGGCTATTGCCTCTACTGCTGAAGGCAGCGCAAAATTCCCGCATATGGATTGGAGGATCCTGGATAGAAAAAGAGAATGGGAATTTCCTGAACACCTTTCTGCTGATCGATCCGCAGGGGAACATCGCCGCAAAATATTCAAAAATCCATCTCTTCGGCCTGATGGATGAGGTGCAGTGGTTGAAAAGTGGAAACAGCATCCAAATCGCAAGCTTTCCCTGGGGAAGCGCAGGATTGGCAATTTGCTATGATCTTCGGTTTCCGGAGTTGTTTCGGCGCTATGGGATTGAAGGCGTTCCAGTAACACTTATCGTTGCACAATGGCCGACGCGCCGGATTGATCATTGGAGCACGTTGTTGAGAGCAAGAGCAATTGAAAACCAGATGTTCATCGCTGCTGTCAACTGTGTTGGCCAGATTGGCAAAGAATTATTTGGGGGTAAAAGTGCAGTCATCAATCCCTGGGGAGAAGCGATCACAGAGGGCTCGGAAGCGGAGGCTTGCCTCCTCACAACAGAAATTGACCTGGGCGAAGTCCAGCGAGTGCGCCAGTGGATGCCGGTTTTTAAAGACCGCCGGCCCGAAATTTACGATGCCGAATAAAAAAACTAATCCCTGGTATACAGGACAGCCCCCTGGTCTTCATACAGCAACCGCCAGCCACTCTCTCTCAAGTGATCAAGAATCGGGCGGTCAGGTTGCAGCAAAACATATTCGATCTCAAACCAATCGAGCTGCGCTTCCCAATTTCCCCTGGCTTGAATGAGATCGATCCATTCCATTATGGTCTTGTCGCCAAACAGGTCTGTCCTTCCATCCACAAAGACGGGCGTCTTTCTAGAAAACCAGGTTAAGTACCCACCCCAGTTATATTCGTTTAGAAGATTGCCCGAAGGTGAGTTTTCTGTGAGGACTTGAACCGCTTTCACAGGAAATTGTTCCGCCATGGAAGCTTCAACAAAAGAAGGATAAGCCACAAGATAGGCCTTAATAGTTGCAGCAATGGTTAACAATGCGATCACCAGGAGATTCAACAATTTTACGCCAGGCGAAGCCTTCCTTTGAAACGGCTCACTGCCTCCAGGGATCACGTAATTTTCCAAGATTTTCTTTCCCTTAAATCTTTCTAACATAGAGCCTAAGAGAGACCAGCCATATCGGTCGAGAACCGGAATTGCAACCAGCGCAAACGGCCCAATATTTCGCCGCGCCATCAAAGCTAATCCAGCAAAACAAAGAATAGAAATCACGTGTGTTCCATCTGGTCGCTCGGGAGACAATGACAGCACTAATACTGTCGCGAATAAAAGCCATAAAAAAGGCTGTTGGGCAAGGTCATGAAAATCGGGAGATGCCCACTCAACAACAAATCGTTGCAAGGCTCCTACATGGATGGTGTTGAACTGCACCGTCCAGGTCCCCAAACCGTTAGGATTGAGCAATACAGCGATGCCGCATGCCGCTGTCCAACCACAAAGGGCAAAAATCTTGATCCAAGAAGGTCTCGAATCCTTTCTTAATCCAACTAGGTTGTTAAGGATTTCACCCAGAATCGTACATCCCAGAAAAATCAAACCCAAAGAATACCCGGCGTGAAAATTAGACCAGAGAACAAAAAGAATAACCAGAAACCATATTTTCCGCCACCCGAGCCTTTTACAAGATTCAAGTGCAATCTGAAGCAACGCAAGAAAGAACAATGAAAATACTTGTGGCCTTGGAGACCAAACTGGCGCCAATGCGACTGCTCCAAAAATGATCAAGAAGGAACGAAAAGGGATCGGCGAAGTCCCCATCAAAAATATCACCATCAGGCTGCCCGCCGCAGCCAGCGCGACCAAAAAAGTTAACCCCCAATACCCGGCCCCAGCATAAGCCAGGTACAGAAAAACTTGCCCCAACCAGCTATGATTGATCCATCTACCTCCATAATGGGTAAATGAAAAGTGATCTACCAAAACAGGAGCTCCAGCCCGCCAGGTCTCCTCACCAGCCCGCAGTTGCCACCAGACATCTGTATCGAGGGGCGTTCGCGCTCCCATAATAAAAACCAGTAAAAATAGCGTGACGAAGAATAACCGTCCCACGTCAGAACGTAAGGGGTGAAAGGATTTTTGTTGTACGTTCATGGATAATCTCAATTCCCAAGACCGATATCTTCTGGGCGTATGGCTTTGGAAAGGCGATAATAGACGCGATAATCCCCGATAACCTCTTCTTGCCATTTGATCGCGTTTTCGACAAATTTCGCTCGCAAGTAGTCATCCAGCGCCGGGTTGCGTGTGGTGATATAGGCAATCCGCTGGCTATTTTTGACTGCATCATTATAGGGCGAATAGCGGTTATCCCGATCTGTATACCTTAAATCCAGGTGATAAGGCAGTGCCGGTATAAAGATCAACTGTTCGCCGGATAAAAACGCCAACGGGTAAGCGACCCAATAATTCGTATATCCCCGCCGTTCTGCGTTCGCTTCCAGGAATCGAATCAATTCTTGATCATACCTGTGGTCGATAATCGTTGCAGAATAGAACTGGGTTGTTAATCCTGGCGGATATCGAAAAGCACATTCAACCGTTCCGGCCAGGTTGAATGCCAGCACAATCGCCAGAGCCGCAAAGCGAGCCCATCTTCTTGCGATTTCAATCCAAAGGAATTGCGCTGCAGTCAAAGCCAGCGGTATAGCCAGTGGGACGAAGTACCGTCCGGATGGATCCACCCCAAAGGAGGTAAACAAAAAACCAGATACCACCAAAAGTGGAACACCCATAAGCACCCATAGGTTTTTCTGATAATCCGAAGATCGGAACAGTTCCCTGAACCAAAAAAAGATGACGGCGAACCAAAAGATTAAGGTCGGGGGAAGCAGGGGAAGCGCAAGCCATCGAACTTCCCAGGGAGGGCGGAGCCCAAAAGTGACGGTGCCTCCCAAGAGAATCAGATTGATCAAATGATCGAGTGTTCTGGAAAAAAAGGTGCCCCGCTCGACAGCCACCGCGCCTCCGAATAATTCGTTCACTAGCAAGTCAAGGCCGTTTTGGAGGATGGAAAGCCACCAGGGCATCGATCCGATAAAAAATCCTGAGATGGCAACAATGGGGAGAATATAAATCCATTTTGCTCTGCCAAGTTGCCAATACCGGATGAGAACGGCCAGCATCCCTAAACCAGATGGTATCGAGAAAACCAGGGTGATTCCGTTTGCCCAAAATCCAATCCCGGCAAGTATCCCCCAAAGACCAAAAGCAGTCAGAATCTTAAAAGAAAATCTTCCAGGTTTTTCCAGAACCAAGCCACTCAACCAGAAATAAACCAACAAAAGCAGACTCCCCAGTAAAAGCGCTTCGCCATACCCTCCAAGGCTGGCGGTTGTGTATAATGTAAAATTCACTGTGGGAATTGCCAGGAAGAAGCCAGAAAATAACCCCACATTCCAGGAGTTGAACGCTAACCGCCCGGCCAATACTGTTGCTATAATGGTGGAAAGATAGAGCGTCGTCTGCACAAGACGAATAACCCAGACATGTGAACCAAAAATTAAAAAACCCAGGGCAACAAGGAAGGCATCCAGGCTACCCATATAAGACTGCCCATAAAAGAACACAGGTCTTTCCCCAGCCAAAATGTGGCGGGCCATCAAGGCAACGATCGCTTCATCCGAATTAAAAGGAATGACTTCCTGCGAAAGCAGCCAGACCTTCAAACCAGCACCAACCAAAAGAGTCAACAACAAGATTAAGATGATTTGTATTCGGCGCATAATTTATAATCGCTCTTAAGAATCTCTATATATTGTATTCAACATCGGCTTATGAACATAACCCCATCGGAGAGCCAATCATTGCAAATTAAACATCGAGTATTTTATGGGTACTATCTTTTTGTAGGTCTTGCTATACTTGCCATTTCACTTGCCTACTTTTCAGCCTTATCCTCAACGCCCTTCCATCCCGATGAGAGCACGCAAATATATATGAGCCGCGATTTGGATCTTTTCTTCTCGCAGCCCTCTCGGTTGTTTTGGCGCGAAGACAACACCCAGGATTCAGCGCAGCGATATCGCCTGTTGGATGCCCCCCTGACACGCTACCTGATCGGCATCGGGCGAAAAATTAACGGGGCGCAGCCTGCTCCAACAGCAGACTGGGACTGGTCAAAAAGCTGGACTGAAAATAAACTCGCAAACGCCTTGCCCAGTGAGCGCTTATTGCTAACCGCCAGAGCAGCGACGGCATTCCTATTTCCACTTACTTGCTGGTTGTTGTATGCAACAGGTCGCACACTTGGAGGAGAACAGATGGGCTGGTTGACTTTTTTGCTCTTCGCCAGCAACGCTTTGGTTCTGCTTCATACCCGGCGCGCCATGGCAGAAAGCACCCTTCTCTTCACCGTATCACTGACGATATTTCTGATCCTGAGATCTCCCGCAAATCCCTATTTACTAGCACTCGCAACGGCTTTAGCGCTGAACGCGAAACAATCTACATTAATTCTATTTTTCTGGGGAGCCCTCGCGCTTGCATTCCCAGGGGAAAAGCTCATCCGCTGGCGATTGCGATTGGTTAACCTGCTAAAATATTCCGTCCTCTTTGTCGCCGTCGTATTTTTGTTAAACCCCTTTTTGTGGAGCAAGCCTTTCAAGGCCATATCTGCTGCCTGGATGGCGCGCCAGGAACTTGTTGAAAAACAGGTCGAAACCTTTGGTTCTGCCGCGCCAGGGCAGATCTTGCACTCCCCAGCTCAACGTTTGGTTGCATTGGTGGCCAATCTCTATATCCTACCACCCCAAATTGCCGAAGCGGAGAATTATTCATCGGATACGCAAGTGGCAACCCAGGCGTATTTTTCAAACCCTCTCCACACACTTCTGCGCGGTTTCGTGGGAGGGGCATTAATGGCAGTGCTGACAGTTGTCGGCTATCTTCTGCTCCTAAGACAGGCTCTAATGAAAAATAGACCAGACCGTCGCCGCGCCGCCCTGCTTTGCGCGGGGGGAGCATTGCAGTTCATATCTCTGCTCGTGGCCGTTCCGCTTCCTTTTCAACGATATGTTGTACCGCTCATCCCTTTCACCTGTCTCTATATTGCTTTCGGCCTTATCCAACCCCTCTTAACAAAAAACGCCGGGGGCGCTGCCCGGCGTGCACCATTTCAATAGGTTGCGAGAATCTAAATCTTTTTGTGAAAAATTCGGTGTACCTTATAAATTTTTGCGCCTAGCGCTTCCATATCCTGCCTGACCTGCACCGCCGTATCTGCCATTTGCGTCTGCTCGGCATGATCGAACCCGTAGTCCCAAACGGTCTTTCTCATTTCCGAGTACAGCAATGCGTTGCCTCCCCTGCCATGATATTCCGGCAAGATACCAACACCGTTCAAAGAGATCCACTTGGTGCGTTTGGTTTCCAGAAGGATGTCGATGATCGCCCAGGGGGTAATCCTGCCGTTATGGCGCTGTAACGCCGCAGAAACATCTGGAAACCCCAGTAAAAATCCTACCACCTGATCCTTGTACAAGATAATCTTGATAAGTTTCGGGTCAGCCAGAACAAGTAAATTATCCAACAGGAATTTTACCTCGCGCTCCGTAAGCGGGTAATATTCCCAGTTATTCACAAAAGTTTTGTTATAGGCGTCGCCGATTCTCCCTGCCCATTCCTTCAATTCTCGCTTGTTTTTAAAATCCTTGACGACAAACGTACCCCGTTCGCGCACCCGACGGGCAATCTCTTCCACCTTGTCAGGTAATATAAATTTCTCGCGCGGCACATAGCAAGAAACAAAATCATTTTCTTTTTCAAAACCGGCGTTTTCCATAAGCTTGGCGTAATAAGGATAGTTGTAATTCATCATGGTCATCATCTGCCGGTGCTCGAAACCCTCCACCTGGATTCCATACCCGTCGAAAGCGCTGAACCCTTTCGGGCCTACGATTTCCGTCATCCCCCTGGCCCGCCCCCAATCTGCTACGGCGTCAAAAAGCGCATTCGTCGTTTCCTGGTCATCGATGCTGTCAAACAGATAAAATTGGATTTTGCGAGTATTGTGGTATTGGTTGAAAGGTTTATTTTCCATTGCGGCGACCCGCCCGACAATTTTGCCGTCTCGCCTGGCCACAAAAAAATCTGCCTCCGAATGCTCATAAAAAGGGTGCTTCTTCTTATTGAGCATCAAAGCGATGTCTTGCCGAAAAGGAGGCACCCATTGCGGGCAATTTTTATACAGGTCGAAATGAAATTGAATGAATTCCTTAACTTCTGACTTTGATTCCGTATCAAGCTTTTGGATTTCAATCATAACTGGCCTCTTTAAAGGAATAATGGGGGAAAGACAAGAGTGAGTATACACTGATCTTTAAAAATAGTCATATTTCTTAACACTGGTCTCCTAAAAACGTTTCCTGAGGGGAAGCCTTCTTGGATCTCAAGTGTTCCTGAAAAGTCAGTCGCCAGCAATACCTCATAAACCATACAACGCGGAGCTCAAACCCAGCCTGTTAGCCCAAAGTTAAAATGTCACCCAAACTGCCAAAGTTAGAATGTCCCCTTTCAGGGAGCAGCTTTAGTAGGGTTACGAGTAGATATGGGTGAACGCCAGGGATGGTTGGGTGCAGGCTTATGG